>CACGSS010000032.1 GCA_902575725.1 uncultured Alphaproteobacteria bacterium | reverse complement strand
TGCGATCATATTTTTGTGATCTTTTAATTTCTTTTGTTGGGGCCTAATAAGTAAAAAGTAGAAAACGACAAAAATTAATATAAGTGGTAGAATTCCTGCAAGTTGTTCCATGATTTAAATCCTTTAAATTAATAAAATAAGCACTAAAATCTCACAATCATCAATGAAGTCAACATAAAATTGAAAAATAAATATTTACTATGCTGGAATAGATCAAAAAATTCTTTAGATAAAATACCATTCAATAAAGTCCTTGATTTAAAGCTTTTGTATGGTGTTGATCAACAAATAAAAAAAATAGAGGAAAATACAAAAAACTTTTTAGAGGGTTTAGCTTTTAATCATGGTCTTTTATGGGGTGTGCGTGGAAGTGGCAAAAGTAGTATTATAAGAGGTATATTAAAAAATTATGCTCATAAATATGATAAATTTGAAACATTAGAAATTAATAGTGAAGATTTGTCAGATTTACCAAATATTTTTTTAAATTATAAGTTCGACAAAAAAATCATAATATTTATTGATGATCTATCATTTGAACAAAATGATAGGAGGTATATTCAATTTAAATCGTTTCTTGAAGGATCTTTTTACAACTCAAACTACGAATTTTTAGTATATGTCACAAGTAACAGAAGGCATTTAATGAAGAGAGATATGTTAGATAATGAGAGATCATCTGCAATATCTCAAGATGAGGGGATTGAAGAAAAATTATCTTTATCTGATAGATTTGGATTATGGATTAGTTTTCATAACTTAAGTAAGAAAGACTTTATCTTAATAATTAAAAATTATTGTAAATTTTATAAAGTAGAATTTGATAATGAGATTGAAAATAATGCACTCAAATGGATCTTTTCAAGGGGAAACAGAACAGGTAGGTCTGCTTACCAATTTTTTAAATATTATTGCTCTAATAAGAATATAATTATTTAGAGATTTTATCTAAATTCCCCATGTATGGTTTCAGGACCTGTGGAATACTAATACTACCATCCTCATTTTGATAGTTTTCCAAAATTGCTATTAACGTCCTCCCTACTGCTAGACCAGATCCATTTAAAGTGTGAACAAATTTATTTTGATCTGAGTCTTTATAACGAGCATTCATTCTCCTAGCTTGAAAAGAATTACAATTACTGCAGGAAGATATTTCTCTATATTTTCCCTCGCCAGGTAACCACACTTCAATATCATAAGTTTTTTCTGCAGAAAAACCCATATCACCAGAAGATAATAAAATAACTTGGTAAGGAATTTTTAAATCATCTAGTATAGAAGTTGCACAATTTAACATCCTTTCCAACTCTTTTTCCGACTCATCCTCTTTAGTTATGCTAACTAATTCGACTTTAGAAAATTGATGCTGTCTTATCATACCCCTTGTATCTCTTCCTGCTGCTCCAGCTTCAGATCTATAACATGGTGTCCAAGCTGTGTACCTCAGTGGCAAATTTTTATCAGATACGATTGTATCTAATACTAAATTAGTTAAAGGCACCTCAGCAGTTGGTATCAACCAATGATTTGTGTTAGTTTTAAATAAATCTTCTGAAAATTTTGGCAATTGCCCAGTTCCATAAGCTGCAGCATCTCGTACTAAGTTAGGTGGGTTAATTTCTGTATAATTAAATTCATTTGTGTGTTTATCCAACATAAAATTAGCTATAGCTCTTTCTAATTGTGCTATCTTTTTCTTTAAATATACAAACCTTGTACCTGATACTTTACCAGCTTGCTCAAAATCAATCATTTCTAAATTTTCTCCAAGTTCATAGTGGGATTTTGGTTTAAAACTAAATGAAGGAATTTTTCCAACTTGTTTTATTAATTTGTTTGAGGTTTCATCTTTTCCCACAGGTACATCTTTATGTGGTAGGTTTGGCAGACTAGATAAATTATTTTTTAATTGCTCATCTATTATTGAAATATCGTTTTCTAGCTCATCAATTTTGTTTTTAATTAATTGTACCTTTTTTTGTAAATCAGCTTTATCACTGTCG
>CACGSS010000031.1 GCA_902575725.1 uncultured Alphaproteobacteria bacterium | reverse complement strand
ACATTTACAATTGCAAATGTTATTGAAAAATATAACAGACCAACATTGATTATGGCTCCAAATAAGACGTTGGCTGCTCAATTATATGAGGAGTTAAAAGTATTGTTTCCTAAAAATGCAGTTGAGTATTTTGTGAGTTATTATGATTATTATCAACCAGAAGCTTATGTACCACGATCAGATACATTCATAGAAAAAGAGTCCTCTATAAATGAGCAAATAGATCGTTTTAGACACTCAGCAACTAGATCATTAGTAGAAAGAGAAGATGTAATTATTGTAGCAAGTGTTTCATGTATATACGGCATCGGGTCCGTTGACTCTTACTCTAAAATGACTTTAGAAATAAAAAAAGGACAGAACATTAATTTAATGGAGTTCCTGAGAGAATTAGTAGAGTTACAGTATAAAAGAAATAATATTGATTTTAGAAGAGGTATGTTTCGAGTAACTGGAGATCGGGTTGATGTTTTTCCTGCACATTTAGAGGATATAGCTTGGAGGATAAGTTTTTTTGGAGACGAGGTGGAAGATATTAAAGAGTTTGATCCTCTCACAGGTGAATTCATTCAAAGCTTCGAAGAAGTAAAAATCTTTGCAAATAGTCATTACATTACTCCAAAACCACGATTAGAGAACGCTATTAAAGAAATTAAGAAAGATTTAAAAATAAGACTAGAAGAATTTGATAAGGAAAAAAAGTTGCTTGAATTTCAAAGATTAAAAGAGAGAACTAATTTTGATTTGGAAATGATACAGGCAACGGGAACATGTTCAGGAATTGAGAATTATTCGAGATATTTAAGTGGAAGACAACCTGGTGAAGCACCACCAACTCTATACGAGTTTATTCCAGAAAACTCACTTCTTATAATTGATGAGTCTCATGTATCCGTGCCTCAAATAAATGGAATGTATAAAGGCGACCGATCTAGAAAAAAAACTTTATCAGATTATGGATTTAGACTTCCATCTGCATTGGATAATCGACCTTTAACTTTTGAAGAATGGAATATGATGCGTCCCCCCACTATTTTTTTATCTGCAACTCCTGGCCCATGGGAATTGAATGAAGTCGAAAATGAGTATGTTGAACAAATCATACGACCCACAGGTCTAATTGATCCTGAGTGTGTGATCAAAACAACTGTCAATCAAGTGGAAGATTTGATGGGTGAAATTAAAATAACACTCAAAAATAAAAATAGAGTATTGATTACAACTCTTACAAAAAAAAATGCCGAGGACTTAACGAATTACTTAAAAGAACATAATTTAAAGGCTGAATATATGCACTCTGATGTTGAGACTATTGATAGAATAAAACTTATTCGCTCTTTAAGAATTGGGGAGATTGATATTTTAATTGGTATTAATTTACTCAGAGAAGGACTAGATATACCTGAGTGTGGTTTAGTCGCCATTCTTGACGCTGACAAAGAGGGTTATTTAAGGTCAAAAACTAGTTTGGTCCAAACTATAGGTCGTGCAGCTAGAAATATAGATGGAAAGGTGATTTTATATGCAGATGTGTTAACTAAAAGTATTAAAGCAGCTCTTGAGGAAACAAAATACAGAAAAAATAAACAAATTGAATTTAATAAGAAAAATAACATTACCCCTCAATCAGTGAAAAGAAATATTGGTGAAATTATCGAGAGCATCTATGAAAAAGATAGCTATACTGTGGGTACATCTGAAATTGATAAATTGAGTCCTAATAAATTTGAAAAACATGTTCAAAAATTAGAGAAAAAAATGTTATCTGCAGCTGAAAATTTAGATTTTGAAAAAGCTGCAATGTTCAGAGATGAGATAAGGAAACTTAAAAAAGATCAAATGGGTGTGAATTGATTGAGAGTTTATTAGGAGTATTAATAAGTCTTGCTCTATTAATATGGTCATGTGATTTTGCAATAAAAAATTCAATATTAGTCTCACACGTTTATAAAATTAGGCCAATCCTTGTTGGAATATTTATTATAGCTATTGGCACTTCCCTCCCTGAGTTTGCAGCAACATTTCAAGCATTAAAGTTAAATTCTGTGGGTATAGTAGCAGGTAATCTTGTTGGAAGTAATATTGCAAATATTTTATTGGTAGGGGGTATCATGTTAT
>CACGSS010000030.1 GCA_902575725.1 uncultured Alphaproteobacteria bacterium | reverse complement strand
GACGAGCTTTTTTCCAGAAACATTAGCTTTATATCCAGTGCCAATTAGTTCAAGTCTTTTTTCAAATCCTTTTGAATTACCAATAATTTCATTTTTAATATTTGCGTAAATAGTTCCAAGAAGTGCTTTATTTTCTCCAGAAAAATGTAAAAGATTATCTTTATGGTCAACCTTAATTCCAACAGGAAGAACAGTTGATGATTTTCCTAACTTACCCTCAAAGTTAATTTCGTTATCTTTCATGGAAACTTTTATATCTTCAGGAATATTAATAGGGTTTCTTGCTAATCTTGACATATTTTAGAAAACGCTTATTAGCACTTCCCCTCCTACTTTTTTTTCCCTTGCATCGGAGTCAGACATTACGCCCTTTGAAGTTGATAAAATTGTAGTACCTAAACCTCCGATTGTCTTAGGAATTTCATCTACTGAACTATAAACTCTACAACCTTGTTTTGTAATCTTTTCGATTTTGTTAATTAACGGTGAGCCTTTGTAATATTTAAGTGTAATTGAAATATCTTTCTTTATATCACCTAAAATTTCAAAATTATCAATATATCCCTCTTTTTTGAGCACATCACAAACATTAACATTTAATTTTGAAAATATCGCTTTGACTGAAACTTTATTGGCTTTTTGGCCATTTCTTATTCTTGTAATCATATCTGCTAGTGTGTCACTCATACTACCAACTCGCTTTCGTTAAACCTGGTATTTGACCCTTACCAGCCATATCTCTAATAGCTATTCTAGATAAATTAAATTTACTATAAACACCACGAGGCCTACCAGATAGGAAACATCTGTTTCGGTATCTTATTCTTGATGAATTTCTAGGTAAGGACTCAAGTTTCATTTGTATCTTTACTCTTTCTTCAAATGGTAAATCTTTATTGGATAAAAGGATTTTTAATTTCTTTCTTTTTTCACTGAGTCTATCAATCAGTACTTTTCTATTTATATTTTTTTGTATTGCGCTTTGTTTTGCCATGGTTAATTCAGAAATGGAAAGTTCATTAATTTTAAAAGTTCGTACCCCTCTTTGTCATTATTTGCAGAAGTGGCAATAGTGATATCAAAACCAAAGATATTTTCAACATTTTCAACACTAATTTCGGGAAAAATAATATGATCTTTAATACCTATGGTAATGTTACCTTGGCCATCAAATGACTTTTTGTTGTAACCTCTGAAGTCTTTAATACGAGGCATGGCAATATTTACAAGTCTATCGTAAAACTCCATCATCATATTTTTTCTGAGGGTAACAGAAAGTCCTACTGGCATTCCTTTTCTAACTTTAAAGGAGGCAATAGCTTTTTTTGACATTCTAACAACTGGTGATTGACCAGTTATAAGAGATAAATCTCTTTTTATTTTTTCAATAGCTTTATTATCCTCTTTAATAGCTCCGATACCCGCGTTGATTACTATTTTTGATATTTTTGGAACAGCAAGCTTATGAGATATTTCTAGATTTTTGGCTAACTGGTCAGAAACATTGAAAAGTTCTTGAACTGAATTTGACATTAGTATTTGTCTCCTGATGATTTTAAGATCCTAATTTTTTTTCCACTTTCAATTTTGAAACCTACTTTAGAAGATTTTTTAGATTTCGAGTCATAAGCCAAAATATTTGAAATATGAATTGGCATTTCTTTATCAACAATACCTCCTTTAGACTCTTGAGATGGCTTTTGATGTTTCTTACTTACGTTGACACCAGATATCACAACTTTATCAGCAGAATTTATAATTTTTGAAATCTTTCCAATCTTACCTTTATCTTTACCGACTCTCACAATCACCTCATCACCTTTTTTGTATTTTTTGATCATTATAATACCTCAGGAGCTAAACTAACTATTTTCATCATATTTCTTTTTCTAAGCTCTCTTGTGACGGGTCCAAAAATTCTTGTTCCAATTGGTTCATTTTGTTTGTCTAAAAGAACAGCTGCATTAGAGTCAAATTTAATTGAAGTACCGTCTTCCCTAATTAATGGCTTTTTTGTTCTTACTATAATTGCTCTTTGTACTTCACCTTTTTTAACTTTAGATCTTGGAATTGCATCTTTGACTGAAACAACAATAATGTCTCCTATTCTTGCATACCTTCTTTTTGATCCACCGATAACTTTTATACAGCTTATTAATCGAGCTCCAGAATTATCTGCTACTTGTAAATTTGACTCTG
>CACGSS010000029.1 GCA_902575725.1 uncultured Alphaproteobacteria bacterium | reverse complement strand
GATACACCTGATCACATTAAAAGCGCAGCTATTGAGGCTATAAATAAGGGTTTCACTAAGTATGTACCAGGTAAAGGAACACCAGACCTGCAAGTCGCAATTCAAAAAAAATTTCAAAGAGATAATAACTTAGATTATGAGCTTGGTAATATTACAGTTGGAGTTGGTGGAAAGCACATAATTTATAATGCTTTTTCAGCAACAATTAATCAAGGTGATGAAGTTATTATCCCCGCTCCATATTGGGTGAGTTACCCTGACATTGTAATTTTAAATGATGGAAAACCTATAATTGTAGAGTGTGGTGAGCAAAATGGTTTTAAGATTACACCTGAGGATTTGGAGAAAAATATATCTTCAAAAACAAAATGGTTGATGCTAAATAGCCCAAGTAACCCGACTGGATCTATGTATACTAAAGAGGAATTGGTAGCTATTGGAGATGTTCTTCAAAGTTATGAAAATATTTTTATTTTATCAGATGATATTTATGAAAAGATTGTTTACGACACCAATGATTTCAAAACAATAGCTGAAGTCTGCCCATTTTTAAAAGAAAGAACATTGACGATGAATGGATTATCCAAGTCTTATTGTATGACTGGTTGGAGAGTAGGCTACGCAGCAGGTCCAATCAGTCTGATCAATGCAATGAACAAAGTTCAATCACAAAACGTATCTTCAACAGCATCAATATCAATGGCAGCTTCTGTTGAAGCATTAAATGGAGATCAAAGTTTTATCTTGTCAAACAATGAATCTTTTCTTAGAAGACGTAATTTAGTTGTAAAACATTTAAATGAAACACCTGGATTGTCTTGCAGAACTCCCGAGGGTGCTTTTTATGTTTTTGCTTCATGTAAAGATGTTTTAGGTAAGACAACGGAGTCTGGTAAAAAACTTTTAACTGATGGTGACTTTATGGATTATCTTCTTGAAGAGGTGGGTGTTGCAGGTGTACAAGGTTCTGCATTTGGATTAGAGGGTTTCTTTAGAATTTCTTATGCAACTTCTGACTCCATATTAGAGGATGCCTGCCAAAGAATTAAAACTGCTTGTTCTAGATTAAGTTAATTTACTCTCAGAAATAATTTTAGCTATTCGAAGAATATTTGTACTTCCAACTTTGCCAAAAGGTACTCCAGCTGTGATTATTATTTTTTCACCATGTTTTAGAATTTTTCTTACCTTTGCTATTTTACAAGCACGGTCAACCATCTCAGTTGATGATGAAATTTCATCTACAACATCCATAAAAGTACCCCAAGTTAAAGCATTTTGACGAGCAACTTTTTTATTAGTTGTTAGTCCTATTAAGGTCACATCAGGCCTCATCCTTGCTACTCTTAAAACAGATCTTCCTGATTGAGAAAATGTTGCAATACAATTACATTCAGCAATGGTGGCTACTTCAAGTGCTGCAGTAGCAATTGCCTCTGTTGATGTTTTTACCATATTCAAATTATAATTTTGAATATTAGCTAAATATTTAGGATCACTTTCTACACGTTTAATTATTTTATCCATCATTTCTACAGACTCTTTGGGATAATTACCAGCAGCTGACTCTGCAGATAACATTACAGCGTCTACTCCTTGAAATACTGCTGTAGCGACATCAGAGGCCTCAGCCCTTGTCGGAGTAGGTGAGTCAATCATACTCTCAAGCATTTGGGTTGCAACAATACATGGCTTACCATATTTTCTACATGCAGCGACCATTGTTCTTTGATGAATTGGCACATCTTCTGGGTTAGTTTCAACACCCAGATCTCCTCTAGCAACCATAATTCCATCAGAATTTTCAGTTATCGACTCAATTTCTTTCATAGCAGATGGTTTTTCTACTTTAACCATTACTTTAAATTTTGCAGGAATAAGTTTTTTTGCTGTTAATAAATCTTTTGTAGTTTGAATAAATGAAAGAGCTATCCAATCGACATCAAGTTTAATAGCTAGCTCTAAATCTTTTTTATCTTTTGGAGTAATTATTTTTAAATCAAGTTTTGTATCTGGAATATTCAATCCTTTGTTATTAGAAATTTCTCCACCATCTGTAACAACACATTTAATTGCAGAAGCAGATTTTGATTTTACTTTTAACCTTACCTTGCCATCATTAACTAACAGCCTTTGTCCGATTGCTATAGATTTGAAAATTTCTTTGTGAGGCAAGTAGACTCGAGAGCTATCACCGTCTTTTTTATTTTGATCAAACGTAAATA
>CACGSS010000028.1 GCA_902575725.1 uncultured Alphaproteobacteria bacterium | reverse complement strand
TCATTGGTTTTCAATTTGGCCTTGTGAACCTGACCCAAAGAGGCAGCAAAACTTGCTTCTTGATTAAATTCTTTGAAGTTATTTTGCCAATTTTCACCTAATTCAGCTTTCATTCTTCTTTTTACAAACACCCATGACATTGGAGGTGCATTTGACTGTAATTCAGCTAATTTTCTTGCATACTCTTCAGGCAGTAAATCAGGAATAGTAGCGCTTAGTTGTGCCACCTTCATCAAAGGTCCTTTTAAATTACCTAAAATCTCTGTAATTTGAGCCGCATACTTTTGATCACTTAAATCAAAATTTAAATATTTTTTTCCTGCAAACTTTGTAGCTAAAGAAGTCATGGAAGTTGTGACTTTTGAGTACCTTTTTACTCTTGATACTAAATTATTTTCTTCTTTCATTTTAAACTAAAGACTTTTTTCAAACTCATCTATTAGACCTGAAATCATTGAGAGGCCTTTTTCCCAACTATTTTTTTGTTTGAGGTCTACATTAAATGGTTTTAAAACTTCACTATAGTGTTTCGAGCCGCCGCTTTTTAAAAGACTAATGTAACTTTCCTTAAAATTTGGAAGGCCCTCATCATAAAGTTGAATCAAAATGTTTACTAAACAATCTCCAAAAGCATAAGCATATACATAAAAGGGAGTATGAATAAAATGAGGTATGTATGTCCAAAAATATCTATACCCATCTGTTAATTCAATATTAGGCCCAAGACTTTCAGATTGTGTTTTCATCCAAAAATCACAAAGTTGATCAGATGATAACTCTCCTTTTTTTCTCTCATTGTGCACTAACTTTTCAAATTCAAAAAATGAAATTTGCCTGACAACAGTGTTAATCATGTCTTCTATTTTTGATGCTAAAAGATATTTTCTGGCACTCTTATCACTATCTTCAAGTAATGTTCGAAAAGTCATCATCTCTCCAAAGACACTTGCAGTCTCTGCTAGAGTAAGTGGAGTGCTGGATAACAGCAAACCCTGTTTAGCAGACAAATATTGGTGACATCCATGTCCAAGTTCATGAGCTAATGTCATTACATCTCTGGTTTTACCGTGGAAGTTTGTCAAAATGTAAGGGTGTATTGAGGGAATTGTAGAAGCTGCAAATGCTCCTGGAGATTTACCTGATTTTAATTCGGCATCAATCCAACTGTTATTAAAAAATAATAATACAATATCTTCAAAACTTTTATCAAAGTTAGCATATGAGCGTATCACAATATCTTTTGCCTCAGACCAATTTATCTTTTTATTAGGTGAGTCAGGATAAGGTGCATTTCTATCCCAATAATTAAGTTTTTCTTGATTAAAAAGTTTGGCCTTAATTTTATAGTATCGATGTGAAATATTCTTGTAATTGGAAGTAACACTTTCAGTTAGTGCCTCGACAACTTCATTTTCAACATTATTCGCTAAATTTCTTGAGTCTGTTGGAGATTTGTATTTTCTCCACTTATCATTAGTAATTTTATCTTTTGCGAGAGTGTTTGTAATAAAAGAAAAAGTTTTTACATTCGATTTAAAAACATCTTCAATACTTTTTGCTGCTTTTTTTCTGGTTGTTGATTTATGATCAGATAATAAATTTAAAGCTTCTGAACTATTTAAATCTTTATCATCGATTTTAAATTTTAAATCATTTATTTGTTCTTCAAAGAATCTCACCCATGAAGAGTTAGAGGTTAAATTCTTATCAAGGAAAATCATCTCACTCTTTTCATCAAGTTGATGTTGTTTATATCGACGGATGTTAGTTAACCAATTTTTATATTTACCAGCATTTGATAAAAAATTTTCATATTCTGAGTCGTTTGTAGCATTTATTTCGTTTGTAAAAAAAATCAAGTTTGATGATATCTCTGTAAGTTTTTCATTCATGCCTTGATAAAATTGAACCGTCTCTTGGTCGTTCATATTTGTTGCGTATATCAAAAAAGCAAAATTACCAAGCTTGTCACCAAGTTCATTACCGTCTTCATACTCTTTTATGATGCTTTCGAGGTTTTGAGTTTGATTAACTAATTGACCTTTGTATTTTTTGTTAAAAGATTTAGAGAAATTTCTATATTTTTCGAGATCAAGATCTATTCCTTCATCTTTGATAGAGGAGTAAAAATCTCCTAAATTCCAATTTGGCAATTTCTCGGTCATCTAAACTATTTTTTTTTAAATTGTTCTATTTGTTCTTTTGTTGCCTCTGATTGATATTTACTTTTCCATTCAGAGTAAGCCATTCCATAAATAATCTTTCTTGATTCCTCATAGTCTAGATCATAGTTTTCCTCTTTTGCATATTTTACATACCATTTTGATAAAC
>CACGSS010000027.1 GCA_902575725.1 uncultured Alphaproteobacteria bacterium | reverse complement strand
AGCACAAGAGGCTGAAGAAAAAGCAAGATCAATTTTTGAAAATAATTCTTACGATAATATTGATGAAATTAAATTTAAAATAGACTCAAAACTCATAGATACACTAACCTCCAATGGTACGGTCTCTTCAAAATCTGAAGCAAAAAGACTAATTGAGGGCGGTGGTATAAAAATTGACGACGACCAAATTAACGATATCAATCTTATGATTAATAAGTCTTATAATGAAAAAATAATCAAGATTGGCAAAAAAAAATATTTTAAAATTATTGTTAAGTAACCAATATATCCTTTATAGCATCATTAACGAAATTTAAATCATCTTTGGACTTACCTGCTCCAGCATAGTGACCGTAGCTTGAAGGAATGATACGTAATTCGCCATTTTTAATATTTTTTAATTCAATTTCATTATCCTCTGGAGGGAAGTATAAATCATTTTTACCTGGCATTAAAATACATCGCGCAGTAATAGAGTTAAGAGCTTTATCAAATTGATTATTAAATTTATTATTTTTGCTAATGTCGTGCTCTTGCCAAGTTCTTATCATCGCTAATAAATCGTTTGCATCCTTACGATAATAAATTCTATTCCAAAGTTTATCTAAAACTTCTTTTGCATCTTTATAGCCATCATCGATATATTTTTTTTCCCTAAACCAGTCTTGCCCATGCGCCCATCCAGCCCATACTCTGGCCATTGTTGTTTTTCCATTTTGAGGTTGTTTTTCGTAATTTCCAGAATTCCAGTTTGGATCTGAAGTCAGAGCAGCATATACACCCTCTAAAAACACATATGTATGTTCAGTGGTTTTAGCATGACCGCACATAGAAATCATATTATCTACCATGTCTGGAAAATATGATGCCCACTGAAATGCTTGTTGTCCGCCCATTGACCAACCAATAACTAATTTAATTTTTTCTATGTTGAATATTTCTTTTAAAAGTAAATATTGAGCTTTTACATTGTCATATATTGTAATTAAAGGAAAATTTGGACCATTATATGGCTTTTCTGCATTACTAGGTGATGAAGAAACGCCATTACAAAACATATTTGGAATAATGATAAAATATTTATCAGGGTTGATAGGAAAGTTATTACTAATTAGATATCCTTGTTCGAGGTGTGTACCTGCATATCTAGTGGGAAATAAAATTACATTTGATTTATCAGAATTAAGATTACCAAAAGCAAGGTAGCTCAGTTGTAAATTCACAACTTCACCAGATTTTAATTTGAAATTATCTAATTGATATTTATGAAGTTCTTCTCTATTGATCAATTAAAATAACTTTAGATATTCTTTAATTTCCCAATCAGTAGTGGTTGTATGATATCGGGACCACTCATCATATTTATATCCAATAAAATTATTTATCATTGCTTCAGAAAAAACTTTTTTGGTTAATTTATCCTCTGCAAAAGCATCTACTGCTTCTAATAAATTTCTTGGTAATGAGGTAACTTCTTTTTTTTCTTTTTCAGTCAAATCATACAGACTTTTATTAGTTGGTTTTGGTGGCTTCATATTTTTATCAATTCCTTCTGTAACAGCTGCCGCCAATAATGAAAATGTTAAATATGGGTTTTGAGTTAAATCAGAGGCCCTATTTTCTATACAATATCTATTTTGGGGTAATCTTATCATAGCTGATCTATTATTACTTCCGTATGTCATATGTGTTGGAGCCCATGTGTGTCGGCCACCATCTAGCCCCTCAACTGTTGGAACAAATCCGTTATATGAATTAACAGTAGGACATGCTAATGCAGTAATTGCTGCTCCATGTTTAAGTATTCCAGCTACAGCGTTATAAGCTTTACTTGAAAACTTATTTCCATCCTTATAAATATTATTATTTTTCTTTTTTATTGAAGCAACACTATGATTAATATGAGCCCCTGCTCTCCAATCACTGATTGTTGTCTTCGGCATAAAAGATACAAAATATCCATATTTTTTTGCTATTTCTTTTAGTAGAACTCTTAAAAATACAAATCTATCAGCCATTCCTAATATATCCGTATAACCAAAATCTAATTCATATTGACCATATGCACCTTCCGCAACGACGTCATGAAGATCCCATTTCAAATCGTTATTTAAAATATCAATGATTTCTTTTAAAAAATGCATACCATCAATTGAATATTCAGAGTCATATCCGAAAGCTTGCCTTCTTAAATCTATAGGATCTCTATCGATTGCCTTTACAGGTTTATCGCCCTCCCACTTCATAAGAAAAAATTCTGGCTCAATACCAACAAAAAATTTAAGGTCAGATTTAGCGCTTTGCTTTATCTGTTTTTTTAATGTCATTCTTGGACATACATCGTAAGGTTTATCATTCCAATATAAGTCTG
>CACGSS010000026.1 GCA_902575725.1 uncultured Alphaproteobacteria bacterium | reverse complement strand
AAGAATGAATTTTACATTACTGATTTAGTAAGTGTCTGTTTAAATAAAAAACTTAAAATGACTACTTTTTTAAATAAAGCCACAGTGATATCAGGCGCTAACACCTTAAATGAACTTAATAAATTAGAAACATCATCTCAAGATTTTATAAAGAAAAAATTAATGGATAGTGGAGTTAGAATTATTAATCCTGATACGGTCTATATCGAGAGCAATGTTAGTATCGCTTCAGGAGTAGTAATTGAGCCACATGTTGTTATAAAAAAAAATGTAAGCATCAAAAGTAATTCTATAATTAAGTCCTTTTCTTATATTGAAAATTCCATAATAGGTAGTAACTGCTCCATCGGCCCTTATGCAAGAATAAGACCAGAAGTTATTATCGCAGATGAGGTAAAAATTGGTAATTTTGTTGAGATTAAAAAATCAAAATTATCAAAGAGAGTAAAAGTAAATCATTTGAGTTATATTGGAGACTCATCTATAGGAACAAATAGTAATATTGGGGCTGGAACTATTACTTGTAATTATGATGGAAAAAATAAGCTTAAATGTAAAATAGGTAATAATACCTTTATTGGCTCAAATTCTTCTATTATTGCACCTGTTAATATAGGCAATGAAGCATACATAGCTGCAGGATCTGTAATTACCAAATCAATACCAAATAATCATTTTTCAATAGCCAGATCAAAACAGAAAAATAAAATTAATAACAAAAAATAATGTGCGGCATAGTTGGTATCTTAAATTCATCTTCTTTAAAGAATAACTCTATAGATATTTTAAAAAAGCTTGAATATAGAGGGTATGACTCTGCTGGCATTTCCTTGTTTTCAAAAGAACGAATAAAAACCATTAAAAGTGTCGGCAAAATATCAGAACTAAAAAATAAATCTCAAAATGTATCAGATAAAAATTTTTATGGTGTGATAGGTCATACAAGATGGGCAACACACGGAGTTGTTAGTAAAAATAATGCTCATCCATTTGCAAATGACGACCTTACTTTAGTTTGTAATGGTATAATTGAAAACTATAGAAAAATTCAAAATCGATTTGTAGAAATTCCTAAAAATATTCAATCAGATACTGAAATCAGTTTTTACTTTCTCACCTATTTAGTCAATAAATATAAAAATTCAGATGAAGCTATTAGAGTATTTAAAAAAGTAATTAAAGGAAACTACGCCTTTGTTATATTTATAAAAAAAAATAATTGTTTTTACTTATTAAAAAATGGCAGTCCAATCGCTTTGTCACATAATAGAAACTCCTCTTACATATGCTCAGATTCATCTATTTTATCTGATTATAGTGATAAGATTTATCATCTCAAAGATGGTGATATTATTAAAATTCAGCAATCTAAAATATCTAGTTTAAATAAAGCGAAAATACTCTTCGAAAAAAATGAAATTAAACAAAACCCATATGATAAAGGAAAATATCAACATTATATGTTGAAAGAAATTCATGAGCAGCCTGAAGTTATAAAAAATACTCAAAAAAATTATGTACAAGAATTTTTTAATGATTTTGAAAGCAAATTTAAAAATTTAATTTTAAACAAAAAAATAATATTTGTTGGATGTGGTACTGCATACCATGCCTGTTTAGTTGGTGAGTATTACTTTAATAAATATACAAATATAGATACTTCATCAGAATTAGCTTCCGAGCTTAGATATAAAAAAATAAATAAAGACGAAAAAATTTTATTTATTTTTATTTCACAATCTGGTGAAACCATGGATACCTTGATGGCTCTAAAATATATCAAAAAAAACAAACATTCCTCTATAGTCATCACTAATTCTTTGCAGAGTAGTATGGTAAGAGAGGCTGATGTAACCATACCTACTTATGCTGATAAAGAAGTTGGTGTAGCCTCAACTAAAGCTTTTACTTGTCAAATATTGAGCTTAGCCAATCTTTCTATTGAAATTGGTAAAATGACAAATTCCATATCGAAAAAAGATTATAATAAGAATTTAGCAATTCTAAAGTTATTACCAATAAAGCTGAAAAAATTAATAAATGATTTTACACCAGAGGCGAAAAAAATTGCAAAAAAATTAAGCCAATCTGATACTTGTTATTTTATTGGAAGGAATATTGTATACCCAATTGCATTAGAGGGATCCTTGAAATTAAAAGAGATATCTTACATGCATAGCGAAGGCTTTCCTGGAGGAGAGATGAAACATGGCCCAATTGCATTGATCGATAAAAAATCATTAACAATTTGCTTATCGCCAAACAACGAACTATATGAGAAATCTATTTCTAATGCTGAGGAAATCGCTGCTAGAAATGGTAAGGTTATAATTTTATCGAGTGTTAAAATTCACAGAAAATCATTAAACACACATAATGTAAGCCTACCCAAAGAAAACTTTATTGACACACCTTTCATTTATACTATTCCTCTTCAACTCATTTCATATTATTTTGCTCTTAATGAAGGTACTGATATTGATCAACCAAGGAATCTCGCTAAATCAGTTACCGTTGAATAAAATGAATACTTTTTAATATGAATATCGAAGTTGATAATGAGATCTTAGCTAGTGTGATTGACGCTCGGTTTGGTATCAAGCCACAGCTTTCTTCAAATATCGAAAAAGCTAATTTTAAACAAACTATTTTTTTTCCTGAGGATAAATTGAAATCAAATACATTTAATTCAGTGCCTTTAGACACATATGGAATAATCAATAAATCTAAGTTATTTACAAGAGAACCTATTACTGGAGAACAAATATCTTATTTAATTAATGATAATAGCTACAATGTTAAAGATAATAATCCAGATATTAAAATCGAAA
>CACGSS010000025.1 GCA_902575725.1 uncultured Alphaproteobacteria bacterium | reverse complement strand
AAAAAAAATAATATTATACAAGACAAATCAAGTGTAAAAACAAGCTATCCAACGTTTTTTAGACATGTGTCTCAATTAAGTAATTAATTTTTCTTGAAAATCATCAATAAAGCTTTAAAAGAACGTAACTTAATTTGAAAGGTGAATTATGACATATGATATCAAATGACGAATACGGCAAATTGCTAGACAAACAATTCGAAACTAAAAATAATATCGCTACTAATAAAATAATTTCAGGAACAATTTTAAAAATAAATGACCAACATATAACTGTTGATATCGGATATAAAAGCGAGGGTCAAATACCTAAAGAAGAGTTTCTTAACACCGGATCGTCAGATGATTTAAAAACTGGACAAGTAATCGAGGTTTTCGTTGAAAAATTAGAAGATAGAGAGGGTAATGTAAAAGTCTCTCACGAAAAAGCAATCAAAATGAAGTCTTGGGAAAAACTTCAAAAAGTTTTTGACAATAAAGAAAGAGTTAAAGGTTTTATAGTTGGAAAAGCTAAAGCTGGCCTTTATGTAAAAATTATGGGAACAAATGCTTTTTTACCCCTTAGTCAAATTGATGTGCGTCCAGTTAGAGACGTAAGTCATTTGATCAAGACAGAAGAAACTTTTGAAATTCTCAAAATGGACTACTCCAAGGGTAATATTGTTGTTTCTAGAAAAGCTATTCTTGAGGAGAAACAAAAAGAGATTAAAAATAAAATCTTAGAAAAATCTCAAAGTAATTCTGTTGTAATGGGTAGAGTAAAAACTTTCACAGATTATGGGGCTTTCGTTGACTTAGGCGGAATTGATGGCTTGGTTCATCTAAGTGACATTTCATGGAGCAGAATTGGTCACCCATCTGATGTTTTAGAGATTGGAAAAAAATATGAATTTAAAATTCTTAAAGTTTCGGATGACTCAGATAAAATTAGCTTAGGTTATAAACAACTAAAAGATGATCCATGGGAAAAAATAGAGGATAAAATCATTTTAAATGAAATTTATGATGGAAAAATTACGCACATAACTGATTATGGCGCATTTGTCCAACTTACAGAAAAAGATTTAGAGGGCTTAGTGCACTCTAATGATATAAGCTGGACTAAAAAGAATATTCATCCTAATAAAATACTTGAAGTTGGATTTAATATTAGAGTTAAAATTTTAGAAATTGACAAAGAAAAGAAAAGAATAAGCCTAGGGATTAAACAAACTGAGCCTAATCCATGGGAGAATATTCTAAATGAATACAAAAATGATCAAATTATCGACACTGAAGTGAAAAATATTACTGAGTTTGGCATATTTGCAAAACTTAATGAAAACATTGACGGGTTAATACATAAAAACGATTTATCATGGACTGACTCAAATGGCGATAGATCATTAAAAAAATATCAAAAAGGTCAAAGTATTCAAGTTAAGATCTTAGAAATTGACCCTGAGAAAGAAAAAATTAGCTTTGGTATAAAACAACTGTCAGCAGATCCATTTCATGAATTTTTCAAAAATAAATCAAAAGGAGATATAGTGTCAGCCACCATAACAAAGATTAACAATAACGGTATCGATGTTGAGGTCGCTAATTTTATAGAAACAACTATAAGGAGAAAAGAACTGTCAAAAAATAAAGAGGAACAAAATATATCTAGGTATAATGAAGGACAAAAAATAGACGCTAAAATTAGCTCCATAGATCTAACTAATCGAAAATTTGCTCTCTCAATAAGGCAATTAGAAATTGATGAGGAACAAAGTTTGTTAGAAAAATATGGATCTAAAACTTCAGGTTCAGTTTTAGGAGATATTCTTGGTAAGGCTTTGGATGAGGATAAGGACTCCAAAGAGGAATAAGTCTGATATTCTAAAGGCTTATTTGCAATCACAAACTGATTTAACATCTCAAATAAACAAAGCTATATATAATAGGTTTTTTGATATTATAGAAAAAAAAATTTCTGATCACATTTCTATAGAGCTAAGAAATTTTGGTGTATTTAAATCTAAATTTATGAAACCAAGATATGGTTCCGATCCTAGAAATAAGAAAAAAATATATATTCCCTCTAAATGGAAGGTTACATTTAAAGCAAGCGAAAATATAAATAAAAAGTTAAATGAAAAAACTTAAATCTTTCATAGCCCTAGACCTAAAATCAAATACTCAAAATATTAGTATTGTTAAAAAACTATACCGCCATGTTTATGGTTTTAAAGTAGGGTATAGATCTTTTTATAATAATCGTTCAAATGAGCTAATATCAGAGATAAAAAAGTCGAGATGTAAATTATTTCTTGATTTAAAACTTCATGATATACCGAACACAGTTAGCAGTGCGATAGACTCTTTATCAAACGTAAATCCTGATTTTCTTACCTTGCATTTATCGGGAGGTAAGGAAATGATTAAAGCTGCATTAAATTCTATAAAAAAAAATAAACTTAAAACCAAAATCTTAGGGGTAACCTTATTGACGAGCTTAGATGGAAAAGATAGCGAAAAAATATATAAAGAGAAAAATACAAAAAAACTTGTAAAAAGATTTACTGAATTAGCAACTAATGTAAAAATTCATGGCCTTATTTGTTCAGGCAATGATCTTAAAGTTTTAGAAAAATTTAATAAATTAATTAAAATTACACCTGGTGTTAAAATGTTTGCTAGAAATGATGATCAAAAAAGGGTAGCTTTTGTTCATAATGCTATACAAGATGGTGCCAATTTTGTTGTAATTGGAAGAGAATTAATAGAAAGCAAGAGACCTTTAGATTTGTTAAGAAAATATGGCGAACAACATAAAAATAAAAATTTGTGGACAAAATAATCCAGCCATT
>CACGSS010000024.1 GCA_902575725.1 uncultured Alphaproteobacteria bacterium | reverse complement strand
TACCTAGTAAATAAAGACAAAGAAGAGGATGTTAAAAAAGTAACAAGATTTCTTACAAATCGATTAACGATATTAGAACTTGTAAATAAAAATAGTATTAAGTTATTCGAGCTTCCCAAATTCAAACAGGAATTCTTTCCAAATACACAAAAACATAAATTAAAAATTGAAAAAAACTTTGTAATAAAAGACAAGCTCATTGATCTTTTAAAAGCTTATGCAAATATTCATAAAAGAAATCAGCAATATACTTTAAAGTTTAGCTCTACTAAATTATTTACGATCAAGGATGGTCAAAATGTAATTTCTAAGGAAATTCAATCTAACCAAGATTGGTTTACATTGAAGAGTTTACTACCTGATAATTTAAAATCGGATATTTTGAATAAATCATTTTTTTCTAGCACATTCAATGCCAGCCTTCACATGGCAAAAGAAGATAAAAATGAAGAAAAAAAAATAGTAATTAAGCAATCTTTGCCATTTTCTGATATATATTTAAAAAAAGATGAGTGAAACTTCACAAAAAATTGAAGCTTTAATATTTGCATCAAGTAAGCCAGTTTCAGAAAATGAAATTAAAAAAAGACTGGATATTCATGAGGATATTTCTGAAGTCATGTCTAATTTAGAGACTGCTTATCAACATAGAGGTATAAATTTAAAAAAAATATCAAATAAGTGGATTTTCTTAACAAATACAGAAGTCAGTGAGATCTTTCATGAAAAAAAAGAAATACAAAAGAGACTTTCAAAACAAGCAATTGAGACATTGGCTATAGTTGTCTACCATCAACCTATAACAAAATCAGAAATTGAGAGCATTAGAGGAGTTGTGATAGGGCAAGGAATATTTGATCAATTAATGGAGTTTGGCTGGATAGCACCAGGAGGTCGAAAAGAAGTTCCAGGTAGACCTATTCTTTGGGGCACTACTGAAGACTTTCTTTTACATTTTGGTTTAGGCACATTAGATAATCTTCCTGGAATAGAGGAAATGAAAAACTCTGGAATATTAGATGAAAATTTTGCTTCAATGAATATTCAAGAGGTTTCAGATGATTTAAATAAGGATGAAGCCTTTATAGATGATGACGATCAAGCAGAAACTCTCGATGAGTTTTCAAAAAGTCAATTAACACAAAATAATGATACTTGATGTGAGAGATCTTCACCATTCTTTCGGTGAGATAAATGCTATAAATAAACTTAGTTTTTCAATAGAGCATAATTCGATTGTTTCCATTTTGGGTCCCTCTGGCTGTGGAAAAACTACTTTAATTCGATTAATAGCTGGTTTGGAAGAAATTCAAAAGGGGCAAATATCTTTTGAGGGTAAATTAGTTGCAAATGAAAAATTTAATACTCCCCCTGAGCAAAGATCAATCTCTTACGTTTTTCAAGACTTTGCATTATTTCCTCATATGAACGTAAAAGAAAATATTAGTTTTGCAGCAAGCACTAAAGTAAATAAAAAACAATTAATTGAACAAGTAATAAAATTAGCGAAAGTTGAAAATTTTCTGGATAAATATCCTCATGCTCTTAGTGGAGGAGAACAGCAAAGAGTAGCATTAGCAAGGTCAATAGCTGTTCAACCACGACTATTACTTTTAGATGAACCATTTTCTGATTTAGATACTAATTTAAAAAAGGAAATTATTGATGACACACTACACTTAATCAATAGCTTGGACTCCTCTGCTATTGTAGTAACACACAATGCAGAAGAGGCTATGTTTCTTAGCAATGTTATTATTGTAATGGAAAAGGGAAGAATAGTTCAGATAGGAAAACCTCGTGAAATATACTTTAATCCCTCTAATGTTTATGTTGCCTCTTTGTTTGGAGAGGTTAATATTTTTAAGACAAAAATTTTAAATAATAAATGTGAAACTCCTTTAGGTATAATAGATACAAAAGACTTTAAAGATAACCAACAAGTAAATGTAGTAGTTAGACCTGAGGCTATTAAATTAAATGTTGTAAAGTCTCCTTTGACAAGTCCTAACTCAGGAGTTGTTGTTGACTCTAAATTTCTTGGAAATAGCGCCATGATTCATATGACAGTGAATGATAGCAATAATAAAAAACACCACGTACATAGCAAGTTAATTGGAGAGTTTTTACCTGCTCCTGCTAGTTCAGTTTCTTTTTCACTAGATCTAAACCACGTATTTATTTTTCCTAGATAAGACATCAATAATGTAGTAAATTACAAAAATGGGTACATTTAGCATATGGCATTGGATAATTGTTTTAATTATCGTTCTTTTATTATTTGGAAAAGGTAAAATACCATCTTTAATGGCAGATATGGCAAAAGGAATTAAGTCTTTTAAGAGCAACATGGCTGAAGATGAAAAACCTGCTAACCCAGATCAAGACAATAAAGACAATCAAAATAAGGACCAGTAATGTTTTCTTTAGGTTGGATGGAGATATCCATCATCCTAATCATAACTGTAATAGTTGTAGGACCTAAGGAAATACCAACTGTTATTAAATTTATTAAAGGAATAACTTCAGGCCTAGGAAAAATTTCTAGAGAGTTTAAATCTACTGTAAATGAGATATCTCATTTAGAGGAGGTGAAAGATATTAAAAAGGATATTTTAGATACAAAAGAGTCAATTGTAAAAGAAGGAAAAGAATTAGACGAATTTATTGAAAAAAGTAATGATGAAATAATGAAAGGTGAAAAAAATGACCGAAGTTGAAAGTTCAATGAATTTCTTCGATCATATAAAGGAACTAAGACAAAAACTAATTTATGTCATAATTTTTTTCATTATTGCATTTATAGTTTCTTTTTATTTTTCTCAATCAATATTTGAATTCCTTGCTAAACCGTTAACTTCAATCTTAGGAGATGGCAATGGATTAATTTATACAGCTCTTCAAGAGGCTTTTTTAACAAACGTTAAAGTTGCTTTTTTTACAGCTGCTTTTATTTCATTTCCTTTTTTATCTATTCAGATATGGTCTTTTGTATCCCCAGGATTACTTAAAAAAGAGAAACAAATTTCATTACCAACTTTAATTGCTATTCCTTTTTTGTTTGTTTTAGGTGCCGCTGTTGTCTATTACGTGATATCACCCATAGCTTGGAAGTTTTTTTTAAGTTTTCAAACCTCACAAGCAGACGGTATCAACATTACTCTTCAAGCAAAAATGAATGAAT
>CACGSS010000023.1 GCA_902575725.1 uncultured Alphaproteobacteria bacterium | reverse complement strand
TACTAAAGTTAAATATTTCCTCATATTTTTTTGCAAAAGCAAATAATTGTAAATCACTTTTCCTTTTTCCGATTATCTGCATACCCATTGGCATACCAAGTTCATCAAATCCGACAGGGATAGTGAATGTCGGTAATTCAAGAAGACTAGACAATATAAAAATTTCTAACCAACGGTGGTAAGTATCTAACTGAAAAGAATTTATTTTTTCAGGAAACTGTTGATTTTTATCAAACGGAAATAGTTGTGCAGAGGGTAAAGCTAGAAAATCAAAGTGGTATTGACGAGGGTGCAACACTTGTAGCTGGTGGAGCGGGTAGACCATCAAATCTTGAAAAAGGTTATTATGTAAAACCAACTGTATTTACAAATGTTAGTAATGATATGAGAATAGCTAAAGAGGAAATATTTGGTCCAGTGCTATCTATTATTCCTTTTGAGTCTGAAGAAGAGGCAATTTCAATAACTAATGATACACCATATGGATTAGGTAATTTTTTACAAACTGAGAATAAAGAGAGAGCCAGAAGAGTTTCAAAACAATTAAGGGCTGGTGTGGTTCAAATCAATGGAAATGCTCCTGAAGCTGGAACACCTTTTGGAGGCTACAACCAATCTGGTAATGGACGAGAGGGTGGAACGTGGGGTCTGCATGAATATTTGGAAGTTAAAGCAATTAGTGGTTGGAAATAGATGATAGGATTTGTCATGGTTGGAACAAACGATCTTGATAAAGCTACTGGGTTTTATGATACCCTTCTTGATATTATT
The DNA here is from genome assembly GCA_902575725.1 of uncultured Alphaproteobacteria bacterium. Next base: position 2,935 of record CACGSS010000023.1, on the reverse strand, counting down.
GATTTAAAGAGAGTTGAAAAAACTGATACTTATGGCTCCTACGCCCCTAAATCAAATCCCGAAGCAGTAGAATTTTATGTTACAACTCCTTTCAATGAAGAAAAAGCAACAGTTGGTAACGGAACTCAAATTTCTTTTTATATAAATAATAAAGAAGCTGTCGATTTATTTCATTCTACTGCAATAAGTTTAGGTGCAAAAGATGAAGGCGCCCCAGGTGAGAGATATGAAGGTGAGTATTATTCTTATATCAGAGATTTAGATGGCAACAAAATTTGTGGTTACACTTACCTTAATAAATAGAGATTAATTTTATTTTTATGTCTTATTCTGATATTGAAAATAAATTGAACTCAGGAAAAATTATTATTCTTGACGGTGGGATGGGTGCTGAGCTTGAAAAACTTGGAGCATCTATGGATAATAATCTTTGGTCTGGCAGATGTTCTGTTGATAATCCTGAAATCGTATACAAAGCCCATCAAAATTTTATTCAATCAGGCTCAGATATAATTACGACTAATACTTACGCTAGTACTCCAATTTCAATGAAAGAATATGGCTATGAAAACCATATTGAAGAATGGAATAAAGCGAGTGTAAAAATAGCTAAAAATGTTATTGATAATTCTAATTCCAATGTATGTGTAGCTGGTTCGGTTTCTACATATGGTAGTTGGGATAGAATTGAACCAAAATTCTTAAAACCAGGTTTTTTAAAACAATTAAGTATTTTATCTGAAGCAGGTGTTGATTTAATTATCCTTGAAGCGATGACTTCATCGACAAGAACCATAGAGGCATTATTAGATTGTTCTAATAAATTTGATATATCAATATGGCTTTCAATATCGTGTGCATTGAACAGAGATAGAAATCAACTTATGCTTGGATATCAAGAAAGTATAAGTAATTCTGAAGCATTTTTTTACGATGATTTTGAAAATTCTATTAATGAATTTAAAAAAATTCATGATGGTCCTATATTAATAGCTCATTCCGATATAAAGGTGATAAATCAAGGAATTCAAATTATCAAAAGTAATTATAATGGTGTTATTGGGGCATATCCGAATAATGGTTTTTTTAAAAAACCACATTGGAATGTGGTAGAGAGTATTTCTCCACAAGAGTATTATGAAGAAGCTAAATTATGGGTTGAAAGTGGAGCACAAATTATAGGTGGTTGCTGTGGAGTCAGCCCTAGTCATATTAAAGCATTATCAGTTTTAAAGAATTAATTTTTAAGTTAATTCTGTTTCTCTGTAAGAAGATGTATCTTCCATTAACAATTTAGTATCAATATTTATACCTAAACCTTCATTGTCCTCTATTTTGACAAATCCATCTTTTATTTCATAGTTTTGATTACTAAATCTTAATGAGTATGGAATATATTCAGGAAAAAATTCTGCCATTTCTGTATTTGTAAAACTCATACATACATGTACCATCGCAGATGCTGCAATTGACATAGAATTCCAACAATGAGGAGAAACTGTAACTTTTTTTTCATGAGATAATTTGATTATTTTTATCATATCAATAATTCCCCCAACACCTGAAATATCTGGATTGAAAATATCAACTGCATCCAAAGCTAAAGTTTCAATAAAATGATTTAATCCACATTGCTTTTCACCTGAAACAATTCTCAAACTTGTTTTCTCTTTGATATCTTTAAGTGCTCTTGTTGCTTCACCATCAACTGGTTCTTCAAACCAATAAGGTCTAAATTCCTCAACAATTGAAGCTAGTTTTAATGATATATTTGTATCTTTAGGGCAGGCTAGATCTAACATAAGAGGTATTTTATAGCCTAAAACATCTCTAATTTTTGAAACACATTTTGCTGCTTGTTCAACAGTTCTATTTTGAAGTGGATATATTTTAATTCCTCCATAACCATCGCTTAGTGTTTCTATACATCTTGATGATAAATTTTCATCATTTTTAAAATCCTCACTCCATATTGTTGCATAAACAGGAACTTTTTCTCTATAATCCTTTGATAATATTTTATAAAGAGGTTTTTTTTCTTTCTTTCCCTCTATATCCCAAAGACTCATTTCTATAGCACTTGTTGCAGCGGAAAAGTCAATTCCACGATGTCCATTAGCTATTAAATTTGACTCTGTATAAAATCTATCTGGTGTTATTTCTTTTACATGAGATAAAGAGCTCATTAAATTATGAATAATTTCAACAATTCCTTTTTCTCTTGCAGGTAATGAAAAAGCCTCACCCCAGCCCTCAAAACCATCAGAGTTAGTTAATTTTAAAAATATAAATGGTTTTATTTGCGACCATCCATCTTCAGTTTGTTTTGAATTAGTTATCCATGTTTCCACTTTTCTTATGAATGTCATTATTTAAAATCTTTCAATTAATTTCTTTAAATGATTGTCACTTACACCACAGCATCCACCAATGATTTGTATTTGATCATCAATAAACTCTAGGCAAGAATTTGCAAATTCATCTTCATTACATGTAGCAATAGCTTCATGTGTACTTGTATCGAATTTATGTATTTCTGGATAATACATCATAGGGCCAGTCCAATGATCTTTTATAATTTTCAATCCACCATAGCTATCTTGAAACCACGTGTGCATAATACCATAAACATCTCCACCAATATTTGTTAGTGTTTTTATAATATCTTCAAATAAAATTATATCATCTTCAGGTAAAAATTTCGGTTGTTCTTGATATATCTTTTCATCATAAATTAGTGATTTTTCTTTTTCAGCTCTAAAATTTCTTCCTACTATCGTATTATCATATTTACTTACACAACAACTTAATCCAACCCATACGGGTAAACCAGTTTGTAAAGCAGCATTCAATAATAATTGTGAATGGTCTATGTCTAATAACATTTCTAATATTAAAATATCTACACCAGAATTTTTTAATGTGTTAGCTGCCT
>CACGSS010000022.1 GCA_902575725.1 uncultured Alphaproteobacteria bacterium | reverse complement strand
TTATAACTGTTAATGATTTTTTAAATTACATTGAAAATCATGATGATGAACTATTTAAACTCTTTAAAGCTTATACATCATCTACGGAACAAGAAACTTCTTCCTCGAGTGAAGAATCAGAAGAGGAGGACAAAGCAACTGGAGTAAAAAGTGATGATCCTGTCCGTATGTATCTAAAAGAGATGGGCAATGTTGAATTACTATCTAGAGAAGGAGAGATAGCAATTGCAAAAAGAATAGAGTCTGGATTAGATAGAATGATGAACTCGATCCTAGAATGCCCAGCTTCTATTGACATTTTAAAAAAATGGATTGATCAAGTTAAAAAAAATGAAATTAATTTAAGAGAAATTGTTGATTTTGATGAATATTTTAATGAGGATAATGATCCTTATTCTAATTCTACAAAAAGAAAAGAAATCCAAAAAATTATTAATGATAAAAAGAAAGTTCTAATTAAAGAAAAAGAGCAATTGATGAAAGCGCAAGGTCTAGAAATAGATAAAGAAAAACTTAAAGAAACATCAAATGAAGAAGATATTGAAAATGAGAGTTTTTCAATTTCTATTATAGAGGAGTTTTATAAACCTGAAATATTAAAAAAATTAGATCGGGTTTTAGTCTTATCAGAAAATATCACTAAAATTAAAAAAAATAAAAATATTACTAAAATTTCTGATACAAAATCTCTTAAAGAACTCAAAAAATACCAAGATGAAATTTTAAATTATTTTAATGAGATTAAAATTAAGCCTCATAAGTTAGAGGAAATAATCTCACACCTTTATTCAATTAATAAAGAGATACAGTCAAAAGAAGTTTCTTTATTAACTCTAGCCACTCAAAACAAAATAAGTAGAGATAAATTTTTAAAATGTCATAGTTTGAAGGATACATATACTCTTTACCAAAAACATATGGTTTCCATGGACGACTCATTCAAAATCCTATTTCAAAAGAATAGCGTTAAATTAAAAGCAATTTATAAAGATGTTCTTAGTTTATCAAAAATAGCCAATCAAAATACGATTGAATTTAAAGAAAAAGTTAGAGAAATTCAATCTGGTCAAAGAACTGCAAATCAAGCAAAAAAAGAAATGATTGAAGCTAACTTACGTTTAGTGATCTCAATTGCAAAAAAATATACCAATAGGGGCTTACAATTTTTAGACCTAATTCAGGAGGGTAACATTGGTTTGATGAAGGCCGTAGATAAATTTGAGTACAGAAGAGGATATAAGTTTTCCACTTATGCAACTTGGTGGATTAGACAAGCTATTACAAGATCTATTGCTGATCAAGCAAGAACAATTCGTATTCCTGTTCATATGATTGAGACTATTAATAAAATAGTAAGGTCTAGCAGACAATTAATTCTTGAGTTGGGTAGAGAGCCAACTCCCGAAGAATTGTCTGTAAGATTAAAAATGCCTATTGAAAAAGTAAGAAAAGTTCTAAAAATAGCAAAGGAGCCTGTTAGCTTAGAAACACCAATTGGTGATGATGATGATAGTTTTCTGGGTGATTTTATTGAGGATAAAAATGCAGTTATACCCGAAGATGCTGTTATGCAACTAAATCTTAGAGAGACTACCACCAAAATACTTTCAACTTTGACACCAAGAGAGGAAAGAGTATTGAGGATGAGATTTGGTATTGGAATGTCATCTGATCATACCCTAGAGGAAGTTGGCCAACAATTTAGTGTTACAAGAGAGAGAATTAGACAAATTGAGGCAAAGGCTCTCAGAAAATTAAAACACCCTATTAGGTCAAAGAAACTCAAATCTTTTATGGACTCCTAAAAGTGTCTTGGATTAAAATTCTTGTTTTTTTTTTATAAGATTATAATAGTAACAATTCTAATCATGGGGCCTGTAGTTCAGTTGGTTAGAACGCGGTGCTCATAACGCCGTTGTCGCAGGTTCGAGTCCTGCCGGGCCCACCAAAAAATTATATACAATAACTTTTATATTTTTTGTATTTCATTAATTAGAGCTTGTAAATTCCCTCTATTTTTTCTTAATATTTTATTAAACTCTGATTTTTTGGTAACAAAATAAGATGTATTTTCAACTATGACATCTATGATTTTGAAGGATTTCCCTGTATTTACTACTTTCCAATAAAGATTAGCTGAGGATTTTTTATCTGAAATTTTTGATTTAATTATAAATATGTTGTCTTTAACATCTACATCTTTGAGAGTTATAGAACTTGAAGTGTTTGAATTAGCTAGTTTGTATATTGTTTTAATAAGATAATCAGTAAAAACATTTATATATAAAGATAATTCTTCTTTAGAACTTTTATTAATGACATTTTCACCTATAAGACCGTAAGCAATTGATTTAATTGCAAAATTTTTGTTAATGAAATATTTATATTTTTCATAATTTTCACTTTCAGTTCCTTCATCATTATTAATTATTTCTAAAAATTGGTTTGACTCTTTCTCAAACCATTCTGAAACCTCTGAAGCTTGTAGTGTTGAAATGGATAATATTATACTAAATATAATTATTAGAAATTTCATGTACCTAAGTAAATATAGTTTGACAAACTATTCAATATAAATTTTTGGCACAGGTAAATTTTGTATATATTCCTCCTCTAGTTGAGCATTTCTATTTTGATAATAAATTGATTTTATCATTTCATACCTATCAGAGGATGCTTCTCTAACTTTATCCAGTTGCTCATCAATTTCTATTCTTTCATTCAAACCATTTCCTACAGCTATATACTCCCTGTTAGGAACGTTATTTGATATTGGGTCAACAAAATACTCAACGACATCACCACTAAAGTCTCTTAAATTACTTGGACCTATGATTGGTATTACAATATATGGACCACTTGTTACTCCTCCTTTGGCAAGGGTTATTCCAAAGTCTGTCTCATTTTTTTCCATTCCTACTCTGGAGGCTAGGTCAAAAGTACCTAAACTAGTAAAAGTATTTATTGTAAAACGTCCAATCGAATTAAAGGATTTATAAAATTCACCTTGAAAGATAAAAGATATTGTTCTTATAGGTTCTTTTAAGTTACTAAAAAAATTAGATACCCCTTTCTCAACGGGTTCTGGTGCTATGAATTTATATGTTTTCACTATTGGTCTTATAGCTATGTCATCTATAAAAAAATTAAAATTTAAAACTGCTCTATTTATAGGCTCTATTGGATCGTATATTTCATCGTATGAAATTCCTGACTCAGATAATTCTTCGTCAGCATATAAGTTAGTATTCTGTAAAAAAGTAACAGATATTAATAAAAGAATTACTTTTAAATGTTTTTTCATTACGTAAAATCTTGATTCATTATACTACAATCAATTTATGAATCTTAGTAAATTAAATAAAGAACAAAAAATTGCTGTTGAGCACAAAAAAGGACCTCTTTTAGTGCTTTCAGGTGCTGGGACTGGGAAAACTAGAGTTTTAACTTCTAGATTTGTTTTTATTGTGAAAAACCTAAAAGTAGATTTTAATAAAATTATAGCTGTAACCTTCACAAACAAAGCAGCTAATGAAATCAAAGAAAGGGTAAATGATGAACTTCAAAGTAATATCGATAGTCCTTGGATAGGTACCTTCCATTCAATTTTTGCAAAATTTTTGAGGAAGCACTCAAGCATTGTTAAACTAAAACCTAATTTTTCAATACTTGATATAGAGGATCAAAAAAAACTAATAAAACAAGTTCTAGAGTACTGTAAGATTGAAAAAGATATAAGTGAGGGTCTTTATCATAATGAAATTCAAAATCTTAAAGATAATAAGATCTTTTACAACGAGCATAAAAAAATATCTAAATTCTCATCTATAGAAAGATTAGAAGATATTTATTCTTATTATCAACAAAGATTAATTGAAATAAATGCTGTAGATTTTGGAGATATTCTTTTACATAGCTATAATATTTTATCTAACAATCCAGATATTCATAAATCTTATCAAAATTTTATTGAACATATTCTTATTGATGAGTTTCAAGATACAAATTTAATTCAATACGAATTAATTAAATTAATTCTTAATAAAGATAAAAATTTATTTTGTGTTGGTGATGACGACCAATCTATTTATGCTTGGCGCGGTGCAAATATAGAAAACATAATAAATTTTCCAAAAGAATTTAATTCTGCCGTGGTTCGCTTAACAAAAAATTATCGTTCAAATAGTTCTATTCTAGATGCAGCAACATCTATAATTAGTAAAAATAAAAATAGGCTAGGTAAAGACTTAGTAAGTTTTAACAAAAAAATACCAGAACAAAAAATAAATCTAAATTCATTTTATTCTCAGGAAGAAGAGTCTTTGTGGATATCTGATGACATTTCTAAAAAGTTTCAGGAAAATAATAGTATTGGCATTTTAGTTAGACTAACTGCTCAAATGAGAAGTATTGAGGACAAGTTAATTAAATATGCTTTACCATATGAAATTATAGGAGGTCCAAGATTTTTTGAAAGGAAAGAAATCAAAGATATTCTTGCTTATTT
>CACGSS010000021.1 GCA_902575725.1 uncultured Alphaproteobacteria bacterium | reverse complement strand
CCATTGATAAGTGGTCTGACTTTATTAAGAGGGTAAATATATTTGTAAAGGATAATAAAATCTTTACTCCTTATTTTTTTGGGCATTTGGGAGATGGTAATTTGCATTGCAATTTTAAAGTGCATCCAAACTCAAAAAAGAATTGTAATTACCTCTCTAAATTTATTTATGATTTGACTATTCAAAGTGAAGGTAGTGTGGCAGCAGAACACGGTCTTGGTTTAAAAAAAAATTATCTTTTAAAAAAATATAAACCTAGTGAAAATTACCTTTTTATAAAAAAATTAAAAAAACACCTAGATCCTGGCTCTAGATTAGGAAAAAATAAGTTATTTCAGGCTTAATTGATCTTTTAATTTGAAATAACTCATTGCTAAAACTAATAATGGCTTATCGATGACGCCAAATCCAGGAAAGTTTTTATGTCTAAACTTTTCAAATAAGCTCAAATTATTATTCTGATTTGTTATTGTTTCAGCAAGCATTTTTCCGACCATAGTTGTTATGGCTAAACCATGTCCTGAATATCCTTGTGCAAAAAAAATGTTATTATCAATACTACCGATATGAGGGAATCTGTTTACAGTTATCGCAACGTGCCCACTCCAAGTACACCAAGCTTTGAACTTTTCTAAACCAGGGAGTATCTTTTTTATACTTTTTTTTAAAGATAATTCCAAATTTATCGGATCTATATTAGAGTAACTTACACCTCCACCAAAAATTAAATTGTTATTAGAGTCAAGTCTAAAATAATTTAGTATAAATAACATGTCTCCAACTGTGATAGGTTTTCGAAAATATTTACTCAATTCTGTATTTGGAATTTCAGTAAATGCTGATACATAAGTTTTAACAGGCATTATTTTTTTTTTTAAACTTTTATTTAAATTATCAATATATGCATTACAGCAGATAATTAATTTATCAGCTTTAACAGTTAAATTTTTTTCAGTTGTTATTGTTACTTTTTTTTGAGTTTCATATGATATCACACCAGTATCTTCAAATATTTTACAATTTTGATTTTTTAAGAGTTCTCTTGCTAATCCTAGACAATAATTAAGTGGATGAATTTGACCACACTCTGAGTCATACATTGCAGATTTGTAATAAGGGCTATCAAAATACTCGTCCATTCTATTTTTTGGTAGATACGTCACTGATTCATAATCAAATTTTGTTTGAAGCCTGTCTACGTATTTTTTTAACTCATCATCATGGGATTTACTTACTGCGGCTAAAACATAGCCCTCGATTAAGTCACATTGTATATTTAACTCTTTGATATTTTTTTTTACTTCTCTAACAGCGTCTAATGTGAATTGCCACAAAATCTTAATTTCCTCTTGAGTGTGTTTTTGGCTAGAATAATTCTCTGAGGAAAAACCATGTAATAATTGACCACCATTTCTTCCAGATGCGCCCCAACCAACTTTATTTTTCTCCAATATAACGATGTTTAAATCTGGATTTAATTTAGATAAATATAATGCTGATGAAATTCCTGATAAACCTGCACCAATTATACAAACATCACATTGTAAGCTCTCATTTAATTTGTTAGTATTAAGTTTGAATGCTTTTGTTCTTACATAATAATTATCTGAGTAATCCATCAGATACATAAATATCAAATTTTAAAGGTTAGTTATAGCTATGAATGATTATGTCGATTGGTTAAAAAAAAATAAAATTACAGAGGTAGAATGTATGATTCCTGATAATTCAGGTATACCTAGGGGGAAAATACTACCAACAAAAAAATTTTTAAGCTCTATTGAATCAGGTGGATTAAGATTACCTTTAGCCCTATTCAAATTAGCAGTATCTAGAGATGTGACTTATTCAATAGATGATCAGATTTTAAATCCTACAGATGGTGATTTTATATTAAAACCCGATTTTAATACTCTTAGAACTGTTCCATGGTATGATGAACCAACCGCGCAGGTTATTTGTGATGCTGTTGATAACAATGGCAATGTTATAGAGGTCCACTCTAGAGGTATTTTAAAAAAAGTAATTGGTCTTTATAAAAAAATGGGCCTTGAACCAATAGTTGCTCCAGAAATTGAATTTTATTTAGTTAAGAAAAACAATGATCCAGATAATCCTCTAGAGACACCAAGTGGGCAATCTGGAAGAATTGAAAAAGGAAATCAGTCTTACGGTATTGACGCTGTTAATGAATTTGATCACATTTTTGAGGATCTATATGACTACTGTGAAACTCAAGAATTAGAGGTTGAGAATATTAATCATGAGGATGGACCAGCACAAATGGAAATTAACTTCAAGCATGGTGACCCCCTTGACTTGGCTGATCAGGTTTTTTTATTTAAAAGAACTCTTAGACATACTGCATTGAAGCATAATTTGTATGCAACTTTTATGGCTAAACCGATGGAAGATACTCCAGGAAACTCGATGCATATACATCAATCAATTTTAAAAAAAGGTAAACCAATATTTGTGGACAAAAATCTTAAAACTACAAAACATTTTGATAACTATTTGGGTGGATTACAAAAATATTCAAAAGCTTTTTTACCTCTTTTTGCACCTAATGTTAATTCCTTTAAAAGACTTAGAGGTTTTTGGGAGGAAGGTACACCTTTTAACCTAAACTGGGGTTTTGAAAACCGTACCTGTGGTTTTAGAGTCCCAAATTTTAACTCTGCTAACCAAGCGAGAATTGAAAATAGACTTTGTGGATCAGACGTAAATCCATACTTAGCTATAGCTGCAACTTTATCTGCGGGATATCTAGGTCTTAAAAAAAAATTAAAAGCAACCCCAGAGACCAAAAAGGCAGCTTATAACGTGAATGTTTCTTTGACAGAGAGCATCTATCAATCAATAGATACTTTTTCTAGATCTAAGGAAGCAAAAGAGATATTTGGTGAAACATTTATAGAATTATTTTGTTCAATAAAAGACTTAGAGGTAAATGCTTATAATAAAATTATTACAGCATGGGAAAGAGAATATTTACTTCTTAATGTTTGATCTATTAATTAAGTAAACACTAAATGCTGCTAATATAACAATTAGCATAATTATTGCGGAAAGTGCGTTTACTTCTGGACTCAATCCCAATCTAACTTTAGAAAATACCACTATTGGCAAAGTATTAGCTCCGGGACCGGTTGTAAAACTAGCAACGACAAGATCGTCCAAAGAAAGTGTAAAGGCAAGTAACCAACCTGATAATATTGCAGGTAATATTACAGGCGCAGTTATTTTCCAAAAAATCATATTTGGAATAGTCCCTAGATCCTGAGCGGCCTCTTCTATATTTTTATCATAACTACTCAACCTTGATTGGACAATGACCGCAACAAAAGCTACAGAGAAAGTTATGTGCGATATTAAGACTGTTAGTTGTCCTTTTGATGAAGGAAAGCCAATGATATGATTAGATGTTATAAAAAATAGTAACAAAGAAAGCCCTAAGATAATCTCAGGCATAACCAAAGGAGAAGAACTCAAAAAAATAAAGAAAGGCCTGGCTGGAATTTTTGATATTCTTGTTAATGAAAAACCAATCATTACACCCATGAGTGTTGCAAATGTTGCTGAAAGAGAAGCGATTTTTAGACTAGTGTAAAAAGCCTCTAAAATTTGTTCATTTTTAAATAATTCCTTATACCATCTAAAAGAGAAACCCTTCCAGACCATAACTCTTTTATTATCATTAAAAGAATAAGCTATAAGAGTTAAAATAGGAAAATATAGAAACGAAAATCCAATTGATAGGCTAAATATTTTTAATAATAATTTATTCATTCCTAAAATTATATTTTGCGTACATCAATTGAAAAATAATTATTGGAAATACAAGAATTACAATACCAGACATCGCAAGCGCGCTAGCAATAGGCCAATCTCTATTTACAAAAAATTCATCCCAAATTATTTTCCCAAAATAAAGCTTATCACTGCCACCTAACATTTCTGGAATTATATATTCTCCAACTACTGGTATAAAAACCAACATACTCCCCGCTACTATTCCTGGTAAAGATAGAGGTAAGATAACTTTTACAAACGTGTTTAAAGGCTTTGCACCTAAATCATTAGATGCGTCAATCATATTTAAATCAAATTTAACCAAATATCCATAAAGTGGTAAAATCATAAAAGGGAGGTAAGTATAAACAACACCTAAAATTACAGCATAATGATTGTGTAACATAGATATTGGTTCAGAAATTAGCCCTATATGTATGAGAATTGAATTAATAATACCAGAACCTTGCAGTAAGACTTTCCATGCATATACCCTTAGAAGAAAAGAACTCCAAAAAGGTATGATAAGCATAATTAAAAGTATGTTTCTTATACTTGGTTTGGATTTTGCAACGTAAAAAGCTATGGGATAACCAATTAATAAACATAATACCGTAGATGTAAAAGCTAATGAAAGTGAATTAAGGTATGATCTGATATAGAAAGGGTCTGAAAAGATAAATAAATAATTTCCAAGAGTTGAGTTAATCTTCAATCCATTTTCAGATAAAGAGAAAAGATCACGATAGGGTGGCATACCCCATTCAGACACAGATATAGAAATTTTGAAAATTAAAGCTAATGGAACAAAAAAGAACAAAACTAGCCATAAATATGGAGTAAATACAAACCAGAAGTTTTGTTTTTTTAAATTTTTAATCATTAAAGAAAAATATTGATGTTTCGTTAAAACTTATCTGAACTTTGTCATCCCATCTTATTTTAAGGTTATCAGAAACT
>CACGSS010000020.1 GCA_902575725.1 uncultured Alphaproteobacteria bacterium | reverse complement strand
ATATTTTTAGCTCAATTTGCTGGAGATGATGCTCCGTTTAACAATTTAGAAAATATCTCTAAATGGGCAAGTGATTTAGGCTACCTAGGTGTTCAAATACCTAGTTGGGATGAGAGGTTGATTAATTTAAAACAGGCATCTGAAAGCAAAGATTATTGTGACGAAATAAAAGGGACTCTTAAAAGTTTCAATTTAAATCTAACTGAACTATCTACACATCTTCAAGGTCAGCTTGTAGCCGTTCATCCTGCATATGACTCAGTATTTGATGGTTTTGCAGCCTCAGAGGTTAGAGGAAATCCATCTGCAAGGCAGCAATGGGCAGTCGATCAATTAATGATGGCTGCTAAAGCTTCAAAAAATTTTGGATTGACTGAACATGTTACTTTTTCAGGAGCATTGGCTTGGCCATATGTTTATCCTTGGCCTCAAAGACCAGAAGGGTTAGTTGAAACTGCATTTGATGAACTAGCTAAAAGGTGGAAACCTATTCTTAATGAATTTGATGAGTGTGGGGTAAATTTGTGTTATGAAATTCATCCAGGCGAGGATCTTTTTGATGGAATAACTTTTGAAATGTTTCTAGATAAAGTGGGTAATCATGAACGCTGCAACATGTTATATGATCCAAGCCACTTTGTTTTGCAGCATTTAGATTATTTGCAGCATATTGATATTTATCACGAGAAAATAAAAATGTTTCATGTCAAAGACGCAGAACTCAATCCCACTGGTAAGCAAGGAGTCTATAGTGGATTTCAATCTTGGAAAAACAGAGCAGGTCGATTTAGATCTTTAGGAGATGGGCAAGTGGATTTCAAGTCAATTTTCTCCAAACTTACTACTTACGGCTTTGATGGATGGGCTGTTTTAGAATGGGAGTGTGCTTTGAAACATCCTGAAGACGGAGCTAAAGAGGGCTCTGTATTTATTAAAGATCATTTAATTAGAGTTACCGAGAATGCTTTCGATGATTTTGCCGATGCTGGCACTGATCAGGATGCGAACAAAAAAATGCTTGGAATTGAATGATAATATGACCAAAAAATTAAAATTAGGAATGGTTGGTGGCGGCTCAGGAGCATTTATTGGAGAAGTTCACCGTATTGCATCTAGAATTGATGACCGCTTTGAACTGGTTGCTGGTGCCTTTTCATCTAATCCTGAAAAAGCTCAAGCCTCTGGCAGAGATATTGGAATAGCAGATGAAAGGAATTATAAAGACTACCTTGAAATGGTCGAAAAAGAATTGATCAGAGAGGATAAAATAGATGCTGTAGCTATAGTGACACCAAATCATATGCACCATCCGATCGCTAAAGCTTTTATGGAGAAAGGTTTTAACATAATTTGTGACAAACCCCTTGCCATGAATGTTAATCAATGTGAGGAACTTATAAAATGTAAAAAAGACAATAACGTTCTTTTTGCTTTAACTCATAACTACACTGGTTATCCCATGATTAGAAATGCCAGAGCTCTTTGTAAGAGAGGTGACTTAGGTGAAATAAGAGTAATTCAAGCAGAGTATGCTCAAGATTGGCTGACCGAAGATTTAGAAAATAGAATTAATGATGGGGGAAACAAACAGGCCTCTTGGAGAACTGATCCTAATCAATCAGGTGCTGGTGGATGTATTGGTGACATTGGAACTCATGCTTACAATCTGATTAGGTTTATAACTGATCTCAATACAGAGGAGATATCTGCAGAGTTAACATCTTTTGTGCCTGGGAGAAAATTAGATGATAATGCTCAAATATCGTTACGATTTAAAGGAGGAGCAAAAGGCACTATCTGGTCTTCACAAGTAGCCCCAGGAAATGAAAATCATTTACAAATAAGAATTTATGGTAATAAGGCCGGACTAGAATGGTGTCAAGAAGATCCAAATTACCTTTACTTTACAAAATTTGGAGAACCCAAACAAAAAATTACAAGAGGTGGATCAGGTGCTATGAGCGATGCGGGAGATGTTACTAGAATTCCTGCTGGACACCCTGAGGGATATTTAGAGGGCTTTGCAAACATATATACAGATGTAGCTAATGCACTAATTGATCAGAAAAATGGCAAATTTAATGAGGAAAATCATCATTTTCCAAGTGTAGAAGATGGACTTGAGGGTATTAAATTTATCGAAAGGTCAATCGCATCTAGCTCATCAAATTCAAGCTGGGTAAGTTTCAATTAATTCCAACTTAGTTTTTTACGTGTTTCCCAATAATCTTGAGTGGACAAGCTAAAAGACTCAAGAGAGGGCAATTCGGTATCTATTTTTTCAAGACAACTTAAATTTTCATCCAACTGTTTGATTGTTGATGCTCCTGTTAGACAAATTTTAACAAACGGTAGTCGATAAACCCAAAGATAAGACAATTGCTCCAAAGTTAAATCCATAGATGAGGCAACTGACTTTAATTCTTTAATTTTATTTTGATGAAATTCTTTATTTGAATTAGTTAGTCTTCCATTTGAGAAAATCTCTTTTGCAATTACATTTATCTTTTTTTCAGATACTTCTTTTAAAATTGAAATACAAGATTGATCAAAGATATTAATGGTCGTTTGTAAATAAGAAAATAGATTAAGTTTTTCATTCTTAATTAAAAGGTCATTAATAGTTTTCTCTTGATCTGGTCCGCTTGTTGAGATTCCTATTTCTATTCCATTTTTCTTTATTGTCTCAAGCTCCTTTAGAACATTAATATCATCTAAGACTTTACTTTCTGAATTGACAGAATGAATGTGGTAAAGATCAATACTTTTTCCTAAATTAAGTCTTGTCTCCACCCATTGTTGTTTTAAAAATTCAACTGAGTGATCTTTTCTTTCATGTTGATCTGCCTGAACTTCCCAATTTGCTAAATATTCATAGCCCCACTTAGACCCTACAAAACCATCAAATTGTTTTTGAGCTCTAATCCAACTAGATAAAAATTCCTCAGCATCTCCATATACCCTTGCCGCATCGAAATATCGAATACCTCTCTTGTAGGCATGGCTAAGAACATCGTGACAATGAGATCTCATAGAATTTTTTGATATGTCGCTACCTAAATCTGAACTATGACCAATGTTTATATATCCGGGCCTCCCAAGAGAAGCCAATCCTAGGCCTATTTTATTGTCTAATTTAAACAATTATATGATTTGCTATTTGGCTTTTTATTGTCAGTGGGTCAGTTAAATGAATAGTTTGAAAGCCAAGTGATTGAGCCGCCTCAATATTTTCAATACGATCATCAATAAAAAGAGTTTGTTCAGGTGTTAAATTAAATCTTGAAATCGCTAATTTATAAATTTCAGGGTCTGGTTTTACTAAAAACTCTCTACCAGAGATAATTTTATCATCAAACTCTCTCAGGAATGGGTGTTGATCTTCCATACCCTCATAAGTCTCATCTGACCAATTTGATAGGACATAACAGGGGTAACCACTTGATTTTATTTTTCGAAAAATATCAATTGTATCTTGATAAACCCCATTAACCATATTCCTGTGATTTGGATAATATTGCTTTATTTCATTCTCATAATTAGGGTAATTTTTTATTGCATCTCTGACTGCTTCATCAATTTTTACTCCAGCATCGCATCTCATATCTAAATGAGGGAATGCGATTGTATTCATAAAATATTCTCTTTTAGTTTGATCAGGAATGATATTTTTAAACACATAATGTGGATCCCAATCAAAAAAAACATTACCTAAATCAAATAAAAATTTTGTAATTTTCATCGACTTATTCGACAAAAGAATTAATTAGATTTTCAAGATATTCTTGGCGACCGGAATTTGGTTGAGGGTTTATATTTTTATCAATGACATTTTTATGAATATCTTCAAGAGACATTGAAGTCATAAGTTGTTTTTCAGAGGTCCACTGTTCGTATCTTTGTTTTAAAAAATTCTCATAACTGCCATCGTTAATCATTTTTTCAACAGCTATAAGAGTTCTTGCACATGTATCCATAGAGCCAATATGTGCATAGAATAGATCCTCAGGATCTATTGATTGTCTTCTAATCTTAGCATCCATGTTAAGACCTCCTGAGGAAAAACCGCCATTTTTAAAAATATAGTAAAAAGGCAAAACTAATTCTTCTACATTGTTAGGGAATTGGTCTGTGTCCCATCCTACTAAATAGTCACCTCTGTTAATATCTATACTCCCAAAGATGTCATTGGAAAGTGCATATGCAATCTCGTGCTCGAATGAATGTTTTGCTAAAATAGCGTGATTTTGCTCGATATTTAGCTTGAATTCTTTTTCTAAACCATATTTTTGAAGAAATGCGAAAACATTAGCAGAGTCAAAATCATATTGATGTTTCGTTGGCTCATGGGGTTTAGGCTCAATAAGGAGTAGACCCTTAAAACCAATTTTGTTCTTATGCTCAGCTACCATGTTCAAAAATCTACCAAGCTGATCATATTCTTGTTTCATATTAGTATTTAGAATTGTTTCGTAACCCTCTCTGCCTCCCCATAAAACATAATTTTGTCCACCTAAATACATTGTATTTTCCATACACATCTTCACTTGAGCAGCTGCATATTGAAAAACATCAGGATCAGGATTAGTAGCAGCACCAGACATGTACCTGCGATGGCTGAATAAATTTGCTGTTCCCCAAAGAAGTTTTACTTTACTTGTTTCAAGTTTTTTTTTAATTTCATCAATAATAGTTTTTTGAATTTTTTCTGTCTCTGAAAAACTTTCACCCTCTGGAGCAACATCTACATCATGAAAACAGA
>CACGSS010000019.1 GCA_902575725.1 uncultured Alphaproteobacteria bacterium | reverse complement strand
TTGAAATAGTTTCAAAACCAAATGACTCAAATTTTTTGTCAATCGGCTCTATTGGGTTAACTTCTTCTGTTTTTCCTGTAATTTGTAAATCATTCCTATCAATAATTACGATTAAATTATCCAAATGATATTTAGAAGCAGTAGTACAAGCTTCCCACACTGAACCCTCTGATAGCTCTCCATCACCCAATAAAGAAAAAACTTTATTTGTTTTTTGATCTATTTTTTTAGATAGTGCTAAACCTACAGCAACTGAAAGGCCATGCCCTAAAGCGCCTGTGTTATGCTCAATTCCAAAAATTTTTCTAGTAGGATGTCCAATAAAATGAGAGTTAAAATGATTGAGTTTTTCAAGATCTTTTCTTGAAAAAAAACCTTGATCACAAAGAACGGTGTAAAGAGCCTCAACTGAATGACCTTTACTATGGATATAATGGTTTCGGTCTTTTTCGTTAAAGTTTTTAGGATTTATATCTAAGACCTTATTATATAAGACATTCAAAATGTCGATACATGATAAACTTCCACCAGTGTGACCAGCGCCAGATTTATAAATAATATCTAATATGGTCTTCCTGTATTCTAAAGATTTTATTTTAAGTTGATTTAAGTCCATTATTTATTGAATAGTAAATAGTTTTAGTCTTGGGATAAATGTTTATATAAAGCTTTTTGAGCAATTTTTAAAGCAGCCATGGCATCATGATTTGCTTGAGCTTTTGTTAATGCTTCAATGTCTAAATCATCTAGGGCTTTATCAACAGCTTTTAAAAAATCTATAGCCATATTTGCCATTACCACACTATCTTCTCTAAATGGAAACTGATCCAGTTGCCAAACACCCTCCCAATTATTTTTTCTTAGAACATAAAAAAATTCAAAAAGCTCTATGGGGTGAAGACTACCAGCTAAAAGATCATCGTCCCATGATCTAAAGTTATCATTAACATCCATTCCAAATAGCCTACCATAATCAATAGCTAATTGAGCCGAGTCAGCAGCTGACTCTCCACCATAAATTGCATGACCAAAATCAAGAAGAAGTCCGATATTAGGAAGACCTATTTTTTCAATACCAAGAATAGTTCTTGAAACAGAGTCATAGCTCATTTTTACCCTTGGCTCTCTTGGTTTATATTCTATTACAAAATTTAAATCAGTATTTTCACTTGCTAATTTTCCCACACCATCCATCGAATTTTTCCATAACGATTTATGATCAACTTGAAACGGATAGTCCCAACCATCTTGTCCAGGCCAAAGCTTAACATATTTGGCATTAAAAAATCTCACAGCCTCGCAAGCTCGAGTAATTAGTTCATGCGCTCTTTTTCTAATACTCGGATCAGGATTTGTGAACGCTCCCTTTGAGAATTCTCTTGTATAAATTTCAGGAGTAATACCAATCACTTTTAAATTAGCTTTATCGAGAGCATCTTTTATTTGCTCATTCGAGTAACTCCCTCCAAAGTATGGAAAATTTAGATCTACGTATGAAAGGTCTTTTACTTGTCCAGCAAGTTCTATGGCATCGAGTACACTTCTTGGTTCGCCATAACCATCTGTTGCATATCTATCAAGATAGGTGGCAAAATGCCAAATACCTGCACCAAACTCTTGTTTTTTCATGAATACATTTTCTATTATTTAAATTATTTTAGCTATCAATAATTTTAATTAACTCATAGTTCAAGAATTGAACAGTTGAGATGATATTTTTGTCGCAAATGTCTTATTTGCATGTTTTTTTGCAACATTTATTTGGAATTGATCACAAAAATTGACTAATATGCACTCGTTTATAAACATAGGAGGAATTTATGAAAAAAATAATTCTTACAATTCTTGTATCATTCCTATCTCTTTCTGCTTTTGCTGAGAGATTTGTAATGGTTACACACGGTGAGGGTAAAGACCCTTTCTGGCCTGTTGTGCAAAAAGGTGGTGAAGATGCTGCTAGACACGTAGGTGCAGATTTTGAATACATTTTCAATCCATCTGGAGACCTAGGTGACATGGCTAAGTCAATTGCAGCTGCCGCTGCTACTCAGCCTGATGGTATGGTAGTTTCACTTCCTGATCCAGAAGCTTTAGGTCAAGCAATCAAAGATGCTGTTGCTGCTGGTATTCCAGTTATTACTATGAACTCAGGTTTAGAGTCTTCAGCTTCTCTTGGCGCATTAATGCACGTTGGTCAGCCTGAATTTCTTGCTGGTCAAAAAGCTGGTGAAAGAGCTAAAGCAGAAGGTGCAACTAAAGCCCTTTGCATGATTCAGGAAGCTTACAACACTGCTCTTACAGATAGATGTGGCGGTTACGCAGAAGCTCTACCAACAACTAACGTAGACACTTCTAATGACCCTGCTTCAATCCCAACAAGAGCTGCTGCTGGTTTACAAGCAAACCCTGACGTCGATGCTGTATTATCAGTTGGACCACACGTTTGTTCAGGTGTTCAAAAAGCTATTGATGATTTAGGTATGTCAGTACATCACTCTTGTTTTGACTTAAGTCCAGAAGTTATGGATTTAATCGCTTCAGGAAAAGTTGCATACACAATCGACCAACAACAACGTCTACAAGGTTATATGCCTATCGTAGTTCTTCACCTATACAACAATGGTGCTGGACTATTACCAGGTGCTAATATTCCTTCAGGACCTGGATTTGTTGACAAGTCAAACGCATCATCAGTTTCTGCATTAGCAGGTATTGATAGATAATTTTATTTAATTTCAAAGTGGGCAATTTATTGCCCACTTTTTTATAAACTACAGAGAGTATTTATCTAAATTTAATCATGTCAGCTACAACTCAAAGACAAGAGTCAGATAGACATCAAAAAAAGACATGGTTTACAGCATTAATATCTAGACCAGAAGTCGGTCCAATAGGAGTGATGCTACTTTTATTTGGTATGTTGGGCTACTTTTCAATTCCTGCTGGGGAGATGTCATGGAACCCCTTTACCGGTGAGGGTTTTAATGCTCTTGGTATTAGAAATTTCTTAAGAGTTATTTCTCAATTAGGTATAATTGCAATAGGAGCAGGTTTGTTAATAATCGCTGGAGAATTTGATCTTTCAATCGGATCAATGATTGGTTTCGCTGGTGCCTGCATGGCAATGATTTTAAGATGGGGTTTTTCAGTCATCATACCCTACATATCTTTTGAGGGTGGTTTTCATATTGAATTTTACACGTTATTTCACATCTCTGATGTCTCTCCAATTTTAGCTATCTTTATAACTTTATGCTTCACTTTATTTTTTGGGTGGTTACAAGGAACTATTGTTGTTAAGTCTGGTTTGCCATCATTCATTGTTACACTTGGGGGCTTATTTTTTCTCAGAGGATTAACAGAAGTTTCTCTAAGATCTTTTAATCATAGACCAGATCAGACAAAAGGGGCGACTACTGTCACAGAGATTCCAGATATAAAAAATATTGTAAATGTCCCTGGCCATGGAGAAATGGTAAGAGAAAAAGCAAAAGCTTTACCGGAAGCTGATCTAGTAGCTATAGCCAAAGATATACCAGCTGACACAGTTGCAACAATTACAGATAGATTAGAATACACTTACCAAAGAGTAGCTGAAGCCAAGACACAAATTTTGCTTGATAAAGGAACTAAACCTTTACAAGAAGCTTTAGCAAATGCTCAGCAAAGTGGTAATGATTATATGGTTGGCATGATTCAAGAAAAAATTGCTAACTTTCAAATCGATCCAGTAGTACCTAAAACAGTTACTGATGTTGATATAGCAAGAGTTTACATTGACTCTCTTATAACTGCTCGCCCCGTTGCGAACTTTTTTGGTGGAGATATTTTAGAACCTGTTTTTGATTGGCTTTATTACCCGGTTGATTGGAACACTAATAATTTTGGAAATCAGTTTGCCTCAGGTTTATATTCCTGCGTCATGATTTGGCTAATTTTAGCTATTATTTGTTACATTGTTCTGAGTAAAACCCAAGCAGGTAACTGGATCTACTCGACTGGTGGAAATTTGAGTGCAGCCAAGGCAAATGGTGTGCCTACAGATAAGGTTAAAGTATCTCTATTTATGTTTTCCGCTTTTTGTGCAACAATTTTTGCAACCGCTCAAGTTTTTGAAGTTAATACAGCAGACGCGGCTAAAGGTAATTTAAAAGAATTAGAGGCAATTGCTGCAGCTGTGATTGGTGGCGTTGTTTTAACAGGTGGTTTTGGCACAATACTGGGTATTGTTGTCGGTGCATTTATATTTGGTGTTGCTAAAGAAGCATTCTTTTATATTCCAGGCATAGACGGATCATTTTATAGAGTATTCTTAGGATTAGTAATCATAGCATCTGCTTTGACTAACGAAAATATTAGAAAACGAATTATGGGTAGTATTTAGATATGGAAAACAATAATTCACCATTTATAGAAATTACAGATCTCGTAAAAAAGTTTGGAACATTTACAGCATTGAACGGTGTATCTTTAAATGTTCTACCTGGAGAAGTTCACGCATTACTAGGGGACAACGGTGCTGGAAAATCTACTCTTATTAAAGTTTTATCAGGAGTTCACCAGCCAACTTCTGGAATAATTAAAGTCGGAGGAAGTGAAGTAAAATTCAGTTCTCCAAGAGAGGCCACTAGTGCAGGTATAGGAACCGTCTATCAAGATCTAGCACTTAACGCCTTGACTTCTGTGACACGAAATTTTTTCTTGGGAAATGAATTAAAAAAAGGACCCGGTCCTTTTGGAATATTAGATTTTAAAAAAATGGATGAAATCACAATTACTGAAATGGGAAAGATAGGTATAAATATATCAGATCCGACGCAGCCAGTTGGAACTATGTCAGGTGGTCAAAGACAGACACTTGCTATTGCAAGAGCTATTTACTTTGGTGCTAAGATTTTAATTTTGGATGAACCTACATCTGCACTTGGGCAAAAACAACAAATGGAAGTTTTAAAAACTATTAAAAAAGTCCAACAATTAGGAAATATAGCTATTATTTTGATTACTCACAATGAAATCCACGCAAGACTTATTGCTGATCGATTTACATTCTTAAGCTTAGGTGAAGTAATAGGATCCGGAAAGTCATCAGAATTAGGTGGAGATGATGTTAAGCGTTTAATGGCTGGCGGTGCTCAAATAGGTGATTTGGCCAAAGAGCTTGAAGCTGTGTAATATTTTTACTAGTAAGAGCTAGGATTATTATCTTTATCATACTCATCGTAGTTTTGATTAGTAAGCTCTTTAAATTTTCTCACATGAGTGGCCGCTGCGCCAGATAATAACCGTACATCATTTGAAATTGTCACAAGATCAAAACCCCATTCGGATGCCTTTGCAGCATACTCTGGAGTCCCACAATGAAGACATGCAACTTTTTCATTTTTATGGGCAATTTCTAAAATTTTCTTCTTTGACTCAATCATCTCAGGTTCTGCTCGATCGAAACCAGGGGTTAATTTTCCTTGGTTGAGCCCTATTGTCAGATCAGCTGTCCCTATGTAAAGTCCATCTAAACCAGGAGTGGATGCTATATCATCAAGATTATCAAATGCTTCTTGAGTTTCTATCATGGCAAGACAAAACGTTCCATCATTTGACTCATAAAAATAATTTGAACTAACGGAAAAGTTAGCTCTTGTTGGACCAAAACTTCTAATGCCTACAGGTGGATATTTACAATCTTGAACAAGTTTTTCCGCTTGCTTTTTATTATTAATCATTGGACAAATGATACCCAAAGCGCCTGCATCCATAACTTTCGATATTACTGCGTGATCTAGTCCTGAAACTCTACAGATTGGAGTGACACCACTATTTCTAATACTTTGCAACATTGTAAATAAATCACTAAAGCCAATCATCCCATGTTGATAGTCAATGGTCAGGGCGTCATAACCTTGCTCAGACATAATTTCAGCAGTAAAAGTATTAGGTATTGATAAAAAACTATTAAGAACAACCTCTTTTTTTTGCCATTTAGTTTTTACTTTGTTTTCAATCATTGAGTGTAAGATACCAAAATTAATT
>CACGSS010000018.1 GCA_902575725.1 uncultured Alphaproteobacteria bacterium | reverse complement strand
TTGAGACAAGAGGTTCCTAATTCTACTGATTCAGTTTTTTTGTAATTACCAAGATAAGCTCCTATTGGTGTTCTAACTGCATCGATTATAAAAACATCACTCATTAATATTTATCTTTCTGTATTCAATTACTGACTCAGGATTTGCCAATGGTCCCAAGTTCTGCACTTTATCATTATTGATAATTTTTTTGACAAGTATTTCAGAGTTTTTACCACTTTTTGTTCTTGGAATGTCTTTGACTATAAATATTTTCCAAGGAACGTGCCTTGGACTAAGCGATGTCTTGAGGTGTTTTTTCAATATTGTATTAAAATCAACATTAATTTTTGTGTTTAACAATTTCAAAAAAAGGACAATTTTTTCATCATTTTTAGTCAAATAACCTGTTGCCAAACAGTCCTCGATCCAATGAAATTTTTGTAAGCAACTGTATATTTCACCTGTTCCTATTCTGACACCGCCTGGATTTAAAGTAGCATCTGACCTTCCAAAGATTACATAACCCCCATTTTTGGTTTTTTTCACATAATCTCCATGAGACCATATGTTTGGAAATTTTTTAAAATATGCGGATTTATACTTGTCATTCAATCTGTCATTCCAAAAGTAGATAGGCTTAGAGGGGAAAGGGGTCTTGCAAACTAGTTCTCCTGTCTTTTTGGTTGGCTTGCCATTATCATTGAAAACATCAATATCCATGCCCAAGCCCGGTCCTTGAATTTCACCTGAATAGACAGGTAAAGTTGGTATTCCTAACATAAAACACGAGACTATGTCTGTACCTCCACTCACCGAATGTATAAAAGATTTTGAATTTAAACTTTTATTAATAAACTTAAAAGTGTCTGGGCTTAAAGGAGAGCCAGTTGATATAAAACAATTAATTTTTTTTAAAATATCTTTTTTATTTGATTTATAATTATTCTGAATAGTTTCATAAACTTTTGCTCCCGCACCTAGCATTGTTGAATTAGTATCTTTTGTAATATTGATAACTCGATTTATATTTGGATAAAATGGGGAGCCATCATAAAGAACGATTGAGGAGCCTAGTAGTAAGTTTGAAACTGTCCAGTTCCACATCATCCACCCGCAAGTAGTTAAGAAAAGCATTTTATCTTCAGATTTAACATTTGTGTGTAATGCTAGTTCTTTTAAATGTTGAAGGAGTGAGCCGCCGTGGCCGTGCGTAATACACTTAGGAAGCCCTGTCGTTCCACTAGAAAATAAAACATATAGCGGATGATTAAAGCTCAATGATATATTTTTATTTAGTTTTGAATATTTTTTGTGATTGTAAATTTTTTTTAATTCAGAGGTGTTATTTTTTGAAGGATAACTAGTTTTTAAAATTAGTGGATTATTTAAATTTGCTTTTAATATTCTTAAGTTTTTTGAATATTGAAATTTCTTGCCGTTATAAAAATAATAGTCAGCAACAATTAAAAGCTTAGGCTTAAGCTGGGAAAATCTGTCAATCACCGCTTGTGTTCCAAAGTCAGCAGAGCAAGAAGACCAAACTGCACCAATTTTTGCTGCAGAAAGGAAACTTATTACTGTATCAGGTATATTTGGCAGATATCCAACAATTACATCACCTTTTTTAATGCCTTTGTCTCTAAAAAAATTGCTTAATGCATTAATTCTTTTATTTAAATCACTATAAATAATTTTTTCGCTAAATTTGTTTTCTCCCATAAATTCAATGGCCAAATCTGATGAATTATTTTTAGAAATTAAATCGTAATAATTAAGATTACTGTTATCAAAAAAAATTGACTTCCAAAAAGATTTTTTTTTGTAAGCTTTAAAAAATCTTTTCCTCTCAAGGTCGATATTAAAATACTCAACTATAGACTCCCAAAACTTACCAGGGTTCTTATTAGTCCATAACCAAAGCTTGTTATAATTTAAAAATTTTTTAGAAAGTTTTTGTTCTAAATATGTCTGAAATTTAAAAAGATTTGTAGATTTAATAAATTTTCTACTTGGTTCAAATAACTTATCCATCTTTGTTTTTCATTAATCTTTGAAGATCATCTGGTATTTTACTTGGAGCTCCTTGGGAATTGACGCAAACCATCAAAATTTTTGATTTAAAAATAATATTATTTTGTTTGTAAATATTTTGTTCGAGCTCAAATGATGCATTTTTAAGAGACAAAATATTGCTTTTAACAGTTAATTGATCCTCTAGTTTGCATGACTCAATATAATCACATTCAATCTTTTTTACTAAAAAAAGTCGATCATGATCTTTTAATAAAGAATTAAGTGTAAATCCCAATTCATTGATAATTTCAGTACGGGCTCTTTCAATAAATTTTAAATAATTTGCGTAATATACAACTCCACCAGAGTCTGTGTCTTCATAATATATTTTGAAGTTGTATTGGAACATTAAGTAGTCAGACCTAAATACAATATATAAGTTATAATAATTATAACTATTCCAAATATTAAATATCTATATTCATTCATTAAATTAAATACCTATTATAGAAATACTTAAGATATTTTTTCTCTCTTAAAATAATAAATCATTTTGTGTTTTGAAGGGATATCAGATTTATCCTTAATTACATTGACCAACTCCCAACCTTCTTTTCCACCCTTATTAAGCCAGTCATTTTCAGACTTTAATTCTTCATCATCTAAATATTGAATGTAAATTCTATACTCCCACTTTAAATGTTCTTTTTTATCAAAAGTTGGGTTAATCATTTATTTATAACTTACACATTTAAATTATAGAAAAACCAAACTGCAGATAAACACCAAAGTGTTAAAAAAATTTTACCCAGTTTATCTGCCTTTTTAAAATGCGATTTCATTTCATTTAGTTGACCTTCTTTTTGCTGATCAGCAATATGAGTGAAATCTTTCAATTTTTTTTGATAAAAAAATTTGTATATATTTATCGCACAAGTCCAACCTGTTAAAATATAAAAAATAGAGCTTGATAAAGTAGTCATTATTCTATTTTAAAGGATTTAAAAAATTAATAAAATCAATAATTGGTTCCGTAGTGTAACGGATAGCACAAATGACTTCGGATCATTTAGTCAGGGTTCGAATCCTTGCGGAACCGCCAAGAGATTTTATTTAATTGATTTAAATTTAGATCCTCTGGAAAATTCTTAAAGATATCATTTAGCCCCTTAATTATTACATATGTGATTATAAAACTCATTATCGTATCACTCAAAAAATGATCACCCTCCATAATTCTTAATAATGAGATTAAAAGAATTGAAGCATATGCAAATGTATTCCATGAAGTTTTATTGAATATAATTAGTAAAGCCAAAGATAACGTAAAAAATGACACGTCACCTGAAACGAAGCTACAATTAGTGCTACAATAATCAACATTTAACCATGGAATGGTAAATGGCTCTTCTCCTCCAAATTGAATGGTGTCATTAGGCCTAGCACGACCCCACAAATTTTTAAAAATAGAGTTTACAACAATGCCTGTTCCAATAATAAGACAAGAAAACAAGTAAGCCCATTCTCTAACAGCAATATTTAAGATTTTTTCTTTGTAATAAATTTGTTTAAAAACAGCAGCTATGGGTACAAAGAATACCAATAAAGCCATAAGTGGTAGCAACATTTTTCGAACAAAGTAGATAAACCAGTCAGACTCTGAGGCAATAAATTTACCGTCCTGTCCAAAAAATAGGCCACTAACAGTTATGTCTAATGAGGGAAATATGAAAAATACTATAGAGAGTAGAAGAGTTATGGTTAGCGTTTTAAAGTAAAAATTAAAATTCAAGTAAAGAGAGAAAACATTTTGATAAAAATTGGCAATATTACATGAAATTATTTTAACGTTATTGTTTGGAATTAATTTGTCATTTTTTGATGTAAATAGCTTGTTTTTATTTGCTAGTTTTTTTGAGATAAATATTGTTGAAAGATATGCAACAAGTGTTCCACCTAAAATATCACTTATAAAGTGAGCGCCGACTATGACCCTTGTAGAAGCAATAATAATCGCAATGGTTATCAATGTATTTTTGATTTTTGGAAAAAGAAATATCATACAAAAGATAAATGCAAAAATAGTTGCAGTATGACCTGATGGGAATGAATGCCATTTAGAGTCAAATTGTATTATGTCTAATGATTTTAATTCAAAACCATTATATAAAACTGGTCGTGGTCTTCCAATGATATGTTTTAATATTTGTGTAACTATGCCACTTAATAAGATATTTAAAAAAATGAATAGACTAATATCACCTACTGTTTCCATAATCTGATTTTTACTTTTAACAATTTTTAATAATACCCAGATTAAAATAGTAGGCACAAAAAAGTATAAAGAGTCGCCAAAGTGAGTAAGTGTTCCAAAAAGAGACTTTGTTTGATGATTAATACTGTCAAAAAATGATGCTACTGAGTAATCAAATAATAAGAAAAAAAAAGCTCCAATTAACAAATAAATACTTATTCTTTTTTCTTGTGAGTTTAATTGATTGAAGAAAGTCATAATTTATTAAAGTTGATATTAATGAATGATTTTGTTGTCATATCTAGTATGGTTTTATTTATTGAGTCACTATCCACAATAGGAGCAGTGTCAAGAGAACTGAATTTTAATTCTATTTGACATTCTGAAAAATAGTCTGGTTTTAATTTGTCACTAAAAAATAGCATTAAATCTAGTGGATAATTATCTTTCAATATAAATTCGGATTTTTTTATATCACAATTTAAATCATTTTTTAAAGTATCATAAATAACGGGGCTCAATGTTTTATTCTTATATTGTGAATAAAAAAAGACAGAAGTGAGAAATACAACTAAAATCAAAGAAAATGAGATTGTTTTATATACTGAGGTTAAGGATTTTTCTTGTAGAGAAAAAACTGGATTAATTAATGAAACTAAAATTATCATTAAATAGAAAATATAATTCATCTGAGGTATCTCTGAAGTACTGTGATAAAGGGAGGTATCAAAATAAATTATAACTGCTGGTATAAAAAAAAGGGTAACTAAAGCTATTTTCGACCATTTTAATTCTACAAATTCTAAAGTTCTAAAAATATAAATAGACATTATTGGTAATAAAAATATTAAGATCGACATATTTAATTTATTAGAAAAAATAAATATAAACCAACAAAGAATTATTAAAAAAAGAAATATAATCAATTCCTTATTCCAATTAATTCTTTTTATACCATTATAAAAAATAGAAATAATTAGCAAACTTAATAAAGGTAGTAAAAAAATAATGCTCTTTGAAAGTTTCTTTAATAAAATATAAAGTTCAAAATTAAATATAGAATAGTAATCCGTCTTATTAATAACCTGAATAATCAGAAAAACTAAAAAAGATATATAAATAAAACTTAGATAAGAAATTAAGTTAAGACGTTTTTTCTTCTCTAACTTTAAATTAAATATTTTTATGAATATCAAAAATGTTATTAATATAACAAAATAGAAATTATTTATAATTAATGCAATTAAACTAAATAAGATAAAGAAAAATACATTATAAAAATTTTCATCATCGAAAATTTTTAATAAATAATAGAATATTAATAAAGTCATCAAGCCTGAAATAAGAGAACCATCAATTGTTGTCATTGAAATTAAAATTGTGCCACTTAACATCACTGCTGTAAGAGGCATTAAATAATTGAGGTCATAAAATTTTAATTTAATAATTTTATATGTAACCAAAATTAGTAATCCTAAATATATAAAATTCGGTAGTCTAAATAGAAAGTAATTATTAAAACCAAAAATATTCATAAGCTTTGATGCGATGTTTAAAAATATCAAATGTGGATTTAATAACTCTGAAAAATTTGAAACTATTTCATTATCTTTAATTGTGATTAGAATTTTTATGTCTTCAATAGAAATATATGGTGCACCTAAAGTAATTGCACCGAGTAATCCAATCCAAATCATTGTGAAAAAAACAGTCGGAATATTATCTAGGAATCTAAAGATGCTCATTTTCTAATTTAACTAAGTTTAGTAGCATATAGATATAATTTATTCTATATATTGTGGTTATTTCAATTTTCTTGATGTTATTTTTAGCGGTAATTATAATCAAATATAAGAGATTAATCTCTTTTTACAGCCTTATAGAAGCGGCTTTTTTCTTAGTGGGCCACTTCTTTCTTAAAGGGTTAGGACAAATTGTTCTAACCCTTTTTTGATTTCTATATTATCTTTTTTAAAGATGTTGAAGTTAATTTTCATGATACTCTTCTTTTTTATTGGATATTTTCTTGCTGATACAGGATTAGTGGATATTCCATTTAGAAATATTCCAATTTTAGAGAGTTTATATGAGGTTGTAGATTAAATGATTAATACAGATAAAGTTTTGCATGGTTTTACCGATCTTAAAAATTTAAATGTACTTGGTCCTATCGTTTTAAACCAAGCGAAGGGGATATATGT
>CACGSS010000017.1 GCA_902575725.1 uncultured Alphaproteobacteria bacterium | reverse complement strand
CAATCAGATAGAAGTTTATTAAACAATATTTCCTTTGATAAGAAATACGAAAATGCAGTAGCTGCTATTTTTGGTAAGGAACTTTTAGCATCATTGGAACCTGATGATATTTATTATTGGAGAGAGCACTCAGGTGAGCAGGCAGATAAAGAGTTTAGTTTTCACTGTGAACCAGCTTCTAAAATTATTAAAGCTCCAAACCAAGTAATGAATAAGCTTAATAATGTTGCCATTGTATCTTCAAAAAAAGAAGGGTTAGAAAATCATACAAAAATAAATATTGGACAAGCTATAGTCGATCTAGAGGGTAATTTGTGGCGCTGGGATGGACTTTTTATTTCCAGTAGTTATGAGGCTAATATCTCAACAATACTGTCAGAATTAAAAGAAAAGAGGCTAAACGATCTTAAAAAGCAAGTGCTTGAGTGGGAAAGAATTTTAGAGGTCACTGTTCAAAAAACTGAGGACTTAAATCAAAGAATAAAAACTGCTAAAGAAGAATTAGAAATTTCTGAAAACAATCCAGGAGATATTGATAGCAAAAGACAATTTTTACTTAATAAAATTAAGCAACTAGATGACGAAAAAAAACTTTTTGACAATAAATTACAAGAGCAAGAAAATCTTTTAGAAAGCCTCTCGAAAGAGTTGAGAAATAAAGAACAAAATTACTCTGTTGTAAAGGAGGAGTTAATACGAAAGGAGTCAGAAATTTCAAATTATTCAAATAATTTAACTCAGCTCGCTCAATCATGTAGAGAAAAAATTAATGTTGATTTATTAAATTTAGAAAATGAGGTAAATAAATTCAAAAGAGATGAAGATTTAGAGACAGCAGAGAAAAGAGTATTAAGATTAAACGCTGAAAGGGAGAGAATTGGTGCTGTAAACTTACTTGCTGAGGATGAATATGTAAAATTAAGGGAAAAAGTCGATGAAACAATTAAAGATAAAAATGAAATTCAAGAATCTATAGAAAAGTTACATGAGGCAATTAATAAAATTAATAAAGAAGGTGTATTGAGACTAAAAGAAGCTTTTAAAATTGTTAATGAAAATTTTGAGAGACTATTCACTAAATTATTCGGTGGAGGTAAAGCATATCTAAAACTTATACAAAATGATGAAGATCCTTTAAACTCTGGTTTGGAGATATTTGCCAGTCCTCCAGGTAAGAAAATGCAAAATATAACTTTATTATCTGGAGGTGAGCAGGCTTTAACTGCAATTTCATTATTATTTGCCGTATTTATAGCGAACCCATCACCTTTTTGTATATTAGATGAGGTTGATGCTCCTCTAGATGACAATAATGTGGATAGATTTTGTAGTATGGTTGAAGAAATTTCAGAAAAAGTTCAAACCAAATTCATTATTGTTACTCATAATCGAATGACAATGTCTAGAGTAGACAGACTCTATGGTGTTACAATGCCCGAGGAGGGAATTTCTCAAATAGTCTCTGTTGAATTAGAAGAAGCCGTAAAGTACGCTGAATAATGGCAAATGATGAAGAAAATGATAATAAAAAGCCAAGTATGCAAGGTCTTAGCTTTGCTTATAGAATCTCAACTGAATTATTAGGCGCTTTAATTGTTTCTGTTGTTATTGGATTGTTGATTGATAAGATGTTTGATAGCAAACCTATTGGTTTAATAACGTTGATAATACTTGGTTTTTTTGCAGGTTTATTGAATATTTACAGGCTTATACGTCGCATAGAAAACTCTAAATAAATCTGTTTTATTACTTCATGGCTAAGGGTGAGAGTCCTCTAAAACAGTTTGAAATACAACCCATTGTTGACATTAACTTTCTAGGTTTTGATATCTCTTTTACTAATTCTGCTCTATGGATGACTATTACAACAGCGTTTATTTTAATTTTTTTTACAGTGCCTTTTTTAAAAGCAAAAAAAACAAACTCTGTAAGTGACCTTTACCCGACCAGAATGCAAGTTGCTGCTGAGCTTGGTTTTAATTTTATAAATAGTTTATTAGCAGACACTGTAGGTAAAGAGGGCAAAAAATACTTTCCTTTAGTTTTTACTTTGTTCATGTTTATTTTATTTGGAAATCTATTTGGTATGATTCCTTACAGCTTTACTTTTACTAGCCATATCATAGTGACTTTAGCTCTTGCAATGGGTGTGTTTATCTTTGTTACAGTTTTAGGATTTGTAAAACATGGCGTAAAATTTTTTGGCTTTTTTGTTATCCCTGGCTTGCCCGTATATATGCTTCCTTTATTGATACCAATTGAAATTATATCTTATCTCTCCAGACCAATAAGCTTATCTGTTAGACTTTTTGCTAACATGCTTGCTGGTCATACTTTACTTAAAGTTTTTGCAGGGTTTGTATCTGCACTAGGTTTTTTTGGAATTTTGCCATTAGTATTCATAATAGCTTTAACAGGTTTAGAAATATTAATTGCATTTTTGCAGGCATATGTTTTTGCAATATTAACATGTTTGTATATTAACGACGCTTTACACTTACACTAGATGAACATAAGGAGGTAAATATGGAACTAGTTGAAGGACTAAAATACTTGGGTGCAGGTCTAGCAGTGATCGGCGTGATCGGTGCTGGAATTGGTATTGGCAATGTTTTTGCTGCTTTTATTACTGCTGTTGGAAGAAATCCAGCTGCAAGAAACGAAGTTTTTACCATGACAATGTTAGGTTTTGCCCTAGTTGAAGCTATTGCTTTATTTGCATTGGTCATAGCATTAGTTATTCTGTTTTCTTAACAGGGACTGACTAACGGATGCCTCAATTAGAGCAAGTAGAGTTTTTTATATCTCAGCTTTTTTGGCTGGGTGTTTTTTTTGTAATACTGTTTTCAGTATTGACATACATAACACTTCCTAAAATTAGAGCTTTTTTGAATCAAAGAGATGATTTTGTAAAATCACATATCTCAAAACAAGATGAATTAATCAAAAAAGCTGAGTCAATAATTGAAAACTACGAAGCTAAACTTACTGAGGCGAAGAACCAAGCATCACAAATTATTAATGATGCCAAAGATAAAGCTTTAAAAGAAAGTGAAGACTTAATCAAAGCTACGGAAGAAAAGATCCAACATGAAATCAAACAAACTGAGGAAAGAGTCGCGAAAGAAAAGGATACTGCGATATCTGAACTAAACGATCAACTTAAAGACTCAGCAACTAATTTTTTGTCAAAAGTAACTAACATAGAAAAGGGTAATATCAATCTTTAATGGGCTATTTATTTCAAGATCCTAAGTTCTGGTTATTAATTTCATTTATTACATTTATTATTCTAATGATTAAACCTTTCAAAAGTATGATGATCGGTGGTCTAGACTCAAAAATAAATGAAATAATAGAAAATATTGATAAATCTCTTAAATCCTTTTCTGAAGCTGAAATAAAGTTAAAAGAGGCAGAAAAACAAACTGAAGATCTATCTAACAAAATTAATGAGATCATAAACAATGCTAAGTCCCAGTCTGAGGCTATCTCAAAAAATATAATTGATAAAACCGCCTTAATGATCCAATCAAAAGAAAAGAACTCTTTGGATAGAATTAAACAAATAGAGCTCTCTGCTGTCCAATCAATTAAAAATCAGGCCTCAATTGAGCTGAACAAATTAATTATCAATTATTTTTCAGAAATATCTGAGGATAGTAAGGCTAAAATATTAAACAAAAGTATTATTGATCTTAAAACTATTAACTAACAACTTAAAACCACCATTGTTTTAAATAAGTATCTTTATCTATCACAATTTAAACTCTAAAATTAACTATAAATGGCAGTTTATACCGAAGTATCTCTTTCTGAGGCTCAAGAATTATTTCAACCTCTAGGAAAAATAATTGAATTTGAGGGTATTAAAGAGGGAGTTGAAAATACCAATTATTTAGTGAAATTAAGCGATAATAGAAAATTTATTTTAACTCTATTTGAGAAAAGAACTGAAGAACAAGATTTACCTTATTTTAATAATTTAATGAAATTATTTTATGATAATGGCATTTCTTGTCCATTAAGTATGACTTTGAATAATAAAAACTTATTTAAAATAAAAGGTAAACCCTGTTGTATTTATAGTTTTATTGAAGGTAGGCCAGTTTTGAAACCTAATTTAGAGCAATTAAAATCACTAGGAAATTCAATTGCTCAATTACATCAATTTGGAGATCATTCCGAACTTTTTAGAGAAAATATGATGCTATTACCCACATGGAAGTTTATTACAAGTCAGTTTTCTAAAAACGAAACAAAATTAAATTCTAGTGAATACAAATATATATTGAATAACATTCATACACTAAGAGATAGTTTTCCACAAAATTTAAGAAAAATAAACATTCACGCAGATTTATTTAAAGACAACATTTTTTTTGTTGGTAATCAGGTTTCAGGATTTATAGATTTCTTTTTTTCCTGTACAGATACCATCATTTATGATTTAGCTACTTTTGTGAATGCTTGGTTTTTTTCAAAAAATAAATTTATTGAAGAAAATTATGTGAGTTTCTTAAGATCTTATAAAGAGAGTATCGAATTAACAACAGAAGAGAAAAGCTATTTTAATTTTTACTTAAAAGTAAGTGCAATTCGTTTTTTTTTAACAAGAATTTATGATTTAAATTTTAATCTTGAAGGAGAGGTTAAACATAAAAATCCCTTAGAGTTTTTTGAAATATTTAAATTTCATGAAAAAAATAATTTACAGGACTTCTTTTGATAAAGGTATACACAGATGGCTCATGTCTAGGAAACCCTGGAAATGGGGGTTGGGCGTTTTTAATAATTAACAAAAATGATATTTCTTATAGAGCTGGATTTGAGAGAAATGCAACAAATAATCAAATGGAGCTAATGGCAGCAATCAAAGCGTTAGAATTTCTTAATCAGCATAATGATATAAATCTTAATACTGATAGTAATTATGTTAAGCAAGGCATCACAAATTGGATATTTAATTGGAAAAAAAATAATTGGAAAACTTCATCTAAAAAGCCTGTAAAAAATAGAGAGCTTTGGGAACGATTAGACGAATTAAATTTTAGTAAAAATATTAATTGGAGTTGGGTAAAGGCACATAATGTCGATGAATTTAATAACCAAGTTGATATTCTTGCTAGAAAAGCAGCAGAAAATTTAACTGAGTCTTCGTTTAACTAGTTCAGCTGCTTCAAGGTTTTCAATTGGACCTATTGATGACAAAGTCAAATTTGAGTCTAATATTTTTTTTCTTGCTTTTTCAAGGTCCTCTAATTGCACAGAGTCAATCTTAGAAATAAATTCATCGGGAGATCTGACCTTATTATGCATTAAATAACTAGAAGCGTTAGATCTACATCTTGTTGAGATGCTTTCCTCTCCTTTTAGAATTCCCACTTTAAATTTAGCTTTAGTCTTCGTTAATTCCTCCTCAGTAAAGGTATTAGCATTAATATTTAATTGATCACATAGTACGGGTATTAATTCTTTAACTTCCTTATGCCCTGTGCCGGCATAGACATAAAAAATACCTGAGTCAGAAAAGAAATCACCACTACTGTATATGCTATAAACCAATCCTCTTTTTTCTCGAATTTCTTGAAATAATCTTGAAGACATACCAGAGCCAAGAAGTGTTGAATAAACTCTTGTTGCATAGTAAAGGTCTGAATGAATATCTACACCCTCAAAACCTAGTAACAACTTTACCTGTTCTAAATTTTTCTCTTGGCGGTATTCTCCACCAACATAAGAAGATTTTGGAGTATAATCGTCGTCGCCATGAGGGAGATTTTGGAATTTCTCCTCAACAAGTTTAATTATTTTATCCTCTTCAAAATTTCCTGATACAGAAAACACCATTTTTTTTGGGTTATAGAATCCTTTCATAAAACCCTCAACTTCATCCCTTGATATAGACTTTATAATTTCAGCCGTACCTAAAATTGACCTGCCCATGGGTTGGTCCGGGTAAGCTAACTCGTCGAATTTATCAGCAACAATACTATCTGGCTCATCAGCATACATTCCAATCTCTTGTAATATGACGCCTCTCTCTTTATCGAGTTCCTTAGAGTCAAAAGTTGAAAACTGCAATATATCGCTAATTACGTCTATGGATAGTTCAACATTTTCCTTTAAACCACTCATGTAATAAGCAGTTATTTCTCTTGAAGTATAGGCATTGTGAGAATTACCTACTAGCTCAACCTCTTTTGCTATTTGAGCAGCTGATCTATTTTTTGTTCCTTTGAATGCCATGTGCTCTAATAAGTGAGCAACACCATTAATTTCTTTTCGCTCATTTCTTGCCCCAACCTTGTTCCACATTCCTACACTTACTGTTTCTACAGTGTTTACATAATCTATTATCAAGGTCATTCCATTTTTAAGCTTGTGAATATTAGGCATGTGCTTCTATATAATCTCCTAGTTCCTTGTAATTGTTGTCTAAAATTGCAAATTTTTCATCATTAAGAAATTCTATGTTTTTATCATATTTTACATTGTTACCTAACGCCTTTTGGACAGTTTCCTGAAATTTTACTGGATGGGCACAAGCAAGACACATTGCTTTTTTTAAATTTAATTTTTCCGCACATACTATGCCAACAGCTGTATGAGGGTCTAATAAAATTTTGTAATTTTCATATGTGATTTTAATTTGATTTTCAACCTCTTTAGAAGTTGCACTCTCAGATAAAAATTTCTCAGATAATAACTTATGAATAGAACTTTCTAATTTTTTATTATGTTCATTGTTTTGTATATTTTGAAAAAGCTCATTTGTTGCTTCTGGTCCAAGAAGCTCTGCTAAAAGTCTTTCAAAATTACTTGATATTGTTATATCCATGCTAGGGCTATTAGTTTTTACAACATTGTAAAGATGTAGATCATTATTGCTTATAATTCGATGTAAAATATTATTTTCATTTGTCGCAACAATTAACTTATTTATTGGAAATCCCATTGACTTTAGCAAATGAGCAGAATATATATTTCCAAAATTACCACTTGGTACAACAAAATTATCAATATTA
>CACGSS010000016.1 GCA_902575725.1 uncultured Alphaproteobacteria bacterium | reverse complement strand
AATATAAGAGAAATTTATGATCTTCAGGAAAAAAATAATTTAAAAACGGTATTTAAAAGAGTAGACACATGTGGAAATGAATTTGACTCTTCTACTGCTTATCTTTATTCAACATTTACCTCTGAAATAAATGAGTTTAGTTGTGAGTCCAGACCAACGAATAAGAAAAAGATAATTATTCTTGGCTCTGGTCCCAATAGAATAGGTCAAGGTATAGAATTTGATTATTGTTGTGTTCAAGCTGTAAAATCTTTTCAGAAACTTGGTTATGAAACAATTATGATTAATTGCAATCCTGAGACAGTTTCAACTGATTATGATACATCAGATAAGCTATATTTTGAGCCTCTGGACTTTGAATATGTCAAAAATATAATTGATAAAGAAAACGAGAAAGGTGTTGTTGAGGGTGTTATTGTCCAATTTGGTGGACAGACACCTTTGAGAATAGCTAATAAACTCAAAGAATATGGATATAAGATATTAGGCACTTCTTTTGAAGCGATTGACATATCTGAAGATAGAGAGAGATTTCAAAAATTAATTCAAAAGGTAGGTTTAAAACAACCAAAGAGTGATATCTCTTTAGGAACAAAAGAACTGGTTGCTAAGTCCTCAAAACTAAAGTTTCCAATTTTATTGAGGCCCTCATATGTCCTTGGAGGTAGAATGATGGAAAAAATGGCTAATATAGACGATGTGCAAGATTATATTGATCAAAACTATTGGGCGTTAGAAAATAATGTGATTCTAATTGATGAGTTTCTTCAAAATGCAAAAGAGGTAGATGTTGACGTATTAAGAGATAATCAGGGCAATACCATGATAGCTGGAATTATGGAACATATTGAAGAGGCTGGTATTCATTCAGGTGATAGTGCATGTAGCATACCCCCCTTTTCTCTTAGTAATAAAATCATATCAGATATAAAAAAATTTAGCATATCTCTTGTAAGTGAATTAAAAACTCTAGGTTTAATGAATATCCAATATGCGATTAAAGATGAAGAAATTTTTATACTTGAGGCAAACCCAAGAGCTAGTAGAACGATTCCTTTTCTGGCTAAAGCAATAGGAATACCCTTTATTAAAATTGCAGCTGAGTTAATCGTAGGTAAAACTTTAACTAATGAGCATCAGAATTTTGATAATAGTACTTTACCTTACTTTGCAATCAAGGAAGCTGTATTTCCATTCAATAAATTTCCGAACACCGATGTAATACTTGGTCCAGAGATGAAAAGCACTGGTGAGGTTATGGGTATAGACGAAGATTTTTATTTGGCTTATTTCAAAAGTCAAATTGGTGCAGGACAGAGACTTAATGATTTAAAAAATATATTCATCTCAGTTAAAAATGAAGATAAGCAAAGTATATCTGAGATAGCCAAATCTTTTAAAGAAAATGGTTATAATTTATATACAACAAAAGGAACTCACGACTTTTTGTTGAAAGAAGGTATTACTTCAAATTTAGTTAATAAAGTGGCTGAAGGATCTCCACATGTTGTAGAGTATATTAAGCAAAATAAAATTGATTTAGTTATAAATACCACCGAAAAAAAACAGGCAATAATTGACAGCTTTACTATAAGAAGAACATCAGTAGATCTAAATGTTCCATATTACACTAACCTAAGAAGTGCAAAAATACTCATTAAATCACTGATTACATTGAAAAATAAGCCTATTTCCGTAAAACCTATACAAATTCATCATTCTTTTTAGTATAAAAATTCATTTGTAATAGCACATAAAATTCAATATTTTCTACAACTTAATTAAAATAGTTAATAATGGAAAAAATACCAATGACAGAAGAGGGGCAAAAAAAACTCCTCGATGAACTTAAGCATCTAAAAACAGTTGAAAGGCCAATTATTATTAAAGCTATAGCTGATGCTAGAAGTAATGGTGATCTTTCTGAAAACGCTGAATATCACGCAGCTAGAGAAAAACAAAGCTTTATTGAGGGCAGAGTGGCTGAGATAGAGAGTATTATTGCTCAAGCAGAATTAATTGATGTTTCAAAATTATCAGGAACAGTTGTAAAATTTGGAGCAACTGTTTCAATTATAAACTTAGATAATGATAAAGAGTCTAGGTATCAGTTAGTTGGAGAAGTGGAAGCTGACATTGAACAGAAAAAAATATCTGTAACAAGTCCTATAGCAAGAGCTTTGATTGGAAAGAAAAAGGGTGATTACATAGAAGTATCAACTCCAAAAGGTATAACTTCATACGAAATTAAGTCAGTAAGATTTAAATAATAGAATTTGAATACCTACAAAGTTATTACCATCAGCGAAGGAGCTGCTGGCATGAGAAGTCAAATAGAGGGATTAGCTAATTTAATATCTAATTCTTATATAAACTTTGATTTAAAAATAAAATCTGTTTTTAAAAACTTACCTATAGAATTAATTCCTGCAAGTAGGTTTGCATATGAGAATCTATCTTCATTGAAGATTGAAAAAGATACGATTCTTATTAGTTGTGGTAAAAAAAGTGTTAAAGCATCTGTTTATTTAAAAAGAAAATTTAAAGATTTAATTTTTAATATTCACATACAAGACCCAAAAATCGGCCATAAGTTTTTTGATCTTATTGTTTGCCCAGAACATGATAATTTAAATTTTGAAAACTGTATTTCAACTATATTAGCAATACATAATATTAAATTCAAAAAAAATATTAGAAATAAAAATACAATAAATTTTATTATTGGTGGACCAAATAAATATTTTAAATTTGATCAGCAAACACAATTAAAAATTTTAAATGAAATAAAATTTTTAAGTAATAAGTTTAAAGTCAATGTTATACCATCACGAAGAACACCACTTAGTCTCATAGAGGAATTATTAAAAATTGATAATAAAAATGTTATTACCTTCAATGATTTATTTAATCCAAAAAAGTACGGTGAACTTCTATCTGAGGGTAATTTACAAGTTGTAACTTGGGACTCTATATCCATGGTATCTGAAGCTATATCTTCTGAAGCTGGTACTTTTTTATTTAAGTTTGAAGAAAAATTTTGCCCAAAAAGATATCTTAAGTTTTTTGATAAAATTACAGAGCTTAATTTCGCACAATTTTATAATCAAAATTTAAAACCTTATGAAATCTCTATCGAAGAGTATAACAAAAATCTTAAAACTAAGATCTTGAATAAGATACAATCTAATTTAAGGTTTAGGTCTAGAAATGCTTAAGGAATCAATATTAAATCGTTGTAGAACATACTCAGACCCTTTCCCTCATTGGGAGTTGGACTCCCCTTTTACAGAAGGGCTCATTCAAGAACTTAATGATTTAGATATATCTGATGCACCTCGGTCTTTTGACGGAACAAGAGCCGCTGATGCAGGTGGAGATGGTATAGATGGCAAACTTAGAGTTTTTTTAGAAAGCGATAATTCAAAGAATTTAATAAATGGTATGGGTTTAATTGATGACTTGAGGGATAAGGATGTTATTGAGTCAATACAAGAGAAAATCAAAAAAAATTTATCAAATAGTTTTATTAGAATTGAGTACATTTCAGATCGTAAAGGTTTTTGGTTAAAACCACATTTGGATATTAAAGAGAAACTTATGACAATGATGTTATTTATTAATACATACGATGAATCTGAAAAACTTGGAACAGATTTTTATGATACTGATATGAATCTTGTTAAAACAGTACCATACAAACATAACACTGGTTATTTTTTTGCATCAGGAAATAATACTTGGCACGGACTTGAAAAAAAAGAAATTAAGGTTGAGAGAAGATGCATGCAGATAAATTACGTAACCTTCCCCACTAGCTGGCCAATAAATGGCTGATATTAATAATGTTATTATTATAGGTTCAGG
Source organism: uncultured Alphaproteobacteria bacterium (assembly GCA_902575725.1). Next base: position 3,875 of record CACGSS010000016.1, on the reverse strand, counting down.
ACCTGCTGGATATACTGCTGCAATATATGCTGCTAGGGCTAATTTAAACCCTATTTTAGTGAGTGGTTTTCAGCCTGGTGGTCAACTCACCATAACCACTGATGTAGAAAACTACCCAGGTTACGAAGATCCTATCCAAGGTCCCTGGTTAATGGAACAAATGCAAAAGCAAGCCGCACATGTTGGTACTAAAATAATCAATTCACAAGTAACAGAAGTTTTTTTAAACGAAAAAATTAAAAAATTAAATTTAGATAATGGCACAACTCTAAATACCAAAACTGTGATAATTAGCACAGGAGCACAAGCAAGATGGCTTGGTTTAGAAAATGAGGCTAAATTTCAAGGTCATGGACTATCTGCTTGCGCAACTTGTGATGGTTTTTTCTTTAAAGATAAAGAGGTTGCCGTAATTGGTGGTGGAAATAGTGCAGCTGAGGAAGCATTATTTTTAACTAAGTTTGCAACAAAGGTTTATCTTGTTCACAGAAGAGATAAACTAAGAGCTGAAAAAATATTACAAGATCGATTAAAACAAAATTCTAAAATAGAGTTTCTTTGGAATAGTGAAGTAAATAAATTTAACGGCAATAATGATTTAGAGTCAATAGACTTGTTGAATAAACAAGAAAATAAAATTTCAAATCTCAAAATAGATGGTGTATTTATTGCGATAGGTCACGATCCAGCAACACAATTATTTAAAGGTCAACTAAAAATGGATGAGGGTGGGTACATTATTACAGATCCAGATAGTACTAAAACCTCAATTGAAGGGGTATTTGCTGCAGGGGATGTCAAAGATAAGATTTATAGACAGGCTGTTACAGCTGCTGGTATGGGATGTATGGCAGCGTTGGAAGTTGAGAAGTATCTAGATTAAGTTTAGCCTTGTCTGGCTTTCATTCTCGGGTTGGTTTTATTGATTACATATAACCTACCCTTTCTTCTAACCAGTTGATTATTTTTATCTCTGGTTTTAGCTGTTTTAAGAGAACTTTTAATTTTCATAATTTAATTTATTAGTTATAAATAGTAAGGCAAAAATTTATGTTAATTCATGAAAAAATCAACAAAATTAAAGAAGATTTCTCGTTTTTTGATAATTGGGAAGATAAATATCAATACTTGATAGATTTAGGAAAAAAACTCCCTGATCTTGCAGATAGCTATAAAACTGAGGAATATCGTGTTCAAGGATGTACATCAAATCTATGGATGGTACCTAAAATGAATAATGGAAAAATCAACCTTTCAGGTTCAAGTGACTCTGTAATTGTTAAAGGTTTGTTTTATTTAGTTTATTTTGCTTACAACGATGAAACTCCTGAAACAATAATAAACACCCCATTATCTTTTTTTGAGGAGATTGGTCTTTCTAACCATCTGGGTCAATCAAGATCTAACGGTCTTAATTCGCTAAGAAAAAAAATAACATCAATAGCGACAGAATTATCAAATAAATAAATTTTATTGATTGTAAACTATGCTAATTTTATCAAATGAATTTGATTAGATTAATTATTTCAATTTCATTTTTACTATTTTCTAGCAATTTATATTCTAAGGAGGATGTCATCAATTTACAACTTAAAGACGGAATCGTCAAAATAAAGACCTTTGAAGATAAGGCACCAAAGCATGTTAAACAAATTACTGATCTAGTTGCAAAAGGCAGTTACGATGGAGTAGTTTTTCACAGAGTAATAGATGGTTTTATGGCACAAACAGGAGATGTTCAGTTTGGAAATTCAAATTCAGATAACTATGATTTAAGAAGAGCTGGCACAGGTGGTTCTGGTAATAATATTGAAGCTGAATTTAATGACATGTCACATAAAAGGGGAACTTTAAGTATGGCACGTGCACAAGATCCTAATAGTGCTGATAGTCAATTTTTTATTTGCTTCGGTGATACTCCACATTTAGACGGACAATATACTGTTTGGGGTGAAGTAATCGAAGGAATGGAATTTGTTGATGCAATCAAAAAAGGCGATCCTATAAAAAACGGTCTGGTAGATGAACCAGATAAAATTATCAAAATGTGGATTGAATAAATCTACTTTTGAGTAATTTTTAATTCTATTCTTCGATTTTCTTTAAGGTCTTCTCTAGTATCTCCTGAGTTAATGGGTTGATATTCACCGTAACCGTTTGCTGATAGTTTGTTGGCGGGGATACCTTGTTGAATAAGAAATTTTACGACCTCAAGTGCCCTAGCATGAGAAAGTTCCCAATTTGATGGAAATTGAGAGTTTGAAATAGGTATTTTATCAGTATGACCGTCTATTTGTAAAATCCAATTTAAATCAGATGGTATTGACTCTGCAACTTCTATAATTGTTTTCGTAATGAGAGATAAGGCAATCCTACCCTCTTCTTGAATATTTGCACTTCCAGAGTCAAATAAAATCTCAGATTGAAAAATAAATCTATCCCCTTTAATTTGGATATCGTCTCTATCAGCTAAAACTTCAGATAACTTGCCAAAAAATTCTGATTTATACTTTTGTAATTTGAATAATTCACTTGTAAGTACTCTATTTAGTCTATCTCCTAACTCTCCAAGTTCTATCTCATTTCGAGCTATTTCAGCCTCTTTAGATTCTAGTAAATTATTTAAGAGATTAATTTCATTACTAAGTATCTCAATATCCAAGGCTAAATTAGATATCAAATTTAGAGCCTCATTTAAATCACTTGATTGTATTGCTGACTCCTCCTCTAGAGTAGATAATTTGTTTTGTAATTCTTGATTTATACTCTCTGAGGAACTTAATGATTCTAGAAGATTTTCGATTCTATTTTGTGACTCTCCAATTTGTCCAACTAGCTCACTATTTTCTCCACCAAGTTTTATTAAATCTGATTTTAATATTTCTTGTTGTTTATTTAAATCAGAAAGATTTTGCTGAAGAGTTTCTCTATCAGCTAAAGATAAAGATAGCTCATCAGTAATTTTAGCAATTATCGTATTTAGTTTATCTATATCAAGTGCTTGGTCTTGAATAATCGTATCTTGAGCTAAAATTTGAGATTGTTTAATGGATATCTCTTCATCAAGTTTTTCAATTAAATTTTGTCTGTCAATTAATTCAATCTCTTTATCTGTAAGTGTTACATCTTGTTCCACAATAGTTTCGTCTTGTATATCAATTGTCTTTTCTAAACTTTGTATTTCTTCATTTTTTCCTACTACAAGATCTCCCAAATAAACTTGAGCAACTGTGAATAGTAAGACTATAAAAATTATCACCATCAATGTAGAAGCCAATACATCTACAAATCCAGGCCATATTATATTTCCATTATCTGAACTTTGTGTTTTAGAGAGATAGCTCACTTGTTGTCTAAGTCTTTGATGGACTTACTTACAGACTTAAGTTCTGTAATAACTTCTTTCCTTAAATCGTCATTAGAATTTTTCATACCATCAACTAAATCATCAAGCTTAGAGACAATATTTTGAGTTAAGTTGGTGCTATCAGAATTCTGATTAAATTTAATTGTATTCGGGCTAGATCTATAAAAAAGTCGGATTTGATTTTCACAAAATTCATAGTAATTCTGCTTAACGCCTCTAGTGATTATTTCATAAAGTCCTAAAATCAAGGATGTCACTAAACCGAACAAAGATGAGCTAAAGGCAATTGTCATTCCAGATAAAGGTGACTTTAAGCCATCTTTTAGATTGTTAAAAAATACACCAAAGTCTTGTTCTTCAATTGATAAACTATCAATGACATTCGAGACACTCCCTATTGTTAAAAGTAAACCATAAAAAGTTCCTATAAGCCCTAAAAATATAGCTAAGTTGATAAGATATTTTGATATGTCACTTCCACTTTCTACAATGGACAAAAGATCATCTA
>CACGSS010000015.1 GCA_902575725.1 uncultured Alphaproteobacteria bacterium | reverse complement strand
GATGTCGCTAGTCAAATGAATGTCAAAGATATTTACCAAAATGGAAGAGGAACAACATTATCTGACATCCTTTATCGAGGAAGACTTGATATTCTAAACGGTAATTGGGAAGGTTTTAATAGAGCCTACGTTTTAGATAACGATAAATTTAAAAACATTGCTAACTCTAACTTTGATGAGCCATCAAAAATTAGAACAGTAATTTCGGCAGATTTTGATAATGATGGTTATGATGAGGTGTTTCTAAATAACATAGGAGAACCAAATAGACTTTATAAAATAATTGAAAACGGTGTTTTTGAAGAAATTAAACTAGAGCAAGCTCTAGAGCCAAATGGACTTGGAACGGGAGCAGCAGTTGCAGATATTGATAATGATGGAGTGCTAGAGCTTCTTTTATCACATGGTGAGTCTGGTGCTCAACCGTTGACACTATTTAAATACCACAATGATGAGAAAAGATCTTTTTTAAGAATTAGACCTTTAAATGTTCATGGTGCACCAGCTAGAGGGGCGACTGTAACTTTATACACAAATGAAAGAACTCATTCTAAAACAATCGATGCCGGATCAGGTTATCTGTGTCAAATGGAGCCAGTTGCTCATTATGGAATTAGAGATAATGAAAATGAGTTTAAGATTGAAATTAAATGGACTAATGGAGAAGAGGAATTTTTAGAAGTTGAAAATTTAAATCAGACTATAGTTGTAAAGCAAAAGATATAAAATTTAATCTTCTACAATCATAGTGTCTTTAGAGCCTCCACCCTGTGAGCTATTTACTATCGTACTTCCCTTTTTAAGAGCAACTCTCGTCAAACCACCCATAGTCACGTATGTCTCTCTTCCAGAAAGAATAAATGGTCGTAAATCTTGATGTCGAGGTTCAATTAAATTCCCCTGCAAAGTTGGGGTAGTTGATAATATTTCTAAAGGTTGAGCAATAAAGTTTCTTGGGTTATGTAAAATTTTTCTTATATATGCCTCTCTCTCAGATTTAGAGGATTTAGGTCCTACTATAATTCCATAACCACCAGATCCATCGGCTGGTTTTACTATCATTTTTGAGATATTTGATATTACGTGATCTCTTTCGGATTTATTGTGACATAAATATGTCTCTACTTGATTCAATTTAGGTTCCTCATCTAAATAATATTTAATTATTTTAGGAACATATGAGTATATAACCTTATCATCTGCTACCCCACTACCAGGAGCATTTAAAAGTCCAACATTGCCTTTTCTGTAAGATTTGTATAAACCCGCTACACCTAACAAAGATCCTTTAAAAAAAGTTTTGGGATCTAAAAAAGTATCATCAATTCTTCTATATATACAATCAACTCTTAAACCCCCTTTAACTGTCTTTACGTAAACTTTGTCATTTTCAACATAAAGATCTTTTCCCTCAACAAGCGCTATTCCCATTTGCTGTGCTAAAAATGAATGTTCAAAATATGCAGAGTTATAAACTCCTGGCGTTAATACAACCATTGTTGGGTTATTTTTTTTGTAAGGTATTGCATCTAACATACAATGATAGAGTCTATTACAATAGTGATTGATCGGTGAAACTCTATAACGCGTAAATAATTCAGGAAATACCTCTCCCATTACCATTCTGTTTTCAAGCATGTATGAAACACCTGAAGGAACGCGAAGATTATCTTCTAACACTAAAAATTTTCCATCAATATTTCTAATTAAATCTATTCCTGAAATATGAGACCAAATTTTTCTTTTAGGCATAAATCCTTCACATTGTTTTAAATAATTTTGAGATTTAAATACTAAATCTTTTGGAACAATGTTGTCTTTAAATATTTTTTTTTGATTATAGACATCGTTTATAAATAAATTTAAAGCTTTGCACCTTTGTATTAACCCTTTTCTTACCTTTAACCATTGAGATTTCAATATAATCCTAGGAATTATATCCAATGGCCATTTTTTTTCCTCTGCAGCTTTTTTATCAGCGGAGTAAACTTTAAAATTGATGCCGCGAGAACTTATTGTGCTTTGACAATTTTGTTCAATTCTTTCTAAATCTTTGACTGAGTAACTATTTAATATTTTAGAAATTACTTTAGCTTCTTTTCTAAGACTTTTTTCAGGGGTTAAATACTCATCATAGCTATTTTTTGAATTGTAATTTTTCCAATTTATACTCACTGCATAAAAATACTATAAATGCCTATTAGTAGTTATGCATAGTTTAGATTGAAGGTATGTAAATAATCGTTTGTATTTTTGAAAAATTAGCTATTTAATTAAATTGTGACTTACTGTGTAGGAATAAAAGTAAATGAAGGGATGGTTTTTGCATCTGACAGAAGGACAAATGCTGGCCTAGATAACTTTAACTCTTATTCTAAAATGTATGTCCATAAGGGCATTGATAGAAATATAATAATTTTAACATCAGGAAATTTGGCTACTTCTCAAGCAGTCTTTAATTCGATTACTAAAGATTTAGAAGACGATAAAAATGGGAATAATTTAAATAATTTATTTAATTTAAATGAAATCGCAAAATACATTGGGAGATTAAATGTTAAACATTCCTCACCAGATGGTATTAATCAAGAAACAATTGAATTAGGATCAACATTTATAGTTGGCGGACACATAAAAGATCAAGATTCAGAATTATATTTGGTTTACCCTCAGGGTAACTTTATTAAATCAAGTGAATTTAAACCTTATCTTGTCATTGGAGAAATAAAGTACGGTAAACCTATATTAGATAGAGTTGTTAAATCTGATACATATTTAGGTGACGCTGCAAGATGTGCTTTGATAAGCATGGACAGTACAATGAAAGCAGATTTATCTGTAGGTCCGCCAATCGACTTAGTTGTATATAAAAATAATTTATCAGCAATAGTCTACCAACAATCTCTTGAAATTAATGATGACGATTATCAATACATATCTCAACAGTGGGAAAAAGGAATATTTGAAATTTTTAAATCTTTCGATCGTTTTAAATGGGAAGAATAATAAATGGAGCCTTCTTCTTTTGTAACAAACTTATCGAGTATTGTAGTAATTAGTCTAGCCTTAATTTCTTTTTATCTAATGGCCAGAAAAAAAGGGAAATACGTAGACGTAATATTCGGTTTTATTTTAGGAATAATTGTTCTTATTAAAATTATTTATTGACAACAATCGTCGCCACAAGTGCAACAGCATGAGCAAGAACAACCACAATCAGGTTTTGGTTTATTAGTATCCATAGAATTTAAACATCATCATTTTACAAAAATTACAATATGATGAGGATTAATTGGTAAATGATATTAAATAAACGATTTTTTAAATTTAAATGAAATCTCTTCGTAAAGGTATTGGTAACAAAAAAGACATAGAAAAATATTACGATAACTGGTCTAGTTCATATGATAAGACATTGTATCAATGGGAATATAAAGCGCCATTACAATCGGTTAACATCTTAAAGAAATATATCAAAAAAAAACCAAAATTTATTCTAGATTTAGCATGTGGCACAGGACTTTTTGTTGATAAATTTTTAAAAGCTTATCCTGATTGTATTTGTGATGGCTCAGATATTTCAAAAAAAATATTAGATATATCCAAAAGAAATGGAAAATATAGATATCTTTATAAAAAGAGTTTTGAGAATAAAATCAAAATAACAAATAAGTACAACATAGTAAGTCTTATTGGTGCAATGACATATTGTGATAATCATCAATCACTTTTTAAACTAGTCTCTTATTATCTTTCAAAAAATGGTTATTTTATATTTACACATAGAGTAGATTTATGGAGAGAATTAAAATTTGATAATATTTTGGAAAAATTAACTGATTTCAACTCGATCTATATATCAAGACCTTTAAATTATCTTCCAAAAAATAAAGATTTTGGTTCAGATATTAAAATTAGGATAGTCTTATTAAAAAAGAAATAATTAAAGTTAGAAAATGATTTGGGAAATTATTTTTTGGTTGTTTTTAATCCCCTTAATTATATGGGGACTTCATAAATTATTTAGATACAGTGCTATCGGGATACCCATTATTAGAAAAAACAAAAAACTATATTGGATATTTATGATTGGATTAGTCTTGTTAATAAACTATCTGGTAGATAAGTTTTACCTTGTGAGTTAATAATGACAGCTATTATTGAATTAACAAAAAACCCTAATTTAATGTGGTTTGTATCATTTGTTTTTTTAGCAATTACTTTTGCTACATGGCGTGTGAGTCAAAATAATAATAAATGGAAAATTCTTTATGAAATCTCTAAATACCTGACAGCAGGATGTCTTTTGATAATGTTTTTTAATATGTATTAATAGTCTATAATTTTAAAAATGCCGCCGTAGCTCAGTGGTAGAGCACACCCTTGGTAAGGGTGGGGTCGGAAGTTCAATTCTTCTCGGCGGCACCAACAAAATTATATTTAATATCTCATTAAATTTGTTTTACTAAAAGCCTAAATCTTTGAGGAGCTGATCTGTTGAGTTTAGCTTACTTTCTTTTATCACTTCACAATCATAGAATTGAGAGACATCCTTACAATTATTACCTGCTTTAAAAGCATCATAGTAAGCTATTTGTGTTTTCACCGGCTCATACCTACTTCCATTGTAAACTCCAAATCTGAAAGAAGGGCCATGTATTTTTCCTTCCATGTTTTTGACGATTTTATTTACAGTCTTACCTTCTTTATCAATTACTAGCTCTCCGTTTATCCAAATTTTTGTAAAACCAGTATCTTTATCCGTCCAGTTAACATGCATCAAAAAATCATGCCATTTATTGTGAATATTTTTACTTGGAATTATTGTTTTACGAAAATGGCCATCACATTCTGTGACACCATCATTTACAAATGTAATACCAGCTTTTTCAAGAAAAAATAAAATTGGAATTTCAGGGCAGTCCTCGTCATCACTTGATCCAGCCCCAAATCTATTTTTATTAATTTCTAAGTATTCATTGTACATTTTAAATTGCCCTAAAATTGTATATGCTGGGTCGATAGAATTAGTATTTTCAGGTAAATAAATTGACCAAGCATACCAAACTTCACCCGCATGGCCTTTAGCTTGGTTTTTTGGAATATTTCCAGGAAACGATACCTCACTCCTCCCAGCCTTTAATTCCCTAAGGCAATCATCTGAACCACAATCACCATCTCTCATCTCAAATCTTAGAGAATATTTTTCATCTCTTACAATCTCAGTTTCATATCTCAGATTCCAGGAGTTTTGTGAAATTCTTCCATGAGTTTCAATTTTACCAAATAATTTCGTATCCTCGGGCCAATCAATAAATTCATGATATTTAAATATATATTCATCATTTAAAAATTTTTGAGGAGGATTTTTACTATAACTCAAACTAGGGATTAATAACAATATGGCTAAGATGATTTTCATAATTATTTAATTATATCTTTCTATAGGAAAACTGCCAACTACTCGAAAAATACTCAATTTATTCTTGCATTTTATTGACATAGTTGGCAATTCGTTGATCCAAAATGCTAATAAGTGTTTGATATTTCGCATTGTTGACAGAAGTACCATTTTTGGTAAGGGTGGGGTCGGAAGTTCAATTCTTCTCAGCGGCACCATTTTCAATACTTTTTAATAATTAATTTCTAAAGAAATTTATTTTGTATCAATTTTGTGTCAATTTTTGCAACAAGTAATTAAAACTTGAAGAAATATTTATGAAGTTTAGTTTACGGGGATCACAAAACTAGAAGGATATGTTCTATGTTTGTCTGTAATTGCATCAGTAATTCCCAGATCAATAAACAATACGCTAGCCCCTAGTTTCTCTCCTTCTATAGAGCTTTTAATTGTTCCAACAGCTTTTTTACCATCTGCTGTTTCACAATTATATCTGAGATCATCATCGGATCTTCTAATATTGTAAGTTCCAGGAATATCTGCACTCATTGCAATTCTTTTATTTGAAAGGCTGCATGTACCATTACTACCATCACTAAAGGATAGAGCAACAGGGACTGTTGGATCATTTACAACTGTTGCGCATGATAGGATAAAAAAAGAGGATATTAATAAAAGAATTTTTTTCATTAATTTAAAAATATCAAAATTTATTTTTAAAAACAATATTCATTTGTGTCTCAATTATGTGTCAATTTTTTAAATATAGGTAACACTTTAAAAAAAGTATTGTGAAATAATGAGAAAATGTGAAAACTTTTGTTACTGAAAATGACATAAAACTAAAGACTAATTTCAAAAATCAAGGGTTTCACAGTCTTGGTAAAGGTGGGGTCGGAAGTTCAATTCTTCTCGGTGGCACCACTTCAAAACTTTTTCATAATAAATTTGTGAAATACTTGTTGTTTAAGGCTTAGGTGCCTCGCATGTATTAGGATCAATTGCCTGATACCATGGTTCCGATGATGGGTCTGAACTAATTTCATCAGACACTTCAGATGCCACAGAGGATAATGTTTCAGCCATCGCACGACTTGTAACAAGACTAGGGTCTAAGTCAAGTTTTTCTGCTATAACTTCAAGAGAGTTTGTTAATTCTACTCCATCTATCTCTATTCCAGAGTCATCAATCATATTTCCTAAGCTCTCATTTTCTAAAGGAATAGGAGCCATAACTGTAGAAGGGTCAATAGCTAAGAAATTTGAAAAATTTTCTTTGAGCTCAAGATACTGTCATTTGAGATAGAATTTTGAGATCGAAACTCCTCATTAGAATTTACAATAAGACTGATATTTAAAAAATCTGCACTTTGAAATCCATTTTGAGTAGCTATTGTTTCAAAAATTTTTTCTCTAGGAACACCTCTTATATTTTCAAGACTTAACAAAGGCGCTCCCTCTTCTAAAATTTTTTCACCAAAGTAACCTTTTCTTCCAACAAGTTTTCCATTTTTTGTTTTATTTACAGTAGGCCAGTCAGTAATTTCTTCTCCATTTTTATACTGCTCTAAAGCTTTCTGGTATCTTACTGCAATACTCTCTCTTTGAATCTCGCCTGAGCTAGTGATAATAGAACCATCTTTTTTGAAAGTTAATGAGAAACATAAACTAGGTAATAATATCAAAATTGAAAGAAAAATTTTCATTTCTCAAAAATAATAGATATTGAATAAAATCTCAATCATAAATCAGGTCAATACTGATATTAGAATTTTATCAATTATAAAAGATAACAATTAATTATATAACTTTTTTTATTAAACTAGTATTTAATTAAGATGGTTAAATTTCTAATAATTTAAAATTTGTTCGAAAATTGACACATCTATGTAGTCAATAAATAACTCACTTGCTGCGCTAACTCCTTGGTCTTCCATTAACTCTGTCATTGCTATTTCTCCCAAAAGCTCAAATGCATAATAAACACTTTCTTCACCCTCGTATTCCATAGCCATATTTAACTCTTCGTTACATTTATATGCAAAAACATTGGTCATATAGTCAGCTACTCTTATGTTAACCATTTCAACATCATCGGCTGTTAAGTTAGACAAATCCATGAGCTGAGGGTGAAATGACATTGTCACATATATCCATCTAACTAAATCGGTTTTTTCTTGAGTTGTTGTTTTCATCACAATGCATTTAGCAAACTCATCTGTAAATGGACCAGAGAATAAGTTTAAATTAAAACTGAAAATAATAATAAAGCAGTATTTGATAATTTTTTTCACATTTAATGATAAACTATTTTATGAGAGGTATTCAATAACTAAAGTGAGGCAAAAAGCAGAAAAGAGCCTCAGTTGTCTCGACTTAGTTCCGGTTTCCCTTCTCTAGGCCTCTACTTCTTTGGCTCTTTTCTTTGTTTTGGGAAGTTTCCTACCCTCTACAATTACTAACATAAATTAATTTATTTTTTTTGGCAATATAAGAAACTTAAAAAATAAATTTTTCTGTTTATAATTTGTGAATAAGTATTTTAGATTAAATTAAATATTAGATAGTTCGTTAATTACATTTTTTACATGATCTTTTACTCTGACATTACTCCAAGTTTTTACGATTTTTCCTTTTTCATTTATTAATACTGTCGATCTAATTATCCCATAATATTCTTTTCCTAAAAATTTTTTTAATCCCCAAGCTTTATATTTTTTTAGAACAATAGTTTTTTCATCAGACAATAATTCAAATTTTAACTTATTTTTTTCTTTAAATTTTTTATGACTTTCAATTGTATCTTTAGATACACCTACAACAATTGCATTATTTTTATTAATAAATTTAATTGAATTGTTAAAATCATTAGCTTCTATAGAGCAACCCTTTGTATTATCTTTAGGGTAAAAATACAAAATTATATTTTTTCCAAGATTATCACTTAGTTGAAATGTACCTGACGTGCTTGGTAACTTGAAATTAGGTGCTTTCATCAGCCGATGATAGTAATTTTCATTTACTTTTTTAACCTATCTAACAAATAAAATTCTATTGGTGAAAATTTATTTTTATTTTCAGCTATGAAATCATCCACTAACTTTATTTTATGATCTTCCATTTCAATAACTTTGCGGATACTTAAGTCCACATAAAGAGAGCAAACTTCTGATGTAGCTGCTCTAAAATTTCCACTTTTACTCACAATTTCCAATTGATATACAAATCTTTTTTTATCACGGTCTAAAAACAATAAGTTAATATCAACTTCATCTCCTTCTTTTACCTCTTGGATATATTTAGTATGAGACTCTACAGCAAATGTTGATCTTTTCTCATTTTTTGCTGACTCTCCTCCCATTTGAAACCTATCTAATAATACATCCCATCCTTGATCAAATAAGTGAATATAAAAAGCCAAATTCATATGGCCGTTATAATCTGTCCATTCGGGGATAATTT
>CACGSS010000014.1 GCA_902575725.1 uncultured Alphaproteobacteria bacterium | reverse complement strand
TTAGCATCTAGTGTGGCCGAAACATCTGGAGGCCATAGTGACTTTATTATTTTTGGTATAACTGTTTTGGTATTGGCTTGTTTTGTAGGTTATTATGTAGTTTGGTCGGTTACCCCAGCTTTACACAGTCCTTTAATGGGTGTCACAAACGCTATTTCGTCCGTAATTATTGTTGGAGCTTTATTGGCCGCAGGTCCTGTTGATAGTAACATTTCTAAATATTTTGGTTTAGTTGCTGTAACTCTTGCTGCCGTTAACATATTTGGGGGGTTCGTTGTAACAAATCGAATGCTCTCCATGTTTAAAAAGAAACAATAGGTAAAAAATGTCAACTTTAACAACTGCAGCATATTTAGTTTCATCGGTTTTATTTATACTTTCTCTTAGAGGGTTATCACATCCTTCAACTGCAAGGAGAGGAAATTTTTTAGGAATTTTAGGGATGACTATAGCCATAGTTACAACACTGTCTAATCCTGGTGTACTTAGCTATAAAGAAATTGGAATAGCTTTTTTAATAGGTGGTTTGATTGGAACATCAATCGCAGTTAAAATTCAAATGACTGCATTACCACAATTAGTTGCTGCTTTCCATAGCTTGGTAGGATTAGCTGCTGTGTTTGTTGCTGCCTCTGCATATTACAATCCTAGTGCCTTTAATATAGGCACCGTTGGATCTATTCCGATGGGAAGTTTAATAGAAATGTCAATTGGAACAGCAATAGGTGCTGTGACTTTTACAGGATCTATTATAGCTTTTGGAAAACTGCAAGGTTTTGTCTCAGGAAATCCTTTAGTTTTCAAAGGTCAACATTTTATTAATTTACTTTTGGGTTTAGGAATTATTGCTTTGATTGTTAAGTTTTGCATCGATCAAAACCAAGAATTATTTTGGCTTATCGTTTTTGCCTCATTTGTTATCGGGGTACTTTTAATTGTTCCAATTGGAGGAGCAGATATGCCAGTTATTGTCTCAATGTTAAACTCATATTCCGGATGGGCCGCTGCTGGAATTGGCTTTACTCTATCTAATAACTTATTGATTATTACCGGCGCTCTCGTTGGGTCTTCAGGAGCTATCTTGAGTTACATAATGTGTAAGGGAATGAATAGATCTTTCTTAAACGTTTTACTTGGAGGATTTGGTGGTGAACAAGCAGCTAGTGCTGGTGGAGTAAAAGATGATCGTCAAGCAAAACAAGGTAACGCTGCTGATGCTGCTTTTATGATGAAAAATAGCAAAACAATAATCATTGTTCCTGGTTACGGAATGGCTGTGGCTCAAGCACAACACGCACTGAGAGAGATGGGTGATTTACTTAAAGCTGCAGGTGCAGAAGTAAGATACGCAATCCATCCTGTAGCTGGTAGAATGCCGGGACACATGAATGTGTTACTTGCAGAAGCAAATGTTCCCTATGATGAAGTTCTAGAACTCGATGAAATTAATAGAGATTTCTCTGAGACTGATGTTGCATTTGTGATTGGTGCTAATGATGTAACTAACCCGGCTGCAAAAACTGATAAGACTAGTGCCATTTATGGTATGCCTATTTTAGATGTAGAAAATGCTGGACAAGTATTTTTCGTTAAAAGAGGTATGGCTAGTGGATATGCAGGTGTTCAAAATGAATTATTTTTCCGAGACAACACCTTGATGTTATTTGGAGATGCTAAGAAAGTTTGTGAAGATATAATTAAAGGACTCGAGAATTAGTCAAATTTCTTTTTACGCATAAGTTTTTTAAATCTTTTAATTGATTCGGCTTTTTCACGAAGTTTTCTTTCTGATGGTTTTTCATAATTTTTTCTTAACTTTAATTCTTTGAAAATACCCTCTCTTAAAAGCTTTTTTTTGAGTACGCGTATAGCAGCCTCAACATTATTATCTCTGACTTGAACTTCTATTGCCAATCTAGTAACCTCATAAAGGCGTAATTTATATATAAATATGAAGTCAAAGCAAGAAAAATTAGCTAACTTATTTATTAATGAAGTACCCAAATTTGGTTGGTCTAGAGAAACTCTCTTACAATGTGCAAAAAAGCAAAGAATTTCAACATCTGTTCTAGCAAAATTATTTCCATCTTTTGAGTATGATGTCTTAAAATTCATAATTGCTCAAAATAACATTCAAGTTGAGAAGAACTACAACTCCTTCAACAACTCACGATTGAAAACTAGAGATAAAATTAAAACAATCATGGAGTTGAAATTTGAAAATAACAGTCATTTAAAAAAAGCATTGCCTGAAATGCTAAAATTTCTTTTGAGACCTGGTAACATATTAATGTCTATTAAAATGCTTCACGAAAATAGTGACTTTATATGGAGTTTATCAGGTGATAAATCAAATGATTTTAGTTACTATTCAAAGCGAGGTTTACTTTCAATGATTTATCTCGCCACACTAATTTATTGGCTTAACGATAAGTCAGAAAAAGATATTGCTACCAAAAACTTTATCAGCAAATCAGTTGATGGAATAGTTGATGGAGTTTCAAGACTTAAACAATTAAGTTTACTCAAAGGCTTAGCTGAAAATTTTATGTCTAGGTATGCTAAAAAGACATCTTAAATTTCCTTTAAAACATTTAATAAATCTCCAAAAAGTATAAAAATTTATTCTCATTTAAATTTTAAATTTATTTTGTTAGTAGAAAGGCACATCATGAATAAAATTTTTATTACTTTGATTTTTACGATTTTTTCATCATTAGCTTTTGCAAATGGACATATGCAGCCAAACTCTTTTGCTGTAACTTTAAAAGTTCCATCTGCAGATGTAGAGAAAGTTGAATCTATCTTACAAAGCCATCATCAGTTTTTGCATGATAAACATTCTTTATCTGGTGATGATAGATTAAACTCTTATTCTATCGTTAAAGGTTTTGAGCCTGTAGATTTAACTGACCCTTCGAAAGGTGTTACCGATAATGTCTTTTATTTTTTAAGCGAGCATTATCAAACTCCAGTTGGCTTGCAGCTTCATGGACAAGCATCTGAGACTTGGGAGGATGTACAAGAGTTTAGATCGATAATATATCAGTATAGTATCGCAATTGCTTTCCCAGGCGAAGTCATAGCTAAGATGAATCGCTAAGAAAAAATAATAAATACTCGCGGTTATTAATTTAGCCGCGAGAAAATAAAACCTCTTCAGGAACTCATCAAATACATTATAATAAATAATAATTGGAGGACTGATGAGTATTCAAAAAACAATTACACCCATAAATAATACTATTTATTTAGAGAGAGAATTAGCCTCAGATAGTAAAATTAATTCAGTCATAGATAAAGCCTCAACAAGTTTTGAAATTTGGAAAAACACATCTCTTGATGACCGAATTAATATTGTAAATAAATTTATTGATAACTTAATCGCTCTCAAAGATGAAATATCAAAGGAAATTTGTTGGCAAATTGGAAGGCCCATATCTCAATGTGCAGGAGAATTAAGAGGCTTTGAAGAGCGCTCAAGACACATGGTAGATATTGCTAAAGACTCATTACAAAATCTTCCAGCCACTCAAAATGAAGAATTTGACAACTATATATACAAAACTCCTCTTGGGGTGATTTTTGTAATGGCCCCATGGAATTATCCGATTATTACTGCAACTAACACAATTGTTCCTGCTATAATTTCAGGTAATAGTTTAATTTTAAAACATTCATCTCAAACACCAAGATGTGCAGAACTAATTTTTCAAGCTTTTGAAAATACGGGGATACCCGAGGGTGTTTTCCAATTTATTCATACTGATCATAAAGCTTGTGAAAAAATAATCTCTGACTCAAGAATAGCTCACGTTGTTTTTACTGGCTCTGTAAGAGGAGGCCAGGAGGTGAAAAAATATATAGGAACACGATTTATTAATGCTGGTCTAGAATTAGGAGGGAAAGATCCTGCCTACGTCAGAGCAGATGCTGATTTAAAACACGCAATTGAAAACCTTGCAGACGGTGCACTATTTAATTCTGGTCAATCTTGTTGTGGTATAGAAAGAATTTATGTAGATAAAAAAATTTATAAAGAATTTATAGATGGCTTCAAAAGTATTACTGAAAATTATAATTTAAACGATCCCTCAAAACCTGACACAAATTTAGGCCCTGTGGTAAGACAATCAGCAGCTAATTTTATTAGAGCTCAAATAAATGAAGCGGAGAGCAGCGGAGCAAAACGTCTTATTGATGAGAGTAAATTTACAATATCCAGAGAAGATAATTGTTATGTTAGCCCTCAAGTAATGATTGATGTCAATCATGATATGAGATTCATGATGGAGGAAACTTTTGGTCCTGCTGTTGGAATTATGCCCGTAGATGACGATAAAGAAGCAAAAAATTTGATGAATGATAGTCCTTATGGACTAACTGCATCTATTTGGACAAAAGATTTGGAGTTTGCTAAAGAATTTGGAAAAAATGTTCAAACAGGAACTTTCTTCATGAATAGATGTGATTACTTAGATCCGGCACTTGCATGGACGGGCGTAAAAGACACTGGTATCGGTTGCTCACTTTCAGTATTAGCATTTGATCAATTTACAAGACCACAGAGTTTTCATATGCGCAAAGTAGTTTAGAGCGATGGTCTACAAAGTTATTAATAAAATGTTAAAATATTTAATTTTTTAGTCGATTATGAGCATTACTTTTAAAGAATTAGAAAAAAAAATAAAATCAAAAGAGATTGATACCGTTTTAGTCTCCCTATCCGATATGCAAGGTCGACTAGTGGGAAAAAGAGTAACAGGTAAGGCTTTTTTAGACTACGTTCACAAAGAAACTCATTTTTGTGACTATCTTTATACGGTTGATATGGATATGTATACAGTTCCTGGATTTAAATCATCCTCTTGGGAGACTGGCTACGGTGATATGACTGTAAAGCCTGACCAAAGAACCATCAAAGTTTTACCATGGTTAGAGAAAACAGCTTTAGTTCTCGGCGATGCTTTTCAACATGATGGAAAGACTCCTGTTTCGCATTCCACAAGACAAGTTTTAAGAGAGGCAATTATAAAAGCTAATAAAATGGGATTTGAGCCGATGTTAGGTTCAGAATTAGAATTCTTTCTTTTCAAGCAAACTTATGAAGATATTCATTCTAGTTATTATAAAAATTTAAAAGAAACATCATGGTACATAGAAGATTATATGATATTTCAAACTTCAAAAGAGGAGCCTTTTAATCAAGAGTTAAGAAATAGTTTATTAGACTCCGGTATATATGTTGAGTGCACTAAAGGGGAGGCCTCACCTGGTCAACAAGAAATTAATGTAGTTTTTACTGATGCTCTTAGTATGGCAGATAACCATATTTTAATAAAAAATGCTGCAAAAGAGATTGCTTTTAAACATAACCGTGCAGTTAGTTTTATGGCAAAATACAAACAAGATTTCTGCGGAAGTTCCTGTCATATTCATAATTCTTTATTCGATAAAAAAACAAAAAAAAATATTTTCTCTGATACCAAAGACAAATATGGAATGTCTAAAATTTTCAAAAGCTATGTGGCTGGACAAATTTTATTTTTGAGGGATCTATCAATTTTTTTAGCTCCAAACGTAAATTCTTATAAAAGATTTCAAGAGTCCTCTTTTGCTCCAACATCTGCCGCCTGGGGAATTGATAATAGAACCGCTGGATTTAGATTAGCAGGACATGGAAGTTCAATAAGAATTGAATGCAGAGTTCCTGGGGCAGATGTTAATCCCTACCTTGCTTTTGCTGGATTGATTCAAGCAGGTCTGTATGGAATTGAGAATAAATTAGAACTTGAAGAGCCATTATCTGGAAATATATATCAAAATAGAAAGGCAAAAAATGTTCCTGGTACACTTTATGAAGCAATTGAACTCGCTAAGAAATCAAAATTATTACCAAAGATTTTCCATTCAGATGTTTTAGAACACTATATTCATGCTGCAAAATGGGAGCAGAGTGAATATGATAAGTCTGTAAATGACTGGGAGCACCGTCGTTATTTTGAGAGAGGATAAATAGGGTTATAAATGCTAAATATGAATTGGAATTATCCAACAAACGTTTGGTTTGGAGTTGATAGATCAAAAGAAATACAAAAAGCTTGTGATACTTTAGGTATTAAAAATCCTTTAATTGTTACAGATCCTGGATTATTGCAAACATCAATTATTGATGAAATCAATAGTGGTCTCTCATCTAATACACAAATTTACAGCGATGTTCAAGGAAACCCAACTGGTTCAAACGTAACTAATGGTGTAAAAGTTTTTTTACAAGGAAATCACGATGGTGTCATAGCCATAGGTGGCGGATCTGGAATGGACGCTGGTAAAGGAATAGCTTTTTTAGCTCATCAATCAAGACCACTTTGGGATTTTGAAGATATTGGAGACTGGTGGACAAGAGCAGACTCAAGTGTAATCAAACCTATAATAGCTATACCTACGACTGCAGGAACAGGTTCCGAAGTGGGAAGAGCGGCTGTCTTTTTAAACGAAGAAAATCATAAAAAGAAAATAATTTTTCACCCAAAAATGTTACCACAGATTGCGATACTAGACCCATCTTTGACATTAAATCTCCCAAAAAGTATTACAGCTGGAACAGGAATGGATGCATTGGCACACTGTATTGAAGCTTATTCATCTCCTTTTTATCACCCAATGGCAGAGGGCACAGCTTTAGAGGGTTTAAGACTAGTCAAAGAAAATATTCAAGAGGTTTATCATAATGGAAATAATGTTGAAGCAAGATCGCATATGTTAGTTGCTTCGATGATGGGTGCAGCTGCATTTCAAAAGGGTCTAGGTGCTATTCACTCTGTTACACACCCAGTAAATTCCTTATACAAGACTCATCATGGAACAACAAATGGTACAGTTATGCCATTTGTTTTGAATTATAACCGTAGCACTATTGAAGAAAAATTTACTAGATTGGCAAATTTTCTAGATATTAAAAATGGCTTCGAGGGTATCGTTGATTGGATTATTGAATTAAAAAAAGATATGGAAATACCTGAAACACTTAAAGATATGGGTGTTAATGAGGGAGATGAGATTAAATTGGCGCCATTAGCACAAGAGGATCCAAGCACTGGTGCAAACCCACTAGAAATGACAGTAGAAAGATTTCAAGAATTAATATTAAATTGTATTGCCGGAAAATATTAAATTTTTAGAAATTGTTGGTGTGCTTTTTTTGAAATTGATGCAACAACATCACCATTTGATTGAAAATTTAGAGGATTTCCTCTCCAATCACTAATTATACCTCCGCTCTCTTCTACAATATTTACTAAAGGGATATAATCATAAGGTTTTAAGAAAGACTCTACTACTAAGGGTATTCTTTTTTCAGCCAAAAGCCCGTATTGTACACAATCACCACCAAAGGTTGCATATTTAGTTTTTTTAATCAGAGCATTATATTTTTTATTCTTATTATTTGATTTGAAAGCTGTCATTCCAGAGGTACTAAAATATAATTTAGATAATTTTAAATTATTTTGAGATTTCTTAATTTTTTTTCCATTACAATAAGCACCATTGTCTCTAATTCCAATCCATGTTTTGTTTATATCAGGACAGTTAATAATTCCAATTACGGGTATTTTATCAATACATAAAGAAATTAATGTGCCAAAATTACCATTTCCATTAATAAAATTTTTTGTACCATCTATTGGATCGATTACCCATACAAATGGAGAGTTATTTGATTTATTTTGGTATTCCTCTCCGTATATATCGTGACCAGGATATTTTTTAATGATCATCGATCGCAATTCTTTTTCAATTTTCATGTCTATTTTAGTTACTGGTGATTTATCTGATTTGAAATCTATTTTTAGTCGATGAGATGGTGTTTTCTTTATTATTCTTTCTGACGCATTAACGAGTTTTTTAGCAAAGTTTAAATATTGAGATAAATCTTTAAGTTTTAAAGGCATTTACAAAATATATAGAAAAAAAGCATTACTACTAATAATTTTTAATTTAAGCTATTTTTAAGCTTCTGAAAAATAATCTCAAAATTTTCTGATGTCTGAGCGCCATTTATAACAATTTGTTTATTTATTATAAATGTAGGAACGCTATTTATACCCATCTTTCTTGCTTGAATTTCCTCATTAGCGAGTGGCTCAATATTTTCTTGATCTGACAAATAACTTTTAAAATCTTCAGCGTCAATTTTATGTTTTATAGCTATATCCAACAATACATTGGGGTCACCTATGTCTTCACCATTTAAGAAATAAGACTCAAATAAACTATCTAAAACATTTTCCTGTAAACCCTGTTTATATGCTAAAGCTAAAAGTCTATGTGAATTAAAGGAATTTGGGGTTGTCATAATAGAGTCAAAGTTAAAATTAATTCCTTCTACAAGTCCTTCATCATAGATATTGTCATAAATTGTCTTTGCTGCATCAGCACTTCCAAATTTAGAAATTAAATATTCTTGCCTATCCATTCCATCAGGAGGCATTCCTGGATTCAATTGAAAAGGTCTCCAGGTTTGTTTGAATTTTGTGTCTTTGTGATTACTAATAGCTTTTTCTAATCTTTTTTTACCAATATAGCACCACGGGCAAACAGTATCTGAAAATATATCAAGTTCGATCATAAATTTATTTGAATATTCATGACATAAAAAAATAATAATTCATAGTCATTAAAGTTAAAAATCTGATAAAATATAAAATGGGAGATTCATATGATAGGAAATTTTAACGGAATATTTTATTTAGTAATTTTTTTAATTATTTTAGTAATGAATGCTTTTTACGGTTATAACTGTTTGTTTAATACCAAAAACTTCATAAGCAAATATGGAATTGATGTAACAGCCGCATTTTTTGCAAGGTTTGCTGGAGCAGTAATTGTAGGTGCAGTTTTAATGCAGTTATATATTTTATTTAGAGGTACAGAGGCTACATGGGCATTCTTTAATTTTATGTTTATAATCATGACCATAATAGCAATATCAGCTTTTTACACTGGTGAGATTGATAAATTAGGAAGAACTGACCAATATTCAAGAGAGGGATGGTTATCAACAGGAGGTCTAGCAATAGGTTGGGCTATTCTTTGTTTTGGACTTGCAGATAAGATTTATATTTAACGATTTCTGATAAAATAAATAAAAATTAAAGACGTTAAATACATTATGACGCTGTATGTGGCTGCTGGTATAATATACAGTCCACCACCGAAAACACTTGTGCCTACAAAAATTGCTAATGTTCCATTTTGAAGTCCGCACTCTATTGAAATAGCTTTTTGTTGTGAGGTTCCTGTTCCAAAAAATTTTGCCCAGTAAAAAGCAATTATCATCATTAATAAATTGAGAGAAAGGACTACCAATCCAGTTTGAGCAAAATACTCAACTAAATTTTCTCTCTCAGCTAAAATAGCTCCAATCAAAACTAAAACAAATAAAGCAGTTGAAAGTATTTTGGCAAACTTCTCAATTCTCTTGGTTAAAAAAGATAAGCTAGCTCTGAAAGTCATTCCAATTAAAACAG
This sequence comes from uncultured Alphaproteobacteria bacterium, assembly GCA_902575725.1. The sequence goes on along the minus strand of CACGSS010000014.1, from coordinate 1,229 downwards.
GTAATGTTACTATCAAAAACATACTTATAGCTATTCCTGTCAGTGAGATTGAGCCCAAAGAATTGTCAGAAATTAATCCCATCGATATCCCCAAAACTAAAGGCACAGAAATTACACTTAAAAGGCTCATCACTGCAGTTAAAGATATTGATAGAGCAACATCCCCTTTAGCAAAAGAAGTAAGAATATTAGAAGTTACTCCACCTGGAGCTGCAGCAATTAAAATTAAACCTATAGCTAATTCAGGTTGAAGTGGCCAAACCAAAACAATTATTAAAGCAACTATTGGAAGAAAAATTAATTGGCTAATTAAACCTATAATAAAATTTTTGGGTGCCTTTATTACTCTGGCAAAATCTGAGAATGTCAAACCTAAGCCCAGAGTGAACATAATAAAAGCTAAGGCTAAAGGAAGAATTACATCAGTTATGAAATTCATAGATAAATATTAACAAAAACTTAAAATAATCATATCTCATAACCAAGGCTTTTTTTCTCTAAATCAATCAACTCCTCAGGATACCCCTCAGCTCTAAACGCAGTATTGTATTTATTTTCAAGCCTTTTAACTACCATTGACGACCATGCACGATCACCAAACCTCTTTCTTGCATCTTTAATAATATCAAGAACCAAGGGTGATATCTCTAATTCGATCCCAAGTTTTGTGGCAAGATCCTGAAAAAGTCCTACATCTTTCTCAACTAAGTCCATAGTAAAATTTATATTATATGAACCGTTTAATATTACCTGACTCTCAGTTTCATGGACAAACGAGTTACCTGAGGAAGCTGCAATTCCTTTGTATGTTTTGTTTAAATCAAGATTAGATTTACTTGCTATAGCCCAAGCTTCTCCTAATGCAACTAAGTGAACAGTAGCCAAATAATTAGTAATAACTTTAAGAATGGATGCACTTCCAAAGTCTCCTGTATACAAAATTTTTCTACCGAGACATTTTAATAATGGCATAGCTCTATCAAATCCCTCTCTACTGCCTCCAACAAAAATAGAAATGTTACCGGTTGCAGCCCTATGACAACCCCCACTTACCGGGGCTTCTAAAGCTATTGCATTTTTCTGCTGAATTAATGATGCATGTTTTTTTAGCTGATCATTTTCAGTTGTACTCATCTCAATCCAAATTTGACCTTTTTGTATTGTGTTGATAATACCATCTTTGGACTCTAAAACCTCCGCACATATCTCTGGTGAGGGAAGACAAGTAA
>CACGSS010000013.1 GCA_902575725.1 uncultured Alphaproteobacteria bacterium | reverse complement strand
CTAAAAACACCTAATTTAATTAATTTAGATTTTATTTTAATTTTTATATCTCTTTATTTGGTTTTATACGTATTTATTTCCCATACTAAGTCTTTATGTGAGCAACTTGCTATTGTTAATCAAAAAATAAATTCACATAGCGACGAATAATAAGTTTTATTTTAAAATTTTTTTTATTCCTTTAGGGTCTATTATAGTTTATAAAAGAACAAAATATGAACAAAAATATCCAAGTAAAGACTGATAAGGACAACAACCTTGAGTCTGTACCTTATGTTTTGTCTAAGATTTCAGCTGGATTTCCATCCCCAGCTGATGACTATATAGAAAATAATCTAAGCTTATCAGAACTATTGATCAAAAATCACCTATCAACTTTTCTAATGAGAGCTAGCGGTGACTCCATGGTAGATTCTGGAATTAATGATGGCGACATATTAGTTGTGGATAGGAGTTTAGAAGCTAAAAGTAGAGATATAGTAATAGCTATATTTGAGGGAAGCTTAACTGTCAAAAGACTAGTTATCAAGACAGATGGCTCTGCTATCCTAAAAGCTGAGAACCCATTATATAAAAATATATTAATATCAGAGTACGCAGAATTAGAAATATGGGGAGTTGTTACCAGTGCTATCCATCAATTTATCAAATAATGAATATAGTAGCCCTAGTAGATTGTAATTCATTTTATGCCTCATGTGAGACTATCTTTAAACCTGATTTAAGTAAAAAACCTATTGTGGTTCTATCAAACAATGATGGATGTGTCATAGCTAGAAGTTCTGAAGCTAAGAAATTAGGAATTAAAATGGGAGTGCCTTTCTTTGAGATAAAACAAATAATAAAAAAATATCCAGTATATGTGTTTTCATCAAATTACAGCTTATATGGAAATATCTCATCTAGGGTAATGGGAGTATTAAAAGAGCATTGTGATAGATTGGAAGTTTATTCTATAGATGAAGCTTTTTTAATATTAAATAAATATTCAGAGAGAAGTTTTGTTTCAAGAGCAGAAGGGATAAAAAAAACAATAAGGAAGTGGATAGGCATACCTGTAAGTATAGGAATAGCTAATAATAAAACTTTATCAAAAGTAGCAAACCATCTAGCTAAAAAAGATGAACTAGGATCCCAAGTAGTAGAAATTATAAATCAAAAACAAATAGAAATATCCCTAAAGGTATTAGGGGTGGGTGATATTTGGGGAATAGGAGCTAGGATAGAGAAATTTCTTCAAAAAAATAGTATCTACACTGCATACGATCTATACAAAACAGACCCAAGGTGGGTTAGGCAACACTTAGGAGTAGTGGGAGAGAGAACCTATAGAGAACTACATGGTGAAATATGTATACCAATAGTAGAGAGATCTGAACCAAAAAAACAATGTCGAGTATCAAGATCTTTCGAAAGTTATGTAACAAGTTTTCATGATTTAGAGAAAAGAATAATATCTTATGCTACTAGAGCCTCAGAAAAGATTAGATCTGATGGTTTGCAGGCAAAAAAAATTACTACATTTATTCGTTCAAATAAATTTAACAACAATAATAAACAATACCATGCAGCTAGGACTTATGATTTTATATCTCCATCAAATGACTTATTTGAGACGATTAAATTTGCTATAAAGGCGCTAAAATCTATTTATCGACCAGAAATTAAATATAAAAAAGCAGGTGTTTTACTCTCAGACTTAACCCCAGAGGGAGAATACAATAGAGATTTATTTTTTCATCAATCAGAAGAGAGTATTTTAAAAAAAATTAGGGTGAACAAGGTATTTGATAATCTAAATAACAGATACGGAAGCGGGACTATTTGTGTTGCCAAAGAAAACTACGAAAAGTTTTACATAACTAGACGACAAAACTTAAGTCCCGCATATACATCAAATTTTGATGATCTACCTAATGTAAATTAATTTACAGCTGGTATTGATGCCATAGACTCTTCAAAAGCTTTAGTATCGAATTTATCTTCAGCAAGATTGCCTGAAAAATAATCCATATATGCTTGCATATCAAAATGACCATGCCCACAAAGGTTGAACAAAATAGCTTTTGATTTACCCTCGGCTTTACACTTTAGAGCCTCATCAACAGCACCTTTAATCGCGTGAGTAGCTTCGGGTGCAGGCATAATGCCCTCAGTTCTTGCAAATTGTATACCGGCTTCTAAGCACTCCTTTTGACCATAAGCTCGAGGTTCCATATGACCATTATGAACTAAATGCGATAGCATTGGAGACATTCCATGATACCTTAATCCACCTACATGTGTGGGTGATGGCATAAAATCAGAGCCTAATGTATGCATCTTTAACAATGGTGCAGATTTTAGAGTATCACCAAAGTCATAGGAATATTTACCTTTAGTTAAAGAAGGACAAGAAGATGGCTCAACTGCAATAGCATGAACATCTTGTTCTCCTCTAAATTTTTTTCCTAAAAAAGGATTACATAAACCTGAGAAATTACTTCCTCCACCAGTACATCCTATTACAATGTCCGGATAATCATTAGCCATTTCCATTTGTAAAAGTGCCTCTTGCCCAATTATAGACTGATGCATTAAAACATGGTTAAGAACACTACCTAATGCATATTTTGTATCATCATTTGTAGCTGCGACTTCAGCTGCTTCAGATATAGCAATACCTAGTGAACCTGAACTATTAGGATCTTTTTCAAGTATGGCTCTGCCTGAATTTGTCTCATTAGACGGGCTGGCTACAACACTACCACCATAACTCTCAATTATAGCTCTCCTATAAGGTTTTTGATCATAGCTTACCCTTACCATGAATACTTTTATTTCTATTCCAAATACGGCTCCAGCATAACTTAATGCTGTTCCCCATTGACCTGCACCGGTCTCAGTTGCTATTTTTTTTACACCAGCTTCTTTATTATAAAAAGCCTGAGCTAATGCAGTGTTTGGTTTGTGACTACCTGACGGGCTAGCTCCTTCGTATTTGTAATATATTCTGGCTGGTGTATCTAATGCTTTCTCTAAAGCTCTAGCCCTTACCAGTGGCGTAGATCTCCAACGACTGTAAGCTTCTAAAACTGGTCCGGGAATATCAATATACCTCTCTTGGGTAACTTCTTGCATTATTAATTCCATGGGAAATAAAGGCGCTAAGTCATCTGGACCTATTGGTTGTTTTGTTCCTGGATTTAAAGGTGGGCTCATAGGCTCTTTTAAATCCGCTCCCAGGTTGTACCACTGTTTTGGCACATCACTGTCTTTTAAAAAAAATTTACTATCCTCACTCATAATGAGGAATTTTATTGTATTTGTTAGACAAAAAGTAGGATTATTTATTCACTATAAAACCTATTTAAGGCTGCTTCTTTGTTAATTAAGGGTAAAAGTTGTGCTACGAGCACACCAATAAGTATTAAAAAACAACCAAAAATCTGAACATTTGTCAAAAATTGAGAAAGAATAACCCAAGCTGCTAACGATCCAAATACACCTTCAAGAGAAAATGTAATTGCTGCTGTAGAGGGTTTTACATACCTTTGACCAAAAACTTGTAGAGTATAAGCAATCCCACTTGACATTACACCTACATATAAAAGCTCAAAGATTTCTTTTGATATCCCGTCAATAGTAGGATTTTCAAAAATGAATATAAATGGCAAACTATAAAAAAAACATAATAGAAATTGAGATGATGCTAAGGTAAATGGTGCATTTATAATTTCAAAGTATTCATCAATTAAAATGCAATGTATTGCAAAAAATAAAGCACATATAATTACAAGTACATCAGCAAATTGTGCTTCAAAACTATTTTCAAGAGTTAAGTAATAAGACCCTACGAGACATATTGATACGGATAGCCAAATACTCCAGTGTATTTTCTTTTTTAAAAATAATCTTGATATTATAGGAACAAATGGAACATATAATATAGTTAAGAAAGCTGCATTTCCTACTTTAGTATACTGTAAAGCGTATTGTTGAAGGTAAGTCCCTAATAATAAACTTAAACCAGTTAAAAGAACTACGAATATAAATTTTTTTTTATTTTTAAGATTTTTAATTTTATTTATTTCATAAAAAGCAAAAGGTAATACTATTATTCCACCAATTAAAAAACGCATATTTGTAAAAGTTAGTGGACCAATAAATTCCATTCCTGTAGTTTGAGCCACAAATGCAGTACCCCAAATTATTGATGCTACTATGAGACATAAAGTAGATAAGAAATGTTTGGAGTTCATAAGAAACTGGCTCCGCAGGTAGGATTCGAACCTACGACCTGTCGGTTAACAGCCGAATGCTCTACCGCTGAGCTACTGCGGAACGTTGCATCAAACTACAATAATTTTTTAATATTTCAATTAGCATTTTTTTAATTCAATTTTAAAAATTATTTTCAATGATATTAGGGTTTATTTGGATATAATATGTCGATGGAAAAAATTATTTCACCTTGTATATCAATATGCAAAACAGATCCATCTACCGGATATTGTTATGGCTGTGCTAGAACTTCTGAAGAAAAAGCGATATGGAAAGAGGAAAATACGACAAATGAATGGAAAATAAATAATATTTCCGAGTTAAAAAATAGACTTTCTGGTTGGCAATTATCATCATTTGAGGAGTCATATGATTTTAAAATAAAAAATGGAATATCTTTGGCAAAGCACAAAATGATGAATAAATGAAAAAAATTAAAGGCTCTTGTCTTTGCAAGAAAATTACCTTTGAGATTAAAAATGAATGTAGATACTCAGTTTTTTGCCATTGTAAGATGTGCCAGGCTTCAAATGCTGAATTTAGTTCTTATACAAAAGTAAAAAAAGAAAATCTAAATTTTAAAAGTAAAAAAACTTTAAAATGGTTTGTTTCTAGTAAACATTATAAAAGAGGTTTTTGTTTAATTTGTGGAAGTTCATTATTTTTTAAAAAAAAATCTTCAGATGATTATATCTCAATATCAACAGGTACCTTAAATAAAAATATACCTTCTATCGGCCATATTTTTTACAAATATAAAAAATCAAAAATTAATTTTTCTAAATTAAAAAAATTTCCTCAATCTGCCCAAGGATATTTTGATAAGTTTATTTACAGAATTAAATGAATTACTCATTAACAATCAAGATTATCTTAATATTACTATTTATATACCTTTTAATTATCTTTTATGTTTATACAAAACAAAGATCTCTTCTTTACCTCCCTCAAATTGATAATTATGATGATGAATTACTAATCATTCCTGCGGAACAAGTATTTATTGAAAATACCTCAAATATAAAATTAAGGTCAATTTTTTATAAACATCCTTCTAATACTAAAACTACATTACTAATGTTTCACGGTAATGCTGGTCCTATTGAAAATAGATTTTATAAAATTAACAAGCTATCAAAATATGACCAAAATATTTTACTTATTTCTTGGAGATCATATAGTGGTAATGATGGTGAACCTACTGAGGATGGTTTATATGATGACGCTAGAAGTGCTATAAAATGGCTTGAAGAAAAAAATATTTCTAAAAAGGACATCATAATTTATGGAGAATCTTTAGGAACTGCTATTAGTATAGAAATAGCACAGAATAATAATTTTAAGGGTCTAATTTTAGAGGCGCCATTTACTTCAATGATTGATGCAGCAAAATTTCATTATCCATACCTTCCTGTTTCAATCATGCTTAAAGATAAGTATTTAAGTGATAAAAAGATTAAAAACGTTATTTCCCCTATATTTATTATGCACGCCAGAGGTGATGATATTGTTCCATTTAGAATGGGTGAAAAAATGTACAAATTAGCAAATTTACCTAAAAGTAGTTATTTCGTTGATGAGAGTGAACATTTAGTAACTTATGATGAAAATTTAATGAATAAGATGGATGAGTTTTATGAAACTATAATTAATGATGAATAAATTTAATAATCTTCCAGAACTATTTTATTTTCAAGCAGATAAGAACGAAAATAATCAACACTTACTAAAACTCGACTCAAACAACCAAGTTATCTCAATGAGTTGGTTAGAGACAAAAAAACTAACAACGAAAATACACAATTTTTTAGCAAACAAATATTTAGGTGAATTAGAGAGAGTTTTATTGGTTTCGGAAAATAGACCTGAATGGATGGCCTCTGATATCGCAATAATGTCTAATAAACTTATTTGTGTCCCCAACTATACAACTTATACATCAAGAGATTTTGAGCATATTTTAAATGACTCTAAGCCTGTTGGTTTAATAGTTTCAAATAAAAATTTACTTCAGACTATTTTAACTGCCAGCGAAAAAGTTAAATATAATTTCAAATTTATCTTATGTTTTGATAATTTTGAAAATAATTTAATTTCAAATTTAGTATTTTTGAGTGACCTAATAGATGATAATAATGATAATAACAGAGAAAAAATCAAAGAAATTAAGCGCAAAGATCCAGCTTGCATTATTTACACGTCAGGTACACAAGGATTACCTAAAGGTGTTATTTTAAGTCATGGGGGCATATTAAGTAATTGTGAAGGAGCGTATGAACTTCTTAAAACTATAAAGAGTCCAGATTTAACCTTTCTTACTTGGTTACCTTTATCTCATTCATATGAACATGCAGTTCAATTTGTTCAGATTATTTTAGAAGCAAAAGTATTTTATAATAAAAGTATTGAAACACTTCTGCCTACAGTAAAAATTGCACAACCTCATATAATGACTGCTGTTCCAAGATTTTATAATAATCTCCATGCAAAAATGAAGATTAATTTGAAAAATCAGTCTAATTTGAAACAAAATTTATTTAATAAGACTATCCAGCTAGGAACAAAAAAATTTAAAAATATTAAATTAAGTTTTAGTGAAAATATAATTAACCTAATATTAGATAAATTAGTCAGAAAAAAAGTAAAAAATAATTTTGGCGGCAGATTAGAGGCTTTTATATCAGGTGGAGGACCTCTTGACAGTCAAGTAGGGGAGGCGCTTAATGCCCTTGGTTTAAAGACTTTACAAGGTTATGGCTTAACAGAAACCTCACCAGTTGTAAGCTGCAATTTATTAAATAAAGTAAAAGTTGATACAGTTGGTCCTATATTTCCTGGAGTTGAAGTTAAATTAGCAGAAGATGGTGAAATATTAGTTAAAGGGGAGAACCTTATGCTGGGCTATTGGAATAACAAAGAAGCTACTGAGCAAACAATAAAAGATGGTTGGCTCCATACGGGGGATATTGGTGAATTTGATGAGGACAATTATCTTAAAATTACAGATCGTAAAAAGGATATAATAGTTTCTCTAGGAGGTGATAATATTGCACCATCTAAGATTGAAAATCTATTAACTTTATCTCCTGAGATAGAACAAGCCTGTGTATTTGGTGAACAAAAGAATTATATTGCAGCATTATTAGTATTAAACTCAGAAAGTAAATCTAGTGATGAAGATATTCAAAGATATATTGATGAAGTAAATAAAGACTTAACTCAACCAGAAAAAATAAAAAAGTTTATCTTTATTGATGAGCCTTTTAGTATTGAAAATAACCTAATGACTCCCACAATGAAAGTTAGGAGACATGAAGTACAAAAAAAATATCAAAATCAAATTGATCAATTATTTTAATGCAATTATTTGCAGCCATAGATTTTGAAACAGCCACAAGTGAGAGAACATCAGCATGTGCTATTGGATATGTAATATTTAATAAAACTAAAATTATAAAAAAAGTCTCCCATTTAATAAGACCACCTAAACCTGAAGTTCATTTTACAGATATTCATGGTTTAACATGGGAAATGTTAAAGAAAGCTAAAACATTTGATAAAGTGTGGCGCCAAATTAAGAGTGAATTATCAGCTGTTGATTACTTTTTTGCACATAATGCTCCTTTTGATCGATCTGTCCTGCACTCATGTTGTTATTTTTATAATATCGACCTACCTAAACAAGAATTTAAAGATACTGTTGCAATCGCAAGAAAATATTGGGAATTTGAAAACAATAAACTAAATACAGTATGTAAAAATTTAAGAATTCCATTAAATCATCACGATGCATTATCAGATGCTAAAGGATGTGCTTTGATAGCTATTGAGGCTTTTAAAAAAGGTTATTTTATTTAATTTTATTACCTATAAAGCTCATAGAAGAAAAAATAATTATTAAAGCAAGGCTCATATAGATCAAGGTGTTTATCGAATTTGTCTCATCCAATATCAATCCATATAAGAAAGGGGAGGCTGCTGAGGCCAAAACACCAAAAAATGTTAAAAGGGCCCTTATTGCACCTAGGTTTTTGACTCCATACATTTCTGCCCACAAAGAATTAGACATATTTTCAGTAAAGCCATTTGATAATCCAAGCCCTGCCATGTAAATATATAATACAAATATATGATTTGAAAATAACATCACAATAAATATTAAAGCCATGGGAATTAAGTGAAATGTAATTACACTCCTACCAGAAAATTTATCGACCAACAAACCAGAAACTAATGAACCACCAATTCCACAGATTGCATAAAAAATAAAACTTTGTGCAATATCTAACATTGTCCAATTATTTAATTGCCCAATAAAAACTTGATGAAATAAAAAACCAGTTACTGTAAATGACATAAATAATGTAAGAGGTAAATAAAGATAAAATTTAAGATCTGTTAAGACATCTCTTCTTCTCCATGAAAATGAATTTTGTATATCTTCATTCTCAAACCCAGTTTCACTTTTAAAATTATTTTTATTTAATAGGTAGTATAAAAATACTCCGAAAAATATTATTATAAATACAGATGAACTAAACCAGGTAATTCTCCAGCCAAAAGTTAATATTAAAATTACTACTACAAATGGATAGATCATCTCACCAAAAGAAAAACCAAATCCAGATATAGCTAATGCTTTTCCTCTATTAGCTTTAAAGTATCTTGCCATGGTTGTTCTTGAAGTGTGTCCCATAAGCCCTTGTCCAAAAAGTCTTAAAAAATAAATTACAAAAAAAAGAAGAATTACATTAAACACAATACTTGCAAAAAAACATGTTATCGAAAGACCTAATACAATTGCTAAAGTATATTTTTTAAGAGAGACCGTATCTATAAGTTTGCCAGCCCATATAATAGTTAACGCACTTAAAATTGTAGCTATTGAATACAGACTGCCAAATTGAGTATTACTTAAGTTAAATGTTTCTCTAAAATCTTCACTAAAAAGAGAGATAAAAAATGTTTGTCCAAATCCTGATGCGAATGCTATTAGAAAGCCAAATATTAATAAATTTGAATTTTTATTTATAAAATTAATCAAAACAAGAGGGATATTATGATTTAATGACTATATATCAATTATAATAAAGAAAGGGACCACTGGTGAGCACAATTAAAAGAACTGATGATGATAATCATCCAATTATAAAGGAAGTCTATGAAGATATTAAACAATCAAGAAACACAACTTATATAGGTAATTTTTGGAAATATTTAGCATTTGATCCTCAATTACTAAAAAATGTTTGGAGTGATGTTAAAGATTTAATGGTTAAACAAACCATAATTCCAAATAAAACTAAAGAAATGATTTATATGGCAGTCTCTATAACAAATAATTGCTCGTATTGCACACACTCACACACATCTGCAGCAAAAAAACTTGGGATGACTGAAGACGAACATTCAGAATTTTTAAATATTGTAGCTCTTGCAGCAAAAACAAATCAACTGGTAAATAGTATACAAGTGCCAGTAGATGAAATATTTGATGAAGACATAGATAAATAATCCAATGGAATTCTTAATATGGTTTTGGAATGCAGGTGAACTTCTGATGATTATAGGTATTGGGATAATTATAATTGGATTATTATTTTATAGAAAAAAAAAATAAATCGTTAAGTTATTTATTTAATTATTTTATTTATGATCTTCAAAATTATTATAATATTAAGTAATGTATTACGATGATGATAATAATGACGATAATACGCTGTTAGGCAGACTTACTGAGCTAAATAGAGCCCTAAGTCAAATGATGAGAAACACCAGCGAAAGAAATATTGTTGAAAAGTTACATACTTACCAACTTGCTATAAAAAAAACTCTAAAAATTATGACTAAAAAACAGCTTAATACTATTTCCGAGTCCTCTAATGAATATGAAGATAGATTAGAACGAGGAGACTTTGACTAAATTTTTAATCTAAATTTTTAAAACCGTAACCTGTTTTTTTTACTCTTGTTTTAAAATAATTCTTATTAAATTTGTTAATCGTAGGTTTTGTATTTATTTGCTTGGCAATTTTAATACCAGCTTTTTTAAGAGAAGAGACTTTTGTAAAATTATTTGTGATAATATTGACTTTATTTACTTTTAATAACTTAAGTAACTTAGCGGCAATATTAAAATCTCTTTCATCATCTAAAAAACCTATGTTGTGATCAGCATCAATAGTATCCAAGCCTTTTGACTGAAGAGAATATGCCCTCATTTTATTGGCTAGTCCTATACCTCTCCCTTCTTGATCTAAATAAAGGATAATACCTCCTTTATTTTTAACCATATAGTTTAAAGAGTTATTTAATTGTTCTCCGCAATCACATTTTCTAGAGTGAAATATATCCCCAGTAAAACAAGCTGAGTGGATTCTAAGGTTTGTTGGTTGTTTTAAATTTTTTGGTTTAATTATGATCGCGATATGTCTTCTAGCACCAATATATGACTTAAAAATATTAAAAGTTGTAGATGCAACATTTGGTAAGGGCACATTTGCACTTGATACTAATCTGATACTATTAGTTATAAATTTATTCTGATTTTTTAACTCTTTATGATTAAATTTTAATAGACCAAGTTGTAATATTAGATTATCAATATTTTTATAGTATTTAGAATTAATTTTTTTAAATACAAGTGATGGTATTACCTTCGCATTTTTGGCTATATCTAAACAGACATTATGGAAATCTTTACTTTTGATATAAGGCTCATCTTTAAATAATATTTTATTTTGATCAGATAAAGGGTTAATGAATAAACTTAATAAAGATTTGTTTGATATTTTTTCATCTATTTTTAAATAAATATTTGTTGATACTTTATTTTCAAATATTGATTTTGCTTTTTGTTTTGTGATTAAAAGATATTTGTCTTTTTGTAGGTATTGATTGAATTGACTTAGAATTTTATTGTCCGAATGTTCAATATTAAAGAACATCCAATAATTTTTATTTTCTTTGATAACTATTGGTCTTCCGGTTCTAAGCTCATTGATAGCTCTATCAATAAATGTGCCAAAATTTGATTTTAAACTCATAGACTATATATATACTCAATAGTACTTGATACAGATGAAAAATGATAACAAAGCATAATATTTCTTCACTATTTGAATTTGTAAAAAAACAAAAAAAATCAAATATCTTAAGAATTGATTTAATTAACAAATCGTTTGTACTTAGTCAACATTCTAAAACCAATCATATTTTAATTGATAAAAATGGCGTTAATTTTAATTGTAAGATTGAAAAAAAAATAAATGAAATAGCACAAATTTTGTTACCAATATTGATGATAAAAAAAAAATTCTATATCGGTCAAATTGGGCAAAGCTTAGACGGTAAAATTGCACTTTTAAACGGCAATTCTCATTACATTAATGATAAAAATAGTATTTCATACCTTCATAGTCTTCGTTCAGTGTGTGATGCAGTTATAGTTGGTGTAAATACAATAAAAAAAGATAATCCCTTGCTCACTACAAGAGCAATTAAGGGCTCAAATCCTCAGAGGATAATTATAGATCCCTCTCTAAAATTAACAAATAACTATCAAATATTTAAAGATGGTTTTTCAAATATCATATTTACACACTCTAATATTAAAAAGAATTTAAATAATACACAAATTTATAAATTACCTGAAAGAAATTTCACAAATCTCATATACAAACATATAAATAAATTAGGTTTTAAGTTCGTATTAGTAGAAGGTGGTTCTAAAACTATATCTAAATTTCTTGAGAATAAATTATTAGATATTATGCAATTTATAATAGCACCTACAATTATTGGTTCTGGTATT
>CACGSS010000012.1 GCA_902575725.1 uncultured Alphaproteobacteria bacterium | reverse complement strand
TTCAATATACACACTGTCCATGACTGATAACTCTCCCTCGCAATATTTGCATTTTTCAGCCATGACTAATATTTTAAATTTTTCTTAATTTTGTTCCAATACTGAAAAAATCTTTTTGCTGGATGAAGATAATTCTCCTGCAATAAGAAGTAATCGGGTAACTGCTCTAAATCATATTTTTCACCGAATTTTTGAAACAAATTTTGGTAAATAGGTCTAAAAGTAGATTTTGTTATAATTTTGGATATGGTGTTTTGGTTATGAATTTCTTGCAATATCTCATATGTATTACCTCTATAGATTTCAGCCCCTGCCTCTTTGGCTAAAAAGTATCTATTTTCAATGATTTTGTCACTAAGCTCATAGCCTTCTGTTAAAGTATCATCAAAGATGTAAACAGGATTACCCTCAATACCGGCTGGCACTCTCATAAACTCGTCATATAAATAAATTAAGTTCATAAATTGGGAAAGAGCCTCGAGCTAATTTCTTCATAGCTGCCATCTATTTCTCTATTCTTCTCAGGGATAATATCTATGCTTTTGTGACAGTATTTGTGAACATTTTCTAAATTAAATATATAAGGTTTTCCTGCAAAGGTACTCGCGATCCACTGCCAAGAGAAGTTATTACTTGCAATATCTCCATCCAGTAAATGACTCATAAAAAACTTTGCTCCAGCTTGCCACTTCACTCTTCTAAAGTGAATAATATAAGAAGCCAAATACATACGTGCATGGTTATGAAGGTACCCAGTGCTAGTGAGTTGCTCGATGAAAATATTAATAATCTGTGTTGGTGTTGTTGCTGACATAACATCCTCAGGCAAGTTATCTTGATATTCTTGAGCTTGAAATCCAGTTTTATATTCTTCTACATCTGTCCATAGTTGATCAGGATGATGGTAGGCATAGCTTCTCCAAAAATCTCTCCATGCTAATTCTTGAATAAACTTTTCACTCTCAACAAAATTATATTTTTCTCGAATATATTGATAGAGCTCTTTGTTAGTGATGATTCCATATTTTATATGGGCTGATAATCTTGAAATTTGTCCATTCAAAAAGTTTCTTGTTTTTGCATAGAGAGCAGGATTAAAAGAATTGAATTTTTCCAGTGCATCATGTCTTGATAACATGGAGCTATTCGAATTTTTCGATATTGGTATTAGATCTTGAACACTTGAGATTTTCACTTTTAATTATACATAAAATCTGTGCTAATAGATTGTTTGTAAATCGAAGGTGATTTTGGTTTCAGGGGGGAGCTGAGAGATTCTTGAAATATCCACTTCATTTAAAATTGCAATTTTTGGATACCCGCCAGTACAAGGAATGTCCCGCATTAATACAATGGGTTGCCCATCACTTGGCACTTGAATAGACCCAGGTAATATTCCTTCAGACAAAATATCATGAGACTTAGAACTAATGAGACTCTCACCTTTGAGCCTGATACCCATTCGATCACTTTGATTAGTTATTGTAAAAACACCGCTAATAAAAGATTGTAGAGTATTGTCTGAGAAATATTGAAGTTGAGGACCGGGATAAACTTTGAAATTGGTTACCTTCTCTAAATCAGGTTCTGGTATAGAGATAAGATCCCAAGAGCTTACATCTTTGCTAATGTGAAATATATCTTCATCATTTAAAAGTCGATTAATCGAACCTATTCCTGCTTTTGTGTCAGTAGAGTAGCTATTAAGACAAGGCTCTAACCCAAGTCCATGCTCAAAAGCTATGTATCCATATACTGAGTCTATTGTATTGTGAATAATCAATTCATCACCCTCAAATAAATTAATACTTTTATAGGGCTGGCACTCAAGCTGGCTGTTGTTATTTTTCTGAATACTCATATTACAATTACCACCAACACAAATCTTAACAGATCCTTCTTTTACTTTTATTGATGGTCCCACATATGCAAATTCTAGAAATTGATTTTGATGGTTGGGTATAATTTTTTGTAGTTCTTTAATAATTCTTTGGTCCATTGCTCCACTTGGTGAAACTCCTAAGTGCTGACATTGAAATCTTCCAAAGTCTTGTATGGTTGAATGAGTCCCTGCACGAGTGATTATGATTGAGTTCATGACGAGTATTCCTTGATCAATTCATTTAAAGAAAAATTATATTTTCTAATTTTTTGAAACTCTGAAAGTGATACGGAGTAAAATTTTACTTCATCACCTGGAAGAAAAAGGGAAGGCTTAGGACTTTGTAAATCAAAAATATCAAATGGTATTTGTCCAATTATATTCCAACCTCCAGGTGAAACTTTTGGATATATACAGGTATGGTTTTTTGCTATGCCAATGGATCTAGCAGGAATTTTTACCCTTGGAGTAGGTAACCGCGGTGTAATTAATTGGGATGGAACATCCCCTAAATATGGAAAACCCGGCATGAAGCCTATATAATATGTATAGTAACGAACTGATGAGTGAAGATTGATAACTTCTTCTTTTGTAATCTGGTGAAGTTTTTGGATGATCTTAATATCTAAAGCAAAGTCTTCATTATAACATGCCGGTATTTCCCATGTTTTATTGATTTTTTTGTTAGTTTGAGAGTTTGTATCTCTCATTTCTATACTAATTTTGTCTTTATTTTGATCTCGTATTTTAGAATTTTCAAAAATTACAACAATTTTATTAAATGAGGGAACAATGTTTAGTGATTGAAGATTAAGGTTTGAAATATTTAAAAATGCCTCATTTACCTCCTGTGATATAGATTTTGAGGTTTCATTTCCAAAATCTAAGACTAAACCCCGATCTCCATAAGAATTTATTCCTTTGAAATACACGCTAATATCATAATGTAACTTTGGTGCATTTGAATAAAATTAATTTAAATTCTGATATCGCAGAAAAAGATCTCAGTTTTTTCGAGACTGTTGATATGCAGCTAATAAATAAAATTGCCTCTGCTAATCTCTCATGCTTATATCATGGAGGATCAAAAGACGTTGTTTTCAAAGCACTAAGTTACTGTAAAACAAAACGTGTATCAGTTGGTGCACATATTTCTTTTTTAGATAGAGACAATTTTGGGCGCACAAAAACTAATTGGAACAAAAAACTAATCCAAGAAATTGTCAAAGACCAATTAATGTTTATCCATAATCTTGCATCTGATATTAATTTTCCAATAACACATGTTAAGCTTCATGGAGCTTTGAGTAATATGGCATGCGTTGACCAAGACCTTTCTAATGAAATAGTAGATGTTTTAAAAAAAAATTACCCATCAATGATATTACTTGCACCAGCTTTAAGTGAACTTGCTAAAATCGGTATGAATAGCAACATACCCACCGCCCTTGAGATTTTTGCAGATCGCACTTATGAAGATGATGCTACTTTAACACCTCGTTCCATTAATGACTCTTTGATAACAGATCCTAGAAGCGCCAAGGAGCATGTAAAAGCCATGCTTATACAAGGAGGGATTATTTCACGTAATGGGAATACTCTCAAAACAAACATTCATTCAGTGTGTGTTCACAGTGATACGCCAAATAGTGTTGAAATTTCTGAACAAATTTGCATACTCCTTCATGAAATGAAGATAAAAAAAGCAGCTCTTCCAGAATTTTTCTAAGACTAAAATGAATAATTATTTTTTTTACGGCACTCTTCGCTCTATTGCAATATTAGAGAAGGTTATTGGAGGAAAAACTGATCACTTAAAAATAACTAAAGCTTTTGCACCCAAAAGTGAATTGCGTTTAGTCATTAATGAAAACTTCCCTGTAATAATCTTCGGTGAAAATTATTCTGGCGTTGAAGGTATAGTGGTTAAAGGATTAACCAAAGAAGATATAGCACGTATACGTTTTTTCGAGGATGTAGAGTTTTCTCCTAAAACAATGATTATAGACATAGGGGGAATTCATGAAGAGGTCAATTATTTTTCACAAAAAGGAGTTGAGCCCTCTTCAGACCCTTGGATCTATGATGAGTGGAAAGAAAAAGAGGAGGTTTTATCCTTAGTGACAACCGATCTCTGGATGCAACTTTTCGGAAAATATACAGCTGAAGAGGCAGATCAATATTGGAATGACGTAAAAAAGCAGGCATATCATCAATACCTCTCTCAACAATGAAAATTATTAATTTAATTTTCTTAATTTCTGTATTTTTTACATATAGCTCTTTATCTGATGAAACAACAAGTTGGGAATTATTAAAAGAGGGTGGCAAAGTAGTTTTTATTCGTCATGCATATGCTCCTGGAGGCGGTGATCCCAATAATTTTGAATTATACGATTGTTCAACACAAAGAAATTTAAATGAACAAGGAATTAATCAATCTAAACGAATGGGTATATTATTTTCTAAATATTCTATTCCAATAGACTCTGTTTATTCCAGCGAATGGTGTCGTTGCAAAGAAACCGCTCGTCTGGCATTTGGAAATTTTGAGAGTTTAAGTGCCTTAAATTCAACATTTTCAGCTGATTATCAAAAAAACTATTCAAAACAAATGTATGAATTAAATCAATTCATTAAAAATTGGGACGACAGTCAAGGTAATTTAATTTTTGTAACCCATTATGTAATTGTTGGTGGTTTTCTTGATTATTATCCAAGTTCAGGAGAAATAGTGATAACAGATAAATCTCTATCAGTTCTTGGCACTATTAAAATAAATTTTTAAAAGAATACTCTTTCAATAAACCAATATAAACCAATCATTGAAATTATAATCGAAATAGGAATTTGCAAAAATGCTCTATACCAACTTTGACGTGAAGGTATTATAAAGATAATTGATGCTAAGATAATAATTGCTATCTGTGCTATTTCTACCCCAATGTTAAATGAGATTAAACTTAAAACAAGTTGACTAGTATTTAACCCAATATCTCCCAGCACAAATGCAAAACCTAAACCATGAATTAATCCAAAAATAAAAATTATTAAATACCGAAGTAAAGTTGAACGTCTTTGAAATATATTCTCAATTGCAACATAGCTTATAGACAATGCTATTAATGGTTCAACAATAGTAGCCGGTATAAAAATTAAATTAAAACTAGCTAGAATAAGTGTGATCGAATGCGCAACTGTAAACATTGTGACTTGAAGTAATAAAGGTTTAAATTTGATGGCGTAAAAAAAGATACCTATTATGAACAAGATATGGTCAAGTCCCTTAGGAACAATATGCTCTATCCCTAAAACTAAATATTCAATTGTTGTACTTAAAGCTGAAGACCTTGTCTGTTGGGATATGAGTGATGATCTTTCAGCAGGTTGTAAATAAGTTGTAAATAAAACAGACTCTTTTGATAAATCCTCAAAATGTCTAATTACCACGGGACCCAATTCTTTTTCAAATTGAATGGTAAAAGACTCATCTTTTATTTCAAAACCCATGTTTAAAGTTGTATCTCTGGGAAATTCATCGTTAGTTTCTTGAAAAGTATCTACATTTCTTAAAGAAAGAGGAATAGTTTGATCTCCGATATTGATTTTAATCTTATCTGTAAATTTGTTTTCATTTTCTATGACCATTTTCTCTACTTCTTCAGTGGAAAGGGCACGTAACGCATCATATTTTTGAGATTGAGGTGAGTCGTTGGTATCCTGATATAAAGAGGCATCAATTTCAGAAAGAACAGTTTCTGCATTTAATTTAAATTCGATTGATGCATTTCCTTCAATAATGGTAATATCCATCACCGCGGGTTTAATTTCGTGTGAATACAGAGGAGAGCTCAATATTAAAATTAGAAAAAATAAGTACTTAATCATTCGGTCATGTTTAACAAAATTCTCCTAAAAATTCTTTATATTTTTTTGCTCCTTATTGCTTATTCTATTAGAGCAAACGCTCATGAATTTTGGATCGAGCCTACGCAATATCAACTTAATGATGACTTAATAAATGCTCACTTGAGGGTAGGACAAGAATTTCAAGGTATGGTTTTAATGTATAATCCACAAGATTTTAAAACATTTAAAATATTATCTGGATCCAAAAATAAAAAAGAAAAAATAAAGGGCATACTAGGTGATGTGCCTGCAATTAATATAACGACTAATTTAGATAATTTATTAATTATTTATCATGAAACTAAAGATAAATATGTTGATTATAAAAAGTTTCAAAAATTCGAGGATTTTGTTAATGAAAAAGGTTACCAGCAACTAATCAATACTCATTTTGAGAAAGGATTTCCTGAAAGTAATTTTATTGAGAGTTATCGTCGTTATGCAAAATCTCTTATTACACTAAATGGCAGTGAGGGGAAGGATAAAAAAACAGGACTTCTATTTGAATTTGTTTTAGACCAAAATCCTTACAAAGCATTGAATCTAAAGCAAATGAGTGGAACTTTATATTACAAAAAAAAACCACTAAAAAAAAATCTTGTTACAATTTTTTCGAAATATAAAAATACAAATTTATCAATTGTAAATACCATAACGGATGATAAAGGAAAATTCACTTATGATATTGAGCAAGGAAGGGAATACCTTTTAGATTCAGTTGTGATTTATCCATTAAAAGCAGACCCAGATAAAAATGAGCCAATCTGGCATAGTGATTGGGCATCAACAACTTTCTTAATACCTGAAAATAATCTTTAATTATTATTAATTAGTATAAAATAGATAATTATGATTTTTGCTTTAAAAGTTTTATTTGCTGCTCTTGTGATTGCATTTGCAAGCTGGCTTTCCGGTAAAAAACCTGAGCTATCTGGATTTATTATCGCTCTTCCAATAGCCAGTATAATAGCCATAGCCTTCTCTTTCTTAGAGCATAAAAATACTGAAAATACTGTAATATTTGCAAAAAGCATTCTTATTGGGGTACCTGTCTCATACTTATTTTTTTTACCTTTTTTCTTTGCAAAAAATCTCAATATGAATTTTTGGTTAATTTATTTGATTGGATTGACTTTACTCGTAATAGGATATTTTGTTCATAAATATATTATGAGTTTAATTTGAATGTTTGAGTTATTTGCAGACTCAACTCCAAATGCAAGAAAAATTTCAATAATGTTAGAGGAGATTAATGAGAGTTATGATTTGACTTTAATTAATTTAAATCAGGGCGAACAATTCAACGAGGAGTTTAAAAAAATTTCTCCATTTTCAAAAATTCCTGTTTTAAGACATAATAAAAAGACCATATTTGAGTCTGGTGCTATCTTAATTTACTTGGCAAATTTATCAGGAGAATTTTATGGCTCAAATCAAAGTTTAACAACCCAGTGGTTGATGGCTCAAATGGGTTATATAGGCCCTATGTTAGGTCAGCATCATCAATTTCATCATTATAATCCCGGTAAAAGTGATTTTGGTGAAGATAGATATTTTAAAATTGCAGAAACGATATACAAAAATTTAGATGATCATTTATCTATAAATGAATATTTGGCAAATGAATATTCAATTGCAGATATCGCAACATTTCCTTGGATCGCTAGACATCCAATTCATGATATAGGTCTGAATAAATATAGCAATCTATTGCGTTGGTATAATCAAATATCAATTAGACCTGCTGTCTTAAAGGGATATGATCTATTTAAAGATGGCTCAAAACCACCACCCGTATAATCAAAATGAAAGTATACTTTAATGGTTCATGTAATATTTGTAATGCAGAGATAAGTCACTATAAAAAGAAAACCTGTAATATAAACTATGTTGATATTTCAAAAAATAAAGATGAGCATATAAATCATCTCTCCAAAAAAGATTTATTTAGAAGAATGCATGTATATCATGATGGAAAAATTTTCTCTGGATCAGAGTCCTTTTTAGTTTTATGGGATACAATTCCTAGATGGAGATACCTCTCTTTATTGTTGAAGCTACCATTATTTAGACAATTATGGAAAATTGCATACGAAGGATTAGCTTTACTGCTTTATTTGAAAAACAAAAAAAAGATTGAGTAGAACCATTCTTGAAGAAATCCACAAGAATGGTTCTGGAGGATTAAGGTTAGTTATTAATTACTACTTTTCTGATAAAATTTAGATCAATCAATATATCTTTATAAATGGGGATATTTTTGCTATTTGGCACTATATAGGGAGAAAATCTAATTTTTTAAACGATTTAATTTTATCACTTCACCTATAAAATATAATGATCCTCCAAAATAAATTGTGGTCTGATTTGATGAAAGTTTATTAATAATTTTAAATGAGTTTGATAAGGAATTTGCAAAATGAAGCTTCAGGTATTTGGGTAATAGATCTTCAGTAATGGAGTTTTCCTCGTTCATTTTAACAACAATTATTTTATTAAAATGATTTGATAAGCTAGAGAGCATTTGAGTATATTTTTTATTATTTAAAAAAGAGCATATAAGTATTTTTCTATTTTTTGTTAATGATTTAAGTAATGCTTTCATTCCATCGATATTGTGAAACCCATCTAAATAAATATTTTTATATTTCTTTATTTTTTTCTTTAGAAGTCCACTCTTAATTTGTTGTAATCTCCCAGGCCACTCACAATTCATCAATGCTTTTTCTGTTTTTTCTATTACAAATTTTTCTTTCAATATATTCCTAGCTAAGTGTATTGCTAATCCAGCATTAATTAATTGATGTGATCCATTTAAACTTAATTTTGATAAATTAACTCTAATATCATTCGATAAATAAAAATTAGATTTTATTTTCCAATGAGTATTAAATAGATTTGCATTTAATTTTCTTTTTTTTAATTGTGACTTAATAAATTTCATAACATTTGTTTTCTGTAGATTAATAAAAATTGTACTTTTTGAGTTCAATATTCCTAATTTCTCAAAAGTAATTTGATCCAATGAATTCCCTAAATAATCTTGATGATCTAAAGAAATTGGAGTAATAGCTGCATACTTTGATTTTTTTAAAATATTTGTAGCATCAAATCTTCCTCCAAGTCCAACTTCTAATATTAGATAGTCAGCTTTATGATCTTGAAAAGCTTTAAACGCTGCCGCAGTAGTAATTTCAAAAAATGTTATCAAATTCCCTTCATTTTTATCTTCGCAAAACTTTAAATATTCTAATAATTTTTGATTGGAAATTTCTTTAGACCTTAATTGAATTCTTTCATTAAATTTTACTAGGTGTGGCGTGGAGTATACGTGTGTTGAATAATCATGATGATTGAGAATTGATTTCAAAATAGCTGCTGTTGAGCCTTTACCATTAGTACCAGCTATATGAATGACTTTGGGCAGTAAATTTTCATCAAAATTTATTTTCTTTAAAAGTTTTTTAATTCTCCCTAAAGATAAATCTGAAAATTTTGGATGTAGATTTAAAAGCCTCTGAAAAATGGGATCTTTCAAGAATTTATTTTTTTACGAATGATAAAACTTTTGAAAGTGTTTGACTTAATTCTTTACGATGGACAACCATATCAACCATTCCGTGTTCAAGAAGATATTCGGCAGTTTGAAAATCCTCTGGTAATTGTTCCTTAATTGTCTCCTCAATAACTCTTTTCCCAGCAAAACCAATCATGCTTCCTTTTTCAGCAATAATAATATCTCCCAACATAGCAAACGAAGCACTTACACCTCCAGTAGTAGGATGAGTGAGTACACTAATGTATGGAATTTTATGTTGATCTAGCATATTCACAGCCGCAACTGTTTTTGGCATCTGCATTAAACTGACAATTCCCTCTTGCATCCTTGCACCTCCTGAGGAAGCAACAGATATAAATGGACAATTCAAATCAACAGCGTTTTGAGAACCAATTTTAAATGCTTCACCAACAAATTGACCCATTGAACCACCCATAAAATTAAAATCTAAAATAAAAACTACAACTTTTGTGCTTCCAATTTCACCTTTGGCTAAAATAGCGGCATCTTTTTGATCAGTTTTCTTTTGTGCAGCTTTCATCCTGTCTGAGTATTTTTTAATATCTTTAAATTTTAGAGGATCATTATTTTCAAAAGGTACTTCGATTAATTCATAATTTTCGTTATCAAATAAGTTTTTTAATCTACTATTTACATCCATACCCATATGAAAGTCACAATATGAACAAACATTAAGATTTTCTTTTAAATCACTCACATACAAGGTTCTTTCCCCACATCCACACTTAGTCCATAAATTAGATGGAGGATCTTTTCGATTAACAAGGGAGTTTAATTTAGGTTTTACATAATCTGTGAGCCAGTTCATTTTAGACCTTAACCTCTATAATAAATTTTTTAAGGTTTTTCAGATATCTATTAAAATCCATTTTTAAATCAAAGTATTTTTGAATAAGAGCTGAGCCAATTATAACACCATCTGCTTTAGTTTTCTTTGTTATATTTATTACATCTTTTCTAGACTTGATTCCAAATCCAACTAAAACGGGAACTGAACATATTTTTTTAATTGATTTAACATTTTTATTTATTTCTTTGTAATCTAATCTATTCGAACCTGTAATTCCTGTTGCTGATATATAATAAATAAATCCTTTTGAGTCTTTTAAAAGTTTTTGAGATCTTTTCTTATCTGTCATCGGAGAGATTAACTTGATCAAATGTATGTTATTTTTAGACAATGACTTTTTGATTTCACCTTCTTCTTCAAAAGGTAAATCAACAATTATTATACCATCGACAATACTTTTAATATTTTTGATAAATTTATTTAATCCAAATTTACGAACAGTATTTAAATAACACATGATAACAAATGAAGTATTATTTTTAGATTTACTCAAATATTTTATTAAATCTAGTGATTGTTGCGTTGATAATTTTGATCTTAGTGCAAGTTTATTTGCCTCTTGGATAATAGGGCCATCTGCCATCGGATCAGAAAAGGGAAGGCCAAACTCAATAATATCTGGTTGATGAGATAACATTTCATTAAATATCTTTTTACTTTGATTTAGTGTAGGAAACCCACATGTCATAAATAATGAGAGTATTTTTTTCTTAGGAAGCGAGTCTAGATTATTCATCTGCATCAAATCCAATAGCTTTAGCTGCAGTAAATAAATCTTTATCGCCTCGACCACACATATTTAAAATTATAACTTTATTTTTATGTTTATTTTTAAATGCTTTAATTAAGTAGGCCAGGGCATGAGAAGGCTCTAGTGCAGGAATGATTCCCTCAAGTTTTGAACATGTTTGAAATGCTTTAAGTGCTTCTTTATCAGTTACACCAAAGTACTTAACTCTTTTAATATCTTTTAGGTAGGAGTGTTCGGGCCCTACACCAGGATAATCGAGGCCGGCAGAAATAGAATGAGCCTCTTTTATTTGTCCATCATTGTCTTGTAAGACATAACTATAACTACCATGTAAAATACCGGGTGTTCCGGATGTCATTGTAGCTGCTGTTTCTTCTGTTTTAGCTCCTCTTCCAGCCGCTTCAACTCCAATAATCTTTACCTTTTTATCATTCAAAAAAGGATAAAATAAACCCATAGCATTTGATCCGCCTCCAACGCAAGCTATCAAATAATCTGGCAGTTTTTTCTCTACTTTTAATATTTGTTCTCTCGCTTCTTTTCCAATAACTGATTGAAAATCTCTTACCATTTTTGGGTAGGGGTGAGGACCTGCGGTAGAACCGATAATATAAAAAGTATCTCTGACGTTTTTAATCCAATCTCTTAAAGCTTCATTCATCGCATCTTTTAGAGATTTACTGCCAGACTCAACGGGAATAATGGTTGCTCCTAGAAGCTTCATTCTAAAAACATTAGGTTTTTGTCTTTCGATATCTTTAGACCCCATGTAAATATAACATGGAAGTCCAAAAAGAGCACAAACAGTAGCTGTTGCAACTCCATGTTGTCCAGCACCCGTTTCAGCAATTATTCTTGTTTTGCCCATTTTTTTTGCAAGGAGTATTTGTCCTAAGCAATTATTAATTTTATGGGCTCCTGTATGATTTAGCTCATCTCTTTTTAAATATATTTTTGGTCCATTAACATATTTAGACAAATTTTTGGCATAGTGCAAAGAGGAGGGCCTACCTACATAGTTTTTAAAAAGATCATTTAATTCTTTTTTAAATTTTTTATCCTTTTGAATTTTTTTGTAAGATTTATCTAGATTTAATAATAGGGGCATTAATGTCTCTGAAACGTACATTCCACCAAACTCACCAAACCTTCCAACTGTGCTAGGTTGTTTATATGTTTTCATTAATTATAAATTGATGAAATAATACCATCTATCAAACTAAGGCTTTTTTCACCAGGTTTTTCCTCTACACCAGAATTTATATCAACAAAATTTGCACCTGTTAAGTTAATTGCCTTTTTGATATTAGTGACATTTAGACCTCCTGATAAAATATAAGGAAGTTTTTTAATATTTTTAAAATGAGACCAATCCCAAGTTTTATTGTTTCCTCCAGGCATCTGATTTGAAGAAGGTT
>CACGSS010000011.1 GCA_902575725.1 uncultured Alphaproteobacteria bacterium | reverse complement strand
GGACGTAGTTTTACATGACACCTCAACTAGAGAAAAGTACACCTCTCAAACTAAAGATAGGGTAATTGAGGGAGTAACTTGGGCTAAAGAATTCTCAAAGTTTCATCAAAGATATAAAGACGGCTACTCTTACAAGTTTTCTGAAAATAATACAATTTTGAATATTGGGCACCAAACCACATATTTAATTAAACCACAATTTGCAGCTTATCATGCAGTCAGAAAAATAATGAGAAATTGGTTAATAAAGAGACTCAAAGATGAGTATGTCAAAAAAAAGCCAGTGATCTACAATCCTCCTAAAAGTCTCAACCAAGGCGAAAGTAACTTTATTACAAGGCGGACAAAAGTTGCTTATTTAGTATATATGGGTGACTTAGCTGTTAGAGATAATTTACTTTACTCTATTAGAGATAATAAAACTCTAGTGCCCAAACCAGCTTCGCTATCTTGGTGTGTGTCGCAATTTGATGATAAATATATATCTGATGGTATACTAACCTACCCTAAAAATTTAGGCACCTTGAATGAAAACTTATTGTCAGGATCATTGTCTTTTTAAATGTCAGAAGTAATTAAAGTATTATTATCCTCATACGGCTTTGCAATTTTACTATGGGCAGCTTTTATCTATACTCAAAAAAAATTTGGTAAATTAACAAAAAATGTTAGTTCCAAAAGAATATATATTAAATATTTCATTATAATCGTTTTAGGGTACGGGACTTTCTCACTAGTTTTAATTAGTGTTTATGGCGATTGGTTTAAATAATCGAAACTTATGAATAGTGATGATATTGAAACTCAAGATTACATATTTATGAAGTGTCTCCAGGAAAAAATATGTAAAAGACATGTCACACTAAAGACAACAGGTAAACAGATAAATGATAAGTCTTTAATTTCAAAAAATGTGATTAATGCTTTTGACTTGGATGAAATTTCATTCTTGACAGGATTAAATTTCAATATTGTAAGTGATACTGGAGCAAAACTTATAAGAATGAATCTAGCAAATAAAATTATGTGGGAAGACGATCAAAATAATGAAAAGCGATATCTTTGGTATTTGTCAGAGAACGGTGAAAAATATTTAGAAAGAAATTCATACAAGAGCACGTGAACATAGAATTAGTGGTAAATACATTTTGGTTTTTTTCGATTTTTACAGCAGCTATTTACATTATTAAAAAGAGGTATGTAGGTAAAAAGGAATATTCTATTATAGATAAAGCCTTTAAATTAGGCTTATCTGTATCAATATTTTTAATATTTCTAAGCTTATACTTCTTACTTACACAATCTTAGTTTCCACCCTCAAGTAAAATAAATTTTTGTGTATCTAGATCAACTCCAGCTTCTGTTCTAAGTTTTATCATTTCAGGAAGTTTTAACATTTCTTGCATTTTATCCATCGACTCTACTTCTATAACCGTATAAATTTCTTCACTGTTATCTTTTGGATGTCCATAGGCTAATACATTAAGACCATATTCCTGTCTCAGATTTTCATTTTCTTCAAACATTTGTTTCCAATGTTCATAACCTTTAGTTATTTTTGCATTTGTAATAATTTTCATAGCTGTCCTCTCTATAAGTTATTATAAAGTTTATTTAAAAATAATTCATTCAAAAGATATTGATCTCTAAAATTGAACAATACGTAAATTGGTTTAAAGGAGAAAATAATTATGAATTTATGTGTTGTATCTACTTATAACGGAACTAAAGAAGACTACTTAAAATTGTATGACTCTTTTAAAGATGACATTGCGAAATATACTGATGGATTTGAGATGGGATTTGTCAGAGATAGAAAAGTGATAATTGTAGCAAATGTCACCGATGAGGAAAAATTTTATGCTTTGTTTGAAGATCCAAGATCAAAGGAATTTGATGCTAAATTTAATAATGTAGATGACGTATATAAGTTGGAAAAAATGTAGTAATACTCAAATTGATCAACGAATATTTTCACGACAATTTTTTAAAATTGGTGGTAAAAAATCAAAATTAGCAGTCCATGCATAATGAATTTCAAGAGTGTAAAATTCTATATCCTCCTGAGGAAAGTGACCCTCATCGTATTTATCCAATAGAGCTTGTTTTCTTTTATTCATTTCTTCAGAAGTGTTAGGGTCTCTCATTTGTAAAAAAAAATCTTCGGCTAGCTCATAGGTTGCAATACAGATTATTTCCTCTTCATCATAAATTATATCTTTTTCATGATAGCTATGAGAGGAAATAGAAATTAATGAGAATATAAATATCAGAACGAGTCTCATAATTTTAACTTATCAAATAGTTCCCTTTCTTTGTATTTATTCTCGGAAACTTCTAGGAAATACGATTTGAACTAACTACCAATTTGTATAAAATCCTTTATAATGCTGACGTAGGGGGCCGTAGCTCAGCTGGGAGAGCGCTACGCTGGCAACGTAGAGGTCAGGGGTTCATTAATCATTTAAACTGGCGGTTTATCTCTTAAAACTTAAAAGTCTTTATCGATTGTTATCACATTTGTTATCACAGAAAGGAGTAACAATGGGTGATATAGTAAAAAGAGGCAATACCTTTCAAGCAAGAGTAAGAAGAGGTGTTTATAGAACTAACGCTTTAACAAAAACTTTTTCATCAAGAGTTGATGCTAAAAAGTGGATAAGAGATATTGAGGCAAAACTCGATAAAACGAACATTATAGTAAAAGAAGTAGATAACTTCCCTACTCTTTCGTCTCTAATAAAAAGATATTTGAGTGAGGTATCTATCAAGAAAGCTAGTTATCAAACAGATAAATTTAATTTTAGAACATATTCTGAATGTAAGAAATGTAAGATTAAAAGAAGAAAGCTTCCTATGAGAGATGAATTAGTAAAAGAGTTTTATTGTCCAAAGTGCAAAACTGATAGTGTAGAAGTTCATACAGGTATAATGTGGGATTAAATTAATGAAAACACTCTTAACCATATTGTTATTAATCCCAAATTTGAGTTGGGGCCATAGCTCAGCTGGCACATGATTATCATGCAATAAAAACATTAAAAAAATTAATCAAAATTTAATAACCTTTATTATGTTATTTAAAAAAGGAGATTAAAAAATGAAAAAATTATTTATTTTTATTTTTTTACTTTACGCAACAAATTCTATTTCAGCAGAATATAGTTTTGAATTTGAGGGAAGTTGGCTTGAAGCAGAGCCAAATGTGACAAAAAATTTAGCATCTGGTAAAGTATTAGCAGATTTTCGTGATGTTCATGTGGTCCAATACACCAATCAACCAGAATTTTTTCCATCACTTACATCATCTGATTGTACTTCTAAAGCTATGTTAAACGAAGACACATCACTTATCTGGGTAAACATAAATTGTCATATTTCCGATATGAGTGGTGATACTTTTATGTTGTCTGGAAGTTTCAATCCAGCTCTAGGAGGAGGACAAAATATTATTCAGGCCGGAACTGGTAAATTTGAGGGTATTAAGGGTACCTCAGAATGGAAAGTTACAGGTGCTCACTTACATGGTGGTACATACGCAGGAAAAATTAATATAACTATGCCGGACTGAGTATAGATTTGAATAGGAAAGGTTAAATTATGGACTCAAAAGAAATAGTACAAAAAGTTTATGACCTCTTTGGAAAAGGTGATATGGAAGGTTTCATGAATATGTTACATGACGATTTCGTTTTCATATACCCGGGTGATAAACACCCATTTTCAGGAACTCATAACATAGAGAGTTTTCAAGGTACATTAACGAAAATCCCTGAGCTCTGGAGTAATCTTCAAGTTACGGTAGAATCAATGATTAGCGAAGGTGATAAAGTTTTTGTGAATACAAAAGCTACCGCTGATGGCATGGATACTATTTTTGGACACTACATGGAAGTTAAAGATGGTAAAATGTCAAAGTTTATAGCTTATGATGACACCTTAAGTATGTTCAATGCTATGAAAAAATAATCTTATGAAAACCCTCTTAGCTCTATTGCTATTAATTCCTAGTTTGAGTTGGGGAGACACACATCCAGAGAAAGACACAAGTTTATTTTGTTTACTAGAACCCCATGTTCAAATAGGTGACTATCCACTTGTTAATAGACATGCTTGGTGGTTAAAAATATATGGGGGAGAAAATTTTATAGTAGATGCATTCCGTATTAAAATGACTGATAGAGGTCCGGAATTAAATAAATTTGATGGAAATTATACAGTTGATGATTTGAATATTAATTTTGATTTACCTGATTTAACAGAAAGAAATTATTTTTATATAGACAGAGCTAGCTTAGAGTTAAAAACTTTTGGTTATATTTATAATAGTCATTTTTGCGAGATTATAGATGATGCATTTACCGAAGCTAAAGGAGCACATACTAGACTTCTTGCACAATATTTAGAGGACCAAGCAAAATTAAAGTCTGAATGAAAGTTATAAGTACTTTACAATCTTATTATTAATTTTTAGTAAGAGTACTTCTATATAAGTATATACACCCACCTATGGCACATGCATGGGGTATAAATTTGTTATCACATTGTTATCACAAAATTATTATTTCCTTGTTCAGCAAAAACATATGAAATAAAATCCCAACACGATAACAGTTGATAATTATAGATTATCGCTTGTTTAAATACCTGGGGCCATAGCTCAGCTGGGAGAGCGCTACGCTGGCAGCGTAGAGGTCAGGGGTTCGATCCCCCTTGGCTCCACCATAACTTTAATTTTGTTTATATATAGACAAAAATAGAAATAAGTTTATTTATTTAAGACGATCCTTTTTTGTCACATTAAAGTTACTTGGTTCAAAAATTTATTAATATATTCTTTTGAAAATGAATGAGAGCGCTCTAGATAAACTTTTTTCAATAGAATTTTTAGGCACATGGATAATCACTTTATTAATAATTGCCTTTATAGCTTATGCATCATACAAAATCTTTAATATTATTTTTAGATCAGAAATATATTTTAAAAAATCTGCAATTAGTTATTTTCTGATAGGAATATTTATATTTGGTTTTGCAATCTATTTTTATAACTGATTATTAAAATTTTAGGCTATTGAAAATGCCTTAATTTTATCAAAAGGCATGTGATCAGCAATATCACTTTCCCCATAATACACATCCTCAACGATCCCATCCTCGTTAATTAGAATATCAACTGGAACAATATCTACATACCCTTTAAACTGAACAGGTAAATAACCTTTTATTCCTGCTAAAAAAAATTTATGAACTTTAAAAATAAAAGCAGAAAAAAGTTTTCCGTAAGATCTCTCAACATCATACTTTATAAAATATTTGAAACTTTCATCTGCAAGAACAGTAAATGGCAAATTATGTCTATCCATATTTTTCTTTAAAAAATCAACTGGTGCATGAAAAATCCCTACCATTGTAAAGTTATTTCCAAATTCTTGATATTTTTTTACAAACTCGTTAATTCTTAAATTACACACAGCACAAGATGCGTGTCTATAAAAAGTTAATAATACTTTTTTACCTTTTGTACTAGAAAGTTTAAAGGTATTTCCGTAAGAGTCAGGTAATTCTATATCTTCTATTTTATCACCTTTGTTAATTCTCATATATCTGCTCCTCTCATATAGAAATAACTTAATATGTTAAAGTATAATTATAACTTTATGATATGCAAAATGCTCAAGTTAATCATGAAATTAAATATTTAATAAAAGTGATATGAGAGTGTAATATTGAAATATTAGTTAGATAATTCAGTTCAAGATAAAGGAGGAGTTTTAAATGAGTATAGCAAGAATAACAACTGTTAAAATGGCTTCAAAAGAGGCTGCTGACAAACAGTCAGAAGGATATACGCAGAATGCACCATCTGAATTTCCGCAAGCGAGTCAATTGATTGGTGTGCGAATTAGCGATGATACTTTGATGGCAGTTACGATTTATCCTGATGAGAAAGCTATGAAAGATGCAGATGCAGCAAGGGAAAAAAGACTAGACACTAATAAAGATAATAGGGTTTCAGTTGAAACATTTGTGGGTCAAGTAACCTTAAATCATCAAAATTAAATAAACATAAAAGGAGAAATAATTATGACTTTATACGCAAAAATGAGAGAAACATGGATAAATAAAGATGTAAAGGGACATAGAGAATGTTTTCATGATGATTGGCAGTTTGTTTTTCATTCTTCAGGTAAAGTAATAACTCGCGCAGACGACTTGCCAGATGAGGAATTTAAAGAGTTCATGGAGGTCTTAGTCCAAGAGAATCACAGATGTATATATGAGAATGATGATATCTTAGTGACGCATTCATTTAATACATATAAATCGGGCGACAAAGAAGCCTTATTGATGGTGAGTTTGAAAAAAGATGGTCTTTTGTGGAGATCTGAAACTGGCGCCACAGAATTAAAGACTACCAACTAAGTAAATTATATATAAAAGCCTGTGAAATTATCACAGGCTTTTTTTTTAAAAATTACTTAAAAGATTGAGTAGAATACTCAGATAGAGGAAGTTTCTTAATTGTTCCTACTTTCTTAACGTAGTCGACAAAAGACTGTGCGTAACCTAGATAGGTATCCACAACCCGTCCTTCTTTCGATATATCACCAAAAGTTAGGTATCCATCTTTTCCACTGGAAATATAATTATTTGTCGCCACTGTATACATTTGAGACATATTCAGTGATGACCAAGAGCTATCTGATCTACCCTTAAATTCTAAGTTAGAAATTCGATCCCCCTTTGCTTTTGAGGAGTCGACATCCCATCGTAGACCCGCCGCATATGGATATGCACCGGTAGAGCCATCAGGAGAAAGAGCGTAGTCCAGAGCATCTTCAAGAACATTTTTAATTTCTTGACCTGTCATTGATAATTCTACAATAGTGTTGTTAAAAGGTAAAAGTGTGTAAGCATCCCCTAGGGTATAATCACCCGCTGCAACGTCTACACGTGTACCACCACCATTTTGTATAGCAATGTCACTCAAGTTTGACATTTCTCTAAATGCTTGGGCGACGATATTTGAGATATCCGATCCATTCTTTGCTGTTTTTGACGGATCACACATTTTAGATTTTCCTTGACCTGGAATTCTCTCTAAACAAAGATCCTCAATCACACTTCCAATGATCTTAGAGCTAAATTCATCGATTTTAGAGGAATAATCAGCTAGTAGAGCTTGGGCGTCCGCATCTGGCTCAACGATGGATAAGGATGGGTTCACTTTAATAACACTGTATACAGCATCACGGTACCCCTCCTCAATTTCTACTCTTTCACCATCTGCGTTCTTTCTTTTAAACGAGTCAGCAAGCATCATATGTGGCGTTCCCATACAGGAAGTAATGTTACCCTGACCGTCAAATTCGGCGTGAAGTTCTCCTACGATTTGAGAGTACTCCCAAGCAGTTACCACACAAACATCGTTGCCAGACGCGTCATTAACCATGGTCGGATAAGAACCACTAGGTTTTAATCCTAAGTCACTTAAGTCACCTAATAGACTATGAGAGTCACCCCCAACAATAATATCAATACCAGATGTCTTTTGGGCGAGCGCTAGGTCGTTCTCATATCCAAAGTGAGAGAGTAAAATAACTCGATCCACCCCTTGAGAGTTGAGTTCATCAGTATATTTTTGGGCTGTTGATACTTCATCTAAAAACATTGTGTTGTCATCAGGATTAGAGGACATCTTTGTTTTTTTAGAGATAACAATACCAATAATTCCAATTTTCTCTCCGTTGCGCTCAACGATGGTGTAAGGCTGGATGTAATCATCCCTAGATGATTTGGCTAAAGGAGAAATACCGACTTCAGGTTGAACGTTAGCTCCGAGAACTGGTGTTTGACAGTTTCCCTCATTGAGGTAGTCAAGAAACGTTACCAATCCTTGATCGCCATTATTAAATTCGTGATTACCCACCACGAAGGCATCAAAACATACTACATTCATTAAAGCTGCGTCTGCTTCACCTTCAAATAAAGTGAAATACAGCGTACCATTCGTTGCGTCTCCAGCATGAAGAGTGAGTGAGTTTGGGTTTTCCAATCTCAGTTCTTTTATCTTAGTTACAACAGCGGGGAACCCACCTGATTTTGTCCTAGTTGTCTCACCATCTAAATCCAAACTCATTCTGCTGTTAGCTTCTAAGTGAGAATGATGGTCGTTGATATGTAAAATGGTTAATTTTTCTGCTAATACCAAATTTGGTATTAGTAAGAGTAAAAAGGGAATTCCTTTAAAAATATATTTAAACATAATTAGAATTTTCAGTTCCAATTATGAAAATTGTTTGAATTAATTATTTAAATTTTATGAACTTTTATTACATTCCCCAACGCATCGCAGCGGTGTGAACATTTGAATCCCAATGCTTTACAAGTTCTTCATCTAGTTTAGTAAGGGTAATTGAAGCTCCTTGCATTTCAAGAGAAGTACAAAAATTTCCAACCAAAGACCTTGAAATCTTTATATTTTTTTTGTCTAAAATGTTTTTAGCATTATCATAAATTAGGTATAGCTCTGTTAAAGGGGTACCCCCCATTCCATTGACGAATAAAAGAATTTCTTCATTTGCCTCAGGCTTTAAGTCCTCGTTAATTGCTTCTAATAACTCGTTTGTAATCTCTTGTGCAGATTTCATTTTATCTCTTCTTCTTCCAGGTTCACCATGAATTCCAACACCAAATTCCATTTCATCATCGCCTATATCAAAATTTGGTTTTCCTGCAGCCGGGACAGTGCAGCTTGAAAATGCAACTCCCATAGAACCTGAATTTTTATTTACCTTATCTCCTAAGGCTTTACATTCTTGTAAGCTACCTCCAT
Source organism: uncultured Alphaproteobacteria bacterium (assembly GCA_902575725.1). The sequence continues at coordinate 6,465 of CACGSS010000011.1, read as the reverse complement.
GCTCAGCTAAAGAACCAACTATTTTTTCAACAACAACAGTGGCAGCAACACCTCTTCTACCAGTTGTAAATGAAGAGTCCTCCACAGCAACATCATCATTTGTCAATACAGACTCATTTGGACCTTGCATCATCTCAGCTGCCATTTGGAAATTCATTACATCTCCAGAATAGTTTTTAACGATAAATAAAACTCCAGCTCCGCTGTCTACTTTTTCAGCAGCAGCTAACATTTGATCTGGTGTAGGTGATGAAAAAACAAATCCAGGGCAGGCTGCATCCAGCATGCCGTAGCCGACTAAGCCACCATGCATGGGTTCGTGTCCACTCCCCCCTCCACTGATCAGAGCTACTTTTCCCTCTTTTGTGGGAGTAGCTCTAGTGATGAAGTTGGGGTCGTAGTGGCAGTTAACAATATCTTGATGCGCAGCACCAAAACCTTGCAAACTCTCCTTTAGAAAATCATCCGCTGAATTCATAAATTTTTTCATAGTATCCTCCTAACTATTTAACACTGACTCACAGACAGTTTTTATCATTAATTGTGAAGACCTGGCTCCAGGATCGATATGACCTTTCGCTCGCTCTCCTAAAAAAGAAGCTCTCCCTTTTGTAGCTAAAAGATCTTTTGTTGAAAACATCGCTTTTTCCGCCACTTCTATAGCTTCTTGAAGTATCTCTTTAACATCTTTGTTATCCTCGACACCTTTTTTAAGGCAGTTAGATACAGGTATGAGAACATCCATCATTGTTTTTTCACCTACATCTGCTTTACCTCTTTGTTTTACAGCTTCCACGCCATCTGCAAAAATTTCGATTGCCTTTTTATAATCAACACCATTATCTATATCGTTTCCTTTGGCCATGGTCATAAATAATGTGCCAAACAGGGCTCCAGATGAGCCACCAATACCAGAAAGAACTTTCATTGCTATTTGATTTAGAGCTTTAGACATTGGCAAATCTTTAATTACAGCTTCTAATTCTATAACAAGCTTGATTCCTCTTTGGACATTAAAAATATGATCTCCATCTCCTATTTCTTGGTCCAATTTTTCTATTTCACTTGCATTTGCATCAATTACAGCTTGAATTTCTTTTGCTCTATGGATTAAAAAATTAACACTCATTGCACGCTCATTCCTTTTTCGTCAAAAAATAAAATTTTATTTTGATCTATTGCAAAATTTACTTTGTCCCCTTTTTGTCCTTGGAATGCTCCTTGATATAAGGATAAAATTTCTGCTCCATTAAAGTCTAACTCTACAACCGTTTCTGCACCGAGAGACTCAACAGTTTTAATTGAGCCTGAAAGTTCACCTTCTCCTATCTTAATGTGCTCAGGTCTTAGACCAAGTTGACTTGCTTTATCTGGTGATGAAGTATTTAAAGAAGCTCTGTTGAGAATATTTATTTTTGGTGAACCTAATCTATTTGCAACATAAATAGATTTTGGATTATTATATATATCTTCTGGTTTATCAATCTGGGCGATCTTACCATTTTCTAATACTCCGATGCGATCTGCCATAGTTGTAGCTTCAGCTTGATCATGTGTCACGTAGAGAATTGTGGAGCCTAAATTTAATTGGATTTTTTTCAGTTCGACTCTCAAACTTTCCCTTAATTTTGCATCAAGGGATGAAAGAGGCTCATCCATTAAATATATACTTGGGTCTCTAACTAAAGCACGACCTATCGCAACTCTTTGCATTTCTCCCCCTGATAATTCAGTAGCTTTGTTGTCTAATTTAGCTGAAATCTTCAACATTTCCGCTATTTTTGAGACTTTTTCTTTAATCTTATCTTCTGGGATTTTTCTAAGAGGAGAACGAAGAGGAAAAGCTAAATTGTCGTAAACCTTATAATGAGGGTATAAAGAGTATTGTTGAAATACAAACGCTGTGTCTCTTGCTGCAGGCTGAGCCTCAGAGAAATCTTCATCATCAAAAAGGATCTTTCCTTTATCAATTTTTTCTAAACCTGCAATTGATCTTAATGTTGTTGTTTTACCTGCACCAGTTGGGCCCAATAAAACAAAAAACTCTCCATCATTTACTGTAAAGCTAATATCATCTAAAGCCTTAATAGTTTTATCATATATTTTTGTAATATTTTGTAGTTCTACTTTAGACATTAACTCATAAACTCACTTTGAAGTGCCTTATCATTTGAACCATCAAAAATTATTTGATTATTATTAAGAGTATCAAATTGAATTTGCTCATTAATATTAACTTGTGTGTCACTATCAACTCTAATCTTTATATTTCCAAGTTGAGTTTCAATTGTAAGAATTTTTCTTGAACCTAAATACTCAACACCAAAGACATTGCCTTTTACACCATTTTCAGAAACTAGTTTTAAATTCTCTGGCCTTACACCTAAAAAATTTTCATTGGAGTCTGTTCCTTCTTTTTGTTCAGGGATATTTAATGATGAGTCTAATAATTTAATACTTGATTGACTTGGCGAAATTTTTTCTTTTATTGGTATGAAGTTCATCCCAGGTGATCCAATAAAATTGGCAACAAACTTTGTTTTAGGTTTATTATAAATAACTTTTGGTGAGTCTGCCTGCAATACCACTCCCTCATTCATTACTGCTATTCGATCAGCCATCGACATTGCCTCTTGTTGATCGTGTGTTACATAAACTGTAGTTGCATCAATATCATCGTGAAGTTTTCTTAATTCCAAACACATCAATTCTCTAAATTCTGCATCAAGTGTGCCCAAAGGTTCATCCATTAAAAATGCTTTAGGTCTTCTGACTAGTGCCCTTCCGAGTGCAACACGTTGGCGATCACCTCCTGCTAAAGAGGATACTTTTGATTTTAATAAGTGATCAATTCTGAGAAGCTTTGCGGCTTCCAGAACTTTAGCATCTACTTCGCTTCGTGAGAGCTTTTGCATTTTCAGTGGGAAAGCCAGATTATTTCTTACATTCATGTGTGGATAGAGTGCAAAAAGCTGAAAAACAAATGCTATATCTCGCTGAGAGGCCCTTAGATAGCCCACATCTTCCTTATCCAAGTATATATTTCCAGAAGTTGGTAGCTCTAAACCAGCAATCATTCTTAAAGTGGTAGTTTTTCCACAACCTGAAGGACCGAGTAAAACGAAGAATTCTTTATTTTCAATAATAAGATTGGAGTTTTTCACTGCTACGAATTCTCCAAAAGATTTATGTAAATTTTTAATTTCTATTTCTGCCATTGCTAATCTGGGAAATGACTTGTGATCACAAATCCGATAGTTCCCACCAAAATAACGATAAAAGAATATGTATACATCCACATAGCAAAAGGCTGCATCAGCATAAATACACCCAATAAAATTAAAACAGTTGATGCATTTTCCCAAATAGATCTTCTAAAAATTCTTCTCAATAAACTTTTTTTCTCAGCCATTATTTTCTTACCGCTCCAAATGTTATTCCCCTTAGAAGATGCTTTCTCAATACAACTGTAAATATCATCACTGGGATTAAAAATAATGTTGTCCCTGCTCCAATAGCAGGCCAATCAAGACCACCCTCTCCTATAATTGTTGGGATAAATGGTGGTGCAGTTTGCGCATTAAATTGTGTTAGTAAAACAGCAAATGCATATTCATTCCAAGAGAATATCATGCAGAAAATTGCTGTTGCTGCAATACCTGTAGTTGCTTGCGGAAGGACTACTTTAAAAAATGCTTGCATTCTAGAGTAACCATCTATCATCGCAGCCTCCTCATACTCTCTCGGTATCTCATCCATAAAGCCTTTTAACAGCCAAACTGACAAACTTAAATTTACAACAGTGTACAGAATAATCATGCCAACGTGAGTATCACCAAGACCAAGTTTTCTGTACATAATAAATATAGGTACTGCCACTGCTATTGGTGGGAACATTCTCGTAGATAAAATAAAAAATAATAAATCATCTTTCAGTGGGACTTTAAATCTTGAGAGAGCATAGGCAGCTAAGGAGCCTAAAAATACCGAAAAGAATGTGGCACCAAATCCAATTATCAAAGAATTAGAATACCTCGGTAAAAATTTTGATGGACCTGTTATGACCATTTCTCTACTACGAACTAACTCCTCATACCACGTATCTGGTGGTGGAAGAGAGTCCAAATAATCCTTGGGTTGCCTTGATCGATTTGTAAATAAATTCACATAACCCTCTAAAGATGGTTCAAAAAAAACCTCTGGTGGGTAAGAGATAGCACTATCAACACTTTTAAAGCTTGTAGCAACCATCCATGTGATCGGTATAAGGGTTACAATCATGTAAACGATGATGATAGTGGCAGCTAATTTTCTTGAAAATCCTGTTGCTTCTAGTGGTGATCTTGAAGTGTCCATTATCGCTCTTTAATTTTGTTCATAACTTTTACATACACATTTCCAAAGCCAAATATGGTGACAAATAATATTACAGCAAAAGCAGAGCTGTAACCTGTTTTCCATTTTTCAAATGCTTCACGTTTTAAATTAATTGATGCTAGTTCAGTCGCCGATCCTGGACCCCCTGAAGTAAGCTCAGCGACCAGATCAAACATTTTGAAATTCTCGATCCCTCTAAATAATAATGCAAGAAGTAGAAAAGGAAGGACAGATGGCAATGTTATATGGATAAATTGCTGCCACTTACTAGCTCTGTCAACCTCTGCAGCCTCGTACAAATAATTTGGGATTGATCTTAATCCTGCCAGACAAATTAACATGGTAAAAGGTGTCCACATCCATGTATCGACAATCACAATTGACCAAGGAGCTAAAGTGCTTGAACCAATCATATCAAAAATACCAAAGTCATAGAAAAAATTAACTACGTAATTAAATAAACCTACTTGAGGGTTATATAAGTAAGTCCAAAATACACCTACGACCGCAGGGGAAAGCATCATTGGTAAAACTATTAAAGTAGTAAGTAGTTCATTGCCTTTAAATTTTTTATTTAAAAGAAGAGCAAGACCCAATCCAATTAATGCTTGTAAGACTAATGTCCAACAAACAAAGTGGGCAGTTATCTGCATCTTTTCCCATATCTCTTCTTTTCCTAAAATCTTTTTATAGTTTTTTAAACCCACAAATTTTACTTCTCTACCTATTTTATTGGCATAAAAATTGGTGAATGACATTCTTATGGCATAGATGAGAGGATAAATATTTATAGCAAGTAATAGAATTAAAGTTGGTGCTATGAAAATCCAGGCTATTGCTTTATCAGATAAGCCTTTGAACTTTTTAACAGCACTTTTCATATATGTTTTAGATTGAAGGGTGGGATTAATCCCACCCTTTATATTAATTTAGTGATTAAATTTTACCGTCGTCTTCGAAGACTTCAGTCCAATCATCAATGATTTTGTCTAATGCGTCTTTTGCAGAACCTTTTCCATTCACAACGTAGTCATGAATTCTCTCCTGCATTGGAAGCATTAATTCAACAAATGTAGGCTCTTGCCAAAAGTCTTTGACGATGCCCATTGAGTCAAGGAAGCCTTGTGCGTACACAGCTGAGTCAACGAAATCAGGTGATCCAAGAACATCCATATGACATGAATATCCTCCTAAATCCCACCATTTTTGTTGAATATCTGGCTTTGCAAACCACTTCATGTATTCAAGAGCCAAGTCTTGTTTATCAGAGTAACTCACAACTGAGATACCTTGACCACCAAGAGTAGCTGCACATACGTTTTGACATGGGTTAGCAAAGAAACCAGAAACTCTTCCATCACTGTCTTCTTTAGAAACACCCGGCCAGAAAGCATACCAGTTCATTTGAAATGCAACCTGTCCTGATTTATATGCATCAAGATTTGCGACCATATAAGCATCTGAGTGCCCTGGAGGTGCACAGTCTTCATACATTTTTCTATAAAATTCAACAGCCTCTACAGAAGCATCTGAGTTGAAGTAACCGTCCATCTCGTATGGGTTATCAGGATTTTCATACTGCATACCCCATGCATACATAGCTGCTGTTACGCCCATGGTGATACCTTCAGATCCACGCTCTGTATTGATAGCTGCACCATATCTTACTTGTCCATCAATTTCTCTTCCTTGGAAGAAAGTACACATGTCATATAACTCATCCCAAGTTTTTGGAACACCTAGATCATATCCATGCTTACTTTTAAATTCAGCTTGAAGCTCTGGTCTATCAAACCAGTCTTTTCGATAAGCCCATGCTAAAGCATCACCCATTGCTGGAAGAGCGTAATAGTTAGGTGATCCTTTTGGCCATGTTGAATAAGCGTAAACAGTCGCTGGGTTAAAATCATCCATTGAAATTCCGTTGGCATCAAAGAAATCATTTAACTTAACATAGTGACCATATTCGGCTCCTTGTCCAATCCACTGTGAGTCACCGATTAACAAGTCAAAAGTTTTACCTTGGTTATTTAACTCGTTAAGCATTCTCTCAGCAAAATTTGGCCATGGCACAAATTCGAAGTTCAT
>CACGSS010000010.1 GCA_902575725.1 uncultured Alphaproteobacteria bacterium | reverse complement strand
GATAAAAATTCTTATCAAATCGGTAAAAGCTCGTATGATTATTTAAATTTAGATAAATGCTATTACATTACAGACAATCATGGCCTAATTACCACAGTAGATATCGTTGATAATATCGGAATTATCAATCATGAAGATATTGATTCAAAGTATTCAGATAATAAACAATCCAGCATAGATAATTTTTATGCTACAGGTTATGAGCCATCATTACCTAAATTAAAGCTACCCAAAATTTGGCCTTTTAAATCTAAAACCCAATAATTTCTTTTATTTAATACATTTAACAATATAATCCTTGCCTCATGAAATGGACTAAAGATAGTTGGAAAAACTTTGAAGCAAAGCAAATGCCTGCTTACGCTGATCAAGGTAATTTAGACTCTGTAATAGAGGAATTATCCTCTATGCCTCCTTTAATATTTGCTGGTGAGACTAGGTCTCTAAAATCACATATTTATCAAGTTCAAAAAGGAGAGTCCTTTTATTTACAAGGCGGTGACTGTGCTGAGAGCTTTCAGGAATTAAACCCCAATACAATTCGAGATAATTTTAAATTACTATTGCAAATGTCTGTTGTTTTGACTTTTGCTACTAATAAACCTGTCGTTAAACTAGGGAGAATGGGTGGACAATTTGCTAAACCAAGAAGCTCAGACTTTGAAGAAAAAAACGGTCAAAAGCTACCTAGTTATAGAGGAGATATCATCAATTCATTTGAGTTTAACGAGTCCTCTAGAGAACCAGACCCTAAAAGAATGATCAGAGCTTATAACCATTCAGCTTCAACTTTAAATTTATTAAGAGCTTTTGCTCAAGGAGGTTTTGCTAGTTTAACACAATTAAATAAATGGAATTTAGATTTTGCAGATAACTTTGATACAACAAAAAAATTTAAAGAATTATCTGAAAAAATTGCAGAGTGTATAAAATTTATGAATGCCTGTGGTGTAAATGAAAAAAATACAAGAGAACTAAGAGAGACAGATTTTTACACAAGCCATGAAGCACTTCTTTTACCTTATGAACAAGCTTTTACAAGAATAGATAGTACTACAGGTGAGTGGTACAATGTAAATTCTCATTTTTTGTGGGTTGGTGATAGAACTAGAGATCCTAATGGTGCTCACATACACTATTTAAGTGGTATAAAAAACCCTTTAGGTCTTAAAGTAGGTCCATCTACAACCATTGATGATTTAAAAAAAAATATTGAGATACTGAATCCCGAAAATGAAGGTGGGAGACTTACACTTATTGTTAGAATGGGAGCAGATAAAATTAATTCAAAATACCCTGATTTATTGAAAGAAATTAATAAACTCGGTCTTAATCTTACATGGATATGTGATCCTATGCATGGAAATACATCTACAAGTAAATCTGGCTATAAAACAAGAGCTACTGAGAATATTTTTAAAGAAATTCAGTCTTTTTTTGAAATTCATAAATCAGAGGGTTCAGTCGCAGGAGGCGTTCACCTTGAATTAACAGGTTTAGATGTTACTGAATGTGTCGGTGGGCCTGATGATATTAAAGATGAAAATTTAGGTGATAGATACCATACGTTTTGTGACCCAAGACTAAATGTTAATCAATCATTAGAGCTTTCTTTTCTACTGGCTGATTTATTGTCCAATGGCGAAATGAATTAGTTTTCTTATTCATAATGAATAAAAAAACAAATTCAAATTTAATTAATAATTTTACTGATAATTATTTTTTAAAAACAAAAAAAATTATCCATAAGTATGGAGATATTAAAGTTACTTATGCTGTTTTTATACGTAGACCAGGTGTTATAGCATTAAAACTAGCAATAAATTGGATTAAACAAATTTCAAAAGACAGAGGAATTAAAGTATCAACTTCTAGTCCATTCAAAGAGGGTGACCATTTCGGTGCTGGAGAACCAATTCTTTATATTAGGGGTTCTTTTAAACATATAGTCGATTTGGAAACTTTACTCTTACAAAAAATTGGTCCAGCTTGTATAGCAGCAGCTAATGCATATCAAATGTGTTTAGACTTGCCGAAAACGTCCTTTATAGCTATGGATGCAAGACATTGTGCAGGTACAGAGATGTCTGAATTAATGTCATATGCGGCATCAGTAGGATCAAAATCAGCAAAAAGAAAGAAAGCTAAAGGCTTTATTGGAACATCGATAGATGCAACTTCACATTATTTTCAATCTAATAAAGCTTTAGGAACGATGCCACATGCATTAATAGGATATGCAGGATCTACTCTTGAGGCAGTAAAAATGTTTCATGAAACATTTCCAAAAGATGATTTAGTTGTATTGCCTGATTATTTCGGAAAGGAAATTACTGACTCTATTCAAGTTTGTAGCCACTTCGATAAGTTGTCTAAAGCTGGAAAAGTAATGATAAGACTTGATACCCCAAATGGAAGATTTATTGAGAATCTTGATACCTCAAAATCATATGAGGTCCTAGAAAAACACGCACCCGGTTCAATCAAAGAATACAGATCTGACAGAGAGTTAAAACACTTAGTTGGGCCTGGAGTCTCTGCTGCATCTTTGTGGTATTTAAGAGCACAACTTGATAATTTTGGTTTTAAAAAAGTAAAAATTATTGCATCTAGCGGATTTACAAATGAGAAATGCAAGGCAATGTCTTTAGCCAAAGCTCCAATAGATGTCATAGGAACTGGAAGTTATCTACCAGAAAAGTGGTCAGAAACATACGCAACTGCTGATATTATAAAATATGGTAATTCCTCTAGAGTAAAAGTTTCAAGAGAATACCTCTTAAAAAAAGTTAAATGATAATTACACGTTTTGCCCCGAGCCCAACTGGTCACCTGCACTTAGGAAATATGAGATCTTGCTTCTTAAATTGGGCATATTCGAAAAAAAATAATGGTAAATTTATTCTTAGATATGACGACACTGACCAAGAGAGAAGCAAAGATGAATATGTAAAGTCCATAGCATCTGATCTTGATTGGCTAAAAATAAAATATGATGAAACCTTTTATCAAAGCAAAAGAATTGAGAGATATAATGAACTTTTCGATCAATTAATTTCTTTAAAATTTGTTTACCCATGTTTTGAGTCAAGTGAGGATTTAGATATAAAAAAAAAGTTGCAGTTAAAAGCAGGAAAACCTCCAATCTACGATAGATCCTCATTAAATTTATCTAAAGAAGAAATTGAAAAAAAAATAATTAATGGTAATCAGCCTTATTGGAGATTTAAGCTTTCACAGACAAAAATTAAATGGAATGATTTAGTAAAAGGAGAGACCGAAGTAGATCTAGCTTCTCAATCAGATCCTGTTTTAAGGAGGGCTGATGGAAGCTACCTCTACCATTTTCCAAGTGTCGTCGATGATATAGATATGAAAATATCTCACATTATTAGAGGCGAAGACCACTTAACTAATTCAGCAATTCATTTAGAATTATTTAAATGTTTAAATTCTGATTTACCTTCATTAGGTCACAATCCATTAATGCTTAATGAGGATGGAACAAAACTAAGTAAGAGAAATTTGAACTTAATTTCACTTAAGCAATTCAGAAAAAGTGGATATACAGTTAACAGTATTCTATCTTATTTGTATTCACTTGGTTTAAACTCAGATTATGATTTTGAAACCATTTTAGAGAATAATTTTAGAGATTTTAATTTAGAGGATATTTCTAAAAACTTACCAAAAATTGATATTCATAAAATTGACTTTTTTCAAAAAAATTCATTAAGGTCAATGAATTTAAAAGGTTTAAATAATGAATTCCCTGAGCTAGAAGAGTTAGCTTTAACTGAAACTGAGTGGGAACTTATTAAAGAAAATGTTGAAAAGTATGAAGATATAAGAAATTTATGGAATATTATTAACAGAAGAGAAATTAAAATTCAACCTTCAGGTGACTTTATCAAACTTTTGATTAAAAATTTGAATGGTATTTCAAATTTTAGTTTTGATGAATATGTCAATTACTTAATGAGTATTGATAAATCACTATCAAAAAAAGAAATATTTACTAATACACGTTATATACTTACAGGTAATCAAAATGGCCCATCTGTTAAAGACCTATACAATTATTTTGGCCACGAAGGTTTTAAAAAAATTTTAAATGAATATTAATCTTTTTAACACTTTAACCAAAAAAAAAGAAAAACTTATACCTATTAACTCATCTGCAGTTAAGATGTATGCTTGTGGACCCACCCTTTACAGTAATCCACATATAGGAAACTTCAGACCAATTATAGTTTTTGATATCTTATTTAGAGTCCTAAGACTAATTTTTGGAGAGGATAGTGTACGTTACGTCAGAAATATAACAGACATTGATGATAAAATTATAGATAAAGCCAATGAACTTAAAATATCAACAGATGATTTGGTTAATTCTACTCAAAAAATATATCAACAAAATCTAAGTTCTTTATCAATATTATCTCCAACACATGAACCAAAAGCCACAGATTATATTTCAAAAATGATTGAGATGATTACATCTCTTATTGAAAAAAAATATGCTTATGTATCTGAAGGACACGTTTTATTTGAAGCAAAGAAATTTAAGGGTTATGGTTCTTTATCTAAGTTCTCATTAAAAGACATAATATCTGGTGCGAGAGTAGAAGTCGCCGATTACAAAAAAAATCCTGAAGATTTTGTCCTTTGGAAACCATCAAAAACAAATGAACCTCATTGGGATAGCCCATGGGGTAATGGTAGACCTGGATGGCACATAGAGTGTTCAGCTATGATTTCGGAATTACTTGGAGAAACCATTGATATCCATGCGGGCGGTATTGATCTTATTTTTCCGCATCACGAGAATGAAATTGCTCAGTCAACATGTTGTCATGATAAAAAAATGTCAAACTTTTGGCTCCATAATGGATTTATAAATTTTAAGGGTGAAAAAATGTCAAAATCTTTAGGAAATACATCAATTGTTAATGATTTATTATCTAAACACGATCCTGCTGTTCTCAAATATTCACTGTTGACTACTCATTATCGTCAACCACTTGATTTTTCAAACGATCTTATAAGTTATAGTGAAAACATCATCAACAAGTGGAGAGAACATATTAAAGAGGTTGATAGCAAAGAATTAGACTCAGAATTTGTCAATGCACTTTTAGATGACCTAAATACCCCAAAAGCACTGATGAGATTACAGCAAATAATAGCCAACATTAAAAAAGACAAGAATAATGATGATTTATTAGCTCATTTTAATAATGGTTTAAGCTTATTAGGATTAAATCCTAATTTTAACAAAACAGATTTAAACCTTGATAAAGAATTTATTGAAAATATGATATCTCGCCGATATGAGGCAAAAAAAAATAAAGACTTTGAACTAGCTGATAAAATTAGAGATGAGTTATTCAAACAAGGGATTGTTTTAGAAGACACCAAAAATGGCACAATATGGAAGAAAAACTAGAAAATAAAATTTATTTTTTTGACACCACATTAAGAGATGGTCAACAAACTACCGGTGTTGATTTTAGTGTAGATGATAAAATCAAATTCTCTAATGCTCTAGATGAATTAGGTTTAGATTATATTGAGGGTGGTTGGCCAGGATCAAATCCAACTGATGATAGTTTTTTTAATTCTAAAACAAATTTTAAAAATTCTAGTTTGGTTGCTTTTGGAATGACCAGAAGACCTAATACAAGTGTTTCAAACGACCCAGGTCTAAATACTTTAATCAATACAAATGTAAAACATATTTGCATTGTTGGGAAATCATCTTCATATCAAGTCGAAAAGGCTTTAGGCATTTCAAAATCTGATAACTTAAAAATGATTGGTGAAAGTATTGCTAATATCAATGAAAAAGGTTTAGAGGCAATGTATGATGCTGAGCATTTTTTTGATGGATATAAATCAGATCCTAAATTTGCATTAGATTGTTTAACTGAGGCTTTTAATAATGGAGCTAGGTGGATAGTATTGTGTGATACTAATGGTGGAACTCTGCCAAATGAAGTAGAGACAATTGTTCAAGAAGTAGCAAAATATATACCAGGTGAAAAACTGGGCATCCATGCGCATAATGATACAGAAAATGCAGTTGCCAACTCATTGGCTGCAGTGCGAGCAGGAGTGAGACAAATTCAAGGCACAATTAATGGATTAGGAGAAAGGTGTGGAAATGCTAATTTAGTATCTCTTATTCCCTCAATAATTTTGAAAACAAAATTTGAAACTAGTATTCCTAAAGAAAGATTATCAGCCTTAAAGAAAACCTCATTGCTTTTAGATGAAATTTTAAATCGAATGCCAAATAATCAACAAGCCTATGTTGGTGAAAATGCCTTTTCACATAAAGGTGGTTTGCATGTTTCAGCAATTAACAAAGACCCTAAAACATATGAACATATAGACCCAGAAATAGTAGGTAATACTAGAAAAGTTGTAATTTCTGATCAATCTGGCCGATCTAATATCATATCTCTTTTAAATACTGTTGGTATTAACCCAGATGATCATTCAGATAAATTAGATTTTTTACTTCAAAAAGTAAAAGAGAGAGAATTCAAGGGTTACGCTTACGATCAGGCAATTGCGAGTTTTGAGATACTAGCTAGACAAACACTTTTCGGTATCCCAGAGTACTTTGAATTAAAAAGATTTAAAGTTATTGATGATAGAAGATGGAATGCTAAAGGAGAATTAGTAACTGAGTCTGAAGCAACTGTAAGGATAGAAGTTGAAAAAAAAGAATATATGAATGTAGAAGTAGGAAATGGTCCAGTAAATGCTTTGGACAAAGCTTTAAGAAAATCATTAATGGGCTTTTACCCTGCTTTAGAGGATTTAGAATTAACTGATTTTAAGGTAAGAATTTTATCCTCAGAAAAAGGAACAGATGCAATAGTTCGTGTTCTTATCGAGACAAAGGATCAAAAAGGATCCATTTGGACAACAGTAGGTGTCTCTACCAATATAATTGATGCGTCTTATAACGCCCTTAGAGAGAGCTTAATTTATAAATTAATTAAGTCCTCTTGAAAAAAACAATTCAATTTATATTAAACAAACCCCAGTTATCTGAAAATGTTGGTATGTCTCTAAGATCAATAGGATGTTTTGGTTTTGAGAACTTATCCTTAGTAAGTCCAAGAAAAATTTGGCCTAATGATAAGGGAATAAAATCTGCAAAGCATTTTTCATCCTTAGTTAAAAAAGTTAAGATATATCAATCAATACCAGAAGCTATGAAAGGTAGTGATATCTTAATTGCAACGACAGTTAGGAAAAGAGACTTTCACATACCTCCAATAAAAGTAAATGAAATATCTAAACTAAAATCGAAAAAAATATCAATTTTGTTTGGTCAAGAAAATAATGGATTGTCAAATAAGGAGATATCGCATGCTAACTTTCTATTGTCTCTACCTACATACAACAAGAGTTCGCTCAATTTATCTCATACTGTAGCTTTAATTGCTTATGAATTGAGTCAAATACCTCTCTCTAATATTAATCCAACTTTTGAAAATTCTCCTGCAAGCTCAAAAGATATTGAAAAATTTTTATCATTTCTGATGAAAATACTAGAAAAAAGAAAATTTACATCAATCTCATCTAAAAGAGATAATTTAGAAATATCTTTAAGAAATTTTTTAAAAACATCAAAAATAGACCAAAAACAAATAAAAACAGCCTATGGAATTTTAAAATTTATTACAAAATAAATTGACTTAAAAGGCTAAATCTATATAAATCACCAATTCATGACAAAAAGACTATCGTCAAAACATAAAATTGATAGAAGACTAGGCCTAAATTTATGGGGTAGACCTAAAAGTCCTTTTAATAGAAGACCCTATGGTCCTGGCCAACATGGTCAAGCAAGAAGAAGAAAACCTTCTGATTTTGGAGTTCAATTAGCAGCTAAACAAAAGCTCAAAAAATATTATGGCGATATTACTGAGAAACAATTTTTAAAAATTTATCAAGCAGCCTCTAGAAAAAAAGGCGATACTAGTCAAATTCTAATTGAACTTTTAGAACGAAGATTAGATGCAGTTGTGTTTAGACTAAAGTTTGCTCCAACTGTATTTTCCGCAAGACAACTAGTAAATCACGGGCATGTTTTAGTAAACGGTAAAGTAGTAAATAAAAAATCTTATCAGGTTAATGATGGTGATGAAATATCCCTTCAACAAACTAGCCAGAATATTCCAATGATAATTCAAACATTAAGCTCTAATGAAAGAGATGTTCCTGAGTATTTACAATTAGAAATATCAAAATGTCTTGGTAAATTTGTTAGAGGACCTCAATTGACAGATGTTCCTTACCCTGTTCAAATGGAACCTAATTTAGTCGTTGAATTCTACTCTAGATAATCAATAGTTAATAATCTATTCAATTAATCTAACAGCGCATAAATTTCGAAAAGATATTTATGAAAATAAAAATACTAACAGTCATATTTTCTCTTTTTATTACAAGCCTTTTCGCTGCTGGATCTAGCTCCGATGATAGTGCTAAAACTAATTATGGAAAAGATTATAAGTCAGCAATTAAGCTAATAAGAAGCAAAGATTATGATAAGGCAATAAGAAAGCTGAAGACTCTTACAACTGCTAGTTCAACAGATTTTACTAAAGCTGATGTTTACAATGAGTTAGGTTTTGCTTACAGAAAAAGTGAAGACTTTGATAATGCAGCAAAATATTACAAAAAAGCTCTTGAATTAGACCCAGAACACTTAGGTGCTATCGAGTACCAAGGTGAGATGTATGTAGATCTTGGTCAAAAAGAAAATGCCCTAAATAATTTAGCATTACTTAAAAAACTAGTTGGAGAAAATAATTCTTATTATAAAGAATTAAATAATTATATTTCAAATAACTAATGAGAGGGGCAAAATAAATGCCCCTTTTTTAATTTACTTCAGTTTTGATGCCTTTTGTGTTAAGTAATTCTAGAAGTTCACCAGACTCAGCCATTTCTTTCATAATATCACAACCACCTACAAATTCTTTTTTTATGTAAAGTTGAGGTATCGTAGGCCAATTTGAATAAGTTTTTATACCTTCTCTAATGTTGTTATCTTCAAGCACATTACAATGGCCAAACTCAACCCCAGTTTTTTTTAAAATTGCGCTTGCAACCGATGAGAAACCACACATAGGAAAGTCAGGGTTACCTTTCATAAATAGGAAAACTTCATTATCTCCAATCATTTTTTCAATTTGTTCTTTTGTACTACTCTCTAATTCCATTATTTTGTTCCTTTCGTTTTTAATTGCATAGCATGAAGCTCTTTATCCATTAATCCATCTAGTAATTTGTAAACTAACTGGTGTTGTTGTATACGTGACAAACCGTTAAACATATCACTTTCAATTTCAACTGAATAATGATCGTTATCACCGGCAAGATCCTCAATTACAATTTTAGAATTTGGAAATTTGTTCTCAAGGAGTCCTTCTAATTTTTTTTGTTCAATAGGCATCTAACTAATTATCTTTTCAAAATCATTACGATATTTATTCATAATATCAAAATAGTCAAATTTTTTAGAGTTTATCTCAATACCTTCTTTAATTATCTCCCCAATTTCGAGGTATTCAGCACCTTTTTTTGTCAGAAATGAAGTTACTTCTTCAAAATCTTTACTTCTGATTTCAATCACATATCCAGCACTATATTCGCAGAATAAATCAATAGGATCAGAGACCTTGACCTTAAAACCCATATCCTTATATTGCATTTTTAATAATGCCGAAAAGATACCCCCTCTGGAAATATCATTGCAAGACATAATGTATTTCAAATCTGATAATTCCAAAACACAATTTGCAATTTTTTTCTCAAAATCTAGATCTAATACCTCTAAGTCATTAAATTCGCATATCTTAAAAGCAATTTTTTGATCTTGTAATAAGTAAGGACTAAAATTTTTTGTTAATTGTTTTCCTAAAATAAGGATCTTATTACCAATTTCACAAAACTTATTTGTGTTTATTTTATTTAAATCCATATTGGAACCTACCATTCCTATTACAGGTGTAGGCTTAATTGGTATTTCATTTGTCTGGTTATATAAAGATACATTACCTGAAACAATAGGTGTATTGAATTTGACAGCTGCAGTTTTTAATCCATGAATAGATAAAACCAATTCTCCCATAATGTTTGGATCTAAAGGGCTTGCAAAGTTAAGGTTATTTGTAATCGCTAAAGGATTTATGTTGCATGAAATTAGATTTCTATAGGACTCAGCAACCGTATATTTCATACCCTCATAAGGATTGATTCTTATATATAAAGGATTGCAGTCGGTAGATGCACCAATAACTTTTTGTGTTCCGTGAATCTTTACTATACCTGATGATTGACCTGGCTCTCTGATAGTATCTCCCATCACAGTAGAGTCATATTGATCGAAAACCCAACTTTTATCTAAATAATTAAGATTTGTAAGAAGATTAATTATCATATCTTCCAATTTAATTTTGGAAAAATCAAAATCTTTGTTTTTTCTTTTTCTTGGGATGTAAAACTCTCTATCGTATTCAGGAGCATCATCAACAATTATTTCTACAGGAAGATCGACAACTTTTTTATTATTTGACTCAAACACAACTCTTTTTGTATCTGTAATTTCTCCAATTACTTCATAATCAATTTGCCATTTTTGAAGAATTTCTCTGACTTTATGATTATTTTTTTTATCGATAACAGCTAGCATTCTTTCTTGGCTTTCAGATAAAAGTATCTCATAGGCGCTCAAGGGTTGCCTCAATGGAACTTTATCAAGATTGATATAAACACCTACATTTCCTTTTGAAGCCATTTCTACACTGGAGGAGGTAATACCCGCAGCTCCCATATCTTGCATAGACTCTATTAATCCTGAAGACATTAATTCTAAGCAACCTTCCATTAAAAGTTTTTCCATGAAAGGATCACCAACTTGTACAGAGGGTCTTTTTTCATCCTCATCTTCCTCTGAAAAAACATCAGAGGCCATACTTGCTCCATGAATCCCATCTTTTCCAGTTTTAGATCCAATGTAAACAATAAGGCCACCAATAGATTTTGGTTTAGAGTAAAAAATTTTATCTTTTTGAACATGTCCCACAGCCATAGCATTAACCAAATTATTAAAATCATATGTTGACTCAAACTCACACTCACCACCAATATTAGGAATTCCAATACAGTTACCATAGTGGCCAATTCCATGAACCACACCATTTAACAAGTATTTTGTTTTTTCAGTTTCTATTAAACCAAATCTAATTGAGTCAAGAGTAGCAATTGGTCTTGCTCCCATTGTAAATATATCTCGTAGTATACCTCCAACACCAGTTGCTGAACCGTTGAAAGGTTCTATGTAACTTGGATGGTTGTGGCTTTCTATTTTAAACGCGATACCATCGTTATCTTGCAAATCAATTACACCAGCGTTTTCTCCTGGCCCCTGAATTACAATTTCATTATCTGTAGGGAGTTTCTTAAGCCATTTTTTTGAAGTTTTATAACAACAGTGTTCGTTCCACATAGCAGAAAAAATACCCAATTCCTCAATGCTTAAGTCTCTGTTTATATATTTCCTAATGACCTGAAATTCATCTAAAGTTAAACCGTGTTGAAGTATTAACTCTTCATTCATGAAATTAACGACTCTATAATAAGTCTTCCATCTTGTGATTGATGAAAATCAGAATATGCTCTCTCGGGATGAGGCATCATTCCAAGAACATTCTTTTTTTTGTTTGTAATACCTGCAATAGCTCCTATTGAACCATTTATATTTTCTTCAGTGTTTGAGAATTCACCTTTGCAATATTCAAATGCAATTTGTTCATTATTTTTTAATAAATTCAGAGTTTCACTATCGCAATAAAAATTCCCCTCGTTATGAGCTACAGGTATTTGAAGAATATGGTTATCTTTGATTAATAAATTAAAATTATTTTTAAATTTTTTTTTAATAAAACAATTTTTTCCTAAAAATTTGAGTTTTTTATTTCGAATTAATGCTCCTTCAAGAAGTCCAATTTCAGTTAAAATTTGAAAGCCATTACAAATACCTAATAAATATCTATTATCATTTGCATGTTTGATAACTTCACCAATAATTTTACTTTTTGATGCCATTGCTCCTGATCTTAAATAATCACCAAAACTAAAACCCCCAGGTAAAATTACTAAATCAACTTTTGGCAATGATGTCTCCTCATGCCAAATATTATGAACCTCACCTTTAGTTAAATCTTTTAAGTAGCATAATGCGTCTCTGTCACAATTAGATCCAGGAAATGTAATAACAGCAGATTTAAAACTCATCCAAGCACTTCGTACTCTTCAATAATATCGTTGACCAAAAGTTTTTTGCAAGCAGAGTCGATTTTTTGTACTTTTTCCTCTTTACTTATATTATCAGGTAAATCTAATTCAATTAGTTTTCCCTGTCGAATATTTGAAAATTCTGTAAATCCTAAACTATTAAGCGACTGTTCAATTACTTTTCCCTGTGGTTCTAAAATTTGGCCTTTAAGTCTTACTAAAATTTTTATTCGCATTAAATCTTTAATTTTAACCTTTTAAGCACCTCTTCATATGCTTCTTCGATATTTCCTAGATCTCTACGAAATCGATCTTTATCAAGTTTTTTATTTGTTTTTAAATCCCACAAACGACATGTATCTGGTGATATTTCATCTGCTAAAACAAGCTCATCAGTTTTTTTACAAATTCCAAATTCTAATTTAAAGTCAACTAGATTTATTCCAATAGAATAGAACGTAGACCTTAATATGTCATTAATTCTCAAAGAATATTCATCTATTAACTCTAATTCATCAAAATCACATAAACCTAAATTAAGAATATGTTCAGAACTTATATGAGGATCGCCAAGTTCATCAGATTTTAAACAATACTCAATTAGCGTATCAGATAATTGTGTTCCTTCTTTTACACCAAACTTTTTAGATAAAGAGCCAGCAAAGAAATTCCTAACCAAAACTTCAATTGGAATAATATCTACTTTTTTTAAAAGCTGAGATTTTTTATCAATTTTCTTTATAAAGTGTGTTGGAATATCACAATGATTCAATATTTGAAATAAATAACTCGATATAGTATTATTAATTGCACCCTTATTCTTTATCGAGCCCTTTTTTAAATTATTAAAAGCTGTAGCATCATTTTTATAAGTAGCTATGACTTCCTTACTAGTTTTGGCATAAATAATTTTTGCTTTTCCCTCATATAATTTTTTCAATTTTGCTACCATCAATTAATCCTTTTAAATATTTTATCAACATTTTTAAAAAGATTTTTATTATTGAAGATATTATTAACTTTACTTGATATTTTTAATTTGGCTAAACGAGGATGACTTAAAAGATTATCTTTAAAAGACATATCACCTTTCCAAGTTTTCAAAGCACAATCTTGAACAATCTTATAGGCATCTTCTCTTAAAACTTTATTTTCAATAAGAAAAATCAGGACATTTTGTGAATAGGGTAGACCTTTTAAAAGATTTAAATTTTTCATCATATTTTTTTTATTTATGTTTAAATTATTTAAAACGTTGATCATTCTTTGAACAGCAAAGTCGAGCGTTATGGTGGCATTGGGAGCGTTTATTCTCTCAACACTGGAGTGACTTATATCTCTTTCATGCCATGAAGTTATATTCTCCAAAGCAGGAATGGTTAACGATCTAATCACTCTTGCTAGTCCTGTTAAATTTTCTGATAAAATTGGATTTTTTTTATGAGGCATTGCCGAACTACCTTTTTGGCCTTTTCCAAAACCTTCCTCAACTTCTAAAACTTCTGTTCTTTGTAAGTGTCTAATTTCAGTTGATAGACGTTCTATTGAGCTTGCAATAATAGCAAAAGAGCAAAAAAGGTCCGCATGCCTGTCTCTTGGAATTATCTGCGTGGAGACAGGTTCGATTGAAAATTTTAATTTTTTAGCAATCATTTGCTCTACCCTTGTGTCAATATTTGAATATGTCCCTACAGGACCGGACATTTGAATTGTTTGTATTTGTTTTATCGAATTTTTAAGACGATCTATGTTTCTTTTGTTTTCGGCTAGATAACCTAATATTTTTAATCCAAAAGTAGTTGTTTCGGCGTGAATACCATGACTTCTACCGATACATAATGTGTATTTATGTTTTTTTGCAATATTTAAAAGAGATTTACTCAAAGTTTTTAAACCTCCAAGAATTATATTGCTTGATTGGTTAAGTTGTATGGAGAAAGAAGTATCTAAAATATCACTAGATGTTAGTCCTTTATGAATATACCTAGACTCGGGTCCTACATACTTTGCTACATTAGTTAAAAAAGCAATTACATCGTGCTTTGTTTTTTCTTCAATTTTTTCTATTTCTTTTACCTTAAACTTTGCTTTTTTTTTGATTTTGTTTGAGGTTCCTTTAGGTATTTGACCCAATTTTTCCATTGCCTCGCAAGCGAGAATTTCAAGGTCAAGCCATATTTGAAATTTATTACTATCTTCCCAGATTTCTTTAAGAATTTTTCTAGAGTATCTTGGTATCAATTATAAAAAGCCTTACTTGGGGACTCTGTTAGAATCTCAATAATATCACCATTAATGTATATCGTATGTTCGTACTGAGCGCTAAGTGTTTTATCTTTGGTCACTGCAGTCCAACCATCATTAAGTATTTTAGATTGATATTTACCAGCATTGATCATGGGTTCAATTGTAAAAATCATTCCGTCTACAAATTTTACTTTATCATACTCACTATCGTAGTAGTGTAAAATGCTAGGATTCTCGTGAAATTTTAATCCAACTCCATGTCCACAAAAATCTCTAACAACACTAAATTTATTTGAGGTTGCTATATCCTCAATTTTTTTTCCTATTCTACTGATAGGCTCACCAACTTTTATCTCGTTAATACTCTCTATCAAACAATCGTGGGTAACCTTGCATAGATTACTTGCTTTAATTGAAATATTTCCTACTTTAAACATCCTTGATGAGTCCCCATGCCAACCATCAATTATTGTTGTTACATCTACATTTAAAATATCTCCATTTTGAAGGTTTCGATTATAATTTGGAATTCCATGACAAATAACATGATTTAATGAGGTACATGTAGACTTTGGAAATCCTCTGTAAAACAATGGTGCAGGTGTTCCTCCCAGCTCTTGAATTCTTGTTAAACAATAATCATCAATCTCAGATGTTGAAACACCCTCTTTAATAATATTATTTAGTTCGTCTAAAATAGTCGCAGTTATTTTACTTGCCTCTCTACAAAGTTCTACTTCATCACTTTTGTATGATTTAATTTTCATCAATATTTATCTCACCAGTAATACTTATACCTTTATGTGAAACGTTACATTTAAAAGCTCTAAATTGTACGCCACTTTTTTTTGCTTTAAGAGAGTTCTCATAATACTCATTATCCAGATCTTTAGCTATAGAAAATCTATCTGCATCATTTCGTTGAATTAGATATATTAAAAAACATTTACTACCTTTTTTTGACATATTACTTAACTCAATCAAATGTTTAGATCCCCTTGAAGTAACTGCATCTGGAAATTCTGCTAAATTCTTTTTTCTTGATAAAGTGACTGATTTAACTTCAATGTAAGTATCCCCATTTGGGTGGCTAGCAAAGATATCAACTCTAGAATTTTTTCCGTATTTAACCTCTTTTTTTAAATCTCCTTTAATCTCCTGCAAAATTTTTTTTTCCTTCATGGCGTTGAAAACGACGTCATTTGGCAGTGACGTATTTACTCCTACAAAAGTTTTGAGATCTTTAATTGCCTCTAGTCTATATTTTAATTTTGCATTTGGGTTTTCAACTTTGGCAACTAATACTTTTGAATCCTCTTTTAATAAACCCAAAAGTGACCCTGTATTTGGGCAGTAAGCTGTGACAACTTCATTATCAATCTTCAAATCTACAAAAAATCGCTTATAGCGTTTTACAAAAAAACCCTCTAAAATTTCCTCTTTATACTTCATTTATGGTAACTATAAAAAAAATATATTCTGCTTGTCTAATTATC
>CACGSS010000009.1 GCA_902575725.1 uncultured Alphaproteobacteria bacterium | reverse complement strand
CATTTAGATGGAAGTATAGAGGTATCATTATTTAGTAATTTTATTATAGATACTAAAATTTTTTCAGCTTGCGTTCTATTTTTATATACAAAATCAGATGTATAAAAAAATTCGAATAGAAAATTTTTAAGAAATTTTACTTTATCTAATACAGGAGGACTAAACTTAACCAAAAAATTTGTGTTTATTATAACATCTTCAATTGATCGTATTTGTGAATTATTAGAAAGAGTATTTTCAGTTTCGTTAAGAAGATCCAAAATTAAGTAGTTCATAATGGACCTTGAAAAGTAATTTCTTGCAATACTTTTATCTAAGTTTGCAATATATGAAAAATCTATAAAATTAAATTGTTCTTTATTTTCAGCTAAACTTGATATTGTCAGAATACCTGATCTTAAAGCATCATCGAAATCATGAGCTATGTAGGCTATATCATCAGATAAGGAAGCGATTTGAGCCTCTAATGAGGGATTCTTATTTAGATCAAATTTAAAATTTTTTGATAAGTCGTAGTTTTTATTTGTTTCTAGTATTTTTCCATTATGCTTTATTAATCCATCTATTGTTTCCCAAGTTAAATTTAAACCATCAAAATTTATATATCTCTTTTCTAATAATGTAATTTGTCTAAAAGATTGATAATTATGGTTAAAATTTGCATCTAATTCTTGAGTAATTATTTCTTCGCCCACATGACCAAAAGGACTGTGACCTAAATCATGAGATAGCGCTATACATTCTGTGAGATCTTCATTTAAAGATAATTTTCTACTTATAGATCTTGCTATTTGAGAAACCTCAAGAGTATGTGTTAGTCTATTTCTATAATAGTCACCTTTTTCAAACATAAATACTTGTGTTTTATCTTTTAGTTTTCTAAAGGCTGTTGAATGATAAATTCTGTCTCTATCTCTTTCGTAGAGTGATCGATGATCATTTATTTCATCGAAAAGTCTTCCTTTTGAATTTTCTGGTAAAGCTGATAAATTACTGAACATATGGGAAGTATTAATATAACAGATAAAGCTATAAATAAAATTCAAGAAGTTCTAAAAGATCAAAATATGAAATATTTTAGAATCAGAGTCAAAGGTGGTGGATGTTCTGGATTTCAGTACGTATTTAAAAGTGAAAATGTAATTAATGAAACCAAAGATCATGTATTTAATTTTAAAGATTTACAAATTTTGATCGATAAAAATTCTATGACTTTCATAAATGAGTCTGAATTAGATTATAAAGATGAATTGATAGGCTCTAGTTTCTCTATTTCAAATCCTAATGCTAAAAATTCTTGCGGCTGTGGCACATCATTTAGTGTTTAATTGTGAAAATAATTAGTTGGAATGTAAATTCTTTAAGAGCTCGAGAACCACTTATAGAAAAAATAATAAAAACAGAAGCTCCAGATATAATTTGCTTACAAGAACTGAAGATATTAGATAAAGAATACGTAGAAAATTTTTTTAATCAATTTTCATTAAAAACAGTGGCTGAAACTCAAAAAAGCTATAATGGGGTAAGTGTTTCTTGTAAAAGAGAAATTGTATTAAATGAAAATCCCTTAAAGAAGTTAAATATGACACAAGCAAGAAACAATACAGTTATTATAAAAGATAAAAATTTAGCAATCCTCAATTGTTATTTCCCTAATGGAAATCCTATAGATACAGACAAATTTACAAATAAGCTTGAATGGATGAAATTACTTTATAAAGAAATAGAAAAACTTAAAAAAGAATATGAAGTTTTATTAATGGGAGATTTTAATGTAATTCCAGATGATGAAGATGCTCATGATATTAAAAAATATAAAAATGATGCTCTAGCACAACCTCAATCAAGAAAAGAATTCTATAAATTAATAAATCTAGATCTAATTGATGTGTTTAAGACTACTCCAAAAAAACAAAGTTATACTTTTTTTGATTATAAAACTTACAAATTTGGAAAAGAGGAAGGAATAAGAATAGACTTCTTTCTTTTATCTCCATTTTTGAAAAGTAAAATAATGAAACTAAAAGTAATAAAAGAATACCGTGATATGGATAGACCCTCTGATCATTGTCCTATTCTTATAGATTTAAATATCTGAATAAGTCTTTTTTTCTAATTTACCACCAGGGTGTGTAACTGCCCCTAGGCTTGCAGGTCCAACAGTTTTCATGTATTTCCATAAAGTACCTGACATAAACTCAGGTTCTTTATTAATCCATTTAGTTTTTCTATCGGATAACGTTTTTTCGTCTACATTCAAATTTAGTAAATTTTTCTCTGCATCAATTTCTATTTCATCACCATCTTCAACTAACGCTATAGGTCCACAATCATAAGCCTCTGGACCTACATGACCAATACAAAAACCTCGTGTACCTCCAGAGAACCTTCCGTCAGTAATTAAAGCTACCTCTTCGCCAAGATCTTGTCCGTAAAGGGCACTAGTGGTAGATAGCATTTCTCTCATACCTGGTCCTCCTTTTGGACCCTCGTATCTTATTATCACAACATGACCAGGTTTAATTTTACCATTTAAGACAGCGTCTAGTGCATGTTCTTCTCTATCAAAGCAAATTGCCTTTCCTTTAAACTGTAATTTTTTAAGTCCAGCTATTTTTACGATCGCACCATCTGGAGCAAGTGAACCTTTCAAACCTACCACGCCACCTGTTTTAGTAATTGGGCTATTGACAGGATAAACAACATCTTGATTTTTTGGTAACTCCACATTTTTTACATTTTCAGCTAACGTTTTTCCAGTAACAGTCATGCATGATCCATCAATCAACCCGCCATCAATGAGTGCTTTAATTAGAACAGGAACGCCACCAACTTCATATAAATCTTTAGCTACATATTTCCCCCCCGGGGCCAAATTACCTATATAAGGTGTTGATTGGAAAATATTACAGACATCTTCCAAGGTAAATTCAATACCAGCTTCATGAGCCATAGCAGGTAGATGTAAACCTGCGTTGGTTGATCCACCTGATGCTGAAACAACCACAGCCGCATTTATTAATGATTGTTTTGTAACAATATCCCTAGGTCTCAAGTTTTTTTCAATTAATTCCATAACCACTTTTCCACTTTCATAAGCGTATTTATCTCTACTTTCATAAGGAGCTGGTGTCATAGCAGAACCTGGAAGAGCTAAACCAATAGTCTCTGAAACGCATGCCATGGTATTTGCGGTAAACTGTCCGCCACAGGATCCAGCAGATGGACAAGCAACACACTCAATGTCATGGAGTTCTTGGTCTGAAATCTTACCTGTTGAATGTTTTCCAACAGCCTCAAAAACATCTACTATAGTTACGTCCTTATCCTTATAAACACCTGGTAATATAGATCCACCGTACATAAATACAGATGGTACATTAAGTCTGAGCATTGCCATCATTAAACCTGGCAAAGATTTATCACACCCAGCCAATCCAACTAAGGCATCATAACAGTGCCCTCTTACAGAAAGTTCAGTTGAGTCAGCTATAATCTCCCTACTAGTTAAAGAAGATTTCATTCCCTCATGACCCATAGCTATACCATCAGTAACAGTAATGGTAGTAAATTCTCTGGGTGTGCCTTTTGCATCCCACACACCTTTTTTGGCTGATTGAGCTTGGCGAGAAAGTGAAATATTGCAAGGGGCAGACTCATTCCATGTGGTTACTACACCGACAAAAGGTTGTTTAATCTGTTCTTCGGTAATACCCATAGCATAATAAAAGGCTCTATGTGGTGCACTTTTAGGACCTACAGAAACATGTCTACTTGGTAATTTGCTTTTATCAACCATTATTGAATGTTAATTAATATACTATCAATTTTAGACAATTCCATATTAATTGAACTTTGTCTTTCTTTATTTTGATCAATGAGATCTTTTGGAGCTTTTGATACAAAGTTTTCATTTGATAAATTTTTATCAATTGTATTTTTTTCTTTTTCCAAAAAACTTTTATTTTCTTGAAGTTTTTCTTTGATTTTAGATTTATCAATTTGGCTAGTGGAAATTTCGAAATCAAACTCTTTAAAAGGTAAAGTAACACTATTATCTTTATGAGACGATGAAAGTTTTTTTCTTGTTAAAAATTCGAACGTTTTTTTATTATCTTCTAAAGTTGTTTGAATTAATTGGTTTTTAGAAAAAATTTCTACAGTATCTTCTTTTTTGATTTCAAAAAGTTTTTCTATTGACCTGTATTCCTCTATAAAGTCAATAAATAACTTTGTTTTAGATACATGTTCACTCTCAGTTTTTAGATCAACATAGTCCCACTGATGACTCATCAAGATATCTTTATTATTTTTACCCCACAATTTTTCAGTGATAAAAGGAATCACCGGATGTAAAAGTTGCAGTAAAGAATTAAATACCAAATGAAATGTGTGTTTAGTTTCATCACTAAATTGACTGTTGTCTAAAAGATTTTTAGAAAGTTCAATATACCAGTCACAAAAAGTATGCCATGTGAAATGATATAGTTGATTAGCTACTTCATGAAAATAGTATTTCTCATAATTTTCTTGAACTTTTTTATATAATTCTTGAAACTCATTTATAATCCAAATATTAAAAATATGATTAGGGTTAAAATTATCATTATCTGTAAATGGATAAATTCCTTTAAATTCAGCAAACTTGTAGGCATTGGTGATTTTAGTAACAAAGTTTCTATAACCAGCTATGCGTTGCTCACTTAATCTTACATCCCTTCCTGGTGTATTTAATGATGTTAAAGTAAACCGAAGTGTATCTGCGCCATACTTGTCAATTATTTCTAAAGGATCTATGACATTACCTTTTGATTTTGACATTTTTTGACCTTTTTCATCACGAACAAGAGCATGAACATAAACAGTTTTAAAAGGTGTTTCTGACATAAATTTATTTCCCATCATCATCATGCGAGCAACCCAGAAAAAGATGATATCAAAACCAGTAACTAGTACAGAATTAGGGTAAAATGTATCTAATGTTTGTTCTTTATTGGGCCATCCCAATGTAGAGAATGGCCAAAGAGCTGAGGAGAACCAGGTGTCTAAAACGTCTTGATCTCTTTTTAAAATTATTTTATCTGCTTTATAATAGTTTACAGCTAAATTTTTTGCTTCTTCTTCAGTTTCTGCACAAAATTCTTTTCCATCAGGGCCATACCAAACAGGAATCTGATGTCCCCACCATATTTGTCGAGAAATACACCATGGTCTAATATTTTCCATCCATTGAAAGTAAGTTTTCTCCCAATTTGAGGGAAAAAATTTTGTATCACCGTCTTTGACAACTTTCATTGCCTGTTTTGCTAATTCTTCAGCATTACAAAACCACTGATGAGTTAAAAAAGGTTCGACAACAGTGTTAGAGCGATCACCATATGGTATTGTAGTTTTATAATCTTCAATTTTTTCTAAAAAACCTTTTTCTTTTAGTAAGTGAACAACTTTTTTTCTTGCCTCAAATCGATCTAAACCCTGAAATTCTTTTGGACAATTTTCGTTCAATGATCCATCCTCGTTTAGAATATTTAATAGTTCTAAGTTGTGCCTTTTTCCAATTTCAAAATCATTAAAATCGTGTGCTGGGGTAATTTTTACTGCACCACTTCCCATTTCAGGATCAGAATATTCATCAAATATAAGTGGAATAGATCTTGAGGTTAAAGGAATAGTAAAAGTTTCTTTTTTTAATGAAGTATATCTACTGTCATTGGGATTTACTGCTATAGCAACATCACCAAAAATTGTTTCTGGCCTGACTGTCGCTAAAGTTATACTCTCAGAATTAGAGCTAGGATATTTTATATAGTAAATTTGGGTGCTTACATCTGTGGGAACAACTTCTAAATCGGAAATAGCTGTTTTAAATTTAGTATCCCAATTAACTAGAGCTTGATCTTTATATATTAACCCCTCTTTATATAACTTAACAAAGACCTTTCTAACTGCAGATGATAATCCGTCATCCATCGTAAATCTTTCCCTAGACCAATCACATGAGCTACCAAGCCTTTTTAATTGATTTATGATTGTGGAACCCGAATATTCTTTCCACTCCCATATTTTTTCAATGAACTCTTCTCTTGTGAGATCTTTACGATAAATATTTTTCTCAGCTAAGTTTCTTTCTACAACCATTTGTGTCGCTATGCCTGCATGGTCTGTTCCTGGTTGCCATAGAGTATTAAAGCCATTCATACGGTGATATCTTGTTAAAATATCTTGAATAGTGTTATTAAGTGCATGTCCCATATGCAGCGACCCTGTTACATTTGGGGGAGGTATACAAATAGAAAAGTTCTTATCAAAATTGTATTTAGGTTTAAAACATTCTTTATCTAACCAAAGCTGATAAATCTCATTTTCATATTCTTTTTTATTTTGAAATTCATCCATTTGCTAAAATACAAATGGTTCGGATTGCACATATTTATAAATATAAGAAGAAGAGGCTTCATCTATAACAAACTTATTCGATTTGCCTCCTACTTTTATATATTTAACAATCTTATGTTTAAAATCTTGATTATCAATTATACAAACTATTTCTGCATTATCTGATGCATTTTTAATTATATTTTTGGGCTCTTCATCAAGTGAACCATTAATAATAATTTTTTGGTATTTTTTAATATTTGGTTTTTTGTTATTGAAAAATTCTTCTATCGTTAAATCTAATAAAGAGGCATTGAACAAACCATCATTAATACTATCTTTGAAAATTTCAGTCATTTGCATAGAAGACTCTATACAGTCAATATTAGAGGAAAATTTATTAATAATTGATGTTGATGTACCAAAACCAGAGCCAATTTCTAAAATACTCTCATCGTCAATCTCTCCCAACGCTTGTAATAAATGAAATGATGTTAAAGGAGGGAGAATAAAACGACCATCGTCTAAAAATATAATTTTATCAGAGTAAGCTAAATGTTTATAAGTTTTTGGATACAAGTTTTCTCTTGGAAATAATTCAATTTTTTCAATTAAAGATGATTTTTTTATACGATTAGCTCTGAGTTGATTAAGAACCATATTTGACCTTGCTTGTTCAAAATTCATGATAAAGTTTGATTTATAACAAAATAAATTGTTTTTCAAAGATCATAATCGCCTCAGATTTAGTAATTTGAACGATTAAATGAAAATAAGATTTAGAATAATTACCAACATTTTTTTTTAAAATAAAAATACAAAAATTAATTAATTTGATAAAATAGAATCACCTAGAGGATAGGTTTAAGGATGGAGGTTAAAAAGATGAAGCCACCAAAGTAGTTTCTAACAATTCTACTCAATACTGAACTGGCCCCTAATATTAAGGGTTAATATTTTCAATAAAATTTAAACGACCTATGATTTCATCTCTGTCCATATAATATCCTTGAAGATGTCTTTCTCCGGAATTGGCATCATATTCTTTTCTACCATGTAACACTCTACGATTATTAAAGCTAAAAATATCTCCGGCTTGCATACGAAAATTTATTTCAAACCTCTCATCATGAAGAAGGCTAAATAGATTTCTGTATGCAGAGTAAAATTGATCCATTTTATCAGGATGGCAGTCCATTACTCCCATATAGGCAACACTGAACCTAATATCATTATAATCGTTGTTATGATCTAAAGTAATTATGGGTTTATGCATAACTCTAATTGTATTAGTTGTGTAATCCCTATTTACAAATTTTACAGACGTATTAAGTAATACTTCATAATCACTTGGGTGATTATTTTTTAAATAATCAATTACCTTAAAACCATCTAAAGCAACTGACTCACCCCCAGTAGCATTATTTATTAAGCAGTGGAGGAACTGGTATCCAGGGGCTATTTCATAATATGGTAAATCAATATGATTTCTTAAACCTGCAGCAGTATAAGCTGAATTGTTAGGATTAGGTATATCAATAACTTCGAATGGTGTTTTAAAAAAAGTTTCTCGAGTGTGACTTATATTTTTGAGGATATCAAAACCAGAATTTACATCTGTTGGAGCGTTTTTAACAATTGAAATACCAAAATAATGTAGTTGCTGTAACCACTTTTTTAAACCGTCATCACCACTAATTATTTCACTGTAATCTATTTGAATATCTGAAAATGTATCTTGCATGGATTTATCCCAAATCTTATATGGTGAAACGTACTCTCGAGTGTGTTTTAAAGAATAACAATTATGTCTCAACCAATCTTTCTCATAAACACTTTTATGCCCTCCCTCACTCCATTCAATCTCAAGATTACCTTCGCCATTTAGAGAGTAATTTTTTGGGTGAATATTTTCAGATACAGTAAGCAAATTAAAAGTTCTTTCACGCGCAGTTGGATGTACTTCAGAGGGACAATTATCTCTCAACCATAGGAAGTTATATTTACTTTTAAAACCATCGCTCCAATCAACTAAAATAGACTTTTTATTTTTATCGATTGTTTTAATTGATAGATTTTCGCTCATATTAAAATTTATTAAATTTTTTATTCCAATTAGGAAAATTATTTCTTTGATATTTATTCAAAGTTTTCATGATTTCAATCAAAAAAATATCTCTTTGCACTTCTAGATCTTTAATACTATATTTTCCTGCCTGTTTTTTTGTTCCTGAAATCATTAATTTTTTTAGTTTTGCATCTAGTTTTGGAGCCTTTAGTTTAGTCCAAGGTAACTTAAGAGCAGGTCCGAACTGCTCTAACATGTGTTTCATACCAGTTTGCCCTCCTGCCAAATGAAAAGTTAGACAAACACCCATAAAAGACCATCTTAATCCTGGTCCATAAACAATTGCATCGTCAACATCTTGAGTTGAAGCAATGCCATCTTTAATTATGTGAAGAGCCTCCCTCCAAAGAGCCTCCTGTAAGCGATCAGATATATAGCCCTCAATTTCTTTTTTTACAATCAAAGGCTTCATTCCTATTTCTTCGTAAAACTTCTTAGCTCTAGTTATTGTGTTTTTCTTTGTTTGTTTTCCTGATACCAACTCAACAAGAGGTAATAGATATACAGGGTTAAATGGATGCCCTATACAAACTCTTTCTGGATAATTACATAAAGATTGAATTCTTGTAGGTAAAAGTCCTGATGAACTTGACGCAATGATTATATTTTTTGGTAATAATTGATCTATATTTTTGAGAAGTTTCTTCTTTAACTTTTCATTTTCTGGAGCATTTTCTTGGACAAAGGTGGTTGAATGAAGAGACTCTCTGAGATCAGAATAAATTTTCAAATTACTAAGTTTTGTATTTTTATTTAAACCTAATTTTTGAAGGCTCTTTAAAGCTGTTTTAGTGTTTAATAATAGTTGCTTTCTTGCCTTAACACTTGGGTCATAAGCATTAACAATTAGACCACATGCTAGCATTCTAGCAGCCCATCCAGCGCCAATGACGCCAGCACCAACTATTGTGACAATCTTTTTTTTTATCAACTTTTAAAATATATTAACTCATAAATATTAAATTATGATATTTTTTTTGTATGATTATTTACATTTGTAAGTTTCTTCATCTTATATCTCTGTTTATTGCTGGAGGAGGAGGTATTGGTAGTGCTGTTATACAATCTATATATAAAAAAGAAGGTAAAGTGCCTGAGCCTCATTTGGCTAAAGGTTTTAAGGTTTTAGCATTTTTATCTTTATTAGCTATCATCACAATGTGGGTTACTGGAATTATTTTGTTATTGGTAATATACGGCTCATTTAATTTAGGCTGGACTTTTCATATGAAATTATTTGGAGCTAGCTTAATTCTAATAACAGCCATATTTATAAATATGCATCTATATGTATCAGCTAAAAAAAACCTATCCCCCAATCAAAAATATATTAAAAATTCTGGGTCTTTGTCTAGATTGGGCCTGATTCTTGCCATAGCTGGTGCAATAGGATCTTTTGTCTGACCTTATTTATTTTTTTTTAGTTTATGGTATTTTTTTATAAATGAAAGTTGACTTAGACAAATGGCATCATTGTGACGTTGATAAAGAAGAATTTGTAAAGCTTCTTAAGAAGTCTGATTATCAAGGTTTTAAACACATGTTTATTTTCTTTGGGTCTTTAATTGTATTTGGTGTTTTAGCTTATATGACATGGGGGACTTGGTGGTCTTTATTATTTTTTTTAATTTATGGAAATATATGGAATTGCGCAGATCCTATTTGGCACGAAACTGGACATAAAACTGCTTTTAAAACGAACTCTTGGAATAACTTTTTTTATCAAATTGGTAGTTATATGAATGGATTTGAACCAGTAAGATGGAGATGGTCTCATTTTCGTCATCATGGTTATACTTACTTCGATGATCCTCTTGATTTTGAAATAGCAATTAGAAGACCAACTGATGTTTTTTACTTTTTTAGTTTATTCATACCTTTCTTTGACATAATTAATTTTAAAAAAACAACTCAATACGAGACTATTCTTCATGCTTTAGGCAAAAAAACAGAAGTGATGAAACAAGTTATTCCTGAAAGAGAACATCAAAAATGCATAAACTCCTCAAGATTACATGTTGGTATTTGGATCTTATTAATTTCAATATCAATTGCTTTTCAGTCTTGGTTGCCCGTTTTATATTTTTTACTTCCAAACTTTTATGGGATAACACTCAAAAGACTTTTTGGATTAACTCAACACACTGGGCTAAAAGATAATATCAAAGATCATAGATATAGTACTAGAACAATGCATTTAAACCCGATCTTCAGTTTTTTATATTGGCAGATGGAATATCATATTGAACATCATATGTTCCCTACTGTGCCCTCGCATAACTTGCCTAAACTGCACCAATTAGTTAAAGATCAGATGCCACCAGCTAAGAAAGGTTTATGGGGAGCATACTCTGAAATCATCCCTACAATTTTAAAACAAGCAAAGAACCCTTCATATGAATTACAAGTAGCTGTTCCATCTAATAACAATGGCTAAAAGAACTACCGTCTTTGATTTATGGAGTCAAAAAGGAAAAAAAAAATGGCCTCAAACTCATATAGATACAGCAAAAGAGGCAGAAGCTGCCTACAAAGCAGGAATTGAAATAATTTCCTGTGAGCCCGATCATCATTTCAAGGATGTAAGAAAAGTTGCTCCAACAGCATTTTTATCTGTTGGTCTTAAACATGGGGTGGTGAGTTCTCCTCAAGAGGCAATAAAAAAAGGTTTTGAAATAATGGAAATGGGAGCAGATGCTATTTATTGTTCACACTCTATTAACTTTATTGAAGCTATGGCAAAAGAGGGAATACCTGTAACTGCACACGTTGGATTAGTCCCAAATATTGCAACATGGACTAATTATAGAGCTGTAGGAAAAACATCAAACGAAGCTTTTAAAGTATATCAAAAAGTAAAAGATCTCGAAAATGCTGGAGCAGCTTGCGTAGAAGTTGAGGTGGTACCAGTTGAGCTTGCAGAATTTATAACAAAGAATACTAAAATGATAACTATGGGTATGGGTTGTGGTGATGTGTGTGATACACAATATTTATTTTGTAATGATATACTTGGAACAAACGTTGGTCATTATCCTCGACATGCAAAAAAATATGTAGATTTAGAAATTAAAGAGAGAGAATTACAAGAATTAAGAATAAAAGGTTTTAAGATGTTTGTTGATGAATTTAATAGTGGTGTATACCCTGAAGATAAACATCTTATTAAAATGG
Source organism: uncultured Alphaproteobacteria bacterium (assembly GCA_902575725.1). Next base: position 4,609 of record CACGSS010000009.1, on the reverse strand, counting down.
AAGAAAAAGAGCTTAATGATTTTCTAGATAAAGTTAAATAGCATCTAAATATAAATCAATATCTAATTCTGATATAGTACTAGCAAATTTATGATATTCCATTTCCTTAATGGCTATAAACGCCTTATGTAATTCTGGGCCTAAAGTTTGTTTTAAAAAAGAGGATTTTTTAGATAGCATAATTGATGAATTCCAGTCAGAAGGAATTTTGTATTTTTGATTATTTTTCTTTAAATAAGCATTTCCAGTTGTTTGTTTATCTGGATAAATTTTATTTTGAATTCCTAATTCAATTGCTGAAATTATAGTTAAGGCTACTAAATATGGGTTTGCATCAACTCCTGAGACTCTATGTTCTATCCTTCTATTATTTTTATTACTACTTGGTATTCGAAAAGCAACTGATCTGTTATCTATTCCCCAATTAGGCTTTGTTGGTGCATAAGACCCTGAAACAAACCTCCTCCAACTATTAGCATTTGGCGCGAATATCAACATACTTTCACCCATGGTTTTTGAAAGACCCCCAAGTGCATAATTAAGATTTTTATTTATTTTTTCATTATTTCTTTCGGCAAAAATATTTTTTTCTTTTTGATCATAAAGTGAAATATGAAAATGCATTCCAGAACCAGAAATATTTTCCATAGGTTTTGCCATAAAGCATGCAGTGACTCCATGTTTTCTTGCTTGTGCTCTTATAATTCTTTTTAGCCTTAAAATATCATCAGCAGCTTTTAGTAACGATTTTTGATGTTTTAATGTTAATTCGTATTGACCGGGTGCGTACTCTGAAATAATAGTTTCAGCATCTATTTTTGCAAGTTTTGTAGCTTCATAAATATCATCAATTAAAGGTAACATACCATGAAGATGATCTACTGAATATACATCTGTCTTTTTAATTGATGCTCTTTTTCCAAGTATAGATTTTGCTGGTTTTAGTTTTCCATACTCATCCAATTCATTTGAAACAAAAAAAAATTCTAGCTCAAATGCTGCATAAAAATTAATTCCTTTTTTTTTAAAATCTTGAATTTTATTTTCCAAAACATTTCTTGGATCTGTTAACAGTTTTTTTCCATCAATATCATACATGTTCATGAATAACTCACCTCTTAGTGGTTTGCTGTTATGCAATAACTTAAGTGATGATGGTATAGGCCAAGCTTTTATGTCACCATCACCTTGCTCTAAAATCAATCCTGTTTCAGGTGTATCCTCACCAGTAATATCCATTCCAAGTAATGAAAGAGGAAATTGCCTACCAGACTTATACAAATTTAATAACTCATTTCTTCTAATTATTTTTCCACGACCCACACCATTACAATCATGCATTACGATATCGAATGATTTTACTTGTGTATTTCTTTTCAGAAAATTTTGTGCTTCAGATAAATAATTTTTAGTTTTCATGATAAATATTTATAATATAAAAATATTAATATAAACTTTATGTCTAAACTACAGTTAATCTATTTCAATCTTAGAGCTTTGTGTGAGGCTCCAAGGATGATGCTACATACTGCGGGTATCGAATATTCATATGAAATGGCATGGGATTATTTTAAAAAACCATGGGGTGATGTCAAAAAAGAGGTGATTTTTCATAAATTACCTTTGCTTGTTATAGATGAGAAAATTGAAATATGGCAAAGCAATACTATCTCAAGATATATAGCTAAACTTACAAACAATATTCCCAATAATGAGGAAATGGTGGCATATGCTGACTCTATATTTGAGTCAGCCCATGATCTATTTTTTCCTTTAAATCCAACTATAAATGTTTGGGTTGGTGAAATGCACTTAAAGAATAAAAAAAATCTTTTAGATGAAATTTTACCCAAAGCTTTTACAAATTTTGAAAAGTTACTAAGTAAATATGAAGGTAATTTTTTTTTAGGAGAAAGAGCATTTTATTGTGATTTTAATGTTTATCATCATGTTTCACTAGCATTGCTATTAGATGATAAAATTTTAGATAACTTTCCAAAGTTAAAAAAATTTATGAGCGATTTTGAAAAGATTCAAGGTATTTTAGATTATCTGGAGTCAAGACCCAAACTTATTGGAATTGGTACTTGGCCAAAAGTAGTAATTGATGGTATAGAATACACATCTGGCACTAATCCCGATTACAAATATCAATAAAAGTGTTATGCTTAGTTTTATGGCCCGCTGGCAGATTGGTTATGCAGAGGACTGCAAATCCTTGTAGCTCGGTTCGATTCCGGGGTGGGCCTCCACTAGTTCATTTCATCAATTATTTTTTTTAAGGTACTTGATGTAAGATCTAGAATTCTTTTTCCTTTATCTGCAGAAGATTTTGTAGGATTACCAATTATACCTGTCTTGGACAAATCTTTTGTATTCCAAGCTCTTTTAATTGTTCTTTCATAAGAAATTATTTTTTTAGATTTAAAGTCAGATGAGAGTTTGTTTCTTTTAATTTTATTTAATTTAATCAATTCTGGATAAAGGTGGAGCATTATTGATGTTTCAAATTCACCTCCATGATATCCATATAGTAATTCCTTTTTTGGAATAATTTTTTCAAAACCTTTGAATAAAAAATAATGTGCCTTAACAATATCGACAGCTTTATATCTACTTTTAATTTCTTTAGCAGCTATATCTAAGTGACTAATTTGTCCACCATGACTATTTAAAAAGATAAATTTTTTATATCTACGAATACATAACTCACCAACTATGCTGATAATATAATCAATATAATTTGTAGAGTTCGAAGATAGAGTGCCCTCAAAGCTATTATGCTCACTCGCTGAACCTATCGAGATATTTGGTAGAATTAAATATTTATTAAGTTTGGGATATTTCTTAACAAAAGTATTTAAAATTCCATCTAATATCAATTTATCAGTACCTGATGGAAGGTGTTCTCCATGTTGTTCTACAGATGAAAATGGGAGAATAAGTATTTTATTTTTACCTAATTTACTAATATCTGCTGATGTTAAATCGGACCAAAACTTTGATAGCATAAGTGATATTTAACATTTATATAATTATTATGGAAACTTATTCTCTATGGCTTAAGAATAAAAATAAACCAATTATTAAGAAAAAAATACTAAGCTATAAAAAAAATTCTAAAACTGTTCTTGTAAAAACTCTTTATTCAGGAATTAGTAAGGGTACTGAGAGATTAGTAGTATCTGGTAATATTAGCAAAGATCAGTTCGAATTAATGAAATCTCCTTTTCAAGAGGGATCTTTTTCTTTTCCAATCAAATACGGTTACATTAATGTTGGTAAAATTGTTGAAGGCCCAAAAAAATATTTAAATAAAAATACATTCTGTCTTTACCCTCATCAGTCGCTATTTAAGATTGATATAAATAATGTGAACATTTTAAAAGGTAATGGTGATATTCGAAAATATTTACTAACAGCAAATATGGAAACAGCTATTAATATCTTTTGGGATACTCAAGCAAAATTAAATAACAAAATATTGATAATAGGGATGGGCTCTGTTGGTATTTTAACTGCCTACTACTATAAATTACTAAAATTTAAAAATGTCTTTATTACTGACATAAATATTAAAAAGAAGAAATTTGCTAATATTCTAGGACTAAAATTTATTAATTTTAAAAAAATTAAAGATTTAGATGTTATAATTAATACAACATCTAATTATGATGTATTAAACCAATCACTAAAAAAATTAAATTTTGAGGGAAAATTTATTGAGGCTAGTTGGTATGGAAATAGAAAAGGTCATATAAATTTAGGAGGTAATTTTCACTCAAAGAGATTAAAAATTATTGGTTCTCAAGTTTCAAATATTCCAAAATATTTATCAAAAAAATATGATTATAAAAAGAGATTGAATTTAGCAATTAATGCTTTATCTAATAACCAACTTCTTAAATTAATAAACACTGAAAGTGACTTTAAGGATCTAGAGAAAGATTATATTTCAATATTAAATAATCCAGAAAGCATAATGCATGCTATAAAGTATTAAAATGTATTCAATTACTGTTCGAAATAATATTTTAATTGCACATTCTCTCCCGGGTGAGGTTTTTGGACCAGCACAGAATATGCATGGAGCGACCTACATAGTTGATGCTGAGTTTTATGCAAAAGAGGTTAACAAATATAACATTATTATGGATCTCGGGGTTGTAACAGAAATTCTCTCCGACGTATTAAAATTTTATAGTTATAAAAATTTAGACGAAGTTGAAGAATTTAAAAATATAATTACCTCTACGGAATTTCTAGCTAAAGATATTTTTGATAGAATATGCGATAAATTACAAAAAGATTACATAGAAGATTTTAACAAGTTGCATAAAATTAAAATTATTTTAACTGAGTCAAATGTAGCTTGGGCTTCTTATGAACAAGAGATCAGTAATACACAATAAATCTTATTATTTTATTTATCCGGGTGATATTAATACAAAAACAGGCGGTTACATTTATGAAAAAAATATATTAAAAAGAGCAAAAAAAATTAAATTTAATTTAAATGCTATCAAACTTGCTAACAGCTTTCCCTTTCCTAAAAAAAATGACTTAAAAAATCTAAAAAAAACTTTAGAAAAATTACCAGATAATGCAG
>CACGSS010000008.1 GCA_902575725.1 uncultured Alphaproteobacteria bacterium | reverse complement strand
TGACATTACATCTGAGTCAATTAGTTTAGCAGTAAAAAAAAAATACAAATTACATAATGGCGCATATAGAGAATTAAAAAAATATTATTCAAAAATTAAATCTGAATTAACTGATGCTAGAATGAAAATGGCGTATATGCCGGAAGGCTCTAAGTTAATTTTAAATAAAGTTAGTGGGGCACCAGGTTTTAAAATTGAAAATATTTATGTTTTTGCTGGCATACCTTCAATAGTACAAGCGATGATGAAAGAGTTTAAAAAAATGATAAAAATTAAAAATAAATTCTATTCAACCACAATATCTACAAAACTTTTTGAGAGTAAAATAGCCCATCTACTTGTCCAAGCTGAGAGAAAATATAAAAATATTTCTATAGGCAGTTATCCAATTTTTGATGGAAAACCTAAGGGTGTAGAGATTGTTATAAACTCTCAAGTAAACAAATTGGGTGTTAGTAACGCAAAAAGTTTCATATTAAGAGAAATAAACAAAATCATTTAAGATTAGGCTAATATAATATAAAACAATATTTCTCTATGGCGGAGTAGCTCAGTTGGTTAGAGCGGTGGAATCATAATCCATGTGTCGGGGGTTCAAATCCCTCCTCCGCTACCAAGAATAATCATTGTAATTGTTGATATTTTGACATATCTTTCGTTTTCTGATCGCGGGGTAGAGCAGCTTGGTAGCTCGTCAGGCTCATAACCTGAAGGTCGTAGGTTCAAATCCTACCCCCGCAACCAACTCCCTAAAAAACGCTTCTTTTCAACGGTTTTTTTTTATTTTTTTTAATGAAATGCATTTGACAATGCCTACATAAAGTGTAGATATAATCTACTTTTTATTCGATTCACTAGGCCATTTATTGTGCATTAGTGATTCTTGCTCTTTATTTTTTGTAAATATGAAATGAATAGACGGTGGGTTTATAACGTCAAATTTCGATTAGGCTTTCATTTGAGAAAAATGATAGCTCGTTATTTTGGCGTCTAACCTACGTCAATTTAAAACTTTGTTTTTTATGAGTAGGTAATTCAACTTAAGAGTTTGATTATGGCTCAGAACGAACGCTTGCTGCATGCTTTATACATGCAAGTCGAACGGAGGCCCTAGCTTGCTAGGTGTCCTTAGTGGCGCACGGGTGAGTAACACGTGGGAACATACCTTATAGTACGGAATAACTGCGGGAAACTGTAGCTAATACCGTATACTCCAGTAATGGGAAAGATTTATCGCTATAAGATTGGCCCGCGCAAGATTAGCTTGTTGGTGAGGTAAAAGCTCACCAAGGCTTCGATCTTTAGCTGGTTTGAGAGGACGATCAGCCACACTGGGACTGAGACACGGCCCAGACTCCTACGGGAGGCAGCAGTAGGGAATATTGGACAATGGGGGCAACCCTGATCCAGCAATGCAGCGTGAGTGACGAAGGCCTTAGGGTTGTAAAACTCTTTCATCGGTGAGGATAATGACAGTAGCCGAAGAAGAAGGACCGGCTAATTCCGTGCCAGCAGCCGCGGTAATACGGAAGGTCCTAGCGTTGTTCGGAATTACTGGGCGTAAAGCGCATGTAGGCGGAACAGAAAGTTAGAAGTGAAATCCCTGGGCTCAACCTAGGAATTGCTTTTAAAACTTCTGTTCTGGAATTCAGGAGAGGAAAATGGAATTTCCAGTGTAGAGGTGAAATTCGTAGATATTGGAAGGAACACCAGTGGCGAAGGCGATTTTCTGGACTGATATTGACGCTGAGATGCGAAGGCATGGGTAGCAAACGGGATTAGATACCCCGGTAGTCCATGCAGTAAACGATGGGTGCTAGTCGTCGGACTTTTGTTCGGTGTCGTAGCTAACGCGTTAAGCACCCCGCCTGGGGAGTACGGTCGCAAGATTAAAACTCAAATAAATTGACGGGGACCCGCACAAGCAGTGGAGCATGTGGTTTAATTCGACGCAACGCGAAGAACCTTACCAGCGTTTGACATGGAAAGTGCCGGTTACAGAATGGTAACCTTCAGTTCGGCTGGCTTTCGCACAGGTGCTGCATGGCTGTCGTCAGCTCGTGTCGTGAGATGTTGGGTTAAGTCCCGCAACGAGCGCAACCCTTATCGTTAGTTACTAACAGTTCGGCTGAGGACTCTAGCGAAACTGCCGGTGATAAGCCGGAGGAAGGTGGGGATGACGTCAAGTCCTCATGGCCCTTACACGCTGGGCTACACACGTGCTACAATGGTAACTACAACGGGACGCAATACCGCGAGGTGGAGCTAATCCCCAAAAGTTATCTCAGTTCGGATTGCACTCTGCAACTCGAGTGCATGAAGTTGGAATTGCTAGTAATCGCGGATCAGCATGCCGCGGTGAATACGTTCCCGGGTCTTGTACACACCGCCCGTCACACCATGAGAGTTGGTTTTATCTTAAGTCAGTGCGCTAACCTTCGGGAGGCAGCTGCCCACGGTACGGCCAGCGATTGGGGTGAAGTCGTAACAAGGTAGCCGTAGGGGAACCTGCGGCTGGATCACCTCCTTTCTAAAGGAAAAAAAACTTTGAACTAAGTGTACGTTCGAAGTAACCACCGTCTATTTGTTTTGCTTTTTTCAACATGTGTTGATAAAGAGCATTGATTGGGCGTGTAGCTCAGTTGGTTAGAGCGCGCGCTTGATAAGCGTGAGGTCGGAGGTTCAAGTCCTCCCTCGCCCACCAACAATGTTGGGGGATTAGCTCAGCTGGGAGAGCGCCTGATTTGCATTCAGGAGGTCAGCGGTTCGATCCCGCTATCCTCCACCAACTTTTTAAAATCGTGAATATGTAAGCTGATAACACAGACGAATGACTTGCACGAGTTATTCGTCAATTAAACAACTAATATAACAACAAATAACTACAAAAAGTTATTAACTACAAACTTTTCACTGTGTGTTAATAATTCAAGCGCGTAAGAGCATTTGGTGGATGCCTTGGCATAAAGAGGCGATGAAGGACGTGACAGACTGCGATAAGCTCGGACTTGCTGTCAATAAGCTTAATCCGAGATTTCCGAATGGGGAAACCCAATAACTTATAAGTGAATTCATAGCTTGTAAGGGCGAACCTAGGGAACTGAAACATCTAAGTACCTAGAGGAAAAGATATTCCGTTAGTAGTGGCGAGCGAAAGCGGATCAGGCCAGTGCTACTTTTTACTAAACCAGAACTGTATGGAAAGGCAGGCCATAGTGAGTGATAGCCTCGTATGGGTAGATAGTAAAAAATAGACATGAGTAGGGCGGGACACGTGAAATCCTGTCTGAATATAGGAAGACCACTTCCTAAGCCTAAATACTACTTTATGACCGATAGTGAACCAGTACCGTGAGGGAAAGGCGAAAAGAACCCCTAGCAGGGGAGTGAAATAGACCCTGAAACCGGATGCTTACAAGCAGTTGGAGCCTCTTTATGAGGTGACAGCGTACCTTTTGTATAATGGGTCAGCGACTTAATCTCATTAGCAAGCTTAAGCCACATAGGTGTAGGCGAAGCGAAAGCGAGTCTGAATAGGGCGATTTAGTTAATGGGATTAGACTCGAAACCGAGTGATCTAGTCATGAGCAGGTTGAAAGTGAAGTAAAATTCACCGGAGGACCGAACCCACTAGCGTTGAAAAGCTACGGGATGACTTGTGATTAGGGGTGAAAGGCCAACCAAACTCGGAAATAGCTAGTTCTCCGCGAAAACTATTTAGGTAGTGCGTCGTGTGAATCTTGTCGGGGGTAGAGCACTGAATGGGCTAGGGGGAAGCAATTCCTACCAAACCTAATCAAACTCCGAATACCGATAAGTCTGCACGGCAGACAGTCCATGGGTGCTAAGGTCCTTGGACGAGAGGGAAACAGCCCAGATCAACAGCTAAGGTCCCCAAATAATGATTAAGTGTGAAAGGGAGTGGGAACTCCAAGACAGCCAGGAGGTTGGCTTAGAAGCAGCCATCCTTTAAAGAAAGCGTAACAGCTCACTGGTCTAATTAAGAGATCCTGCACCGAAAATGTAACGGGGCTCAAATCATTTACCGAAGCTTTGACAATTACTTTGTAATTGGGTAGCGGAGCGTTCTGTAAGCCTGTAAAGGTGATGCGTAAGCATTGCTGGAGGTATCAGAAGTGCGAATGCTGACATGAGTAACGATAAGAAATGTGAAAGACATTTCCGCCGAAATCCTAAGGTTTCCTGCGTAAAGCTAATCTGCGCAGGGTTAGTCGGCCCCTAAGGCGAGGGCGAAAGCCGTAGTCGATGGGAAGCAGGTTAATATTCCTGCACCAGCTGGTAGTGACGGATGAAGTAAATTGTAAGCTCTTACTGGATTGAGCTTGCAGTGAATTTGTCCCTGGAAATAGCTCCAGCATTAGACCGTACCAAAACCGACACAGGTAGGAGGGTAGAGAATACCAAGGCGCTTGAGAGAACTATGTTGAAGGAACTCGGCAAATTACACTTGTAACTTCGGGATAAAAGTGACCTGCTATTGGGCAACCAGTAGGAGGTGGCACAGAAGAGGGGGTAGCGACTGTTTACTAAAAACATAGCACTATGCAAAGTCGAAAGACGACGTATATGGTGTGACGCCTGCCCGGTGCCGGAAGGTTAATAGGAGGGGTGCAAGCCCTGAATTGAAGCCCCGGTGAACGGCGGCCGTAACTATAACGGTCCTAAGGTAGCGAAATTCCTTGTCGGGTAAGTTCCGACCTGCACGAATGGCGTAACGATTTCCCCACTGTCTCCAACATAGACTCAGTGAAATTGAATTCTCGGTTAAGATGCCGAGTAACCGTGGTTAGACGGAAAGACCCCGTGCACCTTTACTGCAGCTTTGTATTGGTATTAGGGAACAGATGTGTAGCATAGGTGGGAGACTTTGAAGGAGTGGCGCTAGCCATTCTGGAGTCACTAGTGAAATACCACTCTTCTGTTCCTTGATGCCTAACCATACACCGTTATCCGGTGTTGGGACCATGCATGGTGGGCAGTTTGACTGGGGCGGTCGCCTCCCAAAGAGTAACGGAGGCGCGCGATGGTAGGCTCAGAACGCTTGGAAACCGTTCGTCGAGTGCAATGGCATAAGCCTGCCTGACTGCGAGACCCACAAGTCGAGCAGAGACGAAAGTCGGTCATAGTGATCCGGTGGCACTTCGTGGAAGGGCCATCGCTCAACGGATAAAAGGTACGCCGGGGATAACAGGCTGATCTCTCCCAAGAGTCCATATCGACGGGGAGGTTTGGCACCTCGATGTCGGCTCATCGCATCCTGGGGCTGAAGCAGGTCCCAAGGGTTTGGCTGTTCGCCAATTAAAGCGGTACGCGAGCTGGGTTTAGAACGTCGTGAGACAGTTCGGTCCCTATCTGCCATGGTTGTGGAAGCTTGAGAGGATCTGCCCTTAGTACGAGAGGACCGGGGTGGACGTACCTCTGGTGTACCTATTGTAGCGCCAGCTGCATCGTAGGGTAGCTATGTACGGAATGGATAACCGCTGAAAGCATCTAAGCGGGAAGCCAACCTCAAAACTAGGCTTCGTTATAGGATCGTGGAAGACTACCACGTTGATAGGCTGGGTGTGGAAGTGTGGTAACACATGAAGCTAACCAGTACTAATAATCCAATGCTTGAATTACAATACACAGCGAAAAGTTTTAACTACAATGTTATAAAAAGTTTGTGGCGGTCATAGCGGAGTGAAAAAACCCGATCCCATTTCGAACTCGGTCGTGAAGGCCTCCAGCGCCGATGGTACTTAGTCTTAAGGCTTGGGAGAGTAGGACGCCGCCTATTTATTAATTAGCAATACTTATTTACAGATTGTCGTCTGAAATAATTTTTTTAGACTCATTGTCCACCACAACAAAATTTTGATAAAATTTTAATTTGGGTTTCGAATATCTATTTGTGATCCATTCAATCCTTTCATCATCGAACCATTTTTGTGCGTTTAACATATTATCAAAACAATATATACCTCCCGCAATATTGTTTTTAAGATCTGAAATATAGTTTTTTCTTATCAAACCAGGTGTGGTTTTGTAGATTGGAGCTGTCTCTAAAAATTTTTCCCTTATTATTTCTTCTGTTAAAGAAGAGTCTATTTTAAAAGTTACTTCTACAATGATCATTTAGTAAAAAGTGGTAGCCTCGGGCGGACTCGAACCGCCACGGGAATAAATCCCACTGGATTTTAAGTCCAGACTGTCTACCAATTCCAGCACGAGGCCATGTTAAAATTGTTAGTCGAATTTAGATGATTGCTTAAGTTTTTCAATACTTTTATCAATTTAAATAGTCTTGATTGTCTATGATATCATCATATTTATATTTTCCAAAAATTAGACCAGAAAATAAATCATAGTTTTTATTTTCCGAGGAATAATTTGGTTTGAGTACATTTTTATTTTTATTTTCTAAAATCTTTTTGTAATTGTCAGGTAAATCATCTTCAATACTTCTTACTTCATTAATTGATAACGGACTTAACTGGATGTTAAAATCTCTAAAGGCCTTTAGTCTTACCTCTTCATCAATTAGATAGCACAAAAGCCCTGAACCTTGAGAGTTGTTTATATAAGCGCTAAAACCATAAAAAGATAAAGGTTTACTATCTATGTTTTTTTTAAAAACACCCTCATCGCTATCCCAAATATATTTACTCTTAGGAAAAAGCTGAAAACTTTTAAAATCAATATTTTTATTGAGTAAAATCCCATCACTAAATAACGTATAAACATTCTCTGAGTTTTCATAAGAGTTGAAAACTTCTAGGAAGTTATTATTAACAATATTTTTGTTTAGATTTTGATATGTTTTTGAAAATAAATCTGCAGTTAACTCAAATGATAAACTATTTACATTAATAGAGTGTTGTTCCAAATGATATAATATTAAATTAATTATATCCTCTTCAGTTTTAAAGCTCATTCCCAGTGTATATTTTATCGGATTATATAATTCTGAAAATTCCTCAAAATTTAATTTTTCATAATCATCCTGGCTTAATAATATAAATGTATCTAAATCTAAGGGAAATATATTTCCCATAACTTCAACTTCATTATCATTATAAAAATTTAATACTTTATTAGGTACCTGAGTTTGATTTAAACTTAACTTAGCTAAATCTCTAAATTCTCCAAATATAATATCAAATTCATTTGCATTTTGATTAACTTCGCTAATTGTAAATTCTACATCATTAATTAAGGAGTACTCACCTAGTGCATAGTATAAGTAATATTTATAATCTATGTAATTATTTTCGATAAACCCGATATTCAACTCTTTTTTTATTAAACATTCATTAGCAATAGAATTTTTTTGAAAAATAAGTAATAAAAAAAAAATTAAGAATACTTTTGAGTTGTTAGTAAATTTCACTAAATTAATTGGATTTAAACATTTCTTTATAAACACGTTCTTCAATTTTATGATCATTATCAAATAATAAAGGTATTTCCATACCCTCGGACATCTCAATTTCAACAGAAATAACATCTTTAGCTTCAATATGATCAGCATGAACTACTATCGGTCTTTTAGATGGATTATTATTAATAATTTTAATTTTTGCATTATCTTTTAATAGACCTCCACGCCAATGTCTGGGACTATAGGCACTTACAGCAGTTAGTGCTACAACATTGCTTCCAAGTGGAATAATTGGTCCTGAAGCAGAGTAATTATACCCTGTGCTACCTGCTGCTGTTGATAATATTACACCATCACAAACAAGCTCTTCTATTCTTACTTCGTTATCTATCATAATTTGAATTTTTGCAGCTTGATATTTTTCTCTACGAATACTGATCTCATTAATCGCAATAGCTTTAATTTCTTGACCTGTGGGATTTAAAGTTTTCATTACTAAAGGTCTTAATTTTGTTAATTGAGCGTTATTTAGTCGTTCCTCTAATCCATCAAGTTTGTAATCATTCATCAAGAATCCGACGGATCCAAAATTCATACCGTAAATTGGCTTGTTAAGTTTCATATAATTATGAAGTGACTTTAATATAAAACCATCACCTCCAAGTGCTACAATGAAATCTGCCTCTTCAGGCTCGTAATTACCATATTTTTTTATAAGTTTCTCTTGAGCTTCAATATTTTTTTCAAGAGGAAAAGAAACAAAACATATTTTCATCTATTAACCTCCAGTCTCATTCATATAACGATTAACATATCCCTCAAAATTATCTTTTTGAATTTCAAAGTTATGTGCTTTTGGTTTAATTGACATGGCATATTCTATTAAAGCAATAATATCATTTTTTGTTTGATTTCTTAGGGCAAATTTTAAATCTACAAAATCATTTTGTCCTAAACACATATATAACTTACCAGTACATGTAAGTCTTACTCTATTACAAGTATCGCAAAAGTTATGAGAAATAGCGGATATAATACCAATTTTTGATTTATGATTAGAATACTCATAGTACCTAGAGGGGCCATTAGTTCTGTGTTTAGAGGGAATTAAATTTAATTTATTTACTAAATCCTCTTCAAATTTCTTCATTGATAAATATTGATTAAATCGCTTTTCTCCAATATCACCAATGGGCATTATTTCAATTAACGAAATATCAAAATGATTTTTTTTACACCAATCTAAAATATCAAATATTTCTTTGTCATTGAAATTTTGAGTCAAAACAGTATTTATTTTTATCTTTATTCCTTCTTGTTTAGCTGCCTCTATCCCATTTAAAACTTTACTAAGATCTCCCCATTTAGTTATTTTCCTAAAACTTTCAGTATTTAAGCTATCAAGAGAAACATTTATTCTTTCAACACCATTCTTTTTAAGAATAGAAGCATATCTTGATAAATTCGTACCATTTGTAGTTAAAGTATGCTCTGAAATTTTACCCTGATTTTTTAGGTAATTTAAATGTTCTATAATTGAAACTATGTTTTTTCTTACAAGAGGTTCGCCACCTGTTAATCGAAATTTTTTTACACCTAACTCATTAAAAATATTTGTAAGTTTAATAATTTCTTCAATTGATAAAACTTCTTGTCTAGGCAAGAAGGTTACATCCTCAGCCATACAATAAGTGCATCTTAAATCACATCTATCAGTGACAGATATTCTCAAGTAATCAATTTTTCTTTTAAAATTATCAGTCAGCATTTTCGTGTATCTTTAAATCAACTACATTTAAATCTATAACTTTTTTCCCTACGTTCTCAAAGTTAATAGTGATTTTACTATTTATACAAGATTGAACTTGACCCAGGCCCCAATCTGGCTGAGAAGGGCACTCCACGATTGTACCTGGTATAAAATCGCTAAAATTATAGTTATTTTCCATTATTACTCTTGTTAAGTAGAAACAAATATTTACTATTTACTATAGAATCAAATGGATAAAAAAGAAAATTTAAACAAGCTTAAATCTGTTATCAGTAATATTGAAAAATCATATGGTAAGGGCTCCATAATGATGCTTGGAAAGAAAGATATCGATGCAAATATTGATGTATACTCAACAGGCTCTCTTGGTCTAGATATAGCTCTAGGCATAGGTGGTTTACCTAAGGGACGAGTCATTGAGGTTTATGGCCCAGAAAGTTCGGGTAAAACAACTCTAACATTACATATAATTGCGGAAGCTCAAAAAGTTGGAGGAACTTGCGCTTTTATTGATGCTGAACATGCATTAGACCCAGGTTATGCAAAAAAACTTGGAGTGAATATTGATGAGTTATTGATATCTCAACCAGATACTGGTGAACAGGCTTTGGAGATCTCAGATACTCTTGTAAAATCTGAAGGTATAGATTTATTAGTTATAGACTCAGTAGCAGCATTAGTTCCTAGAGCAGAATTAGAGGGTGAAATGGGAGACTCTTTACCTGGACTTCAGGCAAGGCTAATGAGCCAAGCGCTTAGAAAACTGACTAGCTCCATCTCAAAGACAAATACAATGGTTGTTTTTATTAATCAACTTAGAATGAAAATAGGTGTAATGTTTGGAAGTCCTGAGGTCACCACTGGAGGTAATGCTTTGAAGTTTTACTCCTCTGTAAGACTAGATATTAGACGGATTGGTGCAATCAAAGATAAAGATAATATTATTGGAAATCAAACAAGAGTGAAGGTTGTCAAAAATAAAATGGCTCCTCCTTTTAAAATGGTTGAATTTGACATTATGTATGGTGAAGGAATTTCTAAAATTGGCGAAATCATAGATTTAGGTGTTCAAGCTGATATTATAGATAAGTCTGGAGCGTGGTATTCTTACAAAGACGAAAAAATTGGTCAAGGTAGAGAAAATACAAAACAGTTTTTAAAGGACAATCCTGAATTATTGAATGAAATAGAAAATAGAATAAGATCAAATTCTGACACTGTTGAAGAGCTTATGATTGATCCACCCCCTTCCACAACAGAAGAAACCGTCGAAAAAAACTCTAAAGAATAATATTAAATTTCAGTTAAATTAATCTATATTCCATGAATATGAACTCTAATGAAGTCCGAAATGCGTTTATCAATTATTTTAAAAATAATGATCATACGCATGTCAAATCTGGATCTTTAGTTCCAGAAAATGACCCCTCTCTAATGTTCGCTAATTCAGGAATGGTTCAATTTAAAAATGTTTTCACAGGTATGGAACAGTTAGACTTCAAAAGAGCTACGACCTCTCAAAAATGTGTTCGGGCAGGAGGAAAACATAATGATTTAGAGAATGTTGGATTTACAACTCGACATCATACTTTCTTCGAGATGTTAGGAAATTTTTCTTTTGGTGATTATTTCAAAGAGCAAGCAATTCTATATGCTTGGAACTTAATCACTAAAGAATTTAAAATAAATAAAGATAAATTATTAGTTACTATATATCATGATGATGAAGTTGCAGAAAAATTTTGGAAAAAGATAGCAAATTTACCCGATAGTAAAATAATTAAAATTTCAAGTTCTGATAATTTTTGGTCAATGGGTGACACAGGACCTTGCGGACCATGTTCGGAGATATTTTATGATCATGGCGATAAATATTTTGGTGGCCCCCCAGGTTCAGTTGACGAAGATGGTGATCGTTTCATTGAAATATGGAATTTAGTTTTTATGCAGTATGAGCAGGTAAACAAAAATACTAGACTTGATTTACCTAAACCATGTGTAGACACTGGGATGGGTCTAGAAAGAATAACAGCGTTATTAAATGGTAGTAATGACAATTATAGTTCTGATCTATTTTCAAATATTATTGATGTAACTCAAGAGTTTATACAAAAAAAAATATCTGAACAAAATAAATCTAGTTTTAGAGTCATAGCAGATCACTTACGGGCTTCCTCTTTTTTAATAGCTGATGGGGTTTTACCTTCAAATGAGGGGAGAGGGTATGTATTAAGGCGAATATTAAGAAGGGGAATAAGACATGCTTATACATTAGGCTCTTCAGAACCATTATTTCACAAAATTTTTGATGAATTGCAAAACTTAATGGGCGATTTCTTCCGAGAACTTAACACTGGAGCTGAGGCTATTAAGGAAACTCTCTACAATGAGGAAATAAAATTTAGAGAAACTTTAAGTAAAGGCTTAGAGATACTCGGACAAGAAATACCTAATATAAAAAATAATAAATTAGACGGCAAAATCGCATTTAAATTATATGACACCTTTGGATTTCCCCTTGACTTAACACAAGATTATCTTAAATCAAAGAAAATCGATGTTGATTTAGAGTCTTTTGATGCATCAATGAAGCTACAAAAAGAGGAAGCTAGATCTTCATGGAAGGGTAGCGGTGATGGAAATACTGAAAAGCTATGGTTTGATATTGCAAGGAAAACAAAACCAACAGTATTTAAAGGATATGATGAAACTACTTTAAAGGCAAATGTAACTGCTTTAGTCATAGACTCAGAAGTGGTTGATGAATTAAGTAATAAAATAAAAAAATCAGCAATTATCACAGATGAGTCATGTTTTTATGCAGAGTCTGGTGGGCAAGTTGGAGATGAAGGCATAATTTCCACAGAAAACGCAGAATTTAAAGTGACAGATACTAGAAAAACCCCTCAAGGCATTTTTATCCATTTTGGTAATGTAATTTCAGGCAATTTTAAAATAGGAAATGAAGTTAAACTTAAAATAGATAGTAGTTTAAGGGAATTAATTAAAAAAAATCATTCTGCTACACATTTGCTTCATGCCGCTTTGAGAAATAATTTAGGACCTCATGTAGCTCAGCGCGGATCTTTAGTTAATGAGAATAAATTACGTTTTGACTTCAGTCATAATAAACAAATATCATCAAAGCAAATAGATACTGTTCAAAAAGAGGTAACAAATATAATTTCTAATGATCATGAGACACAAATTGAAATTAAATCTCAAGAAGAAGCAATTAAACAAGGAGCTATGGCTTTGTTTGGAGAAAAATATGGTGAAGAGGTAAGAGTTGTTACACTGGGAGAACATAATAATAAACCTTATTCAATTGAGTTATGTGGGGGAACGCATGTATCAAACGTTAAAGATATAGAGAAATTTTATATTATAAGTGAAGAGTCTGTTTCATCAGGAGTAAGGAGAATAGAGGCTTGCACTGGTAATAAGGTAGATGAATTTATTAGTAATAAACTAAAAGAGGATCAATTACTTGAAAAAAAACTTGATGATAAAATCATTAACTTAATCTCACAAATAAACAAATTTAATGGAAAAATAAGTTTTAGTGAGGAAAATAAAAACCTTTATATAAAGAAGTTAGAAAATTATTTAGATAAATTAAAAAATAAATCAATACTCTCAAATGAGGAAAATAATAAAATAGAAGAAACAAATATAAATGGAATTAATTTTGTTTCTCAATTAATAGAAAACTTGCCTCCCAAAGAACTCAGATCAATTTTTGATAAATTTAAATTAGAAAAATCTAAATCTATTTTGGTTTGCATTACTACAAATGAGGATAAGGTATCTATCATAGTTGGATTAACTAACGATTTAATAGATACTTATGATGCCAGAGTACTAATAAAAAGTACTTTTGATATACTCGGTTCAAAAGGTGGTGGGGGAAGAATTGACTTTGCTCAAGCTGGTGGCAACAAAAAAGATCAATTAAATCAAGCTTTTTTAAGTATTAAAAATCAGATTTAATTTAATTTAGTTTGAAGATTTTTATCAAGACAATTTAAAAAATCTTCAGTATTCATCCACGGCGAATTTTTGTCTACAAGTATTGCTAAGTCCTTAGTCATTTGACCAGACTCCACAGTTTCAATACAGGTTTCTTCAAGTGCCTTTGAAAACTTAATAAGTTCATCGTTGCCATCGAACTCACCTCTAAAATTTAAACCTTTTGTCCAAGCAAATATTGATGCTATAGGATTTGTTGAAGTTTTTTCTCCTTTTTGATGTAGCCTGTAATGTCTAGTTACCGTTCCGTGAGCAGCCTCAGCTTCAATTGTTTTGCCATCAGGTGTCATTAAAACACTAGACATCATACCCAAAGAACCAAACCCCTGTGCAACTGCATCTGACTGAACGTCTCCGTCATAATTCTTGCAAGCCCAAATAAAGTTACCTGACCATTTCATTGAAGATGCAACTAAATCATCAATAAGACGGTGTTCGTAAACTATTTGGTTATTTTCAAAATCAGTTTTAAATTCTTTCTGAAAAATTTCATTAAATATCTCTTTAAATCTTCCATCGTATTTTTTTAAAATAGTATCTTTTGTTGAGAGGTATACAGGCCATTTTAATTTTAATCCATAATTAAAACAAGCTCTTGCAAAACCTCTTATCGACTCATCTATATTATACATCGAGAGAGCAACACCCTGATTTTGAAATTTAAAAACTTCTTTTTCCTCTATTTTTCCCTCTTCATCAACATATTTCATAAAGAGTTTTCCTGGTTTTTCGATCCTCATTTCTGTAGCTTTATATTGGTCACCAAACGCATGCCTACCAACTACAATAGGTGCATCCCATGTTCTTACAATTCTTGGAATATTTTTACATATAATTGGCTGTCTAAAAACAGTTCCATCTAAAATATTTCTTATAGTTCCATTCGGAGAACGCCACATTTTTTTTAGTTTAAATTCCGAAACTCTATTATCGTCAGGGGTGATCGTTGCACATTTTATACCAACCCCAAATTTTTTAATTGCTTTTGCAGCCTCAACTGTAATTTCATCATTTGTTTGATCTCTATTTTGCACAGATAAGTCGTAATATTTGAGATCTATATCAAGATATGGAAGAATGAGCTTTTGTTTAATAAAATCCCATATAATCCTTGTCATTTCATCACCATCTAATTCGACCACAGGATTTTTTACTGAAATTTTTGCCATTTATATAGAGATATTGACTGTATAACAGATTAAATTAATAAAAAAAATCTATTTTATTGATCAAATTATACAATTCAGATAATAATTCCATCTTATGTATTTCAAGTTCCACAAAGAAATTTCTGCTGCGCTAATAATACTATCCTTATTAGTAATTTTTTTTTACTTCATATATAAACCTCTATTTTTAATTTTTTTAATATTATTAATTTTTACATTTTATTTTTTTAGAGATCCTGAAAGAGTCGTTCCATTAGGTGATGATATCTTATTAAGTCCAGCAGATGGATTAATTACAAATATTAGTGAGTATAAAGAGGGAAAAAAAAGTTATACCAAAGTTTCAATTTTTTTGAGCGTATTTAATGTACATATCCAAAGATTGCCAATTTCAGGTCAAATTACAAAAATTGATTATATTGAGGGTAAATTCATTAATGCAAATTTAGACAAAGCAAGTGAAGATAATGAAAGATTAAGATTAACTCTTAAGTCCGGATCTAACGTTATATACATAACACAAATAGCTGGTTTAATTGCTAGAAGAATAATTTGTTATCTCAAAACTAATGAGAAAGTAAACCAAGGTGATAGATATGGAATTATCAAGTTCGGAAGTAGAGTAGATATAGAATTTCCCAACTCCTACAATTTAATGGTAAGCATTGGTCAGCAATGTATAGGTGGTGAAACTATCATTGCTAGAGATTTTAAAAATAACAAAAATATACAATCCAGAGAATATAAAAAGATCTAGACATTTAGATGACCGAACATCCGCTCACTAAATTTATACCTAATTTAATTACATTAATGTCACTTATTGCAGGTATTTCCTCAATAAAGTTCTCAATTCAAAGTAATTTTAAAATTGCTGTGCTTATGATAATGCTAGCAGCCTTCTTCGATTTCTTTGATGGATGGATGGCTAGAAAATTAAAAAAATCATCCCAATTTGGAGCTGAATTAGACTCTTTATCAGATTTTATTAGTTTTGGATTAGCACCATCTTTACTTATAAATTTAAGTTTCACTCATGAGCTTGGTAGAATTGGTTGGGTTATAAGTCTTTTTTACATTATTTGTGCGGCCCTTAGACTTGCTCGTTTCAATATTGAAAATATGAGAGAGCAAAGCAAAGTATTTTATGGCATTCCCTCACCAGCTGCCGCAGGTATTATAATGATCCCGCTTTATCTAAATTTTATTGAACATATACAATTTACTATCAACTATCCTATTGTAAGTGCCTTTTTAATTATATTTGCGGGCGCTATGATGATTAGTAGGGTTCCGACTCCCTCTGTTAAAAATCTAAAAGTAAAAACTCTATATTTTAGACTTATGATTATTTTTACAGTTGTTATTTTAATATTTTTAATAAGTTATTTTTGGCAAACAACTCTTTTAGTTGCTATTGTTTATTTATTATTCTCTCTATTGAGTTTGTTTACTTACTTTTTTAAATTTTTTAGAGGAGTTAGTTAAGTATTTTGATTTAAGCATCAAAGCTGAGGGTGTTACAAGTAAAGTCAATAAGGTAGAAAAAAGTAATCCAAAAACAATTGCCCTCGATAAATCTACCCACCATTGAGTGTCAGGGGAGTTATAACTATATTCAAAATTAACAAAATCAATATTTAATTTTAAAGCCATTGGAAGTAAACCAAGTACAGTTGTGGTTGTTGTCAATAAAACAGGTCTCAATCTTTGTGCTCCAGTCATTAAAATGGCTTCTTTAGCATCATCAGTCTTTTTTATTAATCTATCAAAGGTATCAATTAAAACTATATTGTTGTTTACAACTATGCCTGCTAAAGAGATTACACCTATACCGCTCATGACAATTCCAAATGGTTGTTTTGTAATTAATAGCCCTAAAACAACACCCACCGTTGACATAATTACTGCAAAAAGAATTAACAAGGTGCTACTAAAACTATTAAATTGGGTCAAAAGAATCAAACCCATTAAAAATACAGCTATCAAAAAAGCTTTTTGAAGAAAAGCTTTAGACTTCTGTTGACTTTCATCCTCTCCTTTAAATTGTATTTTTACTCTAGGATCAATATTTGCTGAATTAAATTCAGGAATAACTAAACCAAAGTTATTTGGAATATTGAATTTTTCAATTCCAAGCCAATGTTTAATAAGTCTGACATAAGCATCAGTTTGATAAAATCTTGTTACATCTGATTTAATTGTTTCAATTCTATTCTGTTCTACTCTGGTCAAATTTCCTGTCTCCTGATTGGTTTCAATTTTAGTAAAATTTGAAATTGGTACATAGCCAGAAGAAGTCGGTATTTTGATATTATCTAATTGATCAATAGTTCTCTGTTCTTTAGGCAATCGAAGGTATATGGGTATAGACTCATCACTGTCATCGGGCCTAAATTCACTCAATTTTAATCCACTGGTTAGAAGTTTTATAGTATTACCAATTATTGAAATACTAGCTCCGTATTTTGCTGCTTCTTCTCTATCAACATAAAGTTCATATTCGATACTGGGAGAGGGCAGAGATGTTTCTAAATCTTTTAAACCGGATATACTTGATAGGTATTTCTCAATTCTCTTAAGTTCTTGAACTGTAATTTTAGGATCAGACGAAGTTAAATTAATTTCAATAGGCTTGCCCCTTGGAGGTCCTGCTCTTAAAGTTCTTGTTTCAACTTTAATTCCAGGAATAACTGAAGTTTCTTTTCTTATTTCAGAAATTATTGTTTCTGCTTTTCTTCTTTTATCCCAATCTTTAAATTCTATATCAATAAATCCTATTATATCTGGGGAGCTTTCTTGTCTATTCTCAACATTTCCCGATGTGGTATAAACTGACTCAAATTCATTATTTTTTTGTTGTAAGTTTAATACTTGTGACTCAACTTTTGCTACGAGTCTATCTTTTTCTAAAACTGATAGATTACCTGTAGCATAAATAATTACTTTAGTATTTTCTGCTTCAACTGAAGGAAAAAAAGTGACTCCCTTACCAAACTTTCCGTATGAACCATAGATACCAACTAACAATATAAAAGAGAGAAAAACTATTTTAATAGGATTATTTATACAGAGCCTCAAAATTAAAAGGTAAATTTTAGTAAAAAAACCTACTTTTTCTATATCAGTTAGGTCTTCGTCATCATCAGCATTAATTCTAGGGATAATCATTTTCTGAAAAAAACCTTTATTTTTTATATACCTAAAAATAAAAAACAAAACAACACCAATTGAAATTGTTGTTATAGTTTTTGCACCAATATTAATGTAGCTATCAAATTCTAACTGAGATAAAAAATTAAATGCAACAAAATTAATTATACCAAATAGAATTAAAGGTATAATAAAGAAGAAAAAAAGATTTTTAATTTTATAAGCCTGAGTTCCAATTATAGGAATAACTATTAATGCCATAGCTAAACTAGAACCTAAAACAGATATTACCGTTATAGGTATATACTTCATAAAACCACCAGTTGTGCCTGGCCAAAATAACAAAGGAATAAATGCTGCTATAGTA
>CACGSS010000007.1 GCA_902575725.1 uncultured Alphaproteobacteria bacterium | reverse complement strand
CTTTTGTTAATAGAGATGCGATTTGTTTTTTAACTTTTTTAAATTGAGAGGTATCTGTGAGTTGACCACTTTTCTTCATAATTTTAAGGTTAAATAACTCTTTTTTTAAAGTATTTATATCTTTATCAGCCATTAAAATTGATCCAATGATACGAATGTTGTTTTTACAGGTAATTTAGCAGATGCTAATTCAAAAGCTTTTTTTGCTAAATGTTTGTCAACACCATCGACCTCGAACATTATAGTTCCCGGTTTTACTCTGCAAACCCATCTATCTATTGCGCCTTTTCCTTTACCCATTCTGACTTCTGCAGGTTTTGCTGTGACTGGTACGTCTGGAAAAACTCTAATCCAAAGTCTTCCAGCTCTTTTTAAAAATCTAGTGATAGCTCTTCTGGATGCCTCAATTTGCCTTGCTGTTACTCTTTCAGCATCTAACGATTTAAGTCCGTAATAACCAAATGTTAGTTCATAATTACCCTTTGCACTGCCGTGTATTCTTCCTTTGTGCTGTTTTCTATATTTTGTATTCTTCGGTAATAACATTAATTAGTTTTCTCTTTTTTATCATCTGATCTATTTGACGTATTTTTACTCTCACCTTTATAAAGCCAAACCTTAATTCCGATAATTCCATAAGTAGTTAAGGCTCGAGCAGTTGCGTAATCTATATCAGCTCTAAGGGTATGTAAAGGTACACTTCCCTCAGAAAACTTTTCTGATCTTGCTATTTCAGCGCCACCTAGTCTACCACCGCATACAATTTTAATGCCCTTAGCACCAAGTTTAATTGCTGATAAACCTGATTTTTTCATTGCTTTTCTAAAAGCAACTCTCTTTTCAAGTTGTCTTGCTATAGAGTCTGCAACTAATGAGGCGTCCGTTTCAGGTTTTTTAATTTCTTTTATATCTAATGAAATGCTCTTATCAGATAATTTAGAAAGTCTGTTTCTAAGTTTTTCAATATCTGCACCTTTTTTACCAATAAGAACCCCGGGTTTTGAAGTGTGAATTATAATTTTGAGGTTTGCGGCAGCTCTTTCAATGATAACTGAACTTATTCCTGCTATTGAATAATTCTTTTCTATGTAATTTCTAATTTTATGATCTTCTTTTAAGTAAGTAGAGTAACTTTTCTTTTCAAACCAAGTTGATTGCCAATATTTATTAATACCAACTCTTAATGAGGTTGGGTTAACTTTCTGTCCCATTATAATCTCTCCTCTAAAACTAAGGTTAACCTAGAAAAGGGTTTAATAATTTGAAAAGCTCTACCCTTACTCATTGGTCTAAATCTTTTCATCCTTAAACTTTTACCAACGTAAGCCTCTTTTACAAAAAGTTTGTCAATGTCTAAATTGTTATTATTTTCTGCATTCGCCACAGCAGAATTTAAAGTTTTTAGGACTTCTTTACTTACTCTTTTATTTGAAAATTTCAAAATATTTAAAGCTGAATTAATATCTTTTTTTCTTATATCTTTAACAATTAAGTTAAGCTTTTGGGAGCTAGTTCTTATCATTTTATTGATTGCTTTTACTTCTTTAGACATAATTATTTTTTACCCTGGACTGCTTTCTTATCCCCTGAATGACCCTTAAAAACCCTAGTGGGCGAAAACTCACCAAGTTTATGGCCTACCATGTCTTCAGTTACATAAACTGGTATAAAAGATTTACCATTATAAACGGAAATAGTTACTCCGACAAAATCAGGTATGATAGTGGATCTTCTTGACCATGTTTTAATTGGGGATTTTGAACTTTCTTCTTTAGATTTTTTTACTTTTTTGAATAAAGTTACATCAAAGTAAGGTCCTTTCCATACAGATCTTGCCATTACTTTTTAGCCCTTCTTGATATGATCATTTTAGATGTAAATTTAATTCTTCTTGTCTTCTTACCTTTTGTTTTCATGCCCCATGGAGTTGAAGGGTGTCTACCACCTGATGTTCTTCCTTCTCCTCCGCCGTGTGGGTGATCAACAGGATTCATTACAACACCTCTAACAGTAGGTCTTACACCTAGATGTCTTTTAATACCAGCTTTACCAATTTTTTTGTTTTTATTGTCTTGATTAGATACTACCCCTATCGTAGCCATACATTCACCATGGACTAGTCTGGTTTCACGGGATGAAAGTTTAACCATTACATATTTTTCTTGTTCTCCTAGTACCTGTGCAAAGGATCCTGCTGATCTACATAGTTTACCACCAGCTCCTGGTTTTAATTCAATGTTATGTATAGAGGTACCAGTTGGTATGTTTTTAATCTTCATCGCATTACCAGAAGATATTTCTGTTTTGGCTGATGAAATAACCTTATCGCCAATTTTTAAATCTGTAGGGGCAATAATATATTCTTTTGTATCTTGATAGTTAATTAGTGCTATAAAAGCACTTCTATTAGGATCGTATTCTATTCTCTCAACTGTACCAATTTTATCAAATGTATTTCTTTTAAAATTTACAAGTCTGTATTTCTTCTTGTGCCCGCCAGATCTATGTCTAATTGTGATCTTACCAGTATTGTTTCTACCTGAATTTGGTTGTAAATCTTCTATTAAAGATTTTTCTGGACGTCCCTTAAACAATTGCGACTTGTCGATTTTAACTGTTTTTCTATAAGAAGGTGTTGTTGGTTTGTAAGTTATCAGTCCCATATTAAACCTTACCACTCATATCTATGGTGTTACCCTCTTTAAGAGTAACTATTATTCTTTTTAGCTCTGATCTTGTACCTCTTTGACCCTTAAATACTTTGGGTTTACTCTTAACATTTAAAGTGTTCAGTTTTTGAACTTTAACTTTATATAAATCTTCTATTGTTTTTTTTATGTTAATTTTATTTGCATCGTTTCGAACTTCAAAAATATACTTATTAAATTGAGCATTAGCTGTTGATTTTTCTGTAATGACGGGTTTTTTAATTAAATTAAGATCCATTTTAATTATTAGCTATGTATGAATTATAAATTGTTGATTTTTTTGAAAATAAAACCATATCTGATTTTAACACTGTATGGACTGAGTAATTTTTATCTAAGAGAAAGTATACTTTTTTATAGTTTTGAAATTTAATAATTAATTTGTTTTCGGTTATCTTACCGAGGACAAAAATAATCATTTTGTTTGGGTTTTTTTTTAGCAAATCAGAGATATTTTTTTCATCTAATTTTTCCTCGTCAAAAACAAAGAGTGATTTATTATTACTTTTACTAACTATTGATGAAGCTATGGCATTTTTTTTGACTTTTTTATTAACTTTATAAGTAACTACATGAAATTTTGGCCCAAAAGCTTTTCCACCACCTCTTCTTTGAGTTGTTTTTTTGTTACCAGCTCTTGCATTTCCAGTTCCTTTTTGTTTAAAAAGTTTTTTTCCTGAGCCAGCAACTTCAGATCTATCAAGACTGTGATTATTTCCTTGTTTATGGGAATAGATTTTTTGTAATGATAAATGTAAAGCTTTTTCAGATATATTTTTATCTTTTAATGTAATTTGTTCAAACATTTATTTAAAAAACCTTCACTATAGATTTATTTTTTCCAGGAACAGATCCTTTGATAAATATTAATTTTTTATCTTGATCTATTAAGAGCACCTCTAAATTTTTAGTAGTTGTTAATTGATCACCTAAATGACCAGCCATTTTTTTTCCTTTGAACACCTTACCTGGATTCTGATTTTGACCTGTTGAACCATGTGCTCTATGAGAAATAGAAACACCATGTGTTGCTCTCATGCCACTAAAATTGTGTCTCTTCATAGCGCCAGCAAAACCTTTACCAGTTGATTTAGATTGTACTGAAACTTTATCACCAACTTTAAATTTAGGATCAATTAAAGAACCAACCTCTAGGAGTTCCTTGTCAGAATTTATTCTTTGTTCCTTAATTATTTTTTTTGGCTCTAAATTTAATTTATTGAATTCTTTTAGTTGAGGTTTATTAAGTTTTTTTGGATTAAGAAAACCTATAATATTTGCAAGATAACCATCTCTATCAATAGTTCTGTTACCAACAACAGTACAGCTATTGTAATCAAGTACTGTTGCAGAAACTCTAGTGCCGTTTTTATTAACAAAAGAAGTTTGGCCAATTTTAGTGCTGATGATCATAACTAATTATTTTTTTATTTTTATATCTACATTAACACCGGATGCTAAATCAAGCTTCATAAGTGCATCAACTGTTTGTGGTGTTGGTTCAATGATATCCATCATCCTAATGTGTGTTCGTAACTCAAACTGCTCCCTACTTTTTTTATCTACATGTGGGGATTTATTTACTGTAACTCTTTCAATTTTAGATGGCATGGGAATTGGTCCAATCACTTTAGCACCAGTTCTTTTTGCTGTCTGAAGAATATCAATTGAACTTCTATCTAAAATATTATGATCAAACGATTTTAATCTTATTCTAATATTTTGATTTATCATGATTATGCCAGTTTAGATTTAATTTCCTCTTCAACATTTGAAGGTACCACATCATAGTGTGAGAATAACATTGTATAACTTGCTCTTCCTTGGCTCATTGAGCGTAGATTATTAACATAACCAAACATATTAGCAAGAGGAACTACAGACGATACAACTTTGGCATTACCCCTGTCTTCCATTTTTTCAATTTGACCTCTTCTTGAATTTAAATCGCCAATAATATCCCCCATGTAATCTTCTGGGGTAACTACTTCAACTTTCATCATTGGCTCAAGTAATTTTGGTCCAGCTTTTCCAACAGCTTCCCTGAATGCGGCTCTTGAAGCTATCTCAAAAGCTAATACAGATGAGTCAACATCATGAAATGCACCATCGTGAACTTCTGCTTCAAAGTCTATCACGTTATAACCAGCTATAACTCCATTTTGAGCTGCGAAATTAATGCCTTTTTCTACTCCAGGGATATATTCTTTTGGAATATTTCCTCCAACTACTGTGTTAACAAATTTAACACCAGAATTTCTCTCTAGCGGTTTGAATTTCATTTTTACTCTTGCAAATTGGCCAGCACCACCAGATTGTTTTTTATGCGTATAATCTACTTCAACATCTTTAGTAATTGTTTCTCTATATGCAACTTGAGGGGCTCCAACGTCTGCTTCAACTTTGAATTCTCTTTTCATTCTATCAACCAAAATTTCTAAATGAAGTTCACCCATACCTTTAATAATTGTCTGTCCAGACTCTTCATCTGAAGTAACTCTGAAACTTGGATCCTCTTGTGCTAACCTTCCCAAGGCTTGTCCCATTTTTTCATAGTCAGCTTTCGTTTTAGGCTCAACAGCAACTTCAATAACAGGATCAGGGAATTCCATTTTTTCTAAGATAACTTTTTTTGATGGATCACATAAAGTATCACCAGTAGTGACATTCTTCAAACCGACTAAAGCAACTATATCTCCTGCCTTTGCATCTTTGATTTCTTCTCTAGTGTTTGAGTGCATTAAAAGCATTCTTCCAATTCTTTCTTTTTGATTTTTTGATGAATTAAGTATGGTTGAACCTGAACTTAGGTTTCCACAATAAAGTCTACAAAAAGTTATTTGACCAACAAAAGGATCAGCTGCTACCTTAAACGCCAAGGCCGCAAAAGGTTCTTCAGGAGTATTAGGAATTTGTAATTTATCATCTGATCCTTCTTTTATTCCTTCAACAAAACCTATGTCTTTAGGAGAAGGTAAATAATCTACAACCGCATCGAGTAATGGTTGGACACCTTTATTTTTAAATGCAGTTCCACACAAAACAGGAACAAACTTAAAATCAATTGTTCCTTTTCTTATACAAGATTTTAACGTATCAACAGATATTTCTTTTCCCTCTAAATAGTCCTCTAGTGCTTTATCATCAGCTTCAACTGCATTTTCTATTAACTCTTCTCTTTTTTTCTTAGCTTCCTCAATTAAATCATCGCTAATATCAGTAACATCATATTCGGCACCAAGACTATCGTCTTTCCAAATAATTGATTTAAAATTGACTAAGTCAACAACTCCTTTGAAATCAGCTTCTTTTCCAATTGCCATTTGCAAAACAAGAGGATTAGCTCCCAATCTATCTTTGATAGATTGAACATTCATTTCAAAATCTGCACCAAGTCTATCCATTTTATTACAAAAACAAATCCTCGGAACTTTATATCTATCAGCTTGTCTCCAAACTGTTTCCGATTGTGGTTCAACTCCTGCAACACCGTCAAAACATGCAACAGCGCCGTCTAAAACTCTTAAAGATCTCTCAACTTCAATTGTGAAATCAACGTGACCAGGCGTATCAATAATATTTATTCTGTGATCATTCCAAAAGCAGGTTGTAGCAGCTGAAGTTATTGTTATACCTCTTTCTTGCTCTTGTTCCATCCAATCCATTGTTGCAGCTCCATCATGAACTTCACCTATTTTATGAGACTTTCCTGTATAGTATAAAATCCTTTCAGTGGTTGTAGTTTTACCTGCATCGATATGAGCCATAATTCCGATATTTCTATATTTATTTAAATCCATTTTTACCACCTATAATGAGCAAATGCTCTGTTAGCTTCTGCCATTTTATGAACTTCATCTTTTTTCTTAACAGAGTTACCTTTATTTTCAAAAGCATCTATTAGTTCATTTGCTAACCTCTCTCTTTGAGTTTTTTCGTTTCGTTTTTTTGAATTAGTTAATATCCATTTAAATGCTAATGCTTGAGCTCTAGTGCTTCTTACTTCCATTGGTACTTGATACGTAGCACCACCTACTCTTCTAGATTTAACTTCAACAGATGGCTTTACATTATTAATAGATTTTTGAAAATACTCTAACGGATCGTCACTTTGATTATTTGATTTAATGATATCTAAGGCACCATATACTATTTTTTGGGCTATTGTTTTTTTACCGCCTACCATTACCTCATTTATAAACTTGTTCAGAACAACACTGTTGTAAATAGGATCAGGTAATACTTGTCTTTTCTCTGCAGCTCTTCTTCTTGACATAATTTAAATTTTAGTTTTTTGGCCTTTTTGCACCGTATTTAGATCTACGTTGTCTTCTTTTTTCAAGCCCTTGGGTATCTAATGTTCCTCTAATAATGTGATATCGTACACCTGGTAAATCCTTAACCCTTCCTCCACGAATTAACACAACAGAGTGTTCCTGTAGGTTATGTCCTTCACCTGGAATGTATGCTGTAACTTCTTGACCATTTGTCAGCTTAACTCTGGCAACCTTTCTTAAGGCTGAATTAGGTTTTTTGGGAGTGGTCGTGTAAACTCTTAGACATACCCCTCTTTTTTGGGGACACGACTTAAGAGCAGGAACCTTATTCCTTTTTGAGACTTTCTCTCTGGATTTCCTAACTAGTTGGTTTATGGTCGGCATAGTTCGCAGAATATATTTATAGTATTTAGCATAGTCAACACCTATTTAGCAGTTTCTAGCTGTTTTAATAGTGAATTATCGCGGATTTTAGCCTCTTTTCGTAGAGATCTAATTACATTACCTGTTCCAGCAGGAATTAATTTACCAACAATTACGTTTTCCTTAAGTCCAGTCAATTTATCAACTTTTCCATTAATAGCTGCCTCGGTAAGAACTCTTGTTGTCTCTTGGAAAGAGGCCGCTGAGATAAAGGAATTAGTTTGAAGACTGGCCTTTGTAATTCCAAGGATCATCATTTTATAATTAACCTCTTTCTTGCCTTCTTTTTTTAATAAATTATTCTTTTCTATGACTTCTGTTTTATCTTTTATATCACCTACTAAATATTGGCTATCACCAGCATCGATTACTTCAACTTTTTGTAACATTTGACGTGTAATGCACTCGATGTGCTTATCATCAATTAAAACTCCTTGTAAACGATATACTTTTTGAACTTCTCTAACCATATATTCAGCTAAAGCCTCAATTCCAAGAATATTTAAAATATCTGTAGGAGCTGGGGTGCCATCAACAATCATGTCACCTTTATTAACTTTATCTCCCTCGTTAAAATAAATATAGGTGCCTTTGGGGATTAAAAATTCAACCGGATCTCCTTTTTCAGGATTAATAATAATTCTTCTTTTGCTTTTTATATCTTTTCCAAATTCAATTGTACCAGATATTTCTGCTAGAACAGCTGGATTCTTTGGTTTTCTTGACTCAAAAATATCAGCAACTCTGGGTAGTCCACCTGTTATATCTTTTGTTTTTGAAGAGGCTCTAGGAATTCTGGCTATTACATCACCAGCAGTAACTTCTTTTCCTTTTTCAATATTCAAAACAATGCCAACACTTAAATCATAAGTAGAAGAATTTTTGGATTTAATAGGTTTTCCATCTTTATCTGTGATTAATAGCTGTGGTTTAAGATCTTGTTTTCCCTGAAAACTTTTCCAATCAATTATTACTTTAGATGAGATACCTGTAGTTTCGTCAAACTTCTCAATAAAAGAAACACCCTCAACTAGGTCGCTAAAATCTAATTTTCCAGTTTCCTCAGCAACTATAGGAACAGTGTATGGATCCCATTCAAGTAATAAACTATTAAGCTTAATGTCTGCACCGTTTTTTACCAATAAAGTCGATCCATATGGCGCTCTAAATGAAGAAACTAGTGTTTTATTATTATCAAATATTTCAAGCTCAGTAGTTCTGTTTATGATTATTTCATTTCCAGATCCGTTTACAACCGATCTGAGATTTTTAATTTTGACCTTACCATCGCTAGGAGACTCAAAGTTTGACTTTTCCGCTGAAGAGCTAGCAACACCTCCAACGTGGAATGTTCTCATTGTTAACTGAGTACCAGGTTCACCAATAGACTGAGCTGCGATAATACCAACCGCTTCACCTGTATTTACAGGAACCCCTTTTGCTAAGTCTCTTCCGTAGGATTTGGCACAAATACCATGTGTTGTTCCACAAGTGATTGGTGATTTAATTCTAACAGAAGTAATATTTTCTTTTTCTAATAATTCAACTTCTTCATGTGAAATATAAGAGTCATTTTTTATAATCACTTCACCTTTTTTGTTTTTGACATCATCGGCAAGATATCTACCAAAAACTCTTTCAGTCAGAGGTATGGAAACTTCACCAGACTCATAAATAGTGTCAACAGTTAATCCATTTTTACATGTACAATCTTTACAAGTAATTGTTAAATCTTGGGCTACATCAACTAATCTTCTTGTTAGGTATCCTGAACTTGCTGTTTTAAGGGCAGTATCAGCTAAACCTTTTCTAGCACCATGTGTAGAATTAAAATATTCGAGAACTGTTAAGCCATCTTTGAAGTTAGATGTAATTGGATTTTCAATAATCTCTCCAGATGGTCTTGCCATTAAACCTCTCATACCTGCTAACTGCTTTAGCTGAGCCTCAGAGCCACGGGCACCAGAGTCTGCCATGATATATACAGAATTAATTTGACTATCTGTATTAGATGAGACAGTTTTCATCATTGCTTTTGCAACTTTGTCTGTACAAGTAGACCATAAGCCTACAACTTTGTTATATTTTTCTCTTTCTGTTATAAGTCCTTCTTGATATTGATTTTCAAGACTGTTAACTAATTTTTGAGTATCCTGAATTAAAACATTCTTTTCCTCAGGTATAACTAAATCATCTTTTCCAAATGAAATACCTGCTTTTGCAGCGTATTTAAAACCTACATTCATGATTTGATCAACGAATATGCAGGTCGCTTTTTGACCTGTAAATCTATAAACGTTGTCTAAAAGATTACTAATATCTTTTTTTGTTAGAACTTTATTAATTACATCAAATGGTAGATTTTTATTATCAGGGACTGTTTTAAAAAGTATAACTCTCCCTGCAGAGGTTGTATATTTTTTGTATTCAAAACTATCTTTTTCCGAATTGTACTTTTTTGTTCTATATAAGATAGGTGTGTGTAATTCTATAGTTTTATTTTCTAGAGCAAATTCTACCTCTCCTACATGTGAATAGTACTTTTTAGCTTCTTCTTTTTCATTAATTAGTGATAAATAGTATATACCTAAGACTATATCTTGACTCGGAACAATTATCGGTTTTCCACTTGAAGGTGAAAGAATATTGTTAGTACTCATCATCAAAACTCTTGCTTCTAGTTGGGCCTCAAGACTTAAAGGTATATGGACAGCCATCTGGTCGCCATCAAAGTCTGCATTAAAAGCTGTACATACCAATGGATGAAGTTGTATAGCTTTTCCTTCAATTAATATTGGTTCAAATGCTTGAATGCCTAATCTATGTAATGTAGGTGCTCTATTTAAAAGAATTGGATGTTCTCTAATTACTTCGTCAAGAATATCCCAAACTTCTGGTCTCTCTGACTCTACCATTTTTCTCGCAGATTTTAGAGTTGAGGCGAAACCATAAGACTCAAGTTTATTGTATATAAATGGTTTAAATAACTCTAAAGCCATTTTTTTAGGAAGACCACATTGGTGCAGTTTTAATTCTGGACCTACAACAATTACTGATCGACCTGAGTAGTCAACTCTTTTACCTAATAAATTTTGTCTGAATCTACCTTGTTTTCCTTTTAACATTTCAGATAAAGATTTTAGAGGTCTTTTATTAGTGCTTGTTATAACTCTACCTCTTCTTCCATTATCAAAAAGAGCGTCAACTGACTCTTGGAGCATTCTTTTTTCATTTCTAACTATTATGTCCGGGGCTCTTAAATCTAAAAGTCTTTTTAATCTATTATTTCTATTTATAACCCTACGATACAAGTCGTTCAGGTCAGATGTAGCAAAACGCCCACCCTCTAGAGGGACAAGTGGTCTTAATTCTGGTGGAATAACAGGAAGTACTTTTAATACCATCCATTCAGGTTTGATATTAGAGTTTTTAAATCCCTCCATAACTTTCATTCGTTTAAGGATTTTTTTCTTTTTAGTTTCTGAAGAAGTAGCCTCACTTTCTTCAATAAGTTTTTCTATTTCAGATGCTAAATCAATTTTAGATAAAATTTCTTGCACAGCTTCTGCACCAATTCCATGCTTAAATGAGTCTTCACCAAATTGATCAATTGCTTCTTCTAGTTCTTCATCTGTAAGTAATTGATTAGGGGTTAAGCCAGACAAAAGAGGGTCTATTACTATATGGCTTTCAAAATATAAGACTTTTTCAAGATTTTTTAGAGTAATGTCGAGAGCAAGGCCTATTCTACTAGGTAATGATTTTAAAAACCAAATATGAGCAACTGGAGCTGCCAATTCTATGTGAGCCATTCTCTCTCTTCTAACTTTAGAGAGGGTAACTTCGACACCACATTTTTCACATGTGATACCTTTAAATTTCATTCTTTTATATTTTCCGCACAAACACTCATAATCTTTTGTAGGTCCAAAAATTCTTGCACAAAATAAACCTTCTCTTTCAGGTTTGAAAGTTCTGTAGTTAATAGTCTCTGGTTTTTTGATTTCACCAAAAGACCAAGATCTTATTTGCTCAGGACTTGAAACAGAAATTTTAATCTGATCAAAATTTAGAGTTTGACTGTTAGTTTTAAATAAATTTGTTAGATCCTTCATTGTGTACTCTCCCTATTGACTGTGGGATCTGTTTCTATTAATTCAACATTTAATCCAAGGGATTTTAATTCTTTAACTAAAACGTGAAATGACTCGGGTATACCGCTTTCAAAATTATAGTCACCTCTAATTAATGCTTCATAAACTTTCGTTCTCCCAGCCACATCATCGGACTTAATAGTTAAAATCTCCTGAAGAGTATTAGATGCTCCATAAGCTTCTAATGCCCATACTTCCATTTCCCCAAATCTTTGACCTCCAAATTGGGCCTTACCCCCTAAAGGCTGTTGTGTAACTAGACTGTAAGGTCCAATAGATCTAGCATGGATCTTATCGTCAATCAAATGGTGAAGTTTTAAAATATACTTATATCCAACAGTAACTTTTCTTTCAAACCTCTCTCCTGATCTACCATCGAATAAGTGGACTTGACCACTATTATCAAATCCAGCTTTATCTAAAAGATTTGTAATTTCGTTAGTATTAGTTCCGTCAAAGACAGGTGTAGCAAAAGTAACTCCTTTTTCTAAATTCCCTGCTAACTCTATGAGTTGGTCGTCATTCATTTTTGTGATTTCTACATTTGAGTCATTGTTCTTTTTATAAAAACTGGATAGAGAGTCTTTTAGTTGATTTATATTACCCTCTTTCCTAGCCAAATCTAAGCTTTGAGAGATTTGTTTACCGATTCCATAGGCTGCCCATCCTAAGTGAGTCTCTAATATTTGACCAATATTCATTCTACTTGGTACACCTAATGGGTTTAATAAAACATCTACTGGAGTTCCATCTTCTAAGAAAGGCATATCTTCTATTGGTACTATCTTGGAAATTACACCCTTGTTACCATGTCTTCCAGCCATCTTATCTCCTGCTTGAAGTTTTCTTTTTACGGCAACAAAAACTTTAACAACTTTAAGAACACCAGGTAACAAATCATCACCACTTTGAATTTTTTCAATTTTATTTTGAAATTTTTTATCTAATAAAATTACAGCATCACTAAAAATCTTCTTCTGAGAAGTAAATGTTTCCATAGCGGCACTATCATCAACTTGAATTTGTTCTAAGATTTCTATTGATTTAGATTTCAAACTATCTTCCTCTATTTTATTACCTTTTACAAATACATCTATGATTGAGCTGGCATTTTTATTTTTAAAAATATTAATAAGGTTTTGTTTATAATTATTTTCCAAAATATTTTTTTCATCATCTCTATCTTTAGCTAACCTATCAATCTCAACCCTTTCGATGGCTATTGTTCTTTCATCTTTTTCAACACCTCTTCTCACTAAAACTTGGACATCAACTACAACGCCAGAGTAACCTGTAGGTAATCTCAAAGATGTATCTTTTACATCGGCAGCTTTTTCAGAAAAAATAGCTCTTAATAGCTTTTCTTCTGGAGTAATAGGTGAGTCACCTTTAGGAGAAACTTTTCCAACAAGTATGTCTCCAGGTTTTACTTCGGAACCAATATAAACAATTCCAGCTTCATCAAGGTTTGTAATACTTTCATCACCAACATTTGGCATATCTCTTGTAATTTCCTCAGGGCCTAATTTAGTATCTCTGCATAAGACTTCAAACTCCTCAATATGTATTGAGGTATATCTATCTTCATGAACAACTCTTTCAGACATAATTATGGAGTCCTCAAAATTATATCCGTTCCATGGCATAAAACCTACGAGAAGATTTCTACCTAAAGCCAGTTCACCTAGATCAGTTGAAGGGCCATCAGCTATAATATCTCCTCTTTCAACATAATCTCCTATTTTGACAATTGGTTTTTGGTTTATTGCAGTGCTTTGATTAGACCTTTGGAACTTTTTTAAATTATAAATATCGACACCGCTTTTATCCTTACTAATATTTTTTGAGTCTGATCTAATAACTATTCTTGATGAGTCAACTTGATGGACATAACCATTATTTTTTGCAATTACAACAGCTCCACTATCTCTTGCTACTTTTGATTCAAAACCAGTCCCCACAAGAGGTGCCTCACTTTTAACAAGCGGTACTGCCTGTCTCATCATGTTTGATCCCATTAAAGCTCTATTAGCATCATCATTTTCTAAAAATGGTATTAAAGAGGCAGCAACAGAAACTAATTGTTGAGGGTTAACATCCATGAAATCTATTTCAAGTGGTTCACAGAAAATAAAATCTCCTCTTCTTCTACAACTTACTTGTTCTTCAGTAAATTTAGAATTTTCATTAATAGGACTATTTGCTTGGGCTATAGTATAATTCTCTTCTTCATCAGCATTTAAATAAATAACTTCGTCGGTTACTTTACCTTTAACTATTTTTCTATAAGGAGTTTCAATAAAACCGTATTGGTTAATTCTAGCAAAAGATGAAAGGCTATTAATTAAACCAATATTTGAACCTTCAGGTGTTTCGATAGGGCATATCCTGCCGTAGTGAGTTGTGTGAACATCTCTTACCTCAAATCCAGCTCTCTCTCTCGTCAAACCACCTGGACCTAAAGCGGAAATTCTTCTTTTGTGAGTAATTTCACTTAATGGGTTAGTTTGATCCATAAACTGACTCAATTGGCTAGTACCAGTAAATTCTTTTAAGACGGTTTGGATTGGTTTAGAATTTACAAGATCTTGGGGCATTATTGACTCTATATCAACGGTCCCCATTTTTTCTCTGATTGCTCTTTCCATTCTTACTAAACCTATTCTATATTGATTTTCAATTAGCTCTCCAACTGATCGAACTCGTCTATTTCCAAGATGATCAATATCATCTTTACCGGCACTTTCTGTTTTCATGTCAAAGAGTTTTTTTGCAACGGCAAGAATATCTGATTTGCTAAGTATTCTTGTTTTATTAGTATTATCCAAAGATAGATAAGAGTTTAATTTAACTCTTCCTACTTCGGACAAATCGTATCTGTCTTCACTAAAAAACATATTTTGAAACAAATAATTACTTGCTTCTAATGTTGGTGGTTCACCTGGCCTTAAAATTTTAAAGATATCAAAAAGAGCTTCCTCTCGTGAGTTGTTTTTATCAGAAACAAGAGAGTTAATAACACCAAGATTTCCTGTTGCTTGATTAGCATTAATTACAGAGAATTGATTTATTGATAGCTCATTTAATCTTTTAAAAAACTCATCGCTTAACAGGGTACCAGCTTCTGCGTAAACAAGTCCGTTATCATAATTAACAATATCATTTGATAAATAAAAACCATATAAATCATCTTCTTTGAAAAAGAATTTATTAATTTTTTTATCTTTTATTTCTTTAAGTAGTTTTAAGGATAATTTAACATCTTTGTAAGCCACTACTTCATTGGTATTAGG
This sequence comes from uncultured Alphaproteobacteria bacterium, assembly GCA_902575725.1. The sequence goes on along the minus strand of CACGSS010000007.1, from coordinate 10,765 downwards.
GTCTACTAAATTAAAAGGTAAATTTTTATATTTAAATTTATTTAAATCTAAATTAACTACCCAACCATCCTTATTTTTTTTAAAATTAAAAGTTTCATAAAAGTAATTTAAAATTTCCTCCGAGGTCATTCCAGAAATTTTATAAATATCTGGCTCAACTTTATTTTGCATACACTCGTTTAAATACTTTTCTGAAGCTTTAGATGGTAGGGCTTGCAAAATTGTGGTAGAAATCATTTTCTTTTTTCGATCAATTCTAAAGAAAAGGTTATCTTTGTGATCAAATTCAAAATCTAACCAAGAACCTCTATAAGGAATTATTCTAGCATTGTATAAAACCTTACCACTTGCATGAGTTTTACCCTCATCATGATCAAAAAATACTCCAGGTGATCTATGTAACTGACTAACAACAACTCTTTCAGTTCCATTTACAACAAACGTACCATTGTTTGTCATCAAAGGTAAATCACCAAGATAAACTACTTGTTCTTTTATATCTCTTAGTGATTTTTCTTCAGTTTCTTCGTTGATATCCCATATAATTAATCGAAAAGTAACCATTAGGGATGCAGAGAAAGTTAAACCTTTCCTTCTGCACTCATCTACATCGTACTTAGGATTATCAAGGTAATAATCTATGTAGTGAAGTTCAGATTTGCCCGCATAGTCTTTAATTGGAAAGACAGAATTAAAGACCTCCTGCAAGCCTGTATTTGAACGGCTTTCTACTGATTTTCCTAATTGAAGAAACTTATCATAGGAAATTTTTTGAATATCTACTAAATTTGGAACTTCAATCGTTTTACCGATCTTACCAAATGAGTAACGTATTCGTTTTTTTTCTGTAAAGCTAAGTGGCATATTATATAGAACCTATAATAATTAATTATTTAAGTTCTACTTTTGCGCCCGCGGCTTCTAGCTGTGTCTTCATAGCTTCAGCCTCTTCTTTCTTAGCTCCTTCTTTTAAAGTTTTCGGAGCACCTTCAACCATATCTTTAGCTTCTTTTAAACCAAGACCTGTAATAGCTCTTACTTCTTTGATAACATTAATTTTTTGATCTCCAGCTGCTGTGAGCACAACATCAAAAGCATCTTTTTCTTCTGCTGCATCAGCTGCAGGAGCTGCTCCACCTGCTGCTACTGCTACAGGTGCCGCTGCGGTTACACCCCATTTTTCTTCTAAAAGTTTTGAAAGTTCTGCTGCTTCCATTACTGTTAGTGTTGATAGTTCATCAACAATTTTATTTAAATCTGCCATTTTTTTGTCTCTCCCTAATTAGTCTTTTTTGTTTTGTAGTATTGAAATGATATCCTGATCTGGTCTTTGTAATAATCTTACAAGCTTTGAAGCAGGAGCATTAATCAATCCAACTATTTTTCCTCTTATTTCTTCAAGAGAAGGTAAAGTTGCAACCTTTGCTATATCCTCTTTTGAATATAACTGGTTATCAAAAAAAGCTGCCTCTGCAGATAGCTTTTTTAAATCTTTTTCAAATTTTTTACAAACTTTTGCAGTCCCAACAGGATTATTTGTAAAAATTAATAATTTTTGATTAGATAAAAAATCAATTAGACCTTTTTTTTCATCATCTTTATTAACAAATATTTTAACGATATTATTTTTGGAAACTTTAGTTACTCCGTCATTATTTCTAATTTCAGTTCGAAATTCGATCATTTCTTTTACTGACATCTCTGAAAATGATGCAACGAATATAGCAGAATAATCCTTTGACATTTGATCAAGGTTTTCAATATATTGTTGTTTTTCAGCTTTATTCATTATATTTCAACCCTTAAACCAAAACCCATAGAAGAAGATAAATAAACAGAATTAACAAAGTTACCCTTCAATCCTGATGGTTTTATTTTTTTTATTTCATCAATAAAAGAAGTTACGTTTTCAGTTAATTTAGTTTCGTCAAAACTAACTTTACCTAAAGCAGCATGAATAGTTCCTGCTTTGTCATTTTTATATGCTACAAGTCCTTTATTGATATTTTCAATTGTACTTTTTATATCATTAGTTACGGTGCCTGTTTTTGGATTAGGCATTAGACCTTTTGGACCTAGAATTTTAGCAATTTTACTTACAACAGACATCATGTCTGGAGTAGCTACAATTACATCTACGTCAATCTTTTTTTCAAGAGAAGTAACCAAATCGTCTCCTCCAACATGTTTAGCACCAGCTGCTTTAGCCTCCTCTGCAGCTTTTCCTTGAGCAAAAACTGCTACTTGAACTTTTTTTCCTAGACCATGGGGAGGTATAAAACTACCTCTGACATTTTGATCAGACTGCTTAGAGTCAATACCAGTATTGATTGATACTTCTAAAGACTCATCAAATTTAACGTATATTTTTTCTTTAATAATTTTAACTGCATCAGATATTTTGTATGACTTTGTAAAGTCTATACCTTCGATTTGTTTTTTTTTGTTCTTAGTTAAATTCATTATACAATTTCCATTCCCATTGACCTGGCTGATCCGAGTATTATTTTTGATGCTTGATCAACATCATATGCATTAAGATCTTCAAGTTTTTCTTTTGCTATCTCTTCTACCTGTTTCATTGTGACCTTACCAAATTTTGCTCTACCAGGCGTTTGACAGCCTTTTTTTATTTTTGCAGCTTTTTTTAAATAAAAAGTAACGGGTGGTTTCTTTGTGACAAAATCAAATGATCTATCTTTGTATGCTGTAATTACAGTTGGGATAGGTGCACCTTTTTCCAAATCTTTTGTCTTATCGTTAAACTGTTTACAAAAATCTTGGATGTTTAATCCCTTTTGACCCAAAGCAGGGCCAACAGGTGGTGCAGGATTAGCTGAACCAGCTGGAATTTGTAATTTTATGTATCCTAAAATTTCTTTAGCCATGCTATTAGCCCTTAACCACTTGTGAATAATCTAGTTCTAAAGGTGTCGGTCTCCCAAAAATTGAAACGGACACTTTAAGCTTTTGTCTTGAACTGTCAACCTCTTCTATAATACCACTAAATGAAGCAAATGGACCATCAGACACCTTAATCTGTTCACCAACTTCATACTCAAACTTAGGTTTAGGATTATCAACACCCTCAGTAATGTCTTGTAATAATTTAGATACCTCTCGTTCAGATATAGCAATCGGCTTATCTTTTGTGCCAAGAAAATTTGAAACTTTTGGTATATCTCTGACTAAATGCCAAGTGTCATCGTTCATTATCATCTTGATTAAAACATACCCTGGAAAAAATTTTTTTTCAGAGTTAACTCTAACACCCCTTCTTACCTCAACTACTGCTTGAGTAGGAACAGATACTTCAGAAATCAAGTCTTCTAAATTAACTTTTTTTGCCTCATCTAAAATTGAGTCTGCAACTTTTTTCTCAAAGCCAGAGTGGCAGTGTACAACATACCACTTTGATGTATCTGCATTTTCAACCATTAAGTTATCCTAGAACTATTCTCACAATAAAAGAAAAAAATTGGTCTAAGAGCATTAAAATAATTGCAGCAATACTAATCACAACCAAAACTATACCTGCTGATGTAAAAGTTTCTCTCTTGGAGGGCCAGGTAACTTTAGATACCTCCTGTCGAACTTCTCTTAAATATTTAGCAGGATTAAATTTCATATTTTTTATATATAATTTTGGCAGGAGTGGCAGGCATCGAACCCGCAACCTCCGGTTTTGGAGACCGGCGCTCTACCAGTTGAGCTACACTCCTTCATATTAGTATTACTGCAGAGAATATTTTTATTCGATAATCTCTGAAACAACTCCTGAGCCAACAGTTCTACCGCCTTCACGAATAGCAAAACGTAAATTGTTATTCATTGCGATAGGAGCAAGTAACTCAACTTCAAGTGTAATATTATCTCCAGGCATTACCATTTCAGTACCTTCAGGTAATTTAATGGAACCGGTAACATCAGTGGTTCTAAAATAAAACTGAGGTCTGTAATTTGCAAAGAAAGGAGTGTGTCTTCCACCTTCTTCTTTGCTTAAAGCGTAAATCTCTGCTTTAAATTTTTTGTGTGGTTTAATACTACCAGGAGCTGCCAAAACTTGGCCTCTTTCAACCTCTTCCTTTTTAGTTCCACGAAGAAGAGCACCAATATTATCTCCAGCTTCACCTGAGTCTAATAGTTTTCTAAACATCTCAACTCCGGTACAAGTTGTTTTGGTTGTATCTTTTAATCCGATAATTTCAATTTCTTCACCTGGTTTAATTACACCTTGTTCGACTCTTCCAGTAACAACAGTACCTCTTCCAGAAATAGAAAAGACATCTTCAACTGGCATTAAGAAAGGTTTATCTAGTTCTCTTGTAGGAGCAGGAATATACTCATCAATTTTTGACATTAATTCAATAATTGAATTTTTACCAATGTTTTCATCTCTGTCTTCTACTGCAGCGAGTGCTGATCCTTTAACGATTGGAATATCATCACCAGGGAAATCATATTTTGATAGTAGCTCTCTTATTTCAACTTCTACAAGCTCTAATAATTCTTGATCATCAACTTGATCAACTTTATTTAAGTAAACAACTAGTGCTGGTACACCAACCTGTCTAGCTAAAAGAATGTGTTCACGAGTTTGTGGCATTGGACCATCAGCTGCGTTAACAACTAAAATACCTCCATCCATCTGAGCAGCACCTGTAATCATATTTTTTACGTAGTCTGCGTGACCTGGACAGTCAACGTGAGCATAGTGTCTTTTATCAGTTGAATACTCGACGTGCGCTGTTGAAATTGTTATACCTCTCTCTTTTTCTTCAGGTGCTTTATCAATTTCATCATACGCTGTAAACTCTGCACCACCTTTTTCTGCCAAAACTTTTGTTATAGCTGCAGTAAGTGTAGTTTTACCATGGTCGACGTGACCGATAGTTCCGATGTTGACGTGTTCTTTCGATCTGTCAAATTTTTCTTTAGTCATTTTAAGTTGTTACCTCTTTTTAATATCTATTACTTAATTTTTTCAATGTACTTGGAGCGGGTGAAGGGAATCGAACCCTCGTAGCCAGCTTGGAAGGCTGGAGCTTTACCATTAAGCTACACCCGCACTTTAGCGGGTAACCACTTCAAAACATCCACAAAATCAAATCCTTGTGAGTTCCGATAAACTACTAATTTTTCTTTAAAATTCAATAAGAAAAGTGAAAAAAGTGGTGGAGGGAGTAGGATTCGAACCTACGTACACTTGCGTGAACAGATTTACAGTCTGCCGCCTTTAACCACTCGGCCATCCCTCCAAATAGTATAAAAACAGGTGTTGATTAATAGATAATTGTCTTTGAAAGTCAATAGACTTCCTTAATTTTTACTGTTATTTAAAACAATGCTTATTTCAGGTACTAATTCTTGCACGAGTTGTATTTTGCACAATCCTGACAAAATTATTGAAATTTTCATTAATATTGAGAAACAAGCGGCTTTTGCAAAATTAATAGATCAAAATAAACTAAATAATAAGACAAAGTTACTAAAGAAAAACGATTTTAATAGACTTGGTATTAAAAATGATAGATTTATCAGTGATATAGTTATTCGAAGAGAAAATTATAAACCCTCTAATTTAGAGGAAATCATTAAAAATACAAAAAAATCGCTTATTATTATCGCCGATCAGATTACGGACCAAAATAACCTGGGTAATATAATAAGGACAGCTCTATTAACGGGTGCTGATGGTCTATTATTATCAGAGCATTCTTCGGCAGATATAAATGATGTAACGTCGTTAACCTCGTCTGGAGCCGTTGAAGCGTTGAAATATCATGTTTCCAAAAATATTAACAGAACAATAGAAGTTTTAAAAAAAAGTGGTTATTGGACTTATTCACTTGATATGAGTGGTAAGAAGATGAACAGAAAATTTAATTTTGATAATAAATCTGTCATCATTGTAGGAAATGAAGGAAAAGGGATAAGAAGAAATATTTTAAACAAGAGTGACTTTAAGATAAGCATCCCTCAAGAAAATATAAATGGCATTGATAGTTATAATGCAGCAAATTCTCTTGCAATTGCTGCATATCATTTCAAGATTAGTACTTTTTAAATATTGTTTATTCTAGATTTTAATATAAACAATAACACATTGCCGGCTTAGCTCAGTTGGTAGAGCAGTTGATTTGTAATCATCAGGTCGGGAGTTCGAGTCCCCCAGCCGGCACCATCAATTGTAGAAAAAAATAAACCCTTAAACACATACAATTGATTATTTTTGATACTTACATTAAGCTTAAAATCTATGGTTTCGGATATTGATCAATTTGGGAGAGATACCTCAAAAAATAGTACACCAAGTATAAATGAAGAAAAGTCAAAGAAAATTTTAGACTCATTAGCTGAAATTAAAAATCAGTTAGAAAATAAAGACTATAATCCAAATGTTGATCAACCATCACCTAAAATTAAGATAAGTAACTTAAAAAATAGATCTGATTTTGATGAGCTAAAATCAAAAATTGAAACTTTAGAAAAGAAACTTAATACTATTGATACATTACTGAACAGTAAATCAAATTACGATAAAGTTCATAAACCGATGTATCATAAACTTGATGGGGATTTAAGTATTTTTCATAAATTAGAAAATCAATCATCAATAAAACAGAACAAGTCATTGCTAGTTCTTGAAGATGATGGTGATTTTAATAGATCTAATTTTAATTTATTTCGTTTTATAATGACAATTAATTTTCTAATAATAGTTCTTATAGGTTTAATTGTTTACATAAAAGATATACCGATCAAAAATATAATAAGTATTATTTTAATTAGTTGACTGAAGGTTGAATTTTTTCAACACTTGCTGCGCTAAACTTAAATTCAGGAATTTTACCAATTGGATCTAACTGTGGGTTTGTAAGTACGTTTGCAGCAGCCTCAGCAAAACAAAATGGCATGAAAACCATACCCTCAGGAATTTCTCTGTCACTTCTAACTTTAATAGCCAGCGATCCTCTTTTTGTTTTAACTAAAACTTGATCTCCTGGATTAATTGTCATCCTTTTCATGTCCCACCTATTCATGCTGACTATTGCTTCAGGTTCTATATGATCCAAAACATTTGCTCTTCTTGTCATAGATCCGGTGTGCCAATGTTCTAATAATCTTCCTGTTGTTAATATCATTGGAAAGTCGTCGTCTGGGAGTTCTGCAGGAGGGATTAGTTTAGCAGGGACTATTTTCCCCCTTCCATTTGCAGTTGGAAAGTTTTCATTAAATATAATCTCATTTCCAGGTTTGTTTGGATCATCACATGGGTATGTAACAGAGTTTTCGTTTTCTAGTCTTTCATAAGTGATATTTTTTAGAGAAGGCATTACTTGTGCCATCTCATTAAAAATATCTCTTGGATGTAAATAACTCCAATCTAAACCCATACCTTGGGCTATGGCTTGAGTAATCCACCAATCTTGTCTCGCTGAACCAGGAGGCGGAACTGCTTGACGACCTAATTGAACTTGTCTGTTAGTATTTGTATAAGTTCCAGTTTTTTCAGCATGGGCTGATGAAGGTAAGATTACATCTGCATGCCAGGCAGTTTCAGTCATGAAAATGTCTTGAACAACTAAATGTTCTAATTTAGCTAATGCTGCTCTAGCATGATTTTGATCAGGATCTGACATTGCAGGGTTTTCGCCCATAATATACATACCTTTAATTTCATCTTCTAAAATTTTGTTAATAACTTCAACGACAGTTAAACCTTTTTTATCATCAAGGCCTGTCTTCCAAAAATTTTCATATTTATGATGGATACTCCCATCTTCAACTGACTGGTAATCAGGAAAGACCATTGGAATTAATCCGGCATCAGATGCACCTTGAACATTATTTTGTCCTCTCAGAGGGTGTAAACCTGTGCCTTCTCTTCCAATCTGTCCTGTGGTTAAAGCCAAAGCAATTAGACATCTAGCATTGTCTGTTCCATGCACATGTTGAGATACTCCCATGCCCCAAAAGATAATGGATCTCTCTGATTTAGCATAAAGTCTGGCAACTTCTCGTAACTCTTGAGCTTTGATTCCACAAATAGCTTCCATTTTTTCAGGTGAAAAATCTTTTATCTCTTCCTGTAATTTTTCGAATCCCTCTGTTTGTCCTTGAATATATTGTTCATCATAAAGTTTCTCTTCAACAATGGTGAATAAAAGAGCGTTGAGCATTGCAACATCAGTGCCCGCTTTAAATTGCAAGTTATAAGTGGCATGTTTTGTTAAACCTTGTTTTCTTGGATCCATAACAACTAACTTGGATCCTCTTTTTGCTGCACGTTTTAGATATGTTGCTGCAACCGGATGGTTTTCAGTAGGCCTTGCACCTATAACAATGATACAGTCAGCATCAGATGCTGACATAAAAGGAGCTGATACAGCTCCAGAGTTTACACATTCCATGAGTGCTGCAACAGAGGATGCGTGACATAATCTAGTACAATGATCAACGTTATTCGAACCAAAACCAACTCTTACCAATTTTTGAAATAAGTAAGCTTCCTCATTAGAACACTTAGCTGAACCAAAACCTGCCAAACTTTTTGGTCCATGATCCTCTTTTAAATTTATAAGACCAGATGAAGCTCTTTCAATTGCGTCTTCCCAAGAAGTCTCTTCAAAATAATCATAGATATCAGCATCTTTAATCTCAAGATTTGGATCTTTTTCAACACCAGGTTTTCTAACTAAAGGTTTAGTAAGCCTTCCATCATGATTGATATAATCAAAACCAAATCTACCCTTTACACATAATCTATTTTCATTGGCAGGTCCGTTTTTACCATCAACGTACAATATTTTATCGTCTTTTACGTGTACTTCAGTTTGACATCCTACACCACAATAAGGACAAACACTCTCTACTACTTTATCTGAATAGGACTCTCTTTTCCCCTCATTATCAACTAAGGAGGACTCCATTAATGCTCCTGTTGGACAAGCTTGGACACATTCTCCACAAGCAACACAAGTGCTATTACCCATTGGGTCATCTAAATCAAATATTACCTTCGCTGTTGATCCTCTGTAGGCCATTCCAATTACGTCGTTTACTTGTACTTCACGGCAAGCTCTAACACATAAATTACAATTTATACATGCATCTAAATTAACACTCATCGCTTTATGAGATCTGTCTAACTCTATTTTATCTTTACTTGGGAAACGACTATCACTAACACCTAATTTTTCAGACCAATTCCAAAACTTTGACTCAGGGTCAGGAGAATTATTTTTTTCTGGTTGATCAGACACAAGAAGTTCAAAAACCATAGAACGAGATTTTTCTGCTCTAGTGGAGTTAACTGTAACCTCCATGCCTTCAGTAGGTTTACGAATACACGAAGCTGCAAGAGTTCTCTCCCCTTTAATTTCAACCATACAGGCTCTACAATTTCCATCTGCACGGTAACCTGGCTCAGGTGAGTAACAGAGATGAGGGATATCAATGTTATTTTTTTTTGCGACATCCCAAATCGACTCATCTTTGTTGGCTACATATTCGTTACCATCAATTTTAAAATTAATATTATCTGACATTAGTTGGTTACCTCCTCTGGGAAGTGTTTAATAACAGAAAGCATTGGATTTGGGGCAGCTTGTCCTAAACCACATATAGAGGCGTCCATCATTGCCGATGATAATTCTTTTAAAAGGTCTACATCCCAAGAAGATTGGTTCATAAGTTTAAGAGCTTTTTCAGTTCCATTTCTGCAAGGAGTACATTGACCACAACTTTCATCATGAAAAAAGAACATTAAATTTTTTGCAATATCTTTCATGTTGTCTTTGTCAGATAAAACGACTACAGCAGCTGAACCAATAAAACATCCATGCTCTTGTAGCGTGTCGAAATCAAGGGGAATATTATCTAATTTTGCAGGAAGTATTCCTCCAGAGGCTCCTCCAGGTAGGTATGCTTTAAATGTATGTCCCTCCTGTATACCACCACAATATTCGTCAATAAGTTGTTTTATTGTGATCCCTGCTGGAGCGAGCTTTACACCTGGGTTTTTTACTCTTCCCGATACGGAGAACGTTCTTAGACCTTTTCTACCATTGAGACCATGACTACTGAACCAGACAGCACCTTTTTCCAAAATCTCTCTTACCCAAAAAACTGTTTCGACATTGTGAATTAGTGTTGGTCTACCGAACAGTCCCACTTGAGATGGGAATGGAGGTTTATGTCTAGGTAAGCCTCTTTTACCTTCTAAACTTTCTAACATTGATGACTCTTCACCACAAATGTAAGCACCAGCACCTCTTCTAAAATGAATTCTTGTTTTAATATTTAAATTTTTTTCTTCTAAAATTTTAATTTCTTTCTTTAAAAACTTTATTACGTCAGGGTACTCATCTCGCATGTATATATATACATCTGTTGCCTCAACTACCCATGCAGCTATTAACATCCCCTCAAGGAATCTATGAGGATCTCCTGTAAGATAATGATAGTCTTTAAATGTTCCTGGTTCACCCTCATCACCATTAATTGCCATTAGTCTGGGTTTATTTTCTGCTCTAACAAATCTCCATTTTCTGCCAGTTGGAAATCCTGCACCACCAAGACCTCTCAAACCTGATTGCTCCATTTCTTCTATGAGCTTCATTGGGTCTTTTTTATTTTCTATACAATCTTTTAGAATTTTATATCCACCATTTTTTACATAATCGTCATAGCTAATGTAATTTGGTATAACTGGTTTTGTATCTTGCTCCTCTAAGGCTTTTTGAACTACACTTACATCTGC
>CACGSS010000006.1 GCA_902575725.1 uncultured Alphaproteobacteria bacterium | reverse complement strand
GATCTAGTAAAACTAAATATTCTTGTTAATTCAGAAACTGTTGATGCATTTTCAAATATAGTTCATAAAACAAGAGCTGAAACAATCGGTAGAAGGGTATGTAATAAGCTAAAGGATTTAATCCCAAGACAAAACTTTCAAATACCAATTCAGGCTGCAATTTATGGAAAAATAATAGCTAGAGAAACCATTAAAGCTTTTAGAAAAGATGTGACTGCTAAACTTTATGGTGGAGATGTGAGTAGAAAGAAAAAACTTTTGGAAAAACAAAAAAAGGGAAAGAAAAGAATGAAACAATTTGGTAATGTCGAAATTCCACAGACTGCTTTTTTTGAGGCATTAAAAATAGGTGATAATGAATAATTATGGAGAGATGGCCGAGTGGTTTAAGGCGCACGCCTGGAACGCGTGTATAGGGGCAACTCTATCGTGGGTTCGAATCCCACTCTCTCCGCCATTAATTTAATGAGAAACTCAATTTTAGAAACAATAAAAAGGAAAGTTAGATTCTTTACAGAGCGACCATTGGTAAAATTAGAAGATAGAATAAATCAATCTTCTCTTAAACAAAAAATACCTACAGATGTTTATCAAACTTGGGAAAATAATCTCTTTGGTAAGACTCATGCAAAGTACATAAACAAATTTCGAGACTTAAATCCCGATTTATCTTTTTATCTCTATGACAAAGATAAAAGAGATAGTTATATGAAAAACAATTGGAAAGACCATACTATAACTGAAATTTATTTTAATGCACTTTTGGGTCCTATGAAGGCGGATATATTTAGGTATTGTATTTTGTATGAATTTGGTGGTTACTATTTTGATATTGGTAAAGGATGTAAAACACCACTAAATTTACTTCATAAAAGTAATCATGAGGCAATACTCACATACGAGGATAATACTTTTTTCTTTCCACCAAGTTCATATAAAAATTTTGAATTGTTAAGACCTTTTAATTATATTTTACAATGGGGTCTAGCATTTACAGCTAAACATAAATTCCTTGAAATTTTAATAAACGAAATATGTGAAAACTATAAATACTATAAAGGTATTGAATTTAAAAATCCAAAATTAGCAATTTTAAATTTTACAGGACCAGGAATGTATACAAAAGTTATGAGAAGATATATTGAAAATCATGATATTAATACTTTTAATGAATTAGATGTCAAATTTAATAATAATGGCATATTTAAACTAAAAGGATCATCTTTCAGACATTATATTGTTCCAAGTTATACTTACTTTAAAAATATGAAAATCTGCAATTAATAGTCACTATTATAAAATTTTGTTTATTTCTTGAAAAACTAGACTAACACTTACATCGTTGATTGAACCTCCTAATTTAGGAGAGATAGATTTTATTTTACTATCAATTATACTAAATTTACTAGGCTTTTTATCATTAAATATTTTAAAAAGGTAGCATTGAGATGTTGAAAGAATGTGACTTACGCCACTGTCATTGGATAGTGCAAATACTAAATTATAGGTGCATGCCATAATACATTGCACATTTATTAAATTATTAAGTCTCTTTTCTGGTTCAAAAAGATCACCATAGTTTTCCAAAAATTTACCTCTAATAAAATCATCATCTGGTCCAAAAAAAAAGCAAGGTTCGTAGCCCTTATTTTTTAATAAATCAATAATCTCAAAATAATTATTGTGAGACCAAATTTTGTTTTTCTCACCCGCCCCAGGCGCTATTCCAAAATATTTCTTCAATGGATTAAATATACTAGAAACTTCACTTATTATTTTTTTGGGTACTTCAATCTTCGATCTTTTTTCTATTTTTTTATTTAAAAATAATTCAAGCATGTTGTATAAATTTTCGAGATAATAAACATCTTTTTTATATGGAAATTTTTGATTGCTTCTAATATTTGATAGTAAATTATTTGTAGAATTCGATATAAAATATTTAGTTTTAAGTTTTTTTAAAGTTAAAGTTTTTAAAAAAGTTTTTTGAGTGTCAATAACAAGGTCAAACTTGATTTGCTCGAGTTGATATTTATTTGATAATTTTACAAAAGGTAAATAATTTATATTTGAATTATCATACACATAATCTAATTTATTTTTAACAAAACTATTAAGTACTGATTTATAAACGGTGTTACCATTAGTAAGCCAATATATTTGAGAGTCATGAAAGTATTTTTTTAAATCATAAATAAAAGGAAGCTTTATTATGCCATCACCAATTTTTTCTCCATTACTAAATACAAGTATTTTTTTCATAAAAATAGTAATAATTATAATGTATATTGCTTAATATGAAAAAAGAACTTTCAATTTTAATAGTTATACATAATGAGGAAAATATTTTAGAGGAATGTTTGAATAAACTAAATTTTGCTGACGAAATTATTATAATTTTGGATAAGTGTATTGATAACTCAAAGAATATTTGTTTGAAATATACAAAAAAAATTTATGAGGGAAGTTGGGATATTGAAGGCCAAAGAAGAAATTTTGGTATTTCAAAATGTACAAAGGAATGGATTTTGGAAATTGATGCTGACGAGCTTATAGGTAAAAGTCTCTCGCAAGAAATAACTGAAGTTTTAAATAAAAATTCGGAATATAATTTTTATAATATTAAAGTTGATAATTATATTGGTAATAAATTAGTAAAATACGGTTGGGGTGCTACTTTTGGTAGAGGTGGAGTTAGTTGCTTATTCATGAGAGGTTATAAAGTTTGGGGCAATCAAAGAGTTCATCCAAAAATAAAATTTACTGGAAAAGAGGGTCCTGCATTAAAAAATACTATTGAACATAGGTTTGTGTCAAACATATCCGGACTTTTTGAAAAATTTAATTCTTGGACACACCTAAAAGCATTAGACTTAATCGATAGTAATCAAATTTATAAAGAGTCTCTTTTAAAAAATATTAGAAGAGTTTTTACAAGATTTTTAAAAAATTTCTATAAAAGAAAAGGACATAGAGAGGGAAAAATCGGTTTTTTGATATCAATGTTTGCAGGTCTTTTTCCATTAGTATCTTATCTAAGAGCAAAAATTTATTTATCAGGTTTTAAATAAGCTATCAAGGTTTTTTGATTTTTTGACTTGTTGAAGCACCTAAATCTTTGATTTTATTTGCCCTATTGAGTAGGCTTGAATTACCCTCTTTAATATATTTTTTTGTAAGATCTATATTATCCAAAGACTTACTTACACTTTCACTTGTCTTATCGAGTAAATTTATTGTTTTAGCTATTTGATCATACATTCCTCCAGCTATGTCTGCTATTTCTTTAGAGTTTTTATTTTGTTTTTCTAATCTCCAAATACTTTCAACTAACTTCATGCACATGATAAGTGTTGATGGCCCAACTATGATGATTTGTTTCTGTTGCGCAAAATTTAATATACTTTGATCATACTTTTGTGCAGAAATTAATGCAAATTCATGAGGCATAAAGATAAAAACGTAATCTGGTGAATTTATATTTAATAATTTCGAATATTCTTTTTTGTATATACTTGTTATGTGACTTTTTAGAGAAACTATGAAGCTTTTCATTTCTATCTCTTTTAATGACTGGTCATTAGTATTTTGAAATTTATACCAATGTTTCATAGGGACTTTTGAGTCAATAATAATATTTCTTTTTTCGGGTAAAAAAATGACAACATCGGGTCTAAATATATCACCTTCATCATTTTTATCAGTGTATTGAGTCTTATAATCCCTATTTTTTGTCATGCCACACTCTTGTAAAATATTTTCAAGTATTACCTCTCCCATCTCTCCCATTTCACCGATATTTGAAGTCATAGCATTGGTCATTTTTTTTGTGAGATCTCCAATTTCATCAATCTTTGAATTTACGTATCCTGATTGTTGTAAGGTTTTATCGAATAAATTTTGAAGACTTTGATTAATTTTTTGAAAATCCAAATCAGAGTTATGTATATTTTTAGGTTTTATTCTAAATATTAAAAAACTAAGTATAAGTAAAAGTGATATAGTTATTAACAATAATATTATGATTAAGTCATTATTCATTTATTAAATACTATGGGAGCTTAAGAATAAACTTTACTAATCTTATCAAGTCTATCTTTTAGTCTATTTTTCAAATTATAAAAAACTTCATCATCAAAAAAGTTTTCATTTAAAAAGTAATTAAAGTTTTTCCTAATGTCGCTTGAAATATCTGCTATTTTTGGGAAGTCCTCTGGAATTTGATCTTTAAGTTTATTTATTTCTTGATTAAACTCATTCAAAGCATTTCTAAAGTGTTTATCAGAAAAAGTCTCAAGTTTGCTCTTAATTTTATCTAGGGTTAAGCTTGTATCTAATTTAGACTCAAGATCATAAATAGTGAGACTGAAGTAATCAAAAATTTGTTCATACAGATCATACAACTTATTAGAATCATTCAACTTTTGTAAATTCATATGCTAAGATTACTATAGTTACTTTTGATATGTCAAAGTATTATTAGAAAGAAAAAAGCCCAAATTTACATCATGTAATTTAGGCTTTTTATAAAATAATTTAAAAAGCTGAGTCCCTTCCGTCACCTTTTGCAATTTCACGTGCGTTTGGATTTACGGATGGTCTAAATGGAATTTCGACAATTTCTCCATCAACAGGTGTTCCAGCTGTGTCACAATATTGATCAGGAAGATGAAACTTGAACTTGTTACCTAAATCTTTTTTTTCATAAGGAACATAGCCCATAGCAATATTTGTCTCCAATTCTGGAGAATACCAAGGTGATGTCAGATACCCTATTGGTGTAGATCCATCTTCAGATATAAGCCAGAAGTCTGGTGCATATTCATCAATTGGTTTACCACCTAATCTAAATCCAACTAGTTGGTTGCTATATGGTTTTTCACCTGCCTCGATTTTTGATCTCATGGCTTCTAATGCTTGTTTACCAATATAATCTGTTTGTTTTTTTCTTGGAACCTGATAGCCGAGGTTACATTGAAACGGATAAGTTTCTGCATCAAGATCTTGACCCCAAGATAAAATTCCTGCAGCTATTCTTCTATGATGTGCAGGTGCGATTACTTTTAGATTGTGTTTTTTCCCAGCTTTTAAAACAGCATTCCACATATCATCTGCATATAAAGTTGCGTCTTTAAGGTAGATTTCATATCCTTTTTCCCCAGTAAAACCTGTTTGGGAAATAATACAATCTCTACCTCCAACTTTTGCTGCCATTAAGCCATAGTAAGGTATATCTCTAACAGCATCTCCAACTAAATCTGCCATAAGATCGATTGACTTTGGTCCTTGAATTTGAACAGGGCTAACATCTATTTCATCAATTTCTACATTAAATTTTTTATCGTGATTTACCCCTTGAAGAAAAAACATAATATCGGAGTCAGAAAGTGAAAACCAAAATTCATCTTCTGCAATTCTAAGTAATATAGGATCATTTAACACTCCTCCTTTATCATTACAAAGGATTACATATTTTCCTTTCATTACTTCAATTCTCGTTGCATCTCTTGTAATAACAAAATTTGTAAATTTTAATGCATCAGGCCCTTTTACACGAATTTGTCTTTCAACTGCCACATTCCACATAGTTACGTGATTAACTAATGCATCATATTCAACCATTGCACCACCATCTTCAGGTTTTACATAACCTCTAGGATGATACATTCTGTTGTATACGGTGCATCTCCAACATCCTGCTTCAACTGATAAATGCCAGTAAGGATTTTTTCTAACTCTAGTAGATATAAGCATTTGTTGAGGTGTTGGTCCTGATTGCCTTAAATTAAACGGGACTTTTCTGTCAGATTGGTCCACTGAACTTGGTTGCTTTAGCTTCATATATCCTCCTATGTAAAATGCAGTAGCAATTTTTGAAAATTAATTTCTTTTTAAGGTCTATGCAATCGAAAAATTAGAACTTAAAAGATTTTGTTGTGGAGGACTATTTTATCTTTTTCCATTGTAAAATCACCATTTTGAAGAGCATTTAACCAATGACAGGTCTTCTCGAAGCCACCAAAAGGAAAGCAGTGAAAGTTTTTAAATGAACTTTGTTCTTTAGAGAAATTTGCTAATTCAATAAACATTTCATCGTTCGAAGTTTTTGTTAAAAGGTCAGTTACTTTAGATGAGTTCTTTTTTAGAAAACTTAATGAATTTCCAACACCACTCATTATCCCAAAATTCAGAAGTGTTTTAAAAGATGCCGGACCTGGAAAGCCTACTCTGACAGGTAATTTTATATTTGAATTATCTAAAAATTTACACCATTCAATAAATGGGTCGGCATTAAAAAAAAACTGAGTAACAAGTTCTAAATTTAAATTCTTATCTTTTGATAATTGATATTTTTTTCTCAAAAATTCGTTCACAGTATTTTGATCAATATCAGGTGAGCCTTCTGGGTGTCCAGCTATTCCTATTTCTTCAAAATCATTATCCTTTAATAAACCACACTCTAGTATTTCCAGTGAAGATGATACTGATCCATTCTGATTACCTCCACCACCTATAACAAGAATTTTTTTGCTATCTGTTCTATTTCTAAGTTCTTTTAGGAAGTCTGAAACATGATCTAAGTCTTTCATGGTCCTTGCAGGCAAATGAGTAATAGGGGTTAATTCTTGTTTAGATACAAAATCAACAGTTTCTAAAATATCATTTTCCGTAGCATCAGGTAAATATGTTATGTAGACATTATTTTTTTTATCTAAAGGTATCGACTTTAGTTTATGTCTTACTTTTGGGTTAAGCTCTACGGTAAAGCCATCAACTAAAGAAACAATATTTTCTTTGATCATATTTTTAAAATATAATAGTTAAGACTTTAATCTATTATTTTCTGGGTCAAGCAAAGGTTCCTCAGTAACCGTTAATGGATACCTTTTGCCAAAGTACTCAACCTCTAACTTATTTCCTTTTTCTGACAATTCTGTTGGTAAATATCCATAAACAATGTGTTTATCAACAAAATAGCCATAATTTGTACTTGTAACGTACCCTACAACTATACCATTTGAATAAATCGGTTCTGTGCCCAACGCCATTCCTTCAGGGTCATCAATGATCATACAAGTAAGTCTCTTTTCAATTGGTTTTTCTTTTAATTTTTGAAGTGCATTTTTACCAATAAATTCATTATCTTTTTTAAGCTTTACCGTAAAACCTAAGCCTGACTCGTAAGGGTTGTAATTAGTATGAATATCTGTACCCAGTGATCTATAGCCTTTTTCCAATCTGAGTGACTCAAAAGCACCAGCACCTGAGCAAATCATATTGAACTCTCTTGAGGTTTCTCGAAGTTCATCCCATAATGATAGCCCATACTCGGTAGGTGTATATATTTCCCAACCTAATTCACCTATGTAAGATATTCTTACAGCAACACAAGGAATGTTACTGATTGAAATCTTTTTAATATGGAAAAATGGAAAACCTTCGTTAGATACATCATCATCATCACACAGTTTTTCAAGAACAGATCTTGAATTAGGTCCCCATAAGCCAATACCTGCAAAAGCTGACGTCCAATCTATTATCTGTACACTTCCGTCATCAGGGGCGTTTGCTCTAAGCCAACTTATGTCAATCATTCCATTGCCAGCTCCAGCCAAGACCCAAAATTTATTCTCTTCAAGTCTACTAATTGTAAGGTCACTCTTTATGCCACCATACATATTAGATATTACGCTATAAACAACTTTACCTACGGCAACATCAATATTATTTGTGCAAACTTTCTGCAATAATTTAAGAGCACCTTTCCCACTTACTTCAATTTTTACAAATCCTGTAATATCAAATAGCGCACCCGTTTGTCTTGTTACAAGATGTTCAGCTGCTTGAATCGGTGACCAATATTTTGCAGCCCAGCCTGTTCTATTTGGAAAGTTCTTACCTTTCATTAATTCAGAATTTGACTCATACCATTGAGGTCTTTCCCAGCCCATAGTCTCAAAAAAATGTGCTTTTTGTCCTTCTAATCTTGCATAAAATGGACTTCTTCTTAGTGGTCTTGGCTGCTCCATTTGTTGAAGTGGGTGAATAATGTCATATACCTCTTTGTAATTCTGCTTACCTCTTGACCTTAGATATTTCCTGACATGATGATGTTGATGAAAACGATTGATGTCTCCTTGACGAACATCAAGTTCAGGCTCTCCATTTACTATCCATTCTGCCATAGCTTTTCCAACACCACCTGCATGTGTTATCCATACAGCATTAGCGGTCCACAAACCTTTTACACTTGTCTCACCCATCAAAGGGTTACCATCTGTTGTAAATGAAAAAATTCCATTAATTTTTTTTGTAAGTTTTTTTTCAGAAAATCTTGGGAACAACCAATTCGACTCTTTATGTGCACCTTCAAAATCATCAGGTCTAAAGTCCACCAAAGAGGGCATTTCTTCAGCATCTTCAGGTTTCTTTAATTCTTCTGACTCTAAAATTCTTGGTTCATGTCTATAATTTCCAATAACATAAGTATCATTCCATTGTCTGAAATAGAGACTGTAATCTTGGTGACGCATCAATGCGTGTTCAACCAAAGCCTCTTTGTGATCAGCTTTAAATTCTTTTAATTCTTCAAACGGTTCTAACCACACCATTTGATGTTCGCAGGGAACTAGAGGTAATGATATGTTTGCAAGTCTTCCCATTTTTGGAGCCCAGATACCAGTTGAGACAAGTACAATATCGGCTTCATAATCTCCCTTAGATGTTTGAACTCCACGAATTTGATTATTCTGAATTTTAAATCCATTAACTGCTGTATCACCAAAGAATTCCCCTGCTTTTAAATCAGTGACATATTTTGCCATTGCGCGCACTGCTCTTACAGGTGCCGCTAAACCATCAGTTGGAACATAATATCCCCCGTGAATTTTTTCTGGATCAATATAGGGGCTCATTTTTAAAACTTCATCTGGAGTAATTATTTTTGCATCAGTTAATCCATAACTGTGAGCTATACCAAGTTTTCGATAAAGGTCTTGATGTCTCTCTTTTGTCTTAGATACTTCAATTCCTCCAACAGTATGAAAACAAGGTTTTCCTTCAAATGATAAGGATCTAAGTAAGTCAACTGTGTACTGTGCAAATTTACACATCATTCGTGAAGGATTAGTTTGAAAAACACCTCCTGGTGCATGACTTGTAGAGCCTCCAGTTTCAAACAATGGCCCTTGATCAAGTATAACCATATCTTTCCAACCCAATTGAGCTAAATGATAGGCAGTGCTCGCTCCAACAATACCACTACCAACGATTATTATTCTAGATTTTCTTGCCATTTATTCCCTTAAAAATACCTAATCAGTTACAAAATTTGATGTCAATATGAAAAAAAACTTAAAAGTTAACCGCGTCAATAAGACGATCCTCAAGATAGTCAGCAAATGATCGATTACAACTAAGTAATAATTTAAGATCAAGATTAAAAATAGAACAGTCTACTCTAGCTAGTAATGTTTGTGCGGCAGTGGATTTTTTAAAGGATTTTTCTCTAAAGTCAAAATGCGTTAATTTACTTAATATGTCAAAACTATTTTTACCTTGAATTTCAAAAAATACTTGTGAGTCAGAAATATTTGTAGCTAATATTAAGGGTGATTTATTTAAATCATCTAATATTTTGTTGAGCTTTTTAATTTCAATTTCTTTTTCAAATATTAAATTCCATTGATCAAAAGACATTTTTGCTAAAGTATAATTATCATTTGAAATTATCCTTAAATTATCTGATGGTGGTAAAAGCTTTAAAGATTTGTTTATGTGATTATTAAATTTTGAGTCACCAGATCCTCTTAACAGAATTTGTTGTATAACTTTTTTTTTTATTTCAATACCAT
This sequence comes from uncultured Alphaproteobacteria bacterium, assembly GCA_902575725.1. Next base: position 22,342 of record CACGSS010000006.1, on the reverse strand, counting down.
CAGATCGGATTACTTCAGTCATGAAACTAACCTTTTATTATCTTCATCATAAAAAACGGGTTTTACTATATCCACACCAGTTGTACTCATACTTGATGTAGAAGCGTAAGCTTTTTTTCCAATCATTGAGTGGCCATTTTTTATAACAGCTAATGCAAAATCATGACCTAATGTAGAACTATAATAACAGGATGTAATATGACCAAGCATTGGGACAGGAGATTTAATTTCTTTATCAAGAATGATATGTTGTCCTTCCTCTAGTTTATCGGCTTTATTCGAGGGAATTATACCAACAAGTTGTTTTCTATCTTCTCTTATAGTATCAGACCGAGTAAGTGATCTTTTACCTAAAAAATCTTTTTTTGATTTACCAATCATCCAGCTAAGTCCCAAATCTATAGGCGTTATAGAACCATCTGTGTCTTGGCCAACAATAATGTAACCTTTTTCTGCTCTTAAAAGATGCATTGCCTCTGTGCCGTAGGGAGCAAGACCAAATTCTTTTCCAACACTTTGAATGTTATCCCAAATTTTAGGGGCACTATTTGACGGAATATATATTTCGTAACCTAACTCCCCGGTAAAGCTTGCTCTAAGAATTCGTATTGGAATACCATTAAATTCATGAAATTGGAAAGTCATAAATGGAAACCCCTCATTGCTAAAATTGATATTTGGAAAGGCTTTTTTCATAATTTCTCTGGTTTTTGGTCCACTAATGTTGAAAGTTGCATATTGCTCTGTAATCGAGTTCATAAAAACTTTTAAATTTGGCCACTCGGTTTGAGCATATTCTTCCATGCAACCTAAAACAGTAGCAGCACCTCCAGTAGTTGTAGTGGCAATAAAATGCTGATCAGAAATTTTACAAATTATTCCGTCATCTTTTACCATTCCATCTTCCCCCAACATAAGAGCATATCTTGCAGAACCTTGTTTCATCTTAGTAAAACTGTTTGTGTAAATTAAATTCATAAATTCCAACGCATCCTCACCTTTGATCTCAATTTTTCCTAATGTGCTACCATCTAAAATACCTGCGTTTTCTCTTACATTTTTACTCTCTCTTTGAACAGCATCATGCATAGACTCATCTTTATTAATTTGAAAATACCATGGCCTTTTCCATTGCCCGACATCCTCAAAAATTGCTCCATTTTTTAAGTGCCAACTATGTATTGGTGATTTTCTCTCTGGGTCATAAAACTCATAGCAATTTCTGCCGGCTATTGCAGAAAAACTTAAAGGAGCATAGGGTGGCCGATAAATAGTTGTGCCAACTTCATTTACTTTTTTATCCAGAAGATCAGAAACTATTCCCAGTGCGTTAATACTACTAATTTTACCTTGATCGGTTCCCATACTATTTGTTGTATATCTTTTTAAATGTTCAATTCTATCAAAACCCTCTGTTATTGCTTGACGTATATCTTTAGTTGTTACATCGTTTTGTAAGTCAATAAATGATTTAGCCCATAATGATTTCTTTTGCGGAGAGACCTCCCACAATTTTTCAATGTTATACTTAGTGTTTGTATTTAATTCGAGTTTTACGTCTAATTTTTTGACTTTAAAAGTTTTCAATTTTTCATTTACATCAGTATTTAAATTATCAAAATTAAATTGTCCTGAAGCAGAACCAAGAGCTATGGTAGGTTGAAAAGGTTTCGATGGTTTGTAAGTTAAATCTTTCTCATCCCAATCTAATAAACCTTTTGATTGTGTAAACAAGTGAACATCTGGATTTATTCCACCTGACAAACATAAGCAGTCACATTTAATTTCATTTAAAGCACCAGAACTATCCTCAACAAGAATTTTTTCAATTTTTTTGTTTCCAAATGCTCCTTTAATTTGTGAATTTGTATAGAGAGGAACATCATTTTTTCTTATCAAGTCAAACAAATTTGGCTCAATTTCTTCCCCGGATCGTGAGTCGATATATGCTTTTGGTTTTAAACCAGCTTTTATAAGACTATAAACTAAGCTGTTTGAATTCGAGTTATTACTGAAAATAACAGGTTCTTTAGAAGGTGCTAGTCCATATCGGCACATATATTTTTCAAAGGAAGAGCTTAACATTATGCCTGGGAGATCGTTATTTTGAAAAGATAAAAATCTCTCAATGTGTCCATTACATAATATTGTGTGACCTGTACGTATCTTATGTAAAGTGCTATTAACTTTTCCTTCTATCGGTTTAGAGCCAACAAATCTATCTTCAATGGCTATAAGATGATTTATGTAATTATAAGTTGTAACAAGTGTGTTCTTTAAAATCTTTACATTCTTGGATTCTTCTATTTCTTGTATAGTTTCTTTTAACCAATCTTTAGGCTCTTTATTATCTATTAATGAAATTTTGTTTGAATTATTGATAATGCCACCAAGTTGCTCTTCAAATTCAATTAATAACACATCATAATTTGAGTTGATGAAAGATTTAGCTGCTAGAAGTCCATTTAATCCTCCCCCTATAATTGTAACATCGACGTTGTGATGGATATGATTGCTTATGCCTTTGAAATCTTTGGGAGGTTTACCCAATCCAGCGGCTCTTCTAATAAGTGGTTCATACAAATTTTTCCAAAATTTCTTATGCGGCCCCATGAATGTTTTATAGTAAAAACCAGCAGTAAAAATTGGAGAAAATAAGTTATTGATACTTCCAAAATCGTTTTCAAGAGAAGGCCATCTGTTTTGACTTTCAATTTCCATACCTTCATAAATTTTTTTTATAGTTGCTCTTGTGTTTGGTTCGGAATATTCACTAATTATTTGGACTAGAGCGTTTGGTTCTTCTATACCACATGTATAAATTCCCCTTGGCCTATGGTACTTAAAGCTTCTTCCGACAAGGTTAATATTATTTCTTAATAGAGCTGAGGCTATAGTATCACCTTTGTAACCAAAATATTTGACCCCATCAAACTTGAAGCTAATTTTTTGATGAAACTGAATAAATTGATTTTCTTTTAAATTTATAGATTTCATTTCTCAACCGTAAAATTACCTGAACCAACTTCTGGTTCCCCAGATGGCGTTTTAACAACACTTTTGAAATTATTTAAATTTGGTTTTTTTTCATCGAGCTTGTAAGTCACCAAAATTTCATCAGTAGATGTATCTCTAACACAATTAAACCATTTTCGACAACCATGTGTGTGAACCCAGCGCTCATAAAACAAACCTTTTGGATTTGCTCTTATAAAGACATATTCTCCCCACTCACGATCACCAATTTCTTTTGATCCATCGGGTCTTTTTACATGCGCTTCTCCTCCATTTGAAAATTCCGATTGATCTCGTGGGCCGCAATAAGGGCAATTAATTATGAGCATATTTATTAATGTGCTACGGCTGCAGCACCGTGTTCGTCGACTAATCTTCCACTTGCAAATCTATCAAGATTAAAAGCACTATTAATTTGATGAGGTTCATTTTTTGCAATGGTATGTGCAAATACATTAGCACTTCCAGGAGTAGCTTTAAAACCACCTGTTCCCCAGCCACAATTAAAAAATAAACCATCAATGTCACATTTACTAATAATAGGACTAGCATCTGGGCAGATATCAACAATACCGCCCCATTGACGAAGCATTTTCATTTTGCCAAATACTGGATAAAGCTCGACCATAGCTCTTATAGTATCTTCAATAATATTAAAACCACCTCTTTGAGTGAAAGAATTATAACTATCAGTTCCTGCTCCAATAACTAATTCACCTTTATCAGATTGACTGACATAAGCATGAACTGCAGATGACATTACCACGGTATCAATAATGGGTTTGATTGGTTCAGAAACAAGAGCCTGAAGTGGCTTACTTTGTAAAGGCAATCTGATACCTGCACTCTCTGCTAAAACACCAGTATGCCCTGAAGCAACAACTCCAATTTTATTCGCCCTTAAAAAACCCTTGGAAGTTTCGACACCTTCTATTGTTCCATTTTTAGTCCTAATTTGATGTGCCTCACAATTTTGAATTATATCAACACCCATCTCATCAGCACGCATTGCAAAACCCCATGCTATTGCATCGTGTCTTGCTACACCACCACGAGGTTGGTAAGACGCACCTAGTACTGGATATCGAAGATTGTCAGTGTTCATGATAGGAACCTTTTTTTGAATTTCTTCTTTAGATAACCAAAATGAGTCAATGCCATTTAAATTATTCGCACTCACTCTTCTTTTGATTTCTTTTATATCATGTTCGTTATGGGCTAAATTCATTACCCCTCTTTGACTGAACATCACATTGTAATTGAGTTCACTAGATAGGTTTTCCCATAACTTCAAAGAGTGTTCGTACAAATGAGCACTATCATCCCATAAATAATTTGATCTTATAATAGTGGTATTTCTTCCTGTGTTACCTCCACCAAGCCATCCTTTTTCAATTACAGCTATATTTTTTAATCCATGTTCTTTTGCTAAATAATAAGCGGTTCCAAGTCCATGGCCCCCACCACCAATTATTATGACATCATAAAACTCTCTTGGTTCAGGACTTCTCCACATTTTTTGCCAATCTTTATGGCCAGATAGTGCGTTCTTTGCGAGGCTAAATATTGAGTATTTTTTTTTCACATCAGCAAATTAGCAAAAAATAAAATAATCAGCTAGTTATTTTCAGGGGCGAATTGTCGTTAATTTTTTTAAAAATTTTAGGGAACTGCCACTGCAAATCACAGTCAACATTGGGGGCTTGAACTGAACTATTTATGTCGTTTTCACATATTGTTCTAATTTCAAAGCTTATCCTAGTATTTTCAGACTTTTCTTTTGATGAGCTATGCAAGTGAGCGCCAGAAAAACATAAAATTTCTCCCGGTTTTATAGTTACAGGTACTATTTTAATATTGCTAGGTAAATCCTCTTTTAATTGAGGAGCAGAGGGATAAGAAAAATCCCCTTTCTTTCTATTGGCTAAATATATGTTTAAGTCCCAAGTCGAAGTAGTGTTTTTAACAGGAACATCAAAATAATCTGGATAAAAAATCATAGTATTTTTTTTCTCTACATTGCTGACAGGCGCCCACCAATTAATTTGTTGATATAAATTTGTACCCCAGGTATCACGATGAATATTTATTCTAGAAGCTTCCCTGTACGGTAAGTTATTTTCTGCAGGAGCTACTCTAACTACAAATCGATCCCAAAAAGTCCTTCCTTTGTTATAACCAATTTCACTTAAAAAGTTTGCAAATAATTTTCTAAAATCCTCATGGTTTTTTAATTTTGATACAATATCCTTACTTATATCCTCTGAATTTTTTAAATGGTGAATTTTTTCTAACTCACCATCATAAATATTTAGTGCTTTATTTTTTATTTGAGTAATTAACTCACTTGAAGTTTTTGATTTTTGAAATACAAAAACTTTTCCACTAAAAATATCTTTTTTAAATTCTGTAAGATTTGAAATTTTCTCTATTGGTATAAACATTCAATTTATGTCACCAACATATACACCTAGTGCTAAAGCGGTTTCTATCAGAGGATCAGATCTATCTACAACTTTATATGTAGAAATTCCCTCACTAATCGGAACATCAACAACTTTTCTATCTCTCCATGCAACCATTCTTCCAAATTTTCCTTTCGCTATTAAATCAACTGCATAAACACCAAAAGCACTTGCTAAAATTCTATCACGTGGAGTAGGAGGCGCACCTCGTTGAACATGCCCTAAAGATGTAACCCTACATTCTATATCAGTGCTTTTCATTATTTCTTCAGATAGATAATTGCCTATACCGCCTAATCTTTTTTGACCATCAGCGTATTCAACAGTATAGCTTTTTCCATTTTCTGTTTTTACTGCCTCTGCTACAACGATCAGCGAATGGACTATACCTCTATTTTTCATTTCCGTTAGTTTATTGACAATGCCTTTAATAGAGTAATTTATTTCAGGAATTAGGATTGCATCTGCTCCACCCGCAATGCCTGCATTAATAGCTATATGTCCCGCATCTCTTCCCATTACTTCTAAAATCATCGTTCTTTGATGACTTGCAGCAGTTGTTTGTAAGTTATCTAATGCTTGGGTAGCAACATTTACAGCTGTATTAAATCCTATGGAGCTTTCAGTCGCTCCCACATCATTGTCAATTGTTTTAGGTATGGCTACAATATTTAAATCCCCTCTCTTAGCAATTTCAGTCAATATCGACATGCTTCCATCACCACCTATAACAATAAGTCCATCAAGACCTAATTCTTTGTAACCATCAATAATGTCTTGAGATCTATCTTTGTATTTACCATCTGGCATAGGAAATTTAAAAGGATTACCTTTACTTGTTGTACCCAGAAATGTGCCTCCTTGTCTTAGGAGAGAGCCGCTAAAAGTTTGATAATCTAATGGAACATACGCCACAGGTCTTTGCATTAAACCAACAGTACCATCACGAATACCCATGACCTCCATCTGATATTTATTTTTTGCTCTAAAAAATATCGACCTAACTGCTGCGTTTAAACCACCACAGTCTCCTCCACTTGTAAGAATTCCAATTTTCTTCATTTAAAATTTATCTGAGTCCCACAACCACGCTGCTCCTCTAACACCGCTAGAGTCACCGTGAGTATTCCTTAAGATTTTATTTCTTATCTTATCACTAAATGTGTATTTAGGAAGTAATTTAGGTATATTGTCATAAAGTCTACCGACGTTTGACATACCTCCACCAAAAACTATTACCTCAGGGTCAACGATACCTATCATTACAGATATTAATCTTGCAAAACGATCTTCATATAATTCAAATTCTTTTTTTGCTCTTTCATCTCCATTTGCTTCCAAAGCGACTATTTCTCTTGTTCTTAAACTGGTGCCATATTTCTCGTTAAATAATTTTGTAAAACCTATTCCTGATATAAATTGCTCAGCACATAAGGGTCTTTTGCAATTCCCTACATTACACTGGACATTATAATCAATTTCCTCTTGAGTAGGATAAGGTAATGGTTGATGACCCCAATCTCCTGCAATTTGGTTAACGCCCTCAATGACTTTCTTTTCATAAACAAATGATCCACCAAAACCAGATCCAATAATTACACCCCAAACTGATTTATAATTTGCCCCAGAGCCATCTATAGCTTCAGATAATGCAAAACAGTTAGCATCATTCATTATACGAATTTCTCTATTTAAACTTTTTTCTAAGTCTTTATGAAATGGTTTGTCATTAATCCATATACAATTAGCGTTATTTACTAAGCCAGTTTCATATGAAGAAAATCCTGGTATGCAAACCCCTACGGAATTTTGTTGATCTGTAAATTTATCAAATTCTGAAACTAAAGATTTTACGGTATTTAAACCACTTTCGTAATTTTTTTCATAAGTAGATCTTTTTCTCAGAATTTCTTTACCATTTGAGTCTATTAAAATACCCTCAATTTTGGTACCACCGTAATCAATGCCTATTTTAAAATCACTCATTTTTAAATTGATACCATAAGTTATAAAATATATGTATGAAATCTTTTAAATATATGTATGGATTAAAGTCAAATAGGTTTAAATTTTTTTGATGAAAAAAAGAATTATTAATTGGGGCATATTAAGCACTGCTAAAATTGGTTGGGAGCACGTAATACCTGCAATAAAAAAATCTAAAAATAGTCACGTTATAGCGCTCGCTAGTAGAAATTTATCTAGTGCAACAGCCTTAACAAAAAAATTTAAAATACCAAAAAGCTATGGCTCTTATAAAGAATTATATAAAGATAAAGATGTAGATGTAATTTATAACCCTCTTCCTAACCATTTACATATAAAATCAAGTATTGAGGCCTGTAAAAATAAAAAAAATCTCCTATTAGAGAAACCATTATCTTTAAAATCAAAAGACATAGACCCATTAATAAAAATTGCCTCTCAAAATAAAGTGATTGTTAAAGAAGCATTTATGGTCAGGCATCATCCTCAATGGCGATGGGTTAAAAAATATATAAAGTCAGGGAAGATCGGATCAATATCAAGTATATCAACAGTGTTTTCGTACAATAATAAAAATCCAAAAAATATCAGAAATATCAAAAAATTTGGTGGAGGGGCTATCTATGACATCGGATGTTACCCGACTGTTATATCAAGATTTCTATTAGATAAAGAGCCAAAAAGAGTTATTGCAACCTCTAAAAATGATAAAAAATTTAAAACAGACATTTTATCATCAGCATTGTTAGATTTTGGAGATATTTTCTCAACCTTTACAGTTGCTACACAAAGCACATATTCACAACAAGTTGTAATTCTTGGCACAAAAAAAACAGTTGTTATTGAAAATCCTTTTAACGCAATTGCGAATAAACCAACTACAGTTGTAATCTACAACGGAAAATCAATCTATCGAAAAGAAAATACAATAAAAGTATTTCCTGCGACTGATCAATATGAGCATCAAGTTACAAAATTTTCTAATGAGTTAATTTATAAAACTAAAATAGATTATGGATTATTAGATGCAAAAAAAAATATGAAGGTATTAGATGCAATTTTTATGTCTATTAAGAGAAAAAAGTGGATTAACATTTAACTTATTAGTTAGATAATAAAAAAAGTTGAATTAATCAATGGGCACTAGAAGGAGCCCATATATTTATATCACCCTCTTTTGCAGTTTTATTTATTTCTTTAATTTCTTTTTTTGAAAATTTTAAATTATCAAGTGCAGCTAAGTTTTCTTTAAGCTGTTTTACGGTTCTAGCTCCAATTAAAGCTGAAGTTATCGCACGATTATTTAATACCCATGCTATAGCCATTTGTGATAAAGATTGATTTCTTCTTTTTGCAATTTTATTGAGTTCGTTAATTATTTTAGTATTTTTTTTCGTTATTAAATCTTTGCTGAAAGAGCTATTTTCATTAACCCTTGAAACTTTGGGAATTCCTTTCAAATATTTATTAGATAAAAAACCTTGGGCTAGTGGAGAAAAGGCGATACAACCAACCCCTTTTTTTATTAGAGTTCTTGTTAAATCTTTTTCAATCCATCTATTGATTAATGAATAAGAAGGTTGATGAATTAATAATTTGATACCTTTGCTCTTTAAAATTGAAATCATTTTATTTGTCTTGTTGGAGGAGTAAGAAGAGACACCAATATACAGGGCCTTACCAGCTTTATAGATACTTTCTAAAGCATCAGCTGTTTCCTCAAGAGGTGTATTTGGATCAAAACGATGAGAATAAAATATATCTACATAATCCAGTCTCATCCTCTTTAAACTTTGATCGCAACTAGCAATTACATGTTTTTTTGAACCCCATTCACCATAGGGTCCAACCCACATATCGTAACCTGCTTTAGACGATATAATTAACTCATCACGGTATTTTCCAAGATCACTTTTCATGACTTTTCCAAAATTAGACTCAGCACTGCCATAAGGTGGTCCATAATTATTTGCTAAATCAAAATGAGTAATTCCTGCATCAAAAGACTCAAAAAGAATTTTTTTAGACTCTGAAGCCATTCCATTGCCACCAAAGTTATGCCATAACCCTATTGACAAGACAGGTAGTTTTAAACCACTATCACCACAGTTTCTATAATGCATTTTTTGATAGCGATTTTTGTCTGAAATATATGGCATTTTTAAAGCAATTCCTCTTTGTATGGCATTGAATTTGCTGCTCCCTCCCTTGTAACAGAAACACCTGCCACAAGATTAGCAAACTCAATAGCTTCTTTGTAGTTTTTATTTTGTGAGATTGCCACACTTAGAGCCCCATTAAAAGCATCTCCCGCACCTGTTGTGTCAACTACTGGTTTTTTTAGATTTGAAGCAGGTACTATAAACTCCTCTTTATTGTTTTTAAAATAACAACCATTTTCTCCAAGTGTAATAATTATATTCTTTATCCCTTTATCTAAAAAAAAATTTCCTGCTTTTTTACAGTCTTCCTCATTTTTAATTGATTGACCGAAATAAAAACTTGCTTCCGTTTCATTGGGGGTAAAAAAATCAAAATATTGAAAGTTATCATCAGTTATTTCACTGGCGGGTGCTGGATTTAGAATTGTTGTACAATTAAAATTTTTCGCTTTTTTTAGAGCATAGAGTGTTACCTTTTTTGGTGTCTCTAACTGAGTTAAAAAAACATTAGAAGACTCAATTACATTTAACTTTGAGTCGATTAACTTTTCATCGATTGTACCAGCAGCTCCTGGAACAACATTTATTGCATTTTGCCCAGTTTTTTCATTAATCAATATACCTGCAGCCCCAGTTGATTCATTTTCAGAGATAACCAAACCATCATAATTTATCTTATCTCTTTCGTATAAAGAGATTGCAAGATCGGCATAGCTATCTTTACCTACTTTACTTATAAATGATACATTACCTCCGGCTCTTGCTGCTGCTATTGCTTGGTTAGACCCTTTACCACCTGGCCCGATGATGTATTTTTTTCCTAATATGGTTTGACCTGGTATTGGAATATCATTTGCAAAAAAACAAAGATCTGCAACAAATATCCCAAATACACAAATACTCACTTATCTAGTACCCAAACAGTACCATCAGGTTTAACAACTCCTTTAGTTAAAATAAAGCATCCAAATGGTCTAGTTTCGTTTGTTGTTATTATGGCAAATGCCTTTTTGGCTTCATCATAAAATTTAAACCTTTCAATGGATGAAATTTTCCAATGCTCTCCTGAGATTTTCTTAGTTATGTCAATTATTTCTTGATGAACTTCATTTAATTGATCTGGATTTCCATCAATTTCCATCCTTTGAATAGGAGAGTCGACAAAGCTATCTAGAGGAAATACGGAGAGTATAGCCTCTGCAGCTCTTGCAGCATTTACGCCATCAATACGATGAACTCTGGAGTTCATCGAATAGGCGGGAAAATTTGAGTCACATAAAATTAATTTATCTCCATGACCCATCGCTCTTAAAGTATGCAAAACCTCTGGACTAAGAATAGGATCAATTTTAATAAGCATATAACATAGAACTAAATTAATTCGTTAAATTCAACTTAATTAATTAATCTTTACTGGTTTTGATCTTAGTTTTCCGACAGTCTCTAGCTCTGCTTTCCTACATAACTTTGGAGGGAGACCTTTATTTATTAGTTTTAAATCTTCAAACACTATTTCGCCCATTTCATAAAACACGGACTTTAGAGCTCCCGCTCTGTGTGCTGAGAAAAGAATATTTTTAGATTTACGTATGGGATCATTTTTTTTTACTGGCTCCTCAGGAAATACATCTGTTGCAACTTTTATATTTCTTTTTTTTGAAATTTTTAGTAGGTCTTTAAAATTCACTACATTAGCCCTACTTAGAATTAGTAAACAAGAATTTTGTTTCATCAGATTAAGTAGCTTTTTATCAATCATATGTTTGTTTTTTGTTGTGATAGAACTAAGAACATATATCACATCTGATTTTTTGAATATTTCATTAAGAGAATTAATTTTACAATTATTATCCTCAAGCAACTTGCTAGGAAGCCAAGGGTCGTATGCAAGAAAATTATTTGTGAAAGGCTCTAACAAGGGTTTTAACTTTTTGGCCAGATCTCCAAAACCAATAAAACTGACAGTGTTATTCTGCAATAAACTAGAATTCATATTACTTTCCAATCCATATTTTTCTTTATTATTAATAAAATCTATATGTGATTGATGAATTTCCCTCTTGAGAGATAAAGTAAAACCAACTGCAATTTCAGCAACTGTTTGAGCAAAAACAGGTGCAGTGGATAGAACATAAATACCATTTCTAAAACAATACTCATAATCCATATTGTCCATGAAGTTGCTCTCAACATTGAATATAGCTTTAAGTTTTGCTGCCTTTTTTAAAATTGAATTTGGAAGGTCAGGTTGTCCAATTATAAAATCTGCTTTTGATATATTGTTTTGATAAAAATTTTTTTTATTTTTTATTGGAGCGTTAATAAGTTTGAATTTTTTTTTTAAATAAACAAGCTTATCTTTAGAGAAAATAAGATCTATTTGTCTTGGAAAAGGATCAACAATTATTGTTTTCATTACTTGATTATATCAATTATTTATTTTTTTGATAATCTAAGTTGAAATGAAAAGATCTGAAATAAATGCTGCAATATCTGAAGCTAAAGATATGATTGATAGATATTCGTGGGTTCTACCTAAATGGGGCTATTGGTCTAAAGAAGAGTACAACAATAATCCTGACCTAAAAAATTATTTAAAAAATCATCAAATGGGCTGGGATGTTACTGATTTTGGTAAAGGCGAATTTGAAAAAAAAGGTATCACCTTGTTTTGTATAAGGAATGGAATACAGGGTAATAATGATGACAAACCCTATGCAGAAAAGTTATTGTTTATGAGAGAAGGTCAGGAAATTCCTTTTCATAGCCATAAGGTAAAACTAGAAGATATAATTAATCGGGGAGGCGGGGAATTAGTAATTGAATTTTTAGAAGTCGACTCAAATCAAATTGAATTAAACTCTAAAATTGATGTTCTTGTTGATGGTGAAATAGTTTCCGTTGCACCAAGAGAACCCTTAATTTTAAAAAGAGGTCAGAGCGTCACTGTTGAAAGAGACATATATCATAAATTTTACTCTGCTGAGGGTTCAGGAATGGTTATGGCAGGAGAGGTTTCTCAAGTCAACGATGATAATAAAGATAACTATTTTTTAGAAAGTGTGGGAAGGTTTACTGAAGTTGAAGAAGATGAAGAGATTTTACACCCATTATGGAATGAAATTTAAATTCAATGAAAAAAGGAATAATTGCTTCAGGTATTTGGTGTGTAGATATATCTTACAAAATTAAAAATTGGCCATCTGAAGGAAAAACATCAATAGTAGAAAGAAAAATAGATGGTGTTGGTGGAGGGCCTTCAAATGTTTTAACAAATTTAGAATATTTAGGTTTTAAGTATCCCAAAATTGCTCTTGGGTGCATAGGTAAAGACAAAGAAGCAGATATAATTAAAAAACATAATAAAAAAAATAATATCATTTCTAAATATTTAACTGTTCTAAAAAAAATTAAAACATCCTATACCTTAATAATGTCTAAAGGCGGAGGTGAGAGAACATTTTTTCATTATCCAGGAGCAAATGAAAAATTAAGCTATCGAAATATAAAACTATCAAACATAAAAAATTATAAACCGAAAATTTTCTATGTAGGATATTTGACCTTTCTAGGTGAATTAGATGAATTAGACAATAATAATAAAACTAAGTTGTGCTCAGTGTTAAAAAAAACAAAAAAAATGGGAATGTTAAATTGTTTAGATCTTGCCTCGTATGATCATAACAACTATAAAAAAATTATTAAAAGTGCAGCAAAATATTGTGACTATCTCTTCTTAAATGAAATAGAAGCTGAGCTAGCTACAGGTTTCAAAATAATTTCCAAAAATAAATTTAACAGAAAAAATGCTGAGTCTGCAGCTAATTATCTTTTAGATTGTGGGGTAAATAAAGCTGTTGTTTTACATTCACCTCAATTTACTTTATGGAAAGATAAGAATGAACTATCTCACTGGCATAAATCAAAATTATTAAAAAATACTCAGATTATTAGTAAGGTGGGTGCTGGTGATGCATTTTGTGCTGCTTGCTTATATGGAATACATGAAGACTGGGATATAGAAAAAATTTTAAAAAAGGCCCATTCAGCTGCGAGTTCGATTCTTAAAACGGAATTCTCTAGTGGCAATATCCCTAATATTAAATATTTATAGCTATAGTTTTAGAACTTTTTCGGTAATCATTAAATCTTTGTCCAAAGATCTATCTGGTTTAATTTTCTTTTTTTTAAGCTGGTCGTGATAAAACTTTACACCTTCAGTAGAGGTCATACCATTCACAACATCTCTCATAGTTTTAACAATCAACTGCTGATCTTCTGCTAAATTGATTTTTCTACCAAATAATGCAACTTTTGCACCATATTTACAGGATTTTGAGATAAGTTCAAAACAGTCTCTTGTTGTTCCTTTGCCACCACCTAGTATCCCAACTATAAGATTTTTTGGGTCATAACCCGCTAACTCTTCCATTGCTTTAGGACCGTTGTAGGCAATTTTTAAAAATAGTGGTCTTTCACTTTTCAACTGCCCAGCTAGTGTCTTAAGGATACAATCATTTACATACTCTCCTAGTTGAAGTTGGTTTAAACCAGTTTTTGTTTGTGGATTAAAAACCTCTAAAAAATAATTGAAATTATTTTTTTCAGCTTCTTCTCTAAAATCCCTATAAGAATTTAACATCTCAAGATCGTGATTTAAGCTTTTAGAAAACGTAATTGAAAATAAACCAAGATTTGCATATTTTTTAACATTTTTTAAATTAGCAGTTCGAAAAGGTGTAGCCATTTCTTTTTTATAATTTCCATGTCTGATACCCCAAATATCAGATGTATCATTCATTCTAACAGCTGGTGTTACTGGTGAATTTTTAAAAATCCCTTTTTTAAATAACTCCTCCGCATTGGATGCAGACATAAGTATAATATCTACAAGTTTTGATCTAGTCATAGATTCCATCAAATCTAAATAATCTTTTAAGTTTTTATATTGATTTAAAATTAAACCATTTTTATTTCTTTTATTTCCAGGTGCAGGTATTCCGCCGCCCATATCTGCATCTTTGGCATCAGCAATAATAAAATCTTTTGGAGAAAAATTATAATTTCTAATTCTCTGTAGTTTTAAATCAAGTGACTTTTTCATAAATTGAAGCTTATCATTAATATATTTACGGTATAAATAGAAAAATTAATTTAAGATTATATAATAATTATATGTATTTAGGAATAGACTTAGGAACCTCTTCAATGAAATGTCTTATTATTGGGGATGACCAAGAAATAATACATAGCGTTTCGAGTAAAAATATATCATTATCAAATCCAAAAAGTGGTTGGTCTGAACAAGATCCCTCTTCATGGATTAAAGCATTGGAACAATGCCTCGGACAATTAAAAGAAAAAGTAAAATTAAACGAGATTAAATCAATTTCATTTTCAGGTCACATGCATGGCGCAACATGTATTGACAAAGATCATGAAGTAATAAGACCTTGTATTTTGTGGAATGACACAAGAAGTCATCAGGAGTGCAATGATATTATGAATGATAAATCAGTCATGGATATTGCTGGAAATATTGCTATGCCAGGATTTACTGCACCAAAAGTATTATGGCTAAAAAACAATGAATTTGAAAATTTTGAATTAATTCATAAAGTTTTACTGCCCAAAGATTATTTAAGGTTTTATTTAACTGGTGAGTTTTTTAGCGATCTGTCTGATGCTTCTGGAACTTATTGGCTAGATATCGAAAAGAGAAATTGGTCAAATAAATTACTTGAAGCAAGTTTTATGAATATCTCACAAATGCCAAATATTTGTGAAGGGACTGATCAAACCGGGGTTATAAAGAAAGATATCGCAGAAAAATATGACCTGAATATTAATTGTAAAGTTTTTGGTGGAGCAGGAGACAACGCTGCTGCTGCCATTGGTCTAGGTTTATATGAAGAGGGTGATGCATCTATTTCTCTTGGCACATCAGGTGTTATTTTTGGTTCTACAAAAAGATTTTTAAAAAATTATGATGATGCTATTCACTCATTTTGTCATTGCCTACCAAAAACATGGCATTTAATGTCAGTTATGCTCTCTTGCACTTCTAATATTAATTGGTTTATTAATACTTTTAATTCATCATTAAAAGAAATTACTGATCAATTAAAAAATTCGATACTTTCTGAAAATTTAATAAACAACTCCCCATACTATTTACCTTATTTGACTGGAGAGAGAACACCAATTAACGACCCGCACGTTAGAGCAAGTTTTCATAATATGGGTATTGAAACAGATAGATCTTTATTAGTTTATAGTTTGATAGAGGGAATATCATTTGGACTCAATGATAATTACCAAGCACTCTCTAAAACAGGAATAAAGCTCGATAATTTATTTGTAATAGGTGGTGGTTCAAACAATGAATATTGGATAAAACTTTTAGCCTCAATACTAGATAGAGATTTAGCAATTACTGAAGCATCAGATGCAATGGCAGCATATGGAGCTGCAAGATTAGCTTTTTTAGGTTTTAATGATTTAGATCACAGTGAAGTTTTAAAACCACCGACTGTAAAAAAAATTATTGAAAAGGACTCAAATCTAAATTCACTTCTTAAAGATCGATTTAATGATTGGAAAAATTATTATATTAACTAGTTTTTTTTAATTATGTCAGAATTAAATTATAACGAATTATTAATTAAACTTCTTGATAATCTCAAAAATGATTTAAAAAATCGCTATTTTATTGCTCTATCTGGCCCACCTGCCTCTGGAAAAAGTACAATATCTGAAAAATTAGTGAAGGATCTCACTCTGAAAGGACACAACTCTAGTATACTTCAAATGGATGGTTTCCATTATGATGACCAAATTTTAAAGCAAAAGAGTCTTCTTTTAAAAAAAGGTGCTCCAGAGACATTTGATGTTATGGGTTTTTTAAATTTTTTATTTCGATTACAAAATGAAAATGAAGTAGCTATACCTATTTTTGATCGTTCTCTTGAATTGTCAAGATCTTCAGCTGTGATTATTTCTAAAGAAACCAGAGTTGTTATTGTAGAGGGTAATTATATTTTATTAAAGACACATCCTTGGAGGGAATTACATAAATTTTTCAATTCAACAATAATGATCAACACCAAACATGAAATTTTAGAAAAAAGACTAATAGAAAGGTGGAGAAGTTTCAACATACCAGAAGAAGAGATTAAACAAAAAGTTTTTGAAAATGATTTACCAAATGGTGTTAATGTTTATAAAAATAGTATTCTAGCTGACTTTAACTTACAAAACTAAGAATTTGGTGGTTCTTTAGCACCAGTCATATATGCAACTGCATCAGACATTGAATTATCTTTAGGATTAATTACACAAAGTCTTTTGCCTAAACGGTGTATGTGTATTCTATCAGAAACTTCAAAGACATGAGGCATGTTATGAGAAATAAGAATAATCGGAATTCCCCTAGATTTTACTTCACCAATCAATTCCAAAACTCTTCTACTTTCTTTTACACCAAGTGCTGCAGTAGGCTCATCCATAATTATAACTTTTGTTCCGAACGCAGCAGCTCTAGCGACCGCAACACCTTGTCTTTGTCCACCTGATAGTGTTTCAACTTGTTGATTAATATTTTGAATAGTTAACAAACCCAACTCTGATAATTTTGTTCTAGCAAGTTCTTGCATACCTGATTGATCTAAAAATCTTAAGAACTTACCCATGAAGCCTTTTTTATGAATTTCTCTGCCTAAAAACATGTTATCAGCAATAGTTAGAGCCGGAGAGAGAGCTAGGTTCTGATAAACAGTTTCGATACCTGTTTTTCTTGCCTCAATTGGAGAACCGAAAGTAACTTTATTTCCGTCTAACAAAATTTCTCCTGAGTCTGGCTGAACTGCTCCACAAAGAGCTTTAATTAATGTTGATTTTCCTGCACCATTATCACCAATGACTCCCAAAACTTCATCCTTATAAAGTTCTAAATCAGCGTTATCTAAGGCCACAACTTTTCCATATCTTTTATTAATTGCCTTTGCTTGTAATACAGGTTGCATTAATTTGATATCCTCCTTATCCATTGATCAAGCCCAACAGCCATAATTATTAAACATCCTAGGGCAAATCTTTGCCATAAAACATCTAAACCAGCAATAGATAGACCAGAACTAAAAACTCCCACGATCAAAGCACCGAACAAAGCACCAACTATAGAACCTCTTCCACCAAATAATGAAGTTCCTCCTATCACAACTGCAGTTATCGAGTCAAGGTTACCCTCGTAAAAACTAGTTGGAGAAACTGAACCAACTCTTCCAATAGAAACCCATGCACCTAAAGCTAGTATTACACCAGCGACAGTGTATACAGACAATAGCATTCTATCTGTTCTAATTCCTGATAGTTCAGCAGCATCTTTATCATCACCAACTGCATAAACGTGCCTACCCCAAGCTGTTTTGTTAAGCACAAACCACAAAATTATAAATATTAAAATCATTAAAAATGATCCATAAGTAAATTGAGCACCATAGACCTTGACACTTTTTCCAAAGAAATGAAGTAAAGGTGCATTAGCTTCAATGTCTCTTGCTCTTATTGATTGTGAACCACTAAAAAATATTACTAGTGCAAAAAATACATTCCAAGTTCCTAAAGTTACTATGAAGGGTGGAAGACGAAATTTAGTTACTAACCATCCATTTATATATCCACATATAGCACCGCTAGCCATTCCAACCATTATTGCGAAAGAAGTAGGTAATCCCATTTGTACAGATAGCTTTCCCATAAATACTGAAGCAAGCACCATTATAGCTGCAACGCTGAGATCAATTCCTGCAGTTAAAATAATTAAAGTTTGAGCTGCTGCTAAAATTCCAACAATAGTTACTTGCTGAATGATTAATGATAAGTTAAAGGCAGAGAAAAACTTCCCTCCAGCTATAAGACCAAAAGCTGCAACACTTACAAAAAGGATAATAACTGGTACCATTGTCGGATTACCATGAAGAAAGTTTTGAATTTTTTTGAGTGTATTTGGTTTTTCTAGTTCAAAAGTATGATGATCTTGATCCTTGGAACCTATTTCATCTTGGAACTTTGGTTGATCTTGTAAATCCTTTGAAATATCACTCATGTTTGTGTCTTAATTATATAATTATATAGTAAAATAGGGCAGCAAGAGCCACCCTATTTTAATGTTTAATTTTATTAGGACTTTAGCCCCAACATCTATCCATACCCTCTTTTGTATCGATAGAAGGTACACCAGATGCAGGTTGATCTGTAACTAAGTTTACACCAGTATCAAAAAAGTCTAGACCTGGAGTATTTGCAGGCTTAGTTCCATTTTCAGCCCAAGCTTTAATAGCTTCAACACCAAGAGATGCCATTAGAAGTGGGTATTGTTGTGAAGTAGCACCAATAACACCATCTTTAACATCTTGAACACCAGGGCAACCACCGTCAACAGAAACAATTAAAATTCCATCATCGGCTTTACCAGCAGCTTTAAGTGCCTCGTACGCACCAGCTGCAGCAGGCTCGTTAAGTGTATAAACTACGTTAATGTCAGGATTTTTTTGAAGAAGTTTCTCCATTGCGTCTCTTCCACCTTCTTCATTACCATTTGTAGGCTCATTACCAACTATTCTTGGGTCATCTTCGTCTCCCCATCTAGTGATATCTTTAGTGTCAATACCAAAACCAGTTAAGAAACCCTGGTCTCTAAGAACGTCAACAGATGGTTGGCTAATGTTAAGATTTAACATAGCGATGATCGCTTTAGAAGTATCTCCAAAAGAAGCAGCAGCCCACTCACCAATTAACTTACCAGCTTTGAAGTTATCAGTAGCAAAAGTTGAGTCTGCAGCTGTGATTGGCTCTAAAGGTGTATCAAGAGCAATCACCAATAATCCAGCATCTCTTGCCTGTTGAAGAGGTGTAGTAATAGCTTTTGTATCTGATGCAGCAATTAAAATACCACTAGCACCTGAAGCGATACAAGTTTCAACCGCTTTGACCTGAGTTTCGTGATCACCATCAATTTTTCCAGCGAATGTTGAGAGTTTGATGCCAAGCTCATCAGCTTTAGCTTTAGCTCCCTCTTTCATTTTAACAAAAAAAGGATTGATATCCGTTTTTGTAATCAAACAAGCTTCAATAGCATGACTTCCTGCTTTTGCGGGAACAGTTGCAAAAGTAAAAGCAACAGCCATCAATGAAGCTAGAACTAGAGATAATTTTCTCATAGCTATTTCCTCCTATATATAGTTACATAAAGAATATCTTATTCTCACTACCACTTGCTAGTTAAATTTTAATTTTTTAGTCTTGATTTTTTACGAAATGTTTATCTACTATTTCTTTCCACGAACTATAAGAATTTCTTATATCCTTATTATTATTAGGAGTAATCTTAGAGTTTTTCACCTCAAAAACTCTTAAATCATTGAAACTATTATAGTTATTATAATATTGTATACCAAAAAGCAGAGCACCATATGATGACATATCTTCCATTTCAGGGATAGATAACTCAATATCCATAAGGTCACTAATAATTTGAAGGAAAAACTTATTTTTTACCATACCACCATCAATGGACAAATTTTTTAAATCAAGATTTCTTGATTTTTTCATAAACTCTAAATACACGACCATTTGGTAAGCAACAGACTCTAATCCAGCTCTTACTAAATGATTAGTATTTGTCGATGCATTAATTCCAAAGAATGCAGCTCTAGCGTTTGCTATCCAAAAGGGAGGACCTAGGCCTGAAAAGGCAGGTATTAAATAGACTCCATTACTATCTTTTTCTTTTTTTGATAAGATTTCACTATCTTCAGCCTTATTAATTAATTTTAAATTGTCTTTAAGCCATGAAATTGTCCCCCCGGCAAATGAGTTTAGGCACTCTAATGCGTAGATGTTCCGTTTATCACTTGTGAAAGCTAGGGAGGTTAGTGAATTTTCATCGATAATCATTTCATTGCCAATGTTTGTTTGAATGTTAAAACCAGTTCCTGTCGTGATTTTAGTATCACCTTTATCAAAACAAAAATTTGCAAAAAATGAAGCTTGCGCATCACCAGCAACTCCAATTAAGGGTATTAACTTTTTAAATGCTTTATTAAAATCACTCTCTCCAAAAATATTTGAACTGTTGAGTATTTTTGGAAGTTTCAAATTATTGCAATTAAAAATATTTAATAAATTTTGATCCCAAGAATTTTCTAAACAATTAAATAATAAGGTTCTTGATGCATTTGTAGTATCAGTCACATAAGAATTTAGGTTTGTAAGTCTATAAATGAGATATGTTTCGATTGTTCCAAATAAGATATCTCCATTGTCGATTTTCGATTTAACTTCTGATTTGTTCTCATAAACCCATTTTAATTTACTGCCAGAAAAAAAAGTATTTGGTTTAAGGCCAGTTTTTTCAATAATTTCTTTATTTTTTGCCTTATCGTTTAGAATATCCTCACAAATTTTTTGACCTCTAGTGCACTGCCAAACAACTGCATTATGTATTGGTTTTCCATCTTTTTTATTAAAAAGTGTAAATGTTTCTCTTTGGTTAGTTAGACTGATGAATTTAGGATTTGACATAATTTCTGATGCTTTTTTAACTAACTCTAATAAGTTTTGATAAATCTCCTCTAAATCGTGTTCAATATAACCCTCATCTGTGATTATTTGCCGGTGTTCCTTTTGAAATCTTTTTACGATCTCTAATTTTTCGTTAAAAACAATAACTGTCGTAGATGAAGTACTTGAGTCAATAGTTATATAACTCATTTGTTAAGTAAGTCTTTTGATATTTCAGCTATCTTTTTCGGACTCATATTATAGTGATCTAATACATCAGCTTGAGATCCATTAATCATATATTCGTCAGGTATGCCAAGTATTTTGAGTTTTACATTTATATTATTTTGAGCAATCAGGCTCGCACAACATTCACCAAGCCCTCCAAATATACTATGTTCTTCGACTGTTAAGATTACTTTGGAGTTTTTAGAAAATTCTATAAATGTTTTTTTATCAAAGGGCTTTATTGTATGCATGCTGATAATTGAACAATGAATATTACTCTCTTTTAAAATTTCACTAGCTAAGTATGCTCGTTGCAATGTTTCACCAGTTGCTACAATTGTTAAATCCTCTCCTTTTTCTACCACAATAGATTTTCCAATTTTAAATCCTGTACCTGGAGGATGAATATCCATCATTGGTTTTTTCCCATACCTAATGTAAAGGGGATGATTATATGAAATAGATTGTTTGATAGCTTGTGATGCTTCAAAGTTATCCGCAGGTGCAACTATTGTCATATTATTAATTGCTCTCAATGTAGCAAAATCATGTATCGAGTGATGCGTTGATCCTAGCTGACCATAACTAATGCCTGCACTAATTCCTATCAACGAGACATTGCGATCAGAATAAGCAACATCATTCTTAATCTGTTCTAAAGATCTTGCAGTTAAAAAACTTGCAGGAGAGACACCAAATACAATCTTTCCTCCTGCAGCTAAGCCTGATGAAACCCCGACTAAATTCTGTTCTGCGATACCTACTTCTATAATTTGATCAGGTAATTCTTTACCGAACGGAACTAATTTACCCGAACCTCTTGAGTCACTCGTTACAACAATAATATCTTTATTTTTTTTTGCCTCAGATAGTAATGTCTCAGAAAAGATTTCTAGATTAGGTTTACCAATTTTATTCATTTGA
>CACGSS010000005.1 GCA_902575725.1 uncultured Alphaproteobacteria bacterium | reverse complement strand
AAATTTTTTTATAATTCTTAAAGCCGATAATTTCATTTTGTGTAGAATTAATTGAGTCAAAAATAACTTTATACAATTTTTATTTGAAAAGATTATCTACTAAATTAATTAAAGGGTCTGGATAGATGAAAAATAAAGTTATAATTAATCCAAATGCTATAAATACAACTTTGCCTATTTTGTTATTATCATCTAGTAACTCTATTTCTGATTTATTAAAAAACATATTCTTAATAATTGTTAAGTAATAGAATGCAGCAATTACTGAACTTAAAACAGCAATAATTGATAAAAAAATAAATCCATCGTTTATAGAAGCTGAAAGAATGAAAAACTTTGCAAAGAAACCCGCAAAAGGTGGTATTCCTGCAAGAGAAAAGAAAAACACCAACATGCTTATGGATTTAGAATTTGATGTAAATCTTAAACCGTTGAGTTGGGATATTTTTGTAAATTCCCCATCTACAGTTCTCAAGTTCAGTAAAACAGCAAAAATACCAAATGTGGTAATCAAATAAATGATCAAGTAAAAAAATAATGTTCCCTCAGACATAAATTGGTAACTCATTATTCCAAGAATCATAAAACCAATGTGGTTGATTGAGCTAAAGGCTAAAAGTCTTTTTATGACTTTTTGTGTGATAGCTCCATAGACTCCTACTAATAATGAAATAGCGCATACAATTTGAAAAATATAATTAAGAGATTTGATGTCAGAAATGTTAAGTTCTTGATAAACCCTGAATAAAAATACTAATGATGCAAATTTAGGTAAAGTTGCAAAAAAGAGTGTTGATATAGTTGGAGATCCTTCGTACACATCAGGTGTCCAAATATGAAATGGAGCAGCGGAAACTTTAAAAAATAAAGAAATAAGAACTAATGATAGTCCTATTTCGCTTATTGCAGTAAAGTTATCGGGGTTTTGTATATTAAAAGACCCAGTATCGTAATAAATCATTGAAATACCAAATAAAAGAAACCCTGATGATAAAGCACCAAGAGAAAAATATTTTATACCTGCTTCATTTGAAGATAAATTTTTAGTATTGAAAGCAGCCATCAAGTACAAGGATAAAGATTGAAGCTCTAAACCAATAAAAGCTGTTAAAAAATTATTACTAGAAATAAGAACAAATGAACCAAGAATAGCAAAAAGTATAAATAAAACATATTCATACCTATATAAATTTTCATTCTTCAAGGGTCTTTTTAACAGTAGAATGAAAATGATTGAGCCAATAGATAAAATAATCTTTGATAAAACAAATAAATTGATCGTATTAATTGACAATTGTGTGGAGCTATAAAATTCTTTTCCATAATTTAAAAGCAAAATACTCAACAAAAAGAAACCTAGAGTATTTAAAGATATAGCCCTGTCCTTATTAAATAATCCAAAACATAAAGTTATTAAAATCAAAGATAAGATAAAAATTTCTGGTATAAATTGATATAAGTTAATCATTATATAATACTTAAAGAGATACTCATATTTATCATTTCAAATAAAAGTTTTGGATAAATCCCTAAAAGCATTGTGAGAAATGCCAAACAGGAGAAGTAGAAAATTTCAATTTTTGTTAAATCAGCTAATTGCTTAATATCTGATTTCAGATCTCCAAAATTAATATTTTTGTATAATAAGAGCATATATGAAGCTCCTAAGATTACACCAATAGCAGTAAAAAAAGTAAGATAAACACTAACACTTATAGTTGACATAATAACTAAGAACTCCCCAACAAAACCACTAGTTCCAGGAAGACCCACAGATGAGAGCATAAAAACCATAAAAAAGAATGAATATTTAGGCATGACATTTGTTACACCACTATAATCAGATATCATTCTGGTGTGATGTCTTTCGTATACCACACCTACTATTAAAAATAATGCTGCGGAAACAATTCCATGACTTATCATCTGAAAATACGCACCATTAATTCCATCTTGAGTTAAAGTGAATATACCAATGGTGACAAATCCCATATGAGCAACAGAGGAATAGGCAATCATTTTTTTCATATCTAGTTGTCTGAGAGCTACGATTGAGGTGTAAACAATAGCTACACAACTTAGTGCAAAAATCATTGGTTGAAAATAAATTGAGGCATACTCAAAAAAAGGTAATGATAGTCTTATAAAACCGTATGCACCTAATTTAAGAAGCACACCAGCTAAAATTACCGATCCACTCGTGGGCGCTTGAACGTGTGCATCAGGTAACCATGTATGAAAAGGAAACATTGGTACTTTTACTGCAAAAGATGCAAAAAAACATAAAAAGAGAACCAACTCTATTTGCTGATCAAATGTAAAATCTGAAATTAACTCAATATTGCCTGATTTTACTTTAGAAATAATATAAATAATCGCAAGTAACATTAAAAGAGATCCTGCTAGTGTGTAGAGAAAGAATTTGAAAGTAGCATAAAGTCTATTTTCTCCTCCCCAAATTCCAATAATCAAAAACATCGGGATTAAAACAGCCTCAAAGAAAACGTAAAAAATTACAATATCGATACTAACAAATACTCCTATAATAAAACTTTCAAGCAATAAAAAATAAATAACAAATTCTTTGGCTCTATTTTGAATAGAGTTAATAGAACACAATAAACAAATAGGGACTAAGAAGGTAGTCAATAATATAAGTGGTATTGAAACACCATCAACACCGACATAGTAATTTATATCGAACTTATCAAACCAAGTATGAAACTCTATAAATTGATAACCATTTTTGGACTTATTATAAAAAATTGGTAATAATAAACTAAGAAGAAATTCACCAGTTGTTATCCATAAACCTGATAAAAAAATAGTTTTATTTTTAAGTTGCGTGCTACTTGAAAGTGAGAGCGTTAATGCTCCTATAACAGGCGTTAGAATTAATAGTGATAATATTGGAAAACTCATCTTAGGTTATGGATATATAAAAAATGATAGTTATAAAGAGTGTGAAACCAGAAATTATTATAAAAGTGTAATCAAAAATATACCCTGTTTGTATCCTTTTAAATGCTTTTGAAATTGTAGAAACTATCGAGGCACTTCCATTTGGTAAATACTTATCAATAATACCTTGGTCTATTTTAGTCCATAAAAACTTGCCTAAATTGTAAAGTGGTAAAACAAAAATTTTATTATAAAGTTCGTCAAAATACCATTTGTTCAAAATAAAATTATATATTGAGTGAAAACGTTTTTTTAAGTCAGCAAGTTTATTTAAATTATAACCATAATAATAAACTGCTAGCACTACACCAAAAGCTACCAAAGATTTTGATAAAATTGGATAAAAAGAGGAGTAATATTGCTTATCTTGACTCAAAAATATTATTCCGTTCCAAAAATTTTTTGAGTTATACCCTGCTAATAAATTGTTTAGAAAGTAACCTGCTAGTATCGCTCCTACAGAAAGTAATATTAATGGAACTAACATATATGGACCAGATTCATGAATTTTTTCATAATCATAAGATCCATTATAATTGCCATGAAAAACCTTAAATATGAGCCTAAAAGAGTAAAATGCGGTCATGGCAGAGACTATAGCTAAAATTATATAAACCAATGGGCCTAAACTAATTAAGTTAAATGATGAACTTAAAATTAGATCTTTTGAAAAGTAACCTGATGAATATGGAAAACCTATTATAGCCAAAGTGCCTATCCACATCATTACTGCAGTGATTTTCATCTTTGAAAAAAGATTACCCATTTTATCCATGTCTTGTTCATCGTGAACACCATGAATAACAGACCCTGAAGATAAAAAGAGTAATGCCTTAAAATAACCATGTGTTATTAAATGAAAAATTGCGATATTAAATGCGCCTAAACCACAAGCCACAAACATGAAACCCAACTGACTACAAGTTGAATAAGCTATTACCTTTTTTATATCTTTTTGAAAAAAGCCCACTGATGCAGCGAAGAATGCTGTTAACAGACCTATTATTAAAACAAAAGTCATTATGAAGTCAGACATGACCATTAATTCTGAAAATCTTACAGTCAAGAAAACACCAGCTGTTACCATTGTTGCTGCATGAATTAATGCTGAGACAGGTGTGGGTCCCTCCATAGCATCGGGTAACCATGTATGAAAGCCAAACTGGGCAGATTTTCCCATAGCACCTATAAAAAGGAAAAAACAAGAAAAAATTAAAGCATTAATTTCAAATCCTAATAAATTAATTTGATAGCTAAATAATTTCTCTTTCCCAGCAATTATTTCATTAATAGATAATGTGTCTAAAAATATATAGAGAGCTGCAATACCGATGAGAAATCCAAAATCTGCAACTCTGTTAACTAGAAAAGCTTTCATTGCAGCTAAATTTGCGGACTTCTTATGATGCCAGAAACCTATCAGTAAATAAGAGGCTAAACCAACTCCCTCCCAGCCAAAAAATAACTGAACTAAATTATCACTTACAACTAAGGCAACCATACAAAAGGTAAATAGACTCAAATAAGTCATGAACCTAACTTTTGAGTTGTCATGAGACATGTACTCAATTGAATAAATGTGAACCAATGCAGAAACTGTTAGAACAAGTGTTAACATCAAAAGAGTAAGAGAATTTACAGAAATTCCCCAATTAAAGAACTGACCAGAAACAAAAAACCACTCTAGGATAGGAATTATAATTTCAGACGATGAAGAACTAGAAAAACTAATAAATAAGAACCAACTTAAAATAGCTGATATAGATATTAGAGTAGAAGAGAAATATTGGGCAGTTTTTTCCCCTAATAATACCCCAAAAGGATACGTAAAAATGGTTGAAATTAGGGGAAGAAAGAAAAGTAATTTATAACTTAACATTAATCTTTTAGTTGATTGATTTGAGTAATATCAATCTCTCCCTTGTTTCTGAAATAAATAACTAATATAGCTAAGCCAATGGCTGCTTCTGCAGCGGCAATAGTTAAAATAAAAATGGAGAATACCTGACCATTAATATCATTTAAGAAAACCGAAGCTGATACAAAATTAATATTTGCAGACAATAATATAATTTCAATACACATTAAAATTAGAATCATATTTCTTCTATTTAAAAATAATCCGAAGCACCCAATAATAAAAACAATTAAAGAAAGTATGAAGAAATGATTATACGTAAGGCTAGTCATCTTTAATACCTTCACGAGACTTAATTTTTAATAGTTTTACTCTATCTTGGGCTGTAGTTGAGTTTTGACTTTCTATGTTTTGTCTTTTGATAGTTGGTCTATACACATGTGTTAAAACAATTGCACCAATCATAGCAAGTAACAAAACGATACCGCTTAACTGGAAATCAATAAAATACTCTGTGTAAAGCACATCTCCAATTTGCTCAGTATTATTTTTAGACCTAATGAAAGTGTCTAAATTATCTTTTGAAGTTTTAAATACAGTTAAATAGATTATTTCAGCTAAAATTATACCAGCAAAAAGTAACGCAAGGGGTATATATCTTTTAATGTTGAACATTAAAGTTGTGATTTGAATATCAAGCATCATCACAACAAAAAGAAATAATATAGCTACTGCTCCTATATAAACGATCGCAAGAATTATACCAACGAACTCTGCACCAATAAGAATAAAAAGAAATGTAGAATTTAGAAAAGCTAATACAAGAAAGAGTACAGAGTTAACTGGGTTTTTTGAAAATATAACAAATATACATGTGGTGATCAAAAATGCTGCAAACAAAAAAAAAGAGCCAACAAGAAACATTATCTATATTTACTGTCCCTTTTTAAATTTTCGCTAATTTGTTTTTCCCAAATATCCCCGTTTCGTAAAAGCTTTTCCTTGTCATAAAGCAATTCTTCTCTTGTTTCAGTAGCGTATTCAAAATTAGGTCCTTCAACAATTGCATCTACTGGACATGCCTCTTCGCATAAACCACAATAAATACACTTAGTCATATCAATATCATATCGGGTAGTTCTTCTACTCCCATCAGGTTTTGGTTCTGCTTCAATAGTTATAGCTTGCGCAGGGCAAACTGCTTCACATAACTTACACGCAATACACCTTTCCTCACCATTCGGATACCTTCTCAAAGCATGTTCCCCCCTAAAGCGAGGACTAATAGGACCCTTTTGATTAGGGTAATTAAGAGTGACTTTTGGCTTAAAAAAATAGGTGATCGTTAATTTCAAACCTTTCATTAATTCGAAAAGAGTAAAGGATTTAATGTATTTAATTAGTGTTGTCATTGTTAATTAGGTAATAGTCCAAAGTAAAATAAAAATGCTGATGTAATAACTACCCAAATCAAGGTAAAAGGTAGAAAGATTTTCCAGCCAAGTCGCATAAGTTGGTCATACCTATATCTCGGAAAAGTTGCTCTGACCCATAAAAACACAAAAAGAATTATAAATACTTTAATTACAAACCAAAATATTCCAGGTATTGCGTTTAAAGGGAATATATCTATTGGAGGGTACCAACCTCCTAAAAATAGAATTACAGTTAGGGAACTCATTAAAATCATATTGGCGTATTCTGCTAAAAAAAATAATCCAAATGATATTGATGAGTATTCGGTAAAAAAACCTGCAACTAATGTGGCTTCATCTTCAGGTAAATCAAATGGGAGTCTATTTGTTTCAGCTAATGCTGAAATAATAAATATAACAAACATAGGTAAAAGTGGTATGGCAAACCACATATTCTTTTGACTCTCTACAATATCAATTAAATTTAATGAGCCGACACAAATCAAAACTGTTATGATTACAAAACCTATTGATACTTCATAAGAAATCATCTGAGCTGCTGATCTTAATGCACCTAAAAATGGATACTTAGAATTACTAGCCCAACCAGCGATAATGACTCCATAAACACCAAACGATGACACAGCGAACAAATATAGAATACCTATATTTATATTTGCTATAACATAAGTTGAGCTAATTGGGATAACAGCCCAAGCTATTAAACTTAATATTAAAGTAAGCATAGGCGCAAAGATAAAAAGGAACTTGTTTGAGCTAGAGGGAAGTAAATTCTCCTTAGTGAGTAATTTTAAGACATCAGCAAAACTCTGTAGAATTCCAAATGGTCCAACAACGTTAGGGCCTTTTCTTAATTGAACGGCTCCAAGCACTTTTCTTTCTAAGTACACTAATAATGCAACAGAAACTAGTACAGGGACAACAAAACTAAATATTTTTAAAATACCAATTGTTAACTCAAAGGATAAACTTGTCATTATGCTGATTTCTCCAAAAGAGATGGAGTTGAAATTATTTCCTCAACACATTTGGCCATAGTGATAGAATTTTTGGAAATCACATCTGACATATAAAAATTACTTACAGGATATTCTGCCTTACAATCTTCAAATTCAATATCTGGTGTAATTGAAGTTGAATTTTCAACAGCAATTATTTCATGATAATCAGAAAGAATTTGATGTTTATCAAATAACTCAGATCTTAATTGATCAAATGTATTTGGGATAAAATCAAAAGATAATTCATCAGATAGTTTTTTTAGTATCGACCACTCTTCTTTGGCGGATCCAATTGGATTATGGCATTTTTTTGCTTCTTGAGGTCTGCCTTCAATATTTACAAAAGTACCATTTTTCTCTGTATAAAGAGGTGTTGGCAAAACAATATCAGACCCCATTGCTCCATCATCACCATGATGGCCAAAATAAACTTTAAAACAGTTATTGAACTGCTCGTTGGCAATATGTTCTGAGCCAAAAGAAAGAACCAATTCAAAATTATCTTTTTTTAAATTGGAAAACGGCTCACAAAGGTTACTAGTAGTATTACCTATAATCAGTTGGCCCACACGTGAGGCATATGGATTTAAAAAATTTAGATTATTTTTTTCTTTTGTAATAACTTTGTATTTATCAGCGTATGAAAAAATAGATTTTATAGTTTTAATATTTTTGATTTTATTTAAAAAAGCAGAGCCAAGAATTATAAGAGGGTTAGTAGATTTTTTTAATGCTTTAATTAAATTTTCATTATTTAGATTTGATAAACTTTCTCCTAGATACTCTGATTTATAGTTCAAAGATATATTTTCACCAATGTTAAATACTTTTGCGTCACTATTGTAAGCTTTAAATATCTTATGATTTATAATTGGTGTTTCTATTTTTGGGTTTGTTCCTACAAGTATAATTAAATCTGAATTTTCTATATCGTTCAAAGGTGTGTTAAAACGATAACTATCCAAGCTTTCTAGGATAGCATGATTATCAGTTCGGCACTCCACATTGTCTTTACCATAATTTGACATAAATTTTTTGATTGCATATCCGGTTTCTAAATCTACGTGCTCACCAATCAAAGCTAATGGTTTTAAAGTTTTTAATTTATCTTTTAAAACTTTTAAAGACTCTTCCCAATTTGATATTGATAATTTTTGGTTTTTTTTAATATAGGGTGTGTCTATTCTTTGTTGGTAGTAACCATCATAGTTAAATCGAACTTTATCTGATATCCACTCTTCATTTATGTATTCATTTGTTCTTGGTGTAACTCTTAAAATCTCCTCCGCTCTACTATCAATTCTGATATTAGAACCAACACTATCGAAGATATCGATTGAGTCTGTGCGTTTTAGCTCCCAAGGACGTGCTTTAAATTGATATGGCTTACTCGTAAGTGCTCCTACAGGGCATAAATCAATTACGTTACCTGAAAGCTCTGAAGTGATTGATTGTTCAAGGTAAGTGGTAATTTCTGCATTCTCTCCCCTACCTAACATACCTAATTCTGGAACTCCGGCCACTTCAGTGGCAAATCTTACACACCTAGTGCAATGGATGCATCTAGTCATTATAGTGTTTACCAAAGGTCCCATATTTTTATTATCCACAGCCCTTTTATTCTCTTTATATCTAGATTTGTCGAAACCGTAGTACATGGCCTGATCCTGTAAATCGCATTCTCCACCTTGATCACATATTGGGCAATCTAAGGGGTGATTAATTAATAAAAACTCCATTACACCTTTTCTACCTGCATTTACCTTTTCAGAATTGGTGATTATCGACATGCCCTCCATTAGAGGCATAGTGCAGGAAGATACTAATTTTGGAGCTTTTTCAATTTCTACTAAACACATTCTACAGTTACCAGCTATAGAGAGTTTGTCGTGATAGCAAAATCTTGGAATTTCTTCACCAGCGATTTCACAGGCTTGCATCACAGTCAGATTTTTATCTATCTGAATTTCTTTTTGATTAACTTTAATATTTATTAAATCGTCACTCATGAAGCTTTTAACTTTTTATTATATTTACTTATTAACTCTGGTTTAAAATTTTTAATGAGTCCTTGTATAGGCCAAGCTGCTGCATCTCCTAAAGCGCAGATAGTATGACCCTCTACTTGCTTTGTAACATTTTCTAAAAGCTCAATTTGTTCAGGAGATATCTCTCCTCTAACTAATCTCTGCATCATTCTATGCATCCAGCCTGTTCCTTCTCTGCAAGGTGTGCATTGACCACAACTTTCATGTTTGTAAAAGTGAGCAAACCTCTCAATTACCTCAGCAATATCATTATTCTTGTTAACAACAATCACTCCAGCTGTACCTAAACCTGAGCCATTAGCTTTTAGATCATCAAAATTCATTAGAACTGACTCACAAATATTTTTTGGAAGCATTGGGGTACTAGAACCTCCTGGTACTATCGCCTTTAAGTTATCCCATCCTCCCTCAACTCCATCACAATGCTTTTCAACTAATTCTTTAAGTGGTATTCCCATTTCCTCTTCTATTGTGCATGGCTTATTCACATTACCAGATATGCAAAAAATTTTTGTGCCTGTATTATTTTCAGCACCAATTGACTTAAACCAATCTGGGCCTCTTCTTAAAATAGTTGGAACTACTGCAATTGACTCCACATTGTTAATAGTTGTCGGCATACCATACAAACCTACACCAGCAGGAAAAGGTGGTTTTAATCTTGGTTGTCCTTTTTTTCCTTCTAAACTCTCTAAAAGTGCTGTCTCTTCCCCACATATGTAAGCTCCAGCACCTCTATGAACATAAAGATCAAAATCAAATCCGCTACCACAAGCATTTTTTCCGATAAAGCCTTGTTCATATGCCTCTTCAATTGCCTTTTCTAATTGGACATATTCGTGATGGTATTCGCCCCTTATGTATACGTAACATTTAGTGGCTTGAATTGCGTATGAAGCTATCAAGCACCCTTCTACAAGAGTATGTGGGTCATTTCTAATAATTTCTCTATCTTTACAAGTACCAGGCTCTGACTCATCAGCATTGACAACCAAATAATGCTGTTTACCAGTATTCTTTGGCATGAATGACCATTTAAGACCTGTAGAAAATCCAGCTCCACCTCTTCCTCTTAACTGACTGGATTTAACTAATTCGATAATATCATTTTGATCTTTAGACAAAATTTCTTTTGTGTTTGACCAGGAGCCTCTTTTTAAAGCTCCTTCTATAAAGGGTTCTTGAAAACCATGAAGGTTTTGAAAAACTTTATCTTTTTCATTAAGCATTTTCTGAACTTCTCCTGCCTTTTTGAGAACCAATAACATTTGGTTTTCCCTCTTTAATATTGTCTATAATTTTTTTTGTAGACTCTTCATCTAAATCCTCAAAGAAATCATTATTGATTTGTATCATAGGTCCATTTGAACAAGCACCTAGACACTCTACTTCAACAACTGTAAATTTATTATCGTCACTGGTATCATTAATTTCACATTTTGTTTCTTTACAAATAGTTTTCGTAATCTTATTTGAACCTCTAAGCCAACAAGGAGAGGTTCTACAAATCTGAACAAGATTTTCTCCAACAGGTCTTGTATTATACATTGAATAAAATGAGGCCACTTCTGTGACTCTTATTTTAGGCATATTTAAAGTTTCAGCGATTGTTTCTATACATTCGATACTTATCCAATTATTGTTTTGCTCTTGCGCCAAATAGAGAAGAGGCATAACTGCACTTTGTTCTCTACCTTTAGGGTATTTAGAAATTATATTTTTAATTGATCTTAGATTATCTTTTGACCAAGAAAATTTTTCGCCTGATCTAGAAAAATTATTTGATAAACCTGGATGATTACTACTCATCTGTCTACCTCTCCAAATACTATATCTAAACTTCCTAAAATTGATGGTACGTCAGCTAGTTGGTGGCCCTTTGATAAAAAATGTAATGCCTGTAAATGAACAAAGCCCGGTGCTCTCAACTTGCATCGATATGGTTTGGAACTTCCATCTGAAACTAATACAACACCAAATTCTCCTTTTGGTGCCTCTACGCTTTTGTATGTAATACCCTCAGGAACTCTATAACCCTCGGTAAATAATTTAAAATGATGAATAATAGCTTCCATTGAGTTTTTCATTTCTGATCTTTTAGGTGGAGTAATTTTATTGTTCTCAACCATTACGGGTCCTTCTGGAATATTTTCAATACATTGTAAGATTATCTTAACTGACTCTCTCATCTCTTCCATTCTCACCAAATATCTATCATAGGTGTCACCAGTTTTTCCAACTGGTATGTCGAAATCTAATTCCTCATAAACATCATAAGGTTGAGATTTTCTTAAATCCCAAGCTACACCACTAGCACGAAGAACAGGGCCACTGCAACTTAGTCTTATTGCATCATCTTTCTTTAAAATACCTATATCAACAGATCGTTGTTTGAATATTCTATTTTCAGTAAGTAGTTCTTCAAGCGTATCTATAAATTTAGGAAAGTTAGTGAAATACTTTTTCATTTTTTCTAACAAATTTTCAGGCAAGTCTTGGTGAACTCCACCAGGTCGAAAATAAGCTGCATGAAATCTTGCGCCAGATACAGCTTCATGGAACTCCAACATTTTTTCTCTTTCTTCAAAAGCCCACAGCATTGGAGTAGCAGCACCTATATCCATAGCAAATGCTGGAATATTTAATAAATGATTTAGTATCCTAGTAACTTCTGCAAACATAACTCTGATGTATTGAGCTCGTTTAGGAGCTTCAATATTTAATAAATTCTCAACAGCTAAAGCGAAGGCATGTTCTTGACACATTGGTGAGACATAATCAAGACGATCAAAATATGGAATAGCTTGAGTATAAGTTTTCTGTTCAATTAATTTTTCAGTTCCTCTGTGCAAAAGTCCAATGTGGGGTTCGGCTTTATTAACTACCTCCCCTTCTAATTGTACAAGAAGTCTTAAAACTCCGTGAGCGGCAGGATGTTGGGGTCCAAAGTTAAGAGTTACAGGTTTAAAATTCTCTGACATTACTTTTTTTCAAGTTCCTCTTTGATTGTTTCTTTCATTCCCTCCCAGGGACTTTCATTGTCAAAATCTCTAAATTCCTGTTTTAATGTTACAGGTTCATAAACAACTTTTTTTAAATTTTCATCATAACGAACCTCTTCATATCCAGTCAGAGGAAAGTCTTTTCTGAGCGGGTGACCTTGAAAATTATAATCATTCATAATTCTTTGGAGATTTGGGTGGTTAACAAAGTTTATACCAAAAAGATCGTAACATTCTCTTTCAAACCAATCGGCAGACTCAAAAATTTGTGTTATTGAATTGATATCTAAATTATCTTCGGAAATGTTCGTGAAAATAAATAATCTTTTATTAAATTTTAAACTTAGAAAAGAGTAAATAAGAGTAAATCGTTCATTTGAATAACTTGATTTAGATAGCATATTATCAGTTACTGTAATGTCAATTAACTGCTCATAAAGAAGATCTTCGTCTTCTTTTATTTTTTGTGTTACTTCTAGTATGGAGTCTTTGTTAACTAAAATATTGTCTATTCCGGATTTTATTGGAAAATGGAAGTTACCAGTTGAATATTTCTGTAAAATATTTGGGGACAAGAAATTTACCTATAAATCTTCTTTTTCTTTTTAATTTTATCTTGAAGTTGCATAATGCCGTACAAAAGAGCTTCTGCGGTAGGTGGACATCCAGGGACATAAATATCTACAGGCACTATC
Organism: uncultured Alphaproteobacteria bacterium; assembly: GCA_902575725.1. Next base: position 24,514 of record CACGSS010000005.1, on the reverse strand, counting down.
CTATCGCATCCTCGAACAACAGAGTAAGAGTAATGATAATATCCTCCTCCATTAGCACAAGAGCCCATAGAGATTACCCATCTTGGTTCAGGCATTTGATCGTAAACTTTTCTCAAAGCAGATGCCATTTTGTTTGTAAGAGTTCCCGCAACAATCATTACATCAGATTGTCTTGGAGAACCTCTAGGAATTACACCTAGACGATCTAAATCGTATCTACTCATATAGGAGTGCATCATCTCAACTCCACAACATGCTAAACCGAAAGTCATAGGCCATAAAGATCCTGACCTCGCCCAATTTATTAAATTTTCAAATGAAGCTGTTACAAACCCTTTTTTTTCAAATAGCTCATCAATATTTAATGATTTGTCTTTTTCTAAAACTACTCCCAATCTAGTGCTCCATTTTTCCATTCATATATAAATCCTACTGTGAGAATAAATAAAAAAAACATCATTGAATAAAAACCAAGAGCACCGATATTGCTAAGACTCACGGCCCAAGGAAATAAAAAAGCAATCTCTAAATCGAATATAATAAATAGTATTGATACTAAATAAAACTTAACATCAAATTTTGATCGAGCGTCGTCAAATGCCTCAAAACCACATTCATATGCAGATAGTTTTTCAGTATCAGGTGAGCTTGGTGACAATATTTTGGAGAGCAAATACATAGCAACTGCCATTCCTGCCCCAATAACAATGAATATCATTATGAAAATATAATCTAGGTTATACATTAAAAGTTTTGATTTTCCGTAACGGAATACATTATAAGAAACAATATGTATTTAGTGACGATAAAAATGACGCATTAGTCATACACATGATTTTTGAATATTTGAGTGTAAAAAGTTTTAAAAAATTTTTTATTTTTTAGAGTAATAAGCAATTTTATCTTCTGTTATAATAGGAAATGATTCATTTATTGTTTGTTTTTTTAGATTACTGCAATAATAGCCAATATTTTCTATTAAGAGGTCCTCACATTCAGTTCCAAAGTGAATTTCGTCAGCATAGATAGATTGATAAGAGCCATCTAATCTTGAACCATAAATACCAAATTTAAAATTTGCCAAATTATCTGAGTTTTTTACACCTTTTTGATCTTTCCAAAGTGTTTGGTTTTTCTTGTGATGCAATAACTTTCCATTTAACCAAATTTTATGAAAAGCTTTGGAAATATCTTTCTTATTAAAATTAATATTGAAGACTAAATCATACCATTTATTTCTTTGTAAATTTTTTGCAGGGATTATTTGGTACCAATCATGCCTAGCTTCACAAAAAATTCTTTTATCCGTATCTTCTGGGCCTCCAGCACCAGGTGAGCAATCATCATTTCCTCCTTTAACAATTATAACTCCTTCACTAGATTCGTGTCTCCAAAGCAAACCTCTCTTCTTGTCTATCTGAAGCATAAACATAGGACCAAAAAAACTCTCTGTGCTATGAAATTGCAAAATTGATTTATTCATAGCGCTATCATTATTTAGTTCATAGTTTTCAGTGATTAAAAAAGAATAAGATAACCATATTTCTCCTTGAAAACCATAATCGGTGCCTACCTCCACTCTTTTTTGTTTTTCACCATTTGGTCGTGAGCAGTCTTTTAATTTGTTATAACACTCATCTCCTGGTGCTTGGATAAAAAAAGCAGTATCTCCGTATCTTGTTTTCTCTTTCTGAAGTTGAAAAAGTACCAAGTTTTTTTTTCTTTGATATTTTTTTATTTCTTCTTTTGAACTAGCATTCCAACCTGGGTCGATTTTAAAACCTTTAATTGTAGTATCGCCAAAACTCATACCAAGAGTCTTTTCACCGTAAACATCTTTTGATACATAAGAAGTGCATGAAAATAAACAAAAAGTTAAAAAAAATGGAAAAAATGTTTTTACGTGGCGGGAGCGACGGGACTCGAACCCGCGACCTCCTGCGTGACAGGCAGGCGTTCTAACCAAACTGAACTACACCCCCGACAATTGTCGAATGGTGGGCGATGACGGACTCGAACCGCCGACCCTCTCGGTGTAAACGAGATGCTCTACCAACTGAGCTAATCGCCCTATCTAATTTGCAAAAAATTAGACTGTGGACTTTATTAGTTCTTTTAGCTGTTTTCCAGCAAGAAATTTTGGCTTTTTTGATGCAGGAATTTGGATTGACTCTCCCGTTCTTGGGTTTCTTCCAGTTTTAGCTTTTGTGTTAGCTACCTTAAAAGTACCAAAACCGGCAATCTTGACATCCCCTCCCGCTTTCAAAGTAGATGTGATAATATCAAATAAACTTTCTACAGCCTTAGTTGCATCTGATTTTCCAACACCATTTTTCGTACTATATTCAGCAATGAGTTCATTTTTATTCATACCGAACCTCCTTAGTGATTCTATTAGTTAATTGTAGTAAGAAAAAGGAAAGAAAATCAACAACAATATACTAGTTAACGAATGTTTTTTCTTGATTTTGCTGGTTTTTTGGCTTCATAGACTCTGTAACTAGGTTTCTCCAGTCTAATTTTTTGTTGATTTTACTGATTTTACCATCGAGAGCTAAGTCTAAAACCTCGCGTGCAAACTCTACTTTTTTAATAGTCAGCTTATTTTGAATGTCTTTTTGAATTTCAACTAAGTCCTTTTCGTTTTCTTTCGGAATTATAACGGTTTTAATACCGTACCGTATTGCAGCTAATAATTTCTCTTTTAATCCTCCAATAGGAAGAACTCTTCCTTTTAAAGTAATTTCACCTGTCATTGCAATGTCTCTTTTTATTTTTATATCAGTAAGAGATGAAATTAACGAGGTAAATATTGTAATACCAGCACTTGGACCATCTTTAGGTATGGCTCCTTCAGGCACATGTAAATGAATATCTATTTTGTCAAAAACCTTAGGGTTAACACCAAACTCAACAGAATTAGATTTAATGTAACCTAAAGCGGCAGTAATAGACTCTTTCATCACATCTCCAAGTTTACCTGTTGCATTAATCATTCCCTTACCTGATGATAAATTAACCTCAATATTTAAGATATCTCCACCAACCTGGGTCCATGCAAGTCCATTAGTAATACCTACTAAATTTTTCTTTTCTAAAACACTATCTTTGAATTTTTCTGGACCTAAAAAATTTTTAATTGCTTTTTCGTCAAAAACAAATGGCTTTTTTGATCTCGATTTATTTTTTTCTAATTGGAAAACAAGTTTTCTAAATAACTTATCGAAAACTTTTTCGAGCCCTCTGACACCTGACTCTCTTGTATAATGTCTTACAATTTTAGTAATTGAGCTTTTATCAAGTTTAAATTCATTATTCTTTAAAATATTTTTATTCATTTTTCTTGGAATTAAATATTTTTTTGCAATTTCAACTTTCTCTTTTTCTGTATAACCAGATACTTCAATGACCTCTAACCTATCAAGTAAGGGACCAGGTATATTGTAAGTATTACCGGTGCAAATGAACATTACGTTTGATAAATCATAATCAACCTCAAGATAATGATCATTAAACTGATTATTTTGCTCAGGATCTAAAACTTCTAACAATGCAGAAGATGGATCCCCTCTCCAGTCACTACCCACCTTATCTATTTCATCTAATAAAATAATGGGATTAGATGTTTTTGTTTTCTTCATAGCTTGAATAAAACGGCCAGGCATTGAGCCTATATATGTTCTTCTATGTCCTCTAATTTCAGCCTCATCCCTAATTCCACCAAGAGAAATCTTAGCAAATTCTCTACCAGTAGCTCTCGCGATAGATTTACCTAAGGAAGTTTTACCAACACCTGGAGGTCCTACAAAACAAAGTATTGTACCAGATGCCTTCTTTGATCTTTTTTTGACTGCTAAAAATTCAAGTATTCTCTCTTTTACTTTTTCGAGACCATAGTGGTCGTCATTTAATATTTTTTCAGAACCTTTTATGTCTATGACTTCTTTTGAGAATTTTTCCCACGGTATATCTAATATCCATTCAAGGTAATTACGAATAACAGAAGCTTCTGCTGACATTGGGCTCATAGATTTTAATTTTTTAAATTCATTTAAAGCTTTTTCTTTTGCTTCTTTAGATAATTTTACTTCATTAATTTTTTTTTCTATTTCAGAATATTCGTTGGAACCGTCTTCGCCGTCACCAAGTTCTTTCTGAATAGCTTTCATTTGCTCATTTAAGTAGTACTCTCTTTGAGTTTTTTCCATTTGTCTTTTTACTCTATTTTTAATTTTTTTCTCAAGAGCAGAGAAATTAAGTTCTTTTGAAAAGAAATTTAGTAAATTTTGAATTTTTTTATTAATGTCAGTAATTTCTAAATTCTTTTGTTTATCTTCAATTCCGATATTTAAGTTGTAATAAATGTTATCGATGAACTGATATGGATCTTCAATGTTTAAAAGTCCTTCAAGAATATCATTATTATTTCCAATATTTTGTATATAATTTTGAAATTCATTTTTTAAAACTCTTAAAGAAGCTTTTAATTCAACCGAATTTTTTTTGTTAATTACTACTGTTTCAATTTTAGCTGTAAGAAAGTTATTACTTGCCTTAACAGCAGACTTTATCTTTACGATTTCTAACCCTTCAGTAAGAACTTTATATGTATTGTCAGGTAACTTAAGAAACTGAATAATTTTTGATTTTACTCCGTAGGAATAAACATCATTAACTTGGGGATCATCAGTCGTTGGTTCCTTTTGCGTAAATAAATAAATAATCTTGTTGTTATTATTCATGGCAAAATTAATTGCATCAATAGATTTAGCTCGGCCAACAAACAAAGGTGAGGTTATTGAGGGATAAACAACTAAGTCCCTTAAAGGTAAGATAGGTCCAATGATTTGATTTTCCATACTATTAAAATAGTGAGGAATTTTTAATTTTCACCCACTTTTTTTTTTAATTTTGTTTTTTCTTTGTATACGATTATTGGTCTATTTGAGATTACTGACTCTTTACTCAAAACCACCTTATCCACAGAATCCTTATCAGGAATATCATACATGCAATCAAGAAGTAGCTTTTCCATAATTGATCTAAGGCCTCGTGCTCCAATTTTTTTTTCAACTGCTAATTGAGCTATTTGCTCTCTACCATCATCAGTTATCTCAAATTCAACTCCTTCAAAAGAAAAAAGAGCTTTATATTGTTTTGATATTGCATTTTTTGGCCTAGTGATAATCTCTTTTAAATCCTCTAAGGATAATTCATTTAGACTAGCGCTCACAGGTAGCCTTCCTACTAGTTCAGGTATTAATCCGAATTTAATCAAATCGTCATTCTCAAGTTGCGATGACATTGGTTGGTCCTGATTAATTGATTTATTAAAACCTATAGACTTTTTGTTAACTCGATTTTTTATTATTTTATCAATTCCTTCAAAAGCGCCTCCGCAAACAAACAAAATATTTTTTGTATCAACTTGAAGAAACTCTTGTTGAGGATGTTTTCTTCCACCTTGAGGTGGCACGCTAGCTGTTGTTCCCTCAATTATTTTTAGCAAAGCTTGTTGAACTCCCTCACCAGATACATCTCTTGTTATCGATGGATTTTCACTTTTTCTGCCCACTTTATCAATTTCATCAATATACACGATACCTTTTTGAGCCAAAGCTACATCATAATCACATTGCTGAAGTAATCTTAAAATAATATTTTCTACATCTTCTCCAACATATCCAGCCTCCGTCAATGTGGTAGCATCAGCAATTGTAAAAGGTACATTTAAAAATTTTGCTAGGGTTTGAGCTAAAAGTGTTTTACCGCAACCTGTTGGTCCAATAAGTAATATATTTGATTTAGAAATTTCTATATCTTTTGAGGGGTTTTGAACTCTCTTATAATGATTGTAAACAGATACAGATAATATTTTTTTTGCATGATCTTGACCAATTATGTGATCATCAAGATAACTATAGATCTCACTTGGCTTTGGTATCTCAAATTTTTTCTTTGTGTCAATTTTATCATCTTCAACAAGTATATCCTTACATAAAACCACACACTCATTACAAATATAGACATTTGGTCCAGCAATTAATTTTTTAACCTCTTCTTGGCTTTTACCACAAAAGGAACATGATATTTTTTTATCAGAGCTATTAGCAGAGATTATTTTTTCATCAGACATTTTTATTTTTCAATTCTAGTAGTAATTACTTTATCTATCAAACCAAATTTTTGGGCCTCTTCAGGGTCAAAGAATCTATCTCTTTCCATTGCCTTTTCTATTTCACCAATGCTTATTTTGGTATGCTTTTGATAAATTTCATTGAGTCTTTTTTTTGTCTTTAATATCTCTTCGGCATGAATTTTAATATCACTCGCCTGTCCTGAAAAACCACCAGATGGTTGATGAATCATTATTTTAGAGTGTGGTAACGCATACCTGTTGCCCTCTTTTCCTGCAGCGAGTATTAATGAACCTGCAGAGGCAGCTTGACCTATGCAAACAGTATGAACGGGACATTTAATATATTGCATAGTATCATACATTGCTAAACCAGCAGTAACTAAACCTCCTGGTGAGTTAATATATAGATTAATTGGTTCTTCGGGATTTTCAGATTCCAAAAATAAAAGTTGAGCGCATATTAAAGAGGCAGTCTCATCATTGATGGCGCCTGTCAAAAAAATAATTCTTTCTCTGAGTAGTCTGGAGAAAATATCAAAAGATCTCTCCCCCTTACCAGATTGTTCAATGACTATGGGTACTAGATTCATTATTTTGAGATCCTTTTTTCATTAGCTTTTCTAAGCTTAACTTAGTTTCTTTGATTTTAAAAGTTTTCATAGACTCATCTGCTATTTTATTTCTAAGAAGAGTACCATAAGCAGCCTCTGCCGTTCTTTGATCAATTTTTTCTCCATAATATTTTTGAATATACTCTTGGAGTTCTTTCTGCTCAACTTTTACATTTAAAAATTTAACTAATTCAGAAAATAGAACATCTTTTTGAATATTCTCACTTGTGAGTTTTTTTAAACTATCAATTCTTTCTTTGTGTTCATCTTTCATTTTGGATAAATCAATTTGATATTTTCTTTTAAGCTCAAGATTTACAACCTCCTCGTTAATGTCAATCTTTTTCTTTTGCAACAATACTTTAAGCAGGTCTTCAATAAAAAACTCTTTTTGAAGATAATTCATATCCTCATTGAGTTTATTATCAATTTTGTCATTTAATTCTTTAGTAGATTTTAATTTTAAAATCTTAATCAACTCGTCATCATTCTTGGGATAGATCTTTTTATTTATATCTTTGATTTGAGCGTTTATCTTTATTCCTTTTGTAGAAAAATTAATGTCAGATTTATTTTTAATTTTTAAGAGAGCTTTTTTTAAGTCTAAAAATACTTCTTCTTTAGTTTGGGTGTTTAAGTCTACTCTTACCTCTTTTTGAGAAAATAATTTTTTTTGTTCATCTTCATAATTTAATATTTCAAAATCTATAACAGAAGTTTCATCTGATATATCTATACTCTCTAATGAATAGTACTCTTTTCTTACTTTTTCTCTAAAATCATCAATATCTTTTTTTGTTACCTCTGATGTAACTTTCTCTATTTCACTTGTTTTTAACTCATCCATTTTAATTTCGGGTTTTAAATAAAAAGCCAAGGTAAAATTATAATTATCTTTAAAATTAACATCAGGTTGTATAAGGGATTGTATCTTTTCATCCTCACTGATTTTATTTATATTTTTTGATACCTCTTCATTTAATACCTCGTTTTCAATTTGAAGACCAATTTTAGACTTTATGATGCTTACCGGTACTTTGCCCTTTCTAAAACCTGCAATTTCAAAAGTGGGTTGCTTTTCTGATATTTTTTCGTCAATAATTTTAGCAATAGCGCTTTGATCTAAAGATACCTCAAAAGATGATTTGTAACTTTTTTTTTCTATGTTTTTATAATCCATATTACTTGTATTCTGGTGCGCCAGGAGGGACTCGAACCCCCACGGTTGCCCACTGGTTCCTAAGACCAGCGCGTCTACCATTCCGCCACTGGCGCACAAATTGGGGCGAGTAAGGGGACTTGAACCCCCGACCTCCGGTACCACAAACCGGCGCTCTAACCAACTGAGCTACACCCGCCAAAAATTGAATTAATTTATAGTATAGATATTATGCAAATTAAACATTATATTTGGATCGCTAAATATGAAAAAAATTGAGGCAATAATTAAACCTTTTAAATTAGAGGATGTTAAAGATGCCCTTGGCGAAATAGGCCTAAGTGGATTAACCGTATCTGAAGTAAAAGGGTTTGGTAGACAAAAAGGTCATACTGAGCTTTATAGAGGAGCTGAGTATGTAGTAGACTTTCTGCCAAAGGTTAAAATTGAATTAGTAGTTGATGACAAGAAATACAAAGAAGCAATCGATGTTATTATCAAGCATTCTAATACAGGTAAAATCGGCGACGGTAAAATTTTTGTATACGAAGTTTCAGAGGCTATTAGAATTCGCACAGGCGAAAAAGGTAAAGACGCAATTTAGTTTTTACACAAACCAAGTTAACAACTCAGGAGGTTATTAGATGGACAAAAAATCATTACAAAAAATGATCGATGAAAATGGTATTAAGTATATTGATTTTAGATTTACTGATCCTTTAGGAACATGGCAGCACTTTTCAAACCATATTAATACATTTGAAATGGATGTATTTGAGGAAGGTATTGGTTTCGACGGCTCTTCAATTAGATGTTTTCAGTCAATTGAAGCTAGTGACATGATATTAATTCCAGATATTGAGACTGCATTTGTAGATCCTTTTTTTACAGATCCTACGCTAGTTCTAATATGTGATATTCAAGATCCAATTACCGGACAAAAGTACGATAAAGATCCAAGATACGTTGCAAAAAAAGCAGAAGAATACGTTAAAACCTCAGGAGTTGGTGATAGTATTTTCTTTGGACCAGAAGCTGAATTTTTTCTTTTCAACAACGTTCAAATTAACACGCACCCTCATCACTCCTCTTTTTCTGTTGACTCCGGTGAAGCCGTTTGGAATACAGGCACAGCCGAAGGTCCAAATCTAGGTTATAAAGTTAGAAATAAAGGTGGATACTTCCCATGCCCACCTCATGACACTATGCAGGATGTTAGATCAGAAATGGTAAATCACATGGTTGCAATTGGTATGAGTGTTGAAGCGCAACACCACGAAGTTGCTACTGCTGGTCAATGTGAAATTGATTTAAAATTCGACACATTGGTTAAGATGGCCGATGATCTTCAAAAATATAAATACGTTGTGAGAAACACAGCAAAAAGTAATGGTTTGAGTGCTACTTTTATGCCAAAACCTCTTTCAAACGACAATGGTTCAGGAATGCATTGTCACCAAAGTATTTGGTCAAACGGTAAACCAGTATTTTACGGTGAAGGCGGATATGCCAATCTTAGTGATGAAGCAAAATTTTATATTGGTGGTTTGCTTAAGCATGCACCATCTTTATTAGCCTTTACAAATCCAACTATTAACTCTTACAAGAGATTAGTTCCAGGTTATGAGGCTCCGGTAAAACTTGCATACTCTAATAGAAATAGAAGTGCTATATGTAGAATCCCTGCATACTCACCATCTCCTAAGGCAAAAAGAGTTGAGTTTAGATGTCCAGATGCAACTGCAAATGGTTATTTAGCATTTTCAGCTATGCTTATGGCAGGTTTAGATGGAATTAAGAATAGAATTGATCCTGGTGAACCAATGGATAAAAATCTTTATGATTTACCTCCTGAAGAGCAATCTAAAGTAAAGGAAGTACCTGGCACTCTTGAGGAAGCGATTAACAATCTTGAGTCAAACCATGATTATCTTTTAGAGGGTAATGTATTCACTAAGGATTTAATCGAGTCATATATCGAATACAAAAGAGAAGAAGAAATCGAACCAAATAAACTGCTAGTCACACCTGCAGAGTTCGACATGTATTACGATTACTAAGTTAATTTAAAAGCAACCTGTCTAAATATTTTTTATTATCTACTTTAGACGGGTTGCCAGTTAAATCTTCAAACATAAGTAACTCTCTTAAGTAATCAATATCATCTCCATATAAAAATTCTTTATTATTTATGTGGCTGATATCTTCTTGAATTTTATAAAGTTGAAAAAGATCTTTATTATTTTTTAAAGGATTTTTTATATCTATTATTTTTAAAAGATAATCTTCATCAATTTTAGAGAATTTTGAAATAATTTGATTTTTTATTTTAATAAAATATTTAGATAATTTTAGATTATTTGTTAGGAGACATATCTTTATAAAGGATAATTTATGAAATGGTTCATTGGTCTTTGAATAAAATGAGAAGAAATTTTCAATATTAATAACTTGATCAGAGTCTCTATCAAAAGGTTTATTTCTATCATCAATTATTAGAATATTTGGGTCAATATATTGTTTCATTATAGAGTAAAATCTCCTTACAATTTTAATATTATCTATGTGATTATTTTTGTTTGATTGATATATAAAAAAAATATCTAAATCAGAAAAATTCGTAGCCATTTTAACACCGTAACTTCCAAATAAAATTGGTGTTAAGTCAGAGAAAATATTACTTCTATTGATAATGTATTCATTTTTAACTAGTTCAAAGATATAAAAAATAAACTTTCTTACAGCGGTATTTCGTTTTTTGAGGAAGTCAGTATTAGTTATTTTTTTTGAAAGTAACAAATAATCTAATAAGAATAAAATTTCATAAATATCTTGGATTGATTTTTTTAAATCTAAATCAAAATTATCAGAAAATTCTCTCAGCTTAAAAGTAGGTATGCCATAATTAAAAAAATAGACTAATGACTCTATTAAAAAATTATTTTTGTAAATAAGATTTGTTAATTTTGAAGATTTCTCAAATATAAAAACTAACTCTAAAAAAATTTTATTATTATACTTATATAAAGCAGTTAAATGGACACCGGACTTATAATAGTTAATTAAATAGTCAAATTTTATAATTAGATCATCTCTTTTATTATGTGTTGATAAAATATTTATAAGGCTTGAAATAGACTCTAAATAGTCATTTTTTACTGTATCTGAACTATTGATTTTCTCAGCTCTTTTGAGAAGACTATCTATAATTTTTTGGCTAGATTCATTAAATTTTTCTCGTCGTAAACTTTCAGTATTAATTTTGGGAAAAAATAAACGTTGGTATATTGTTTGAATATCAGATTTATGATTTTCTAATTTGTTTGAAAAATTATTTAATACTAAGTTTAAATAGTTTTCATTAGAGTCAATTATATTTTGAAAAGTATTCTTTTTTATATGTAAATAATTCTCAATTTTACGGAAGTAATAATATGCTTCTGTTATATTCTTTAAGTCATTTTTTGGAATTATATTTTCATGTTCTTTAAAATTTATGAGTAATTTATGAATATTACTCTCTTTAAGAGAGTTTATTTTTCCAGACCAAAGAAGTTGATTAAAGTGTATTATATTTTCACAAGATCGAATAAAGCCATAAGAATTTTTTATATCTAGCTTTTGTTCAGTATTATTGGAGGCAAAGAGTTTTTTAATTTCATCTATAGCGTAATAGTCAAATGTTCTTCTAAATAAAAAACTTTTAATTGCCACCTTAAATGAGAAATATTTTTGAATATCACCACACAAAAAACTAGATCTATGAAATGCCAATCTCTCCCAGTTTCTGCCAACTGATGTATAATAATTAATTGCTTGATCTATGTCAGATACAATTAATGAATCACCAAAATCTGGTCGTAACCTTAAATCTATTTTATGAAAAAAAGACTCAGAAATATTCGAAATATCACTAATGGTTTTCTTTATAGATTTATTAAAATCTTGAAGAGAAATAGGACTATTTTTGGAGTCATAGAATATGATTATATCAATGTCAGAGGCAAAATTTAAATCTCTTACACCAATTTTACCCATACCTAAAATAAAATAATATTTTTTTAAACTATTATTAAATGATCTGTATAGATTGGTATTAATGATTTTACTTAAAATATTTTTGCATAAAATTGACCACAATCTTGATCCATTAGACTGAGAAATTAAATTTTGATGAATTGATATAAAAATTAAATAAATAAGCTCATTTTTAAGTTTATATATATTTGAAAAGTTAGTTGTAGAGGAATTAGAATATTTTTTTATATTACTTTTGTAGTGATTAAGTATTAATTGTGCATCAACCTTAGAAATATTATAAGAATTATTAAGATATTCAAATTTTGATAAAAAAGTGGAAGATTTATATAATCTCTTTAGCTCCAAATGGCATTCCTCTCAAAGTAATTTAGTAAGCCACTATAATTATTAATAACTGAAATTTCTTTTTTTACTTTTTTGGAATTTGATATGTTACTAAGTGCAGTGAATATACTTTTTTTTAATAAATTAATATTTAAATATTTGTAATGCTCTAATTCATTTATTGTATTAATTATTGAAGCTGTCTTCTTTTTGATATTCTCAAGATCTAATTTTTCTAAAAAAAAAGCGTCTTTCGCAAATTGCCTACCAATCATAAATTGAGTAATATTTTTTGACTGAAAAAATTTAAAGGTTGCTAAATCATTAACCTCACCGTTAGGAATAAGTTCCATTTCAGGAAATTGATCACAACACTCTAAAAATAAATTATAATTAATTTTCGGAATTGTTCTATTTTTTTTGGTATCTAAGTTCAAAACACCATTTCTGCAATGTATAAATACTTTTTTAATTCCTATTTCATTAAACAATTTAAGATAATCAAAAATATAACTCTTATCCTCATCCATACCTAAACCGAGTCTACATTTTACCGATACATCTTTGTTATATTTGATCAATTCATATAAACATTTTTTTACTAAGTCATACTTTTGGGTTAAAGCTAAACCAAGCATATTTTCTTGGACTCTAGAACTTGGGCACCCTAAATTAAAATTTACATGTTTAATAATATCTACTTTATTTAAAATATTTATTGTTCTTTTAATTTCTTCAGGATCTGAGCCTGCAATTTGAATGGCGCTTTTATTATTTTTTAAAAAATGCTTGGTTATTGTTTTGGTCTCATTGTGGATGATTGCTTTATCCACTATCATTTCAGAAAAAGTAGTTACACTATCTCCATAAATGTTTTCCACTAAACTTCTAAAATAGCAGTCTGTGTAACCCATCATTGGTGCTAAATAATAATTCATCGAAAAAAATCTTTTAATAATTGAAAAATACTTTAATAAAAGTAAAAATCATTAAAAATCAAGACATTGGAAAATTTTAACATAAATCAACTAGTTTTTAATTCTGATGGGCTAATACCTACGATTGCTCAAGAGAAGTCAACTAATGAAATTCTTATGATGGCCTACTCAAATAAAAATTCTATTGAAATGACAGTAAAAACAAAAAAAGCACACTTTTGGAGTAGAAGTAAAAAAAAATTATGGTTAAAAGGCGAAACATCTGGCAATAAACTTAATATTATTAATATTTATACTGATTGTGACAGTGACGCTTTGATTTATGAAGTTGAGCTTCAAGGCATTGGTGCTTGCCATACGGGTAAAAAAAGTTGTTTTTATAAAAAATTAGAATTATGAGCGATATAATAGCATTTAAAGACTCGAATAATAATTATTGGGACACTGAAGTTGAAAATAGCACTCCCATTAAACCTAAATCTGATGATGCATTAAATATAATGCGGCATGATATGGCTCATATTTTGGCTGAAGCTGTAATTACTCTTTTCCCAAATGCTAAACCAACTATTGGTCCTTTCATAAAGAACGGTTTTTATTATGACTTTGATATGGAAAGCACTCTATCAGATGATGACTTAGCTAATATAGAAAAAAAAATGAAAGAAATTCTCTCAGAGGGAAGAAACTTTTTAAAGAGAGCTGTGACTAAAAAAGAGGCATCAGAAATATTTAAAGATAATAAATATAAATTGGAGCTTATTAATAATTTAGATAATTCTGATGAAATAACACTCTATGAGCAAAAAAATTTTACTGATCTTTGTAAAGGTCCTCATCATAAAAGCACAAAAGATTATAATGCCAGCTTTAAAATAACAAATGTATCAGGGGCTTATTGGAGAGGTATTAGCACAAACAAAATGCTTCAAAGAATTTATGCAACCGCTTGGTATTCTGAAAAAGAACTTCGAGTGTATTTAAAAAATTTAGAAGAGGCTAAGGAAAGAAATCATAGAAGATTAGGCACTGATATGGGTTTGTTCCTTCTAACTGATTTATCAGCAGGGAATGTATTTTGGAAAGATAAAGGCTTAACCTTGTATCAAAATATTGAAAAATATATTCGCTCTGAGCAACAAAAACTTAATTATTTTGAAGTAAAAACGCCTGAGCTAGTATCAAATGAGCTTTGGATAAAGTCTGGTCATTGGGATAATTTTAAAGAAAATATGTTTACATCAGAAACTGACAACAAGACATTTGCATTAAAACCTATGAATTGTCCATGTCATATTGTTTTATTTAACTCTCAATTAATAACTTACAAAGATTTACCACTTAGATACTCGGAGTTTGGTAAGTGTCATAGATACGAACCCTCTGGAGCTCTAAATGGATTATTTAGGGTCAGAGGTTTTACTCAAGATGATGCCCACATATTTTGTTCTGCTGAACAAATATATGATGTTTGTAATGAGACAACCCTATTAATTGAGAGAGTGTATAAAAAGTTCGGATTTGAAAAAATAAAATATAATATTTCTACTCGCCCAGAAAAAAGTATTGGCACGCAAGAAAACTGGGACAATGCAGAAAATCAGTTAAAAAAAGTTTTAAAAGACAACAATAAAGAATTTAATATTTTAGAGGGTGAAGGAGCATTCTATGGTCCAAAAATAGAATTTACATTAGAGGACTCACTGGGTCGAGAGTGGCAATGTGGAACGATACAAATTGACTTCAATCTCCCCGATAGATTGGGTGCAAAATACAAAGACAAAGATGACAAAAATCAAGTTCCAATAATGATACACCGAGCAGTCGTCGGATCTCTAGAAAGGTTTATAGCAATTATTCTTGAAAACACTAATGGCTGGCTTCCCTTATTTGTTACGCCTATACAACTTGCAATTCTCCCTGTGTCCGAAAAATTTATTGATCATAGTAACCGAATTAAAGGGGAGCTTCAAAAACTGGGTGTAAGAGTAATTGTTGATGGATCTGATAACAAATTGGGTTATAAAATAAGAAATTCTGTTTCTAAAAAGATACCCTATTCTCTTGTAATGGGTGAGAAAGAGATTGAGTCAGACTCATTTACTCTAAGAAGTAATGAGGGTAAGAATACTTCTTTTGATGATATTAAAACTCTCTCAGATTTCTTTATCAGTAATTAACTATTAAAAAGTTAATTTATAAAATAAGTTAATTTCTTAAAATGAGCGACCACATCAAGGCAGTAATTATAGTAGTTTTAAGTGGATTAATATGGAGTTTTGGACCACTTGTGGTCAAAAATATGATAGACCCTCAAATCTATCAACTCCCCTACCTTGTTATTAGAGGGCTTACAGTTGCAATTATCATCGCCACATATCTTATGCTAAATGAGCAAAAAGACTTTTTTATGAATGTAATCAAAATAGATAAAGTTTCTGTGATTGGTGGTCTTAGTTTAACAACAGCGATGGTTGGTTTTATTTATTCAATAAGCAGTACAACTGCCGCAGTTACTCTATTTATGTTGGCGTTAATGCCTTTTTTAGCATCATTAATTGCCCTAGTGTTTATTAATGAGAAAATCTCAAAACAAAATTTTATAACTATGATTATTGCATTTATTGGTGCTTTAATAATGATATATGCAAGTGCCTTTAGTGGATCGTTGTATGGATTAATTATGGGCTTTATATCAAGTCTTGGCTTTGCAGCATTCACTGTTGCTTTGAGAAGCAAAAGTAACTTTAAAAAATTTTATATTTTAATTTATGCAGGAATTTTTTGCGCAGCTATTTCCGCCTTCTTAATGATTTTTAATGATCAAGAAATCTATTTACCCTTCAGAAATATTCTTTTGAGTATGACTCATGGTTTGATCGTAGCAACTGGGCTTATCCTTTTTAGCATTGGTTCAAAACAATTACTTTCGGGAGAACTAACAATGCTATCTTTATTAGAAGTAGTTGGAGGAATTTTTTGGGCGTGGCTACCTATTCTGGGTATCAATGAAACACCAGATATAAATACAATTATAGGAGGAATTATTATTTGCTTAGCTATCGTGATGAATTCATATCGTTTTGATAAAAACAGGCTTCAAAATTTAATTAGATAGTAAGACCAACAACACCAATGAAAGTTAAAGAGATGCCTAAAGTTTGAATTTTAGATATTTTTTCTTTTAAAACTAGTCTAGCCAATAAAACCGTTACTAAACCAAAACCTGAAGAAATTACTACTGCAATACTCACTTTGTCAAAAGCATATGCAGAGACCAAACAAAAATAACCTGTAGTTTCTAATATTCCTTGAAAAAATAAAATAGGAACTGCTTTTTTTGTCAGTGTTATTTTAGACTTCATAAAAAATAATAAGGAAGCAATACCCAATAAGCTAAAAAATCTTACATATATAACAGCCTCAATTGGATTTAAAGAATTAGAGGCCTCTTGAGAAAAAATAAGACCCAAAGCCAGCATACCACTTGCCATAAATGACACAATTAGAGACTCTTTTATCTGTTTTTTTGATAAACCTAGGCTTTCTTTAAAACTATCAGCGCTTATGGATACAAATATTGCGCCAGATATTACAACAAGAGTGGCAATCCACTGAGTCAGTGTGGGTTCACTTCCTAAAAAGTATCTTATGACAAAAACAAAAAAGGGGTTGGTCGCTGTTATCGAGGCTACAATTGATACTGGTCCCATTTGAAGACCTCTGTATAAACAAAGAAGTCCAAACATTATTAAAATTCCTGATAGGAAACTATTACTCAAACCAATCGCGTTTGGAGAAAGACCACTTCCAAAAAAATAGAATAAAATTAAATAAAATATTGAGCCAACAACCAGCATCCAAAAAAGTGAATTTTTAAATCCAACTTCCTTTGATGAAAATCTAGCTAAAAAATCTCCAACACCAAAACTAAAAGCTGAGAGAATACCCAATAAGATTGCCATCAATATAACTAAAATCTAAACGTGAAAACTCTCACCACAACCGCATTCACTAGTCTGATTAGGATTTTTAAAAATAAACCTTTCTCCAAATTCTTCTTTAATAAAGTCCATTTCTGTGCCTATTACATACATAACTGCTTTGTCCTCAATATATAGAGGAAACTTGTAATCATTGACTAGCTCACAACCTTGTATGTTATCATTACTCACATACTCCATTGTATAACTCAATCCCGCACAACCTTTAGTGCTTAAGCCAATCTTTAAACCAATAGCATTACTATTATTAACTAATAATTTAGAAATTTGTTCTTCAGCAGTTTTGGATAATGAAAATAAAGGACTGGTCATACTAAAAACCTAAAGCTAACTTAGCATTTTCACTCATCATATCTTTATTCCATGGTGGTTGAAAGGTTAGTTTTATACTGACTTGTCCTACATCATTTAGTTCATGGACTTTTTTAGCAACCTCTAATGGAAAACTATCAGCAACTGGACAGTTAACTGTTGTCAGTGTCATGATAATTTTAATATTGTTAAAATTATCTATTGATATGTCGTAAATTAAACCAAGATCATAAATATTCATATCCATTTCAGGATCTTTTATATCTGTGAGAACTTTGATTATATGATCATTTGTTAATGTCACTGACTGTGATGACGATTTTTCTCCGTAAGTAATCTCACCTTCAGAACTTACTTTTGGCATAAAGTCAGAGAGTGTTTTATTATCCATAGCCTATTGAAGAAGTTTTAGAGTTTTTTTCAAAGAGTCTATAAAATGATCAATATCATTAAGATCGTTATAAATACCAAAAGAGACTCTGCAAGAACCAGGGATACCTAACTTTTTCATAAATGGTTGGCAACAATGGTGACCTCCTCTAATCATAATTCCATACTGGTCAAGAAAAGTGGCAATATCATTAAAATTTTGGTTTTTAACATTAAAAGAAACAATGGATGTAGCATTTCCATCTTCATTAGAGCCATATATATCTACTTCTTTGAATTCACGTAAAGCTTTAATTAATGTAGATCTGAGTTTTTTTTCATTCAGAAAATAGTCTTGGTAATTATTATTATTCAAATATTCCATAGCAGTTTTAAAGCCAATTGCTGCCTCAATTGAAGGCGTACCCGGTTCAAATTTATTAGGTAACATAGCATAGGAAAAATCATTAGATGAAACTTCATTGATCATCCCTCCTCCAAGTGTTGGAGGATTTAATTTATTTAAAATATCTTCTTTACCATACATAATTCCAATACCAGATGGACCATAAAGTTTATGAGATGAAAAAGAGTAAAAATCACAATCTAAATCTTTTACGTCTATTTTTAAGTGTGCTATTGATTGACAACCATCAACGGCAACATAAGTATCTTTATTAATTGATTTTTTAATCTTTTTAATATCAAGTATTTGGCCAGTTACATTTGACATGTGTGTTAAAGAGAGAACCTTTGTGGAGTCATCACAATTATTAATGATATCGTCTTCAGATAGAATGCCATCTTTCAAAATAGGAATTATTTTTAATTCTAAACCTAATTTTTTACATAAGTTCATCCAAGGCAAATAGTTTGAGTGATGTTCTAATTCTGTCACAACAATATTATCGCCCTCTTTAAGATGTTCAGCTAATGAATTAGCAATAATATTTATAGAGTCAGTAGCCCCTCTTGTAAAAATTATTTCATCTGTAGAATTAGAATTAATAAAATTTTTTGCTACATCTCTAGATTTTTCATATAAATCTGTAGCATCTATACTAAGTGAATTCATTCCTCTATGAACATTTTCATAAGAATTTTCTAAAAATTCAGAAATAGAGTTAATTACTTGTTTGGGTTTCTGAGTACTTGCTGCAGAGTCAAGATAAGTAATAGCTTTGTCTCTAATCTTTTTATCTAAAATTGGAAAATCTAATTTAATATTATTCATGATAATAAACTTTCAATTAACTCATTTGAATAATTCTTTAGCATATCATCTTTTATTGACTCAATAATCTCAACAATAAATGCTTTTTTTAATATTTTTTTAGCTATTTCGCTATCAATTCCTCTGGACTTAAAATAATAAATTTGCTCGTCATCTAATTTGGAAACAGTAGACCCGTGACTACATTTTACATCATCTGCATAAATTTCAAGTTCTGGTTTATTGTTGGCTTTCGATATGTCATCTAAAAGCAACGATCTGCTCATTTGATATCCATCAGTTTTCTGAGCAATAGAGTCAACATATATCTTTCCTTGAAAGTTTGTAATAGCGCCCTTCTCAACAATAGATTTAAAAATTTCTCTACTTGACGAAGAAGGCATTAAATGTTGTATAAATGAATAATTGTCATTTACACCATAATTGTTGATATTAAGACCATATAAATCAAAATTACATTCGTGATTTAATGATGCATAAAACTCGTTTCTTGTATGGATATTATCTGATTGAAAAGAAACAAAGTTTAAATAAGAGTTGTCTTGTAAATTAGTCTCAAAGTATAAAAAAGATTTATTATTTGAAACATTATAGTGAACTACATTTAACTTAGAATTATTAGATAAATCTAAGAAAATTGATTTAGGGTACTCATCATTTGATTTGCTATTAAAAATAATAAGATTGACTTCGTTTGTAGAGGATTTAGATATATGTATGTTCTCATTTATTTGAGAAATATCTAAAAATAAATTTCTATCATCAAATGTATCTAAATTTACAGATTTAGTTTCCCTTTTTACTAAAGAGGAGACTCTAAAAAAGCTATCTTCATTATTGTAATTCCAGAGATTTAAATTAGTTGTCAAATCAAATGGATTTGAAATAGAAGATGTAATATTTTTGGTATTATCTAATAGTTTAGAAAAATTTATATCTCTAAGTAAGATTTCGGATTTGACTTCTTTATGGAGTTGAGCGTATTTATAATTTTCAATTTTAAAATTTTTATATGGGTTTTGATTATCTAAGATGTCTTTAGCATATTGAGATACACTTTCAGATTGTATCTTGTCTAAATTTAATACAAGTTCCATTAGGCGGTTTGAGATATCTCTTCGTAACCTTTTTCTTCTAGCTCTAAAGCTAAAGAGTAATCACCAGATTTTACGATTTTACCATCTGCAATAATATGAACAAAATCAGGCTTTATATAATTCAAAAGTCTTTGATAATGAGTAATAACTAGGAAAGAATTATCACTATTTCTTAATTTATTTACTCCCTCAGAGACAATTCTTAAGGCATCAATGTCTAAACCGGAGTCTGTTTCATCTAAAATAGCCATTTTGGGACTTAACATAGACATCTGTAAAATTTCTTGTTTCTTTTTTTCACCTCCTGAGTAGTTAACATTTAGATCTCTTTTAAGCATTTCAGTGCTTATATTCAATTCTTCTGCTTTTGATTTCATTAATTTAGCAAATTCCAATGCGTCCATTTCACTTTGACCTAAATATTTTCTTTTAGAATTGATTGCTGTTTTCAAAAAAAATGAAGTTTGCACACCTGGTATTTCCATTGGATATTGAAATGCAAGAAATAATCCCTCGTTTGCTCTTTCATCAACATCTAATTCCAATAAATTTTTTCCATTGTAATCTATTGTTCCATCATTTATTTCATATTTATCTTTACCAGATAGCACGTAAGAGAGTGTGCTTTTACCAGAACCGTTAGGGCCCATAAGTGCGTGAACCTCACCTTTATTAATAGATAAATCCAAACCTTTAATTATTTTTTTTTCTTCAATAGAGACATGAAGGTTTTTAATTTCTAACATTATCCAACGCTTCCCTCTAAGCTAATTGCGACTAATTTTTGAGCTTCAACAGCAAACTCCATTGGTAAATGTTGAAGTACCTCTTTACAAAAACCATTCACAATTAACCCCACTGCATCTTCACTGTTTAATCCTCTTTGCTGACAGTAAAATAATTGATCTTCGTTAATTTTTGAGGTTGTGGCCTCGTGCTCAACCATTGAGTCGGAATTACTTGACTCTATATATGGAACTGTATGGGCTCCACATTGGTTACCAATTAATAGAGAGTCACATTGAGTAAAATTTCTCGCATTTTTGGCTTTCGACAAAATATTTACTAGGCCTCTATATGTATTATTAGCTTTTCCAGCTGAAATGCCTTTTGATATGATTTTAGAAGACGTGTTTTTACCAATGTGTATCATTTTTGTGCCAGTGTCAGCTTGTTGCATATTGTTAGTAATGGCTACTGAATAAAATTCTCCTTTAGAGTTATCTCCTTGTAAAATGCAGCTTGGATATTTCCATGTAATTGCAGATCCTGTCTCGACTTGAGTCCAAGATATTTTAGAATTTTTCCCTCTGCAGGCACCTCTTTTGGTTACAAAGTTGTAGATGCCTCCCTTGCCCTCTTTATCTCCTGGGTACCAGTTTTGAACTGTTGAATACTTAATTTCAGCATTATCTAGGGCAACTAGCTCTACATTAGCAGCATGAAGTTGGTTTTCATCTCTCATTGGTGCAGTACAGCCTTCTAGGTAACTCACATAACTGTCTTTATCAGCGATGATAAGCGTTCTTTCGAATTGGCCTGTATTCATTGCATTAATTCTAAAATAAGTTGATAATTCTACTGGGCACCTTACTCCCTCAGGAATGTAAATAAACGATCCATCAGTGAAAACGGCTGAGTTTAATGCTGCGAAAGAGTGATCTGAAACTGGAATTACACTTCCTAGATATTTTTTTACTAATTCTGGGTGAGTTTTCACTGCCTCAGAAATTGAACAGAATACTATACCTAAGTCGCTCAGTTGTTTTTTATATGTAGTGGCAACTGATACGGAGTCGAAAACAGCATCAACAGCAATACCAGATAACATTTTTTGTTCTTTTAATGGAATACCTAGTTTTTCATAAGTTTTTAGTATTTCAGGATCTATTTCATCTAGTGACTTTGGTTTATCTTTTAAACTTTTAGGTATTGAGTAATAATAACAATCTTGATAATCGATTTCTGGAATATTCAATTTTGCCCATTGAGGCTTCGGTAATTTATTGAAAACTTTAAATGCATTTAATCTCCATTCAAGCATCCACTCTGGTTCATCTTTTTGGGCAGATATGAATTTTATTATTTCTTCATTTAAACCTTTTGGAGGTCGGATCTCGTCTACTTCAGTAGAAAAACCATATTTGTAATCACTACTACCTAGTGTGTTTACTTGTTTAATTGTTTGTTCTGTAGCTGCCATAAGTCTCGATATATATGATAAATAAGGATTTTTACAAGAAAATACGAGTAAATACCCTAATTAGTTCAGTTTCTGTTTAATAATCCCACCACCTAAAACCCTATCATTATCATATAAAACACAAGCTTGACCTTTGGTAATTGCCTCTGCGGGTTCATCAAACTCAAAAGAATAGGAGGTAGATTGTTTTATAAGTTTTCCCTTTTTTGGTTCAGATAAAGATCTAATTTTTGCACTACAAGGGATTTCAACAGTTTTTTTGGAAAGGTCGTACTCTGGCATAATAAAATTCAAATCACCTAATAAGAGTGATTTACCTAACAGATCTTTCTTATCACCAACAATTATTTGGTTTTTATCTTTAATAATATCAACAACATAAAGTGGATCTTCATTTGCTATACCCAAGCCTCTTCTTTGACCAACTGTAAAATTTTGAATACCGTCATGAAAAGATAAAACATTACCTGAAAGGTCGAGTATTTCACCTTTCTTCTTATTCGACTTAATAAATTTTTTATAATCTCCATCTGGAATGAAACATATATCTTGACTATCCTTCTTGTCGTAAACGATCAGACCAAGATCCTCTGCTATTTTTCTAGTTTCTGCTTTAGATATCTCACCAAGTGGAAATCTTAAGTAATCTAACTGATCCTGTGTTGTTGCAAATAAAAAATAACTTTGATCCTTCGATTTATCCTCAGCCCTATACATATGGGCATCTTTAATATTACCTTTTCTTCTAATGTAATGTCCTGTTGCCATACAATCTGCCTCTAATTTTTTTGCAAAGTTCATTAAATCTCTAAACTTAACAGTCTCATTACACTTAACACAAGGTATCGGTGTTTCACCATTTTCGTAAGCGTTGATAAAGTAATCGATTACATCTGATTTAAATGTTTTTTCATAATTAAATACATAGTGGGGTATATCTAATTTTTGGGCAACTCGTCTAGCGTCATAAATATCAAGACCAGAACAACAAGAACCTTTTTTTGCAGAGTTATTAGATGTGTAGAGCTGAAGAGTAATACCGATAACATTGTATCCCTCTTTTTTTAATAGACCAGCTGTGACAGAACTATCCACTCCACCAGACATAGCAACCACCACTGTTGTGCTTGATGGATCTTTATTAAAACCTAATGAATTCATTTATAACTTGCTTTTTTTATCAAAAGTAATCTATGATCTCTTCTTTAATTATGCCAGAAGTATTTATACAAGGTGGTGAAGGTAAACTTCAAGCCAAATACTCACCTAGTGAGCAAGAAAAACCAAATATAGCTATAATTCTCCATCCCAATCCTAAACACGGTGGAACTATGGACACTAAAGTTAATTATGCTGCATTTAAAGTGATGAAAGATGCTGGTTTTTCAACTTTAAGAATAAATTTTCGTGGTGTCGGCAAAAGTGATGGTGCCTTTACTGAGGGAGAGGGAGAGCTAAATGATGCGAGTGTCTCTTTAGATTGGCTCCAAAAAAAAAATGAGGATTTTAGGTCATGTTGGATTGTAGGATTCTCTTTTGGTGCATGGATAGGATTTCAAACTCTAATGAGAAGACCAGAAGTAGATGGATTAATTTTAATAGCACCACCTGTAAATTTGTACGATTTTAATTTCTTATCACCCTGTCCTATCAAAACATTGATAGTTAGAGCTGAACAAGATGAAATAGTAAAAAGAGATAACTTAAAAGAATTTTTTGAAACATTTAAAAAACAAAAAAATGCAGAAGTGTCAATGGAAACTATCTCAAAATCAAATCACTTATTTGAGGGAAAGCTTGATCCTCTTATGAATACTCTAAATAAGTATATTCAAAAACACAAAAGTTAACACTTTTCACCTAAGTAAATATTTTTTAAAACTTTTGTTGTTTCATAATATGTAGATTGTTTTTTTAGCATATATCTTATACCAAGTAATGCCATACCTTGGGATTCTATAAAATCTCCATCTATTTGGTAATTGTCAATTAAAGAAATATTATCAAAATACTCACTGAAAATTTTTTTTAAAGTTATGTTTTTTCTTCCGCCGCCCATTAAAATAATTTTGAAGCCTGATTG
>CACGSS010000004.1 GCA_902575725.1 uncultured Alphaproteobacteria bacterium | reverse complement strand
TTTTATGCTATCAGATTCGCTTGTTTTTGACTGCTTTTTTAACTTAATAACTTTGTTCATACTTAAAATATATTAAATTTCTTATTTGTTTAAAGTATGACAAAACAACGCTTTAGGTAAATCTTAAATCAACTTCAGGTATCCAGTTTTTAAGCTTTTCAATACGATTTTTGGGGGAAGGGTGCGTAGATAGAAACTCTGGTGATGCGTTTCCTTTTTGAGCTTCAGCCATTCGCTGCCAGACTCTATATGACTCATGATTATCGTATTTTGCCATTGTCATAAAGGCCAAGCCTAAATAGTCAGCCTCCGATTCCTGTAATCTGTTAAAAGGTAAAGATAGACCTAAATTTATTAAATAATCATCAGCTGAGGTACTTGAAAGGGCGCCCTCTAAAGCAATATCCAAGATAGTAGTGCCGACATTTATTGCTAATGCTTGACTGGCCCTTTCAACACTGTGGCGAGCAACCGCATGAGCAATTTCATGTCCCATTATTGAGGCCAAACCATCATTATTTGCAGCAACATCTAAGATCCCTGTGTAAAAAGCTATTTTACCACCAGGCATACACCAAGCATTAAGAGTGTCCTTGTCATCAATTAAGATAAATTCCCAATTATAATTTTTTATAGACTCTGATTGACCCATTTTTAAAAAATACTCTTCTACAGACTCCGTAACTCTGAAACCAACCTCTCTTAAAGCTCTAAAATTTTGCCCAGACTCTATTAAATTTTCTTGTTTTTTGACTTGTTCGTAAGCTTGAAGAGCTTGTTTGTTGATACTTTCATCTGAAATAATAGAGAGTTGTTTACGATTTGTAATAGCTACCTCAGTACAAGAAGGTAAAAATAAAGGTGCACAACACGCACATGATAATTTTTTAATAAAATCTCGTCTTTTAAGAATCATGGTATTAATATAATCAAAAAGATATTCTTATGACAACCTGTTATATTAATGGAAAATATAAACCTCTAAATCAATCGTATGTCAGTGTAACAGACAGAGGTTTTCAATTCTCTGATGGGGTTTATGAGGTTATTGCTGTATTTAAAGGTGAATTAGTAGATTTAAATCTTCATATAAACAGATTGTTTGTTTCTTTAAAAAAAATGAACATGAAAACTAAATTCAATAGAAATCAAATAATTAATATCACCAATAAAATCAAAAAATTAAATAAATTAAAAATGGGTATAATTTACATCCAAATTACAAGAGGGGATCAAAACCCAAGGGAACATAAATACCCTGATAAACTTAAGCCTAATATTATTATTTATTCAATTAATAAAAACTTTGAATATTTAAATAAGTTAGCACTAAAAGGTGTAAAAACATCTCTTTACCCAGATATAAGGTGGCATAGGTCAGATATTAAAAGTATTTCTCTATTGGGTAATGTTTTAGCTGCAAATCATGCGAAAGAGAATAAATCACATGAAGCAGTATTATTTGATAATAGAAATATGATAACTGAGGGCAATTCCTCAAGTATTTGGATTATTAAAAAAAATAAATGTATTACACACCCACTTAACTTTAGAATTTTAAAGGGTTGTACAAGACATAAATTAATATCTATATTAAAAAAAAATAAATTTAAATTTGAGGAAAAAAAATTTTCCATTAAATCCCTTCTTGATGCAGATGAAGCATTCATGACAAGTGCTACTAATTTTGTAATGCCCATAGTTAAAGTTGATAAATTTACTATTTCAAACGGTAAGCCCGGTCTAAATACATTGAAGTTTCGTAATTTATTTATCAACGCAATATGATCTTTAGACTTTTTCTTTTCTTATTATTGTTACCTATTACAGCTTACGCAAAAATTAATACAATTTACCTAGCTGGTGGGTGTTTCTGGTGTGTTGAGGAGGTTTATGAAAAATTAAAAGGTGTAATTGACGTTCGATCTGGCTATTCAGGAGGTCATGTTGAAAATCCAACTTATCAAGAAGTTGTCAAGGGTGATACAGGTCATATAGAAGTGGCTGAAATTATTTTTGACTCAGATATTGTTAGTTTAGATAAGATCATCAGGGTTTTTTTTGTAAATATTGATCCTTTTGATGGTGCTGGTCAATTTTGTGATAAAGGTTATTCATATAAAAGCGCTCTTTTCAGCAATGATCGAATTGTTATAGATAAATTTAACTTTTACATAGATAAAATTCAGGAAAATCATAAAAAGAAGGTAGAAACATTGATCTTACCTTTTAAAAACTTTTATGTTGCAGAGGATTATCATCAGGATTATTACAAAAAAAATCCAATAAGATATACATATTACAAGTACAGTTGTGGAAGAGAGCAGAGGATTAAACAATTAAAAATTAATTTAGGATGATTAAACTCTTATTGTTATTTTCAATTGTAGCTATATGTATCTTTGTTTTTTTTGGCAATCAATTATCGTCTCGTTATAAAAAATATTTAATTATTTCATTAATACTAATTCTAGGATGTTTTTTAATTTTTTCAGGAAAATTAAATTTTCTACCTGTTGCTTTAGCTCCTGCTTTACTTTTTTTTCGAAGGATCTCATCATTACTAACTATATTAAACTTGTTTTCGCGATCTTCTTTTGGAAGTAAGTTTAAACCAAAAATTAATACTAAGTATTTACAAATTGAAATTGTGTTACAATCACGTCAAGCTACAATTCATATTATAGAGGGAGTTTTTAAAGGCCGTTCTTTTTCCTCCCTATCTCAAAATGAGGTATCGAAGCTCTTAGAGGAACTAAAAATAAATGATCCTCGTGGATTTAATATTTTAAATGTAATTATTAGTCAAAATAAACAATCAACATCCTCTTCAGACAAATCACAAATGACAGAGGAGGAAGCGCTATCAGTTTTGGGTCTTAAAAAAGGAGCTTCTGATGATGATATTAAAAAATCATATTATGACTTAATGAAGAAGTTCCATCCTGACAAAGATGGTAATAATTATTTATCTAATTTAATAACTGAAGCAAAAAATAAGCTTTTAAATAGTTAATTTTAATCTATAAGACATCTATCTCAATGAACGATATTAAGAATCTTGCAATCATTGCTCATGTTGATCATGGGAAAACTACTCTTATTGATAATTTATTGAAGCAATGTGGAATTTTTAGAGATAATCAAGAAATATCAGAAAGAATTATGGACTCTAATGATTTAGAAAAAGAGAGAGGCATAACTATTTTAGCAAAGCCTACTTCTATAATTTTTCAAGATACTCGAATAAATATAATCGATACACCTGGACATGCAGATTTTGGTGGTGAAGTAGAACGTGTCTTATCAATGGTAGATGGTGTTATCTTGCTTATTGACTCTTCAGAAGGTCCAATGCCTCAGACAAAATTTGTTTTAGGAAAGGCTTTAAAACAAGGACTTAAGCCGATAGTAGTAATCAATAAAATCGATAAATCTGACTCAAGACCAGATGATGTGTTAAACGAAGTTTTTGATTTATTTGTCTCACTTGATGCAAATACTCAACAATTAGATTTTCCAGTTTTATATGCATCAGGTAGAAGTGGATGGTGTGTTAATGATTTGTCAGATGATAGATCCAGCCTAACGCCTCTGTTAAATAAAATTATCAGTCATGTACCATCACCAGATGTTGATAATACCAGACCTTTTGCAATGTTATCAACACTTTTAGACCATGATCCATACTTAGGAAGATGTCTAATTGGAAGAGTAGAGCAGGGATCTGCAAAAATAAACGACAGTGTTCATGCTTTAAACTTATCTGGTAAAATCATTGAAACTGGAAGACTTACTAAACTTTTAAAATTTGAGGGAACTAAAAAAATAACTGTTAACTCAGTTAACACTGGAGATATAGTTTGCATAGCAGGTTTATCAATCACATCAGTATCAGACACCATTTGTTCAACTGATATAGAAACACCAATAAAATCTTCACCAATAGATCCTCCTACTATGTCAATAAACATTATGGTTAATGACTCACCATTAGCTGGAACTGAAGGTAAAAAAGTAACATCAACTTTAATAAGAAATAGATTAATAGCTGAGGCTGAGACAAACGTTGCTATTACCTTCTCAGAAAATCAAAATAAAGATTCATTTGAAATTGGAGGAAGAGGTGAATTGCAATTAGGTGTTTTAATAGAAACCATGAGACGAGAGGGTTTTGAATTATCTCTTTCTAGACCTAAAGTAGTTTACAAAGATGTAGAGGGGACAAAGTGTGAACCCTATGAAGAGGTAACGATAGATGTAGATGAAGAGTTTTCTAGTATAGTTATTGATAACATGAATCAAAGAAAAGCTGATATGTTAGATATGAGAAAATCTGGAATTGATAAAACAAGGTTATTATTTATTGCGCCCTCTAGAGGACTAATTGGCTATCAAAGTAAGTTTTTAACAGACACAAGAGGAACTGGTGTATTAAATAGAGTGTTTCACTCGTATAAACCATTTAAAGGGGAGATTACAGAGAGAAGGGCAGGCGCGTTAATTTCCACAGGAAACGGTAAAGCAATAGCTTATGCTATTTGGAAGCTTCAAGATAGAGGTGTAATGTTTGTTAAACACCAAACACCTGTTTATCAAGGTATGGTAGTCGGTGAGCATACTAGAGATAATGATTTAGAGATAAATGTTCTAAAAGGAAAACAATTAACTAATGTCAGAGCATCTGGTTCTGATGAGGCCGTAAATTTAACTGCCCCTAGGATGATGTCACTTGAGGAAATGATGACCTACATCAATTCTGACGAATTATTGGAGGTTACTCCTAAAAACTTAAGACTAAGAAAAAGGTATCTTGATCCAAACGAGAGAAAAAAATTTTCCAAAGTTGGAAATCTATAAACTTAATTATAATTTATATTAAATATTTATAATAAAATACTGTATTTACTAACTAAATTAAATTTATTATATATTACATCTAGAAAGAAAAAAACAAATAATCTGACTAAATCAAAAATAAAATAAACATAAAATGAGTAATTAAGAATAAATATTGAAAATTAATTTGATTTTGAAGGAATTAAATAAATATTCACACATTTTATCCAATTAAATAGCAAATTAGAGCACTAAATTAAGTGATAGTTAACATTACTTTCCAATAAAACTATCAAAACAGTTAGTCCAATCTGTGATTTCAAAAAAACTATAGAAAATCATATAAACTGGACAATTTTAGGTAAAAAAGCTTATGTAAATTGCGACACTCACAAAATTTTTGAAATATTTGGATTTTGAGTTGAAATATTATCAATATTTTTTTTAGTAAATCAATAATCAAATTCATAAAATTACCAAGGGATTTATACTTAATAAAATTTCAATATACCTAAAAACGCAAAAAAATTGAAAATAGACATTATTTTGAAAGCCATTTTATGGCATCTTCACATCTGTCGTCTCCCCAAAAAACCTCATTTTCAACGATAAATGTGGGACTTCCAAAAATGCCTTTATTTTTGGCCATTTCTGTGTTTTTTAAATATTTTTGTTCAATTTCGTCTGTTTGAGCTTGTTTTATTAAACTATCTGAATCAAGTCCAATTTCTTTAAGAGTAGAACTCAGATTTGGCTCTGATCCAGGCTCCAAATGGTCTAAAAACCACTTTTTATAGGTTAAAATAGTATATTCTTTGATCCACCCTTGATCTTTTCCCAAAATTGCAACTTTGTTAGCTAAATCGAACTCTTTAAGTGGGTAGGGAGCAGGTACTTTTGCTTCAAATCCATAGAAGTTAGCTCTTCTCTGAACATCCCGCCACATATAATCAATCTTATCTCTTTTTTTTTCAGCCATAAAAGGGACATTCTCCATTTCAATCATTCTTGATCTCACACTGAAAGGACACCATTCAAATACAACTTCATTTTCAGTCTCTATCTGCGCTAATCTTTGCGTGGAGAGGTAAGTATATGTACTTCCAATTGAGTACCAGAATTCAATTTTTCTCATATTTTCTACCTTAACTGAAATAATTAAAATTATTATTAAAAATAAGTGATCTGGTCACATCTGTCGCATGTATAAAAGGCCATGAAAAACATGTTTATGCAAATTTACAGTGGAGTCATGGACGCTGACTGGAATCCTCTAAGAAAAATACCTAGTGTGGCCCTTAGACACCTAATTATGCAACTTTTAGCATGGATGTGGTGTATAATTTTTTCACTATATTTTGGCTCTTTTTTGATTTTTGGCATCACGGCTAGCGCACATTTTCTTCTTATTTTTGGAACTTTTATGACAGCGGCTACTTTTGCAACTGCTCCAAAAATTGTAAAATCTAAGTATAATAACAGTAAATAATATACTGTTTTTACCTACTTTTTACATACATCAACTTCAAAAGCACTAGTTAATTCTATAAGCCTTTTTGTTTGAATTTTCACAGAACTATTGGTAGATCCTGCCGCTGGTATAACGATGTCAAAGTTATTTAAGGACTTATCGTAATAAATATCTAGTTTATTTGGTAATCCAAAAGGACAAACTCCGCCAATAGGGTGAGAGGTGATTTGCAATGTCTTATTGGCAGTCAGCATTTTTGCCTTTTTTTTGAAGAAATTCTTATATTTTTTATTATCGATTTTTACATTTCCAGAAGTCATTAACAAAATTGGTTTTTCTATAATTAAAGCAATTGTTTTTACTATTTGTCCTTTCTCAACATTATGAGCGTTTGCAGCTTGTTCAACAGTTGCTGTTGACTCTTTAAATTCTGATATCTCTAGGTCAGGGGCGATAATACTAAGTTGTTCTTTTACAGATTTTATTGACATTTACACATCTATTTGTTGCATAATATATATTATAAGAATCTTAAATAAAAAAATCTAATAAAATTAATAATCCAAATCTCAACTATAATTATAAAATATTACATGAAAAAAATAAAAATATTATTAATTGTTATCTTTTCTTTTACATCAATTAGCTCTTATGCAAGTATGTGTACAGCTCATTCTTCAAATGACGAAAATAAAATCTCAAGCAAGATGTCTTATAACACTCCATGTGAGATAAGTGACACTGTATTAATGGCCCCTTCGGAGGATGTTTGCTTAGCTCTAAAAGAAAAAATTTCTAATCACGACCACGATTAAAAGATAAATTTTACTATATTTCCAGTTTAAGTCCATCATATGCAGGAAATACACTACTTCCAGATAGTTTTTTGTACTCTGTATCGTAATCAATATGAGCCGTCATATGGCTTAAAAACGTTTTATTTGCATTAACTTTTTGGGCCCAATCAATAACCTCTTTATACGAGGCATGCGAAGGATGCTCGTCATATCTTAAACAACCAACAAACCAGCACTCAATCCCTTTTATTTTATCCAGATAATTTTCATCATAAAAAAACTTTATATCTAAATTATAGGCTATTTTATTATCAAAAATGAAGCCATAGGAGTCAATATTTCCATGATTTTGTCTTATAACATCTATTTTAAAACCATCTATTTCAACATTATTCCCATTTAGAATGTTACCGTTCAAAATTGGTTCATATCCATGAGTAGATGACTTTGTAAATAAATAAGAAAAGCTAGTTTGAAGGGTTTCTAAAGTTAATTTATCGGCATAAATAGGTATTTTTTTTCTATTTATCAGTGAAATAGTCCTTAAATCATTAATCCCATGTATATGATCAGCATGGGAATGCGTGTATAGCACTGAATCCACATTATCAATTTTATTATCGATTAATTGTTTTCTTAAATCTGGACTTGTATCAATTAGTATTGATTTTCCTGCTTTTTTTAAAAATATGGAAGGTCTCGTTCTTTGGTTTTTAGGATTTGATTTATCGCAATTACCCCATATATCATGAGATAAAGGTACTCCAAAACTTGAGCCACATCCTAATACATTTATTTCAGTTTTTTCAGTCATTTATTTTAAAAAGCTTTTTGTAATTATAAGTACTGATTTCGCATGTATTAGTGTAGTCGTTTCCGGTAATTTCACAATATTTTTCAACAATAATTTTTAAATAGCTTGGTTTATTAATTTTACCTCTTAAAGGGTCAGGCGTAAGATAAGGACTGTCTGTTTCGAAAATAATTTTTTTAACTGGTAGTATTTTAATTGTATCTCTTAATTTATTTGCATTTTTGAACGTAATAATGCCTGACAAAGAGAAAAAACAACCTAAATCAATACATTTTTTTGCAAATTCTTCACTTCCAGTGAAACAATGTATTAAAATATCACCTATTTTTTTTGAGTATTTAGTTAAAATTTTAATCATATCCTCTTCGGCATCTCTCATATGAATTATACACGGTAAATTATAAACACTTGCTGCATCTAAATGTATCTCTAAGCTTTCTATTTGCTTATTTTTAGGAATATCATAATGATAATCCAAGCCTGTTTCCCCTATTCCAACAATTCTATCTTTAAATTTTTTAATATTTTCATTTAAAAGAGTCTTTATTTCCTCAGGTTTGATATCAAGAGTATTATTTGGGTGATGACCTAAAGTGATATCGACAAAATTTAAACCTTTAATTAAATTAATATCTTTCTGAAACTCGTATAAATTAGAATTTATACTTAAAATTCTCTCTATGTTACTTTCTAGAGCATCTTTACAGATATCTGATACTGAATTTTTTAATAATTCATGACCAAAATTTACATGACTGTCTATTAAATTACTCAATTTTAGTAAATAGAGGTTTAGGTTTTCGTATTTTTAGAAATTTAAAGTTAATTAATTTTTCAAAATTATCAAAAATATCTAGTTTAATATTATTCGTATTTTCGAATAAATTGAATACTTCTGAGGTTTTTGAAGGCATAAAAGGAACTAAATATTGACTAACCCTGATAATGCATAGGCAAATATTAGCCAAAACTTTTTTCATTTGTTCAGGATCTGTTTTTTTTAATACCCAGGGAGCAGATTTATCGACATAATTATTTAAATCATTCATAAATAAGAATAATTTTTTTAGGTATTCGTCATATTTGTAATTTTCCATATACTCAAACAATTCTTTTTCAGAGTCGTTAATTTGTTTTAGTATTTTAAAATTAAAATTATCTTTAGTTAAATCAATATTTTGCTCTAAATTCTTACAAATGAAACTAAGTATTCTTTGTATTAAATTTCCATAGTTATTTGCCAATTCACCATTAATTCTATTTTTGATAGCCACCTTTGAAAAATCACCGTCATTGCCAAATGGAACCTCTCTAAAAAGAAAATATCTTACTGAATCTAGACCGTATTCATCAATCAATTCTTTGGGGTCAATTACATTACCAAGACTTTTACTAATTTTTTGACCCTCATTTGTCCACCAACCATGCGCTACGATCTGCTTTGGTGGATCTAACTCTGCAGCCATTAAAAAAGCAGGCCAAAAAATAGCATGAAATCTAATTATATCCTTCCCTACTACATGTATCCCAGGCCAATATTTTTGATATAAATCAGAATTTTTATTTGGGTAATCTAAAGCTGAAATATAGTTAGTTAATGCATCTAACCAAACATAAACAATATGTTTTTCATCTGTAGGGACATCAATTCCCCATTTGAATGTTGTTCTGGAAACGGATAGATCTTTCAACCCTGACTCAACAAATTTAATAACTTCATTAGATCTAGATTTTGGGACTATGAAATTTGGATTATTTTTATAAAAATCTAATAGTTTGTCTTGCCATTTAGAAAGTCTAAAAAAATATGACTCTTCTTCAACCCAAGACAATTCAGATCCAAAACTGTTATATTTTTTACCATTTTTTTCAACTATTTCATTATCAGCTACAAAAGCTTCATCTCTTACAGAATACCATCCGCTATATTTGGACAAATAAATTTCATTTTTTTCCAACAGAACTCTCCATAAATTTTGAACAGACTTTTTATGTCTTTCTTCTGTTGTTCTTATAAAATCATCGTTAGATAAATTTAATAAATTACTTAAATCTTTAAAATTTTCTGAAACCATATCCGTAAATTTTTGAGGATCAATATTTTTTTCTTGAGCAGCTCTTTCAACTTTTTGTCCATGCTCGTCAGTTCCTGTTAGAAAATAAGAATCGAGATCTCTACAATCATAAAATCTTTTTAATATATCAACAGCAATTGAAGTGTAAGCATGTCCAATATGGGGTTTATCATTCACATAATAAATCGGAGTTGTAAAATAATTATTAGACATACTTAATAAGATTAGAATTTAATCTTGTAAAATAGATTGAAATTAGGTCATTTGTTAATGTATTGAATTTTAAACTTTCATCTACATCAGTTAAATAATCTGAATGAAGCTTTAATAGGTACTTGTAAAGTTTTTTATTATTTAAATTACCTCTTAAATAGTAATTAAGTATTTTTAAAAATATTAATGAACATAAGCTTATTTGATCTTTATTAAATAGTTTAATCTTTTCAAAAAAATCAGTACTTTTTAAATCAATGAAGGGGTTAATAAGAGAGTGTATTAATTCCTCTGAAATATTTTGATTTTGTCTTACTATGTCTTCTTTCATTGAATTGAAATCAATAAAATTTATCTTTGAATTCAAATCTCTGATAACTCTAGCCCTTGAAATTATTGTTTCTGGTAAACTTATTAAGTTTTTAGAACAAAAAATAAAATAGGTTTTTGATGGTATTTCTTCAATGATTTTTAAGAGTCCATTTAAAGCATTAATATTTAAATAATTTACCTCTCTGACAAATATTACTTTGCTCAGGTTTAATACATTTGTATGTAGAAACTCTTTTTTCATTTTTCTAACTTGATCAATTGTTATAAATTTTGATTTTTCTTCGGGCTCTAGAATAATAAAACTTGTATCTATCTCATATTGTTTCTCATAGAAACTATTTAAAATTTGTTCCTCTAAATATGAAATACTCTCACTATTAGTAGTCTCTAATAAGTAAAAGCCACTACTCTCAGATTTTATAGTATTTACTACTTTATCAATTTGCATTTTTTTAGATTTAATATGATTTTGTCATGTACTTCATTAGCAGATAGTGATGCATCAATAGCAACAAACTTACGTTCACCTATTTTTATTTTAGATATTTCTTCATAATTTTTTTGAATTCTTGAGAATTGTCCAAAATATTTTTTATCAAATTTATTTGAATATAATCTTTTATTTTTCCTTCTTATTAAATTTTTTTTATCTAACTTCAAATAAAAAGTTATCTTTGGGATAAATTTCTTATCAATTAACTTAATTAAACTGATAATAAGTTTTTTTTCTTTAGAATTATATTTTTGATAAGCATAAGTAGAGTCAAAAAATCTATCAAATACAATAAAATCATTCTTTTTAATTGAAGATAATAATGCAAATCTAGATGAAAAGAAAAACATTATTAAACTTAAATTATCAAAATTAGATTTTAAAATCACATTTCTTATTTTTTCTAGATCTTTATTACCTCCAGGCTCTCTAGTAAAAGTAGATTTAATATTATTTTTTATAAAATATTTTTTTAAAAGTTTTATCTGTGTCGATTTTCCAGAATATTCAAAACCTTCAAAACTGATTACTTTCATTCTATATGATATTATTTAGTTAGATCCAAGAATGATATAATAAATAGCTGAAAAGATTCTTGAAAAGAAATTCTTTTGCTCTATGTCCTCACCTGAAAATAAAGGAAATTCAGTATTCTTATCAGCAAATGATATTTGAAGTTTGGCTATTTGGTCGCCTTTTTGAATAGGAGTTGCAATAGGCTCCTCTACTATCACATTAACTTTAGCAGAAGATAATTGTGCTTTAGGAATGCTCACACTTACATCGTTTAAAGCAATTAGGTCCACTTTTTCATCTTTACCTAGCCAAGTATCAGCCTCTTGAATAACCTCATTTTTTTTAAAAAAATCGACTAATTGAAAATTGTTGAAACCCCAATCCATCAATCTTAGTGACTCTTGGGCCCTTGATTTGGAAGAGTCTAGTCCATTTAGAACAATAATCAGGCGTCTATCCCCTCTTTCAGCAGATCCAACCAAACCGTAGCCAGCTGCTTCTGTATAACCTGTTTTAAAGCCATCAGACCCTTCAAATGTATATAGGAGAGGATTTCTGTTATCTTGTTTGATCCCGCTGTATGTAAAATCACTTAATTTATACATTTGATATAATTCATAATGATTTTCAATTGTGTACTGAGCTATTTTAGCAAGGTCTTCAGCTGTGGTGTAATGATTATCATCAGGCCAGCCACTACTATTTGTAAAATTAGTCTCTGAGAGTCCTATTTTTTTGCCTAAATTATTCATTTCAATAGCAAAAATTTCCTCAGAGCCAGATATACCCTCTGCTAAAGCAATCGAGGCATCATTTCCGCTCTGAACAATAATTCCTAGTAACAAATCATAAACTTTTACTCTTTTATCTACCTCTATAAACATCTTTGACCCGCCCATTTTCCATGCCTTTTTACTTACTAAAAACTCTTGATCTAATGATAAAGTACCATTTTTGATTTTTTCAAAGGCTACAAGAGCGGTCATCATCTTGGTCATACTTGATGGATATGTTTTGGCTTTGGAGTTTTTTTCTAAAAGAACTTCGTTTGTTGATAAATCTATTATAAGCGCCGTTTTTGCCAAACTTTCAATAGCAAGGGATTGTTTAGGAAATAGAATAATTATTGCAATAAATATTAAATTAAGGGGTTTTTTTTGCATTCAAATATCCATTTTTAATCAGAAAATCTAACTTAAGATTTATATCACTCTTATGAAATGGGCCAGCAAAAACCTTAACTCCCTCTTCATTTTCTTCATAAAACAATCCTAAATTCTTAATTTTATTAGTTTTAAGCTTTGCTAGATTTATATCTTTATAAATTTCAACTAATATAGTGTTTTGTTTCTTAGAATTTTTAATATCTAGATTTTTAATTTTCTCATAATCAAGTTTTTCACTGATTTCAGTTTGATCTTGATCCAACAGTTCAAATGAAATTTCTGTATCATCCATCTTTATCTTGCTCTCTTCTTTTGAGTCGACAACATTTCTTAGAATTATGGATTCATCTTTTAAATATTCTAGATATACTTTTGAATTTAGTGATATTTTATCAATAATCTCTTGACTTAATGAAAGCCTATTTTCAGTATCTAACTTAATGTTTCTAACAATAATATTGTTATCTAAGTTACTGGGATCTGAAAGTTTTACAACGCTTGGTATAGGCAGATTAGAATGATGGATATTATTGCCGTTAATTCTTTCATCTGTAACAAACTTTTCCATAACACTTAATTCAATATTGTAGTCATCAAGTGGTGATATAATAACTTCTGATTTTTTAAAGTATTCTTGAGTTTCAGCTTCTTCTTCAATTTTTTTATCATCTACAGTATCAATAGACGTTATTGTACATGATGATAAAATTAGTAGAAACAGTATTTTATTTATATTATTTAAACTTATCACTTAGCAATCCAACAGAAAGACCATAATAGTTAGAACAGTTGTAAGAGAGAATATTTAAATAATTATCATAAACAATAAAATACCTGTAATCACCATCTTCCCTACCCATCCTTAATAGATAGCTATTAATATCTAAATTATCTAGAGAATTACCATTCATCTTTTTAAAATTCATTAGTCTAAATTCATTTAAAGGTAATTTTTTTGATAATTTTTTTACAGCTAAACAACCTTTTTCTCTTTTTACGAACAATTTAGGTTCTAAAGATTTTACATTTTCTGGGGGGATAACCTCTCTACCCCAAGTGTAATTTGGATCCCATTTGTTTGAACCCACTCCCTGAAGATATCTTGCAATAGAAGCGAGTGAGTCCTCTGTATCAGTCCAAATGTTCTTCTTACCATCATTATTAAAATCTTGAGCATAATTTAGAAAACTAGAGGGCATAAATTGATTTTGACCCATAGCTCCTGCCCAAGAGCCTTTGAAATCAATAACATTAATGTGTCCTTGCTCAAGAATTTTAAGAGCGTTATATAATTCTTTAGTAAAGTATCGTCTTCTTCTCTCATCATATGACATTGTTAAAAGACTTTCTAATACGGGATAATTACCTGTAATTTTTCCATAAGCAGTTTCTAAACCCCATATAGATAAAATAAATCTTGATTGAACATTATAATAATTATCAATTTTATTTAATAAATTACTGTATTTACTTTTATTATTTAAACCATTTTGTACTCTCATATCTGAATTTCTTTTCTCAATATATTCAGAAAAGGTTAAAGTAAATTCTGGCTGACACTTATCATTTTCAATAACTCTCTTGTTAACCTCATATGGCGCAATTAATTTAGATACAAAATCCTCATCTAGCCCAAATTCGTTAGATCTATTTACAACTTCAATTTTCCAGCTTTCAAAACCAGAGAAATCATAGTTCTGAAGTACGTCACAGTTTTTTGGATCATGTGCATATAATTTTAAGCTAAATAAAGTTAAAATTAATTTTATAAATAATTTGATGAACATAAGATTCTATTAAATAGCTTATATTATAAAATCTTTAAAATTCGTGACAACGAAAGCAATGATAATTTTATTTACTTAAATTTAATATTTTTTCTAGAAAGGTCAGAAATTTTTTTGCAGCCCATCAACTTCATATCTCTTTCTAACTCTGTTTTATAAATACTAAGAGCTTTTTCTACACCTATTTGTCCAGCAGCAGCTAATGCATACAAGTAAAGCCTTCCGCCTGCACAAGCTTTAGCTCCCAACGACAAAGCTTTAAGCATATGTGTCCCTCTTTGAATACCACCTTCACAAATTACATCCACTCTACCACCTACTGCCTCTACTATATCAGCCAACTGATCAAAAGGTGATCTAGCACCATCTAATTGCCTACCTCCGTGATTAGAAACGACAATTCCAGTACATCCAATATCCACTGCTCTTTTTGCATCTTCAACACTCAGTATTCCTTTTAATGCAAAATGACCACCCCAATCAGAGCATAATTTTTCAGCATCTTTCCAATTCATATCTTGATCGAGCATAGTAGAAAAGTAATTACCAATTGAAATAGCTGTTTTAGTACCCTCTTTTACATAATCTTGAAGGTGTGGAAGTTCAAATTTACCTTTAGTTAAATAATTAATTGCCCATGTTGGTTTAGTAACATAACTGAACATGCTTGATAAAGTAAATTTAGGAGGTGATGTAAAACCAGTTCTTATATCTCTTTCTCTATTGCCGCCTGTTATAGTATCAACAGTCAAGGCCATAACATCAAAATTAGCATCTTTTGCTCTTTGAAGAATTGAATTGTTTAATCCTTTATCTTTATGATAATAAAATTGAAACATCTTTGGTGTATCCACTAGGTTCGAAATCTCCTCTACACTAACCGTAGCCAAAGAAGACACACCAAACATAGTATTAAATTTTTGAGCTGCCTTAGCCACTGCTCTTTCTCCCTCATAATGAAATATTCTCTGGAGAGCAGTTGGTGAACAATAAAAAGGTAAATCTATTTTTTTTCCAAAAATAGTTGTTGATAAATCAACATCTTTTACACCTCTTAATACGTTTGGTATTAAATCTACATCATCAAAGGCCGATGTATTTCTTCTATATGTTACTTCATCATCTGCAGCACCATCAATATAATGAAATACGGGAGATGGAAGTTTTTTTTTGGCTAGCTTTCTGAAATCTTTAAAATTTAAGCAGTTATCTAATCTCATAATAATTTTGCTAAAAAGCGTGTATTTGTTATAAATAACATATGATTTTGACTAATACAGGCAAAAAATTTGTTTATTCGGCTATTATTATGATGTTCCTATCCATGGTCCTGCCTTGGGAGTCTTTAGAGGAATATACATATTCCGAGTCAATGGGCTTAGCGTTAAATGTTATCCCAGCAATAATTTTTGTTTGTGCAGCAGCTATTGTTGTATTAAAACCCTTAGCTTTACTTTTAAGTAGAATTGGAACAAATTACATTTTTCTATTACTTTGCTTACTCCAAGCAATAATTCTGTACATAGGTATGCAGTATTATCCAGATACATACACGATTGGTTATCTTTTATTTCCAGCTTCAGTTGTTGTATTTATGTTAGGTGCTATTTACAGCACTAATAGAATAGACGGAACCACTGGTAATTAGTTAATTTCAATTACAAAACACCATTAATTAAAATTATCCCACTCATCAATAATAACATAATATAAAATAACTTTTTAAATAATACTTCTGAAACGTATCTTCTAATTATTTTTCCTAAGAAAAAACCTATTACAACTGGTATGGATACAATTAATGAAGGAATAATTGTGCTTATATCTATTAGTCTTAAAAATATAAAAGAAAAAAATTGCATTAAACTGTAAAGTAAAAAAGCCAATCCCATAAATTGAACAGTTTTTTCTTTATCATATTTTAGTGATTGTAATAAAAATACGAAAGGCATGGTATAAATACTTGTAAGACCAATAATAAATCCATTAAAAGAGCCTACCATTGATTGAATTAATGAACTTTTATGATTAGGTATTGAAATAATTCTATTTGATAAAAAAAGAGTAGAATTAATAAATAGTAAAATAGCTATAAATATTAAAATTAAATCCGATTGAAGCGTTTTAAGTAAAATTACTCCAGGAATGATGATTAGAGTTGAAAAAATTAAAAAAAATTTAGTATCAATAGAAATTTTTCTTAAATTATTTCCATTTATCATTTGAAAAAAACTAGTAATGATTGTTGGTATTATAACAAGAGCTATTGTTTCTTTTACATCCACGACAAATGAGAGTAAAGAAATTACAACTGTGATTAATCCGACACCAAGTACGCCTTGGGTAATGCCACCAATGAAATATACTAATAAAATATAAAAAAAGGATAATGTTGGAAGATTACCTAAAATCACTTAAAAACATAACATGAGTAGTCAAAGAATATATCAACTAATATAATAAAATTACGATTGATTTAAAAATAACGTGATATATACATTCTAAACGTTTATGACATCGGAAGGATGGCTGAGCGGTTGAAAGCACCGGTCTTGAAAACCGGCAAAGGGGCAACTCTTTCCTGGGTTCGAATCCCA
Organism: uncultured Alphaproteobacteria bacterium; assembly: GCA_902575725.1. The sequence goes on along the minus strand of CACGSS010000004.1, from coordinate 20,773 downwards.
GTCCTTCCGCCATTTAATCTAACTCAAATATTTCAGTATATAATAAATGTTAATATATTAAATTTAAAAGGAGAAAATATGACAGATCGTGTATGTATAAATCTTTCTTACGCAGTGCCAAATGACAAAGCTGCTGAAGTTGAAAATATTTTTAGCACTCATGGAAAATGGATGACTGAATTTTATTCTGATGGAACAGATCATTTATTAAATGCTTACTTTACTAAAGCACCAGAGTTTAAAGACCCTACTGATCCTAGTAAGGGCGAAACTGGAAACACATTATTTACAATAAATGAACAATTTACATCTATGGAGAGTGTTCAAAGACATGTCGAAAATGCCAGTAAAAATGATTATTTCCCAGATTTTGCAAAGTTACTAGAGGATTACGGAAAAGTTTTAAGTATGGGTGGCAGTGTATATGTTTCGATAAGGTAAAATTATAATACTACTTCAAAACCCTCAAACTTTGGGTGATCTAAATATACTGTTTTATGTTCACCCGCATTTTTATGAGCCATCCTAAAAGCTTCTGATTTAGTCCAATTAATAAAATCTTGTTTTGACTCCCATTCACTGTGAGATGCATAGAGTGTATATTCTTCATTAGTTTCACTTTTTATTAAATTAAATTTTTTAAAACCAGGAACTTTATTTAAGTGTGTATCTCTATTTTTCCATATTTCCTCAAAATAAGTCTCTTCACCTAATTTGACTTTAAATCGATTCATTGCAATAAACATTTATTATCTCCTATGAGCTATTCTGAAATTATAATTCTTGTGTTGGTTCCTATTGCAATAGTTACTCTGGAACCAATGGGTATTTGTTCTGAGCCAGATTGAACTATTGAAATGTCATCATCTGTTTCATCAACGTCTACAACATATTGAAATCCTGTATGATCTCCTAATGATGAACCAGCAACATAACCTACTATAGCACCACCTATAGTACCAACTACAGCAGCAGCATCTCTACAATCATCATCAAAAATACCCTCTCCACATCCTACAACAAAACCTACTAAACCTCCTGTAAGAGCACCAATACCAGAACTTTCACCAGTAATTTTGACTGGTTCAGCTGCAACGAGTGTTCCGTATTTAACTGTGTTAACTTTTTGAGTATCTGATTTTTTTACCCCAGTATTAAAATCACCACAAGCTGTTATCAATGCGAATAATAATAAAAAAGGTAATTTAGGCAGGTCTGTCATATTCAACAAATTTTTTAAGTGAATTGGTGAGAAAATTTTCATAATTATCAATATTATAATTGATATTTTCATTAATATCCAAATATTTTGGATCTAATATGAAATCAAATGATGGCTCAAAAAAGAAAGGTATTGATACTCGCTCCTCTTGATTAAATAATACTCTGTGATTAGTTGCTTTCATTTTACCATTAGTTAAACACTCTAAAGCTAAACCTGTATTAATTACGAAAGCATTTGGGTCATGAGGAACATCATACCACTCTAAAGAATGTCTATTTTGAACTTGTAAACCACCTTTTTTGTCCTGATACAAGATAGTCATTATCCCACTATCTACATGGGTTTCACAACCTAAAGCAACACCGTCCTGAGAAGAAACTTCAACAGGTTTATCTTGCTTTGGATAGTAATTAAATCTTAGAGTAGAGAGTGTTTTGGGTCTTTGAAAAGCCTTTTCAGCTAAAGATAAATCTGAGGAGAATGAAGATATGATAGATTTAAATATGGTTATTCCTAAGTTGTGAAGATCATCAAAATAATTATTTATCGTAATTTGCCACTCAGGATCTAAAAAAGACATATCGTGATTAACTTCAAATTTTTCCTTTTTTAACAAATCAACCATATTTTGATTTAAAAGCGGATCTCCTATATCTAAACCCTCTTTACCATTTACTGAACTAGGAAAATAACCCCTATAAACAGTATTAGTATTGGGGTTCCATTTTTTAGGAGCTATTTTTAGTTTCTCTTCGTCTTTTAAGTAAAAAAATTTTTTACAAGTTTTTAAAAGATTATTTATTTTGGAAATTGGAATACCGTGATTTGTAACTGTAAAAAAACCAATTTCTTCAGATGCTTTTTTAATATTATTTGATACTTGTACAGCAGCATCACTATTAAGATCTTTATTAATAATATCCGCTAAATCTATATTTGGAATATAATTACTCTGCATCGCCAATTTTAAAATATAGTTTTTTGATATATTTCTGTTTCCTTTTTATAGGAAGTTCATAAAATTCATCTATTGAAATAGGTTCACCTATTTTTTTTTGATTTTCAGTAAGTTCGGCTATTATAGACTCATAATAGTTTGCCCACTCTGCATTAGTTTTTGGGAGTTGTTGATCTTCCATCATTTTAATCCTAACTTTTTATAGAATAGATTTATAGTGTAAAATAAGTCCTTACTGTCATTATTTTTGATTTGAATAGAACTAGAACTTTGCATTTTTATAATATTTTCTTGTGCCATTTGAATTAAATCATCTAGTATTTTTTGATTTGCTTTTTTAAAAGTAATATCGATAAAATTTCTTTTTATATTTATTTTTGAAATACCAAGGGTAAGAGATTTAATTTTAATAGTTAGTAAATTAAATAAATTAGTTACTTCAACTGGGTAATTACCATATCGATCATATATCTCATCTAAAACATTCTTAAGCTCTTGAATATTCTTTGAATTAGTAAATTTACGATAAATAATCAATCTGGAAATATCATCAGATATGTAATTCTTTGGAATGTAATACTCAAAAAATGCATCGAATTCAAATTCATCATAATCATCTTCAATTTCTGCATTATTATTTTTTTGTCTTTCAACCTCATCTTTTAACATACTTTGGTAAAGTTCTATTCCAATATCTTTCACATGACCACTTTGCTCATCACCAAGTAAATTACCTGCGCCTCTTATTTCTAAATCCTCATTAGCTAACTGAAAATTTGATCCTAGATTTTCATAATTAGCTAAAACTTGAAGTTTCTTTAGAGCTGTTTTATTGATTAATTTTTCACTGTCATGAAATAAATAGGCATATGCTCTTTTATTTGAACGACCTACCCTACCTCGTAATTGATATAATTGAGATAAACCAAATAAATTAGAATTAAATATTATTAGTGTGTTTGCATTTTTAATATCTATTCCAGATTCAATAATATTTGTGGAAATAAGGCACTGTATCTCACCTTTTGTAAAAGATATGAACACATCCTCAATGTCTTTTTCTTTCATTTTACTGTGACCTACTCCGTAAGAAAGATCTATATTTAATTTTTTAATTTCATTTTCGACAAAAGGAATATGGCTTATTCTTGGTACAACAATAAAAATTTGTCCATTCCTCTCTAATTCATTTTTTATTGCTGAAATAAGGGCAACAGACTCATATTTTTGAACATAAGTTCTTATACTAATTCTATTTGATGGAGGTGTTCCAATAATACTTAAATCTTTTAAGCCTAATAAAGACATCTGAAGTGTTCTAGGAATAGGTGTGGCAGACAATGAAAATAAATGAATAGTTGGATATTTGTTGATCAAATATTCCTTTTGATCGACACCAAATTTTTGTTCTTCATCTATTACCAGTGTGCCTAAATTATTAAATTCTATGTCTTTTTTAAAAAGACTATGTGTTGCAATAAGAATTTGAGTACCACCTGACTTTAATGAAATTAAAATTTCTTTTTTTTCTTTTGACGAAGTAAATCTAGATAGACATGCAACCTTAATGTTAAAAACTGAAAACCTCTCGCTAAATGTATTAGTGTGTTGCATCGCTAGTAATGTGGTGGGAACGACTATTACAAATTGAAAACCTGATAAATATGTTGCACATGCAATTCTTAAAGCCACTTCAGTTTTACCAAATCCTACATCGCCACATATAAGGCGATTAGATGGTTTATCTTGTTTTAAATCATTTAAAGATTGTTCAATTGAGTTTAATTGGTCCTCAGTTTCAACAAATGGAAATTGTTGATTAAATTTCTCAAGATCAGAATTATTATATTGAAACTCTTTTATGTTTATAGTGGATCTCTTTGCTGCATTTTTTAAAAGTTTATTAGCTAGAAAACGAATTTTCTTCTTAACTGAAGATTTTCTTAAAATCCAATCATTTGTGCCTAATTTATCAAGAAGTAGATTATTATCATCAAACCCATATCTTGAAATATAGTTTAAATTTTCAATTGGTAGTAAAAGCTTGTCGTTACCGCGGTAAATTAATCTAATAAACTCCCTAATTCGATTATTAATTTCAATATTATCAATGGATATAAATCTACCAATACCATGCTTTTGATGAACAACTGCATCTCCTAATGAAAGATCATTAAAATTGATTATAGTGTCTAAATTCATTTTTTTTGTAGTATGAGTGTTTTTATTGAGGTGTACGATTCCATCAAATAGATAGTCTTTTGAGATTAGAGATTTATAGAAATATAAATTATTACCATAATTTGGTTCAATATTTTTCTTTTGAAGAAATTCGTTTTCTATTGAGGAGGAATTTTTTCCACTATGAAAATATATTTTATTACTCATTTTAGAAAATTCATCTAAAGAGGTATTTGATGTAATTTTTAATGATTTAGGTGAACTTGATAATATATTTGTAAATTTAAAATTTTTTATTTTATTATCATCTAAGTAATAATTTGAAAAAAGGATCTCAGGTTGGGCTTGATCAAAAATTGTTTTAAGAAAATTTAGCTTTTCTTTTAATATTATGTCACTTCTATTAATTGTATAAAAGGAATATCCCATAACGATATCCTCAAAATAACTATTTTTATTACTTGGCTCTAATAACTCAATATTAGGGTTAAATATATCAATCCTCTCTTTCTCATCTTTAAAAGTAAGTTGTGTTTGAGGATTGAATTCTTTAATTGTTTCAATCACATTATCAAAGAATGAAATTCTATAAGGATTATTATTACTGTTATAAATATCTAAAATATCACCTCTTAGTGAAAATTCGAGTTTATTATAAGCATTTGCTTGGTTTGAATGATTAAATTCAACTAATTTTTCTAAAATTGTATTAGCTTCAATAGTTTGATTTTTAGTTAATGTTAAAAAATGATTAGCATCTTTATTTATTTGAAATTTTTTTAAAAGATTATTGCAAGTTATTATTATTATATCATTTTGAGTTAATGTCTGTAATTTTTCTGACCTATCAAGTAAGATGTCAGATGATGAACTTTCAGAACTGAATGGCAAAGAGTCATGTGCTGGAAAATAACATATTTTCTTTTGGGGATAATGTATATTTAGAATATTTTCATAATCTAGAGCTATCTTATCATCTTCACATAATAAAATTGATTTATTGCCAAATTTAGAAATAGGATTTTCCAATATTATTTTGATAAATTTATAATTTTAAGGTACTTAATTCTATCTTCTTTGAAAGAATCATTAAAAAATACGTCGAATATGTATTGTGTTTCATTTTTTAATAAATCATCTAATTGATCAATGAGAGCCTCATCATTAGTGTTTTCAAGTTTTGAATAAATTCTCTCAAAAATTACATCTAATTCTTTTATACCTAATGTTTGACATCGATATTTTATTTTTTTTAATTTATCTTTGTAGTAATTATTCATGAACGACAATAGTTTCGATTTTTTATATCAGAATGTAGAAAAACTTAAAGGAATAGGTCCAAAGAAAGCGTCCTATTTTAAAAATCTAAATATATACACAGTTATTGATATATTTTATAATTTACCGACTAGATCAATAGATCGTACTCAGGATATTGACTTTAAAAATCTTGAAAAAGGACAAACTATTACCACTCTCGTTAAGGTAAAAAAACATCATCTTCCTTTCAATCCTAAACTACCCTACGTGATTGAATGTGAAAAAGGATCTTTAATCATAAACATAATTTATTTTTCAATAAGAGGGAATTTTCTTAGAAAAAAATATCCTGAAAACAAAGAATTAATTATTAGTGGAAAAGTATCATTTTATAAAAGCAATCTTAGTGTAGCACACCCTGATTACATAGAAGAGATAGAAAATGAGGATAAGTTAAGAACTTTTGAAAATATTTATCCTTTAACAAGGGGTATCACATTAAAAGATATCAGAATAGTTTTAAATGACGCAAAAAATCATTTAAATAAATTTGATGAATGGTTGAACGAAAATATTATTAAAAAATATAATTTTTCAAGTTTTAATGAATCATTAATAAAAATGCATTTTCCCTCTGTAAAAGAAGATATTGAAAATAGAGAGAATTTTAGAAAAAGGTTGGCAGTTGATGAATTAGTATCAAATTATTTTGCTATTAGATACTTAAAAGAAAAAACAAAAAGAAAAAATGAAAGTTTAAAACTTAAATTTAATTTACAAGAAAAATTGATAAATGAGCTACCTTTTGAGTTGACAAAAAATCAATATAAAATCATAGACGATATAAATAATTATAATAATACTCAATATCGAGAAACAGTACTATTACAAGGTGATGTAGGTTCAGGTAAAACTATTGTATCCTTATTAACAGCAATCCCTTTTATTCAAAAACATAAACAAGTTGCGTATATGGCACCTACAGAAATATTAGCTAATCAAATTTACAGTAATTTACTAAATCACTTAGATAGTGAAGAAGTTAATCCTATATTACTCACTGGAAGTAGTAAAAATAAAAGTAAAATTTATGAAAAAATAGGAAAAGGTATTTTCAATTTTATCATTGGTACTCATGCTATTTTTCAAGAAAATTTAAATTTTTCATCCTTGGCATATGTAATAATCGATGAACAACATCGATTTGGTGTTCAACAAAGACTGTATTTAGCTGAAAAAGGAATAAACACAAATATTCTATTAATGTCTGCCACACCTATTCCAAGAACACTTGCTTTAGCTCAATATGGTGAAATTGAACAGGTAATACTAAAAGAAAAGCCAGCTTTTCAAAAACCGATAATAACTAAAGTATCAAACATTGACAAAATTAAAGATATAGAAATTTTGTTAAAGAAAAAAATTTCAAATGTATCTCAGGTTTACTGGATTTGTCCTTTAGTTGAAGCATCAGAGACTCAAAAGTATAAAGATGTAGAAACACGATTTAAGTCTTTGAAGAATATATTTGGTTCAGAAGTTGAAATGTTACATGGTAAAATTAAGAGCGATCAAAAAGAAAGAATTATTCAAAATTTTCAAAAAGGAAATATAAAAATATTAGTTGCTACTACTGTAGTAGAGGTAGGTATAGATAATAAAAATGCAGATTATATTGTAATTGAAAATGCAGAAAAATTTGGCTTATCTCAATTACATCAGTTAAGAGGAAGAGTAGGAAGAGGTAACAATCAAGGTTATTGTTTTGCTTTATATGGCAAGGATTTACCTGATAATACGATAAATCGACTAAAAATATTCAAAGAAAACTTAGATGGTTTTAAATTATCCGAAAAAGATCTCGAAATTAGAGGCACTGGTGACATATTAGGATATCGTCAAAGTGGTGACTCATTATTCAAGTTTGTAAATGTTTATCATGATCAAGAACTAATAATAGATGCACTTCAATATGTAAAAAAATTGATTGAAAAAAAAGAGTATGAAAATGAAAAATTTAAAAAAGATATATATAAGTTACTTATGTTTTTTAAGCAGCAAGAAGCAATAAAACTATTATTTAGTTAACTTTTTAATTTTTTTCTTTTTAGGAAGAGCTTTTTTAATTTCCGGTGCTTTGGGTGTAACTAGTCCTGCAGAAATGATATATTTGATTGCTTGATCGACAGACATATTAAGTTTGGTACATTTTGATAATGGAACAAACATTAAAAAACCTGTAGTTGGATTAGGTGTAGATGGCATGAAAACATTTATCATTTTTTGATTTTTTCTTTTTGCTATTTCCCCTTTTGTTTCACTTGTTAAAAATGCAAGAGCAAAAATATCTTTTTGAGGATATTCAATAAGAACTACCTCTTTAAAAGCATTAGACTTTGTCGTAGCAAATGTATCAATAATCTGTTTTACTGTGTTATAGATTGAGTTTAAGCCAGGTATTTTAGATAAAACAGCATCAACTACTCGATGATAAAGTTTTCCAAAAAAGCTTCCTGCTATGGCTCCTAAAATTGTAAAAAATAAAAAAGCAACTATTAAACCAACACCAGGTATTTCAGATGGAATACCAAATTTATTTAGAGGTATGAAAGGTCTAAATATTTTATCTGCAATACCAACTACTACCCATGCAACGTAAATAGATAAAGCTAATGGTGCAACAATTAATATGCCACTAATAAAATGATTTTGAATTTTTTTCATTTATATTAATTATTTATTTTATCTTCAAACTCAAAAACATTCTTATTATTAATTTCAAAAGATACTTTTATCGATAGATCCTTTACATCAGGGTTATTTTCAATGAATTGATTAAGTTCTTGTTGTGAGCTAATCCCTAACCTTTTGAGAAATTTTCTAACTTTTAATTGTGTTTCATCATCCATGAAATTGATAATATGGATTTTTTTTCATATTTGAAGGCTTTTAAATAATCAAAAACTATAAATGATAGTTAGGATAGTTTTCAATTCTAAGATAGTTGTAGATATGCCTATTACTACGATTAATCTAGCTAAAAAAGATAGTATTTTATTGCCTTTATATTTTTGAGAACTTCTCCAAACACCAATGCAAGATGTAAAGTAATAGATTAGATTTAATACAAGATATAATGAAAATGTATAAATAAAATTTTGTATATGTATTTTTGTGACGAGCAATAGAGGTGCCGAAATAAGGAAATTAACAAGAACGTAATAAATCCAATAACTTTTGTATAAAGGTAAATTACCTTTAAAAAGCTCCATAAGGTTATTTTCAATTTTAAATATGAAATTCATATTTTAATTCTTCCCCATTGAATTTTATTCCAGACTCTCTCATGAATATAATAAATTAATATACCGTTCATTATTTCATAAATGACAATGGATTTTGTCCAATCTAAGTTTGATGTAATAAACATAGCAGAAATAAATGTTATTGTAGATGCGGCTAATCTCCATGTGAGTGCCTTGAAAAATGATCTGAGTCTAATTACTTTTTGATTAAATCTGCCATATTTGTATAAATTCCATACTCTTTCATGTAAATAGTATGAAATCATTTTTAAAATGAAAACAATTAAAGCTACATAAAAAGGAGAAGTTGCATTAAAGTTTTCTGAACCATAAGAAATAACAAAAATACTTATCAGAAAAGTATTTATAAAACCAACTATTCTATAACTTATAGTTTTTAAGATTGATCTATTTTTTGTTACTTTCATTATTGAAGAATTTCATATTCTTTCAAATGAAGATTAGCTTTAAATTTTTTTGAATTAATCCTAAATTTAGCAGGAATTTTAATTATTTCTTTTTCAAATGAATAAACCGTTATAACTTCTAAATTATTTTTTTTATTCTCTTTATAAAGACCTTTAAAAAAAGGAAATACTAAATCTATAACTTCAGCGTTTCCCTTGTATATTGAAGGATTATTAGATTTTAAGTTTTCAGTATTTTTTGTAATGGATGATAATTCATAAATGTTAATTCCATCAATAATTAACCTTTTTGAATCTGTTTGGAAAATAAAATATTGAACTAATTGTGATATCGGATCAGTGAAAAATTTATAATCATTAATTAAAGTATTTTGCAAATTAATTTGATCACTGGAGAGTTCTTTTGAAATTTCAATATTTGATATAGTACCATTCTTGTTAAAAATAATATTTTCAAATCTATCCTGTTTAGAGCTTTTTGTTTTACTTTTGTAAGTTATGGGATTGAAGCTATCATCTTTAATTTCTCCACTAACTTTTGTAATAGACTCATACCCATAAATTTTGTCAGTCACACCATAACTTTTAATTGTGAAATCAATTTCATATAAATTATCTTCAATTTTAATTTTCCAGAATAAGTCTGCTAGGTGAATTGATTTCCAATCAATTTCATATTTTAGATTTATTACTTTAGAGTTGAGGTAATATGGATATATTATTAAAAAAATTATGAAAAATATGCGCATCAATAAAACATCGTATAAAAGTACTACTATCGATGATTATAATACTATAATTGATGTAAGAACCCCATTAGAGTTTGTTGAGGACCATATCCCAAGATCAGTAAATTATCCCGTATTAACAAATAAACAACGTCATGAAATAGGATTAAAATATAAAGAGAATTCTTTTTTAGCTAAAAAAGAAGGAGCTAGTATTATTAGTGCAAATATTTCCAAAATTATTAATAAAATAAAATTTGATAAAAAAAATAAAACATTAATTTATTGTTGGAGAGGTGGTCTTAGATCACTTAGTTTATATTTAGTACTTAAACAAATAGGTTACGACGTAACATTATTAGAGGGTGGATATAAGACTTACAGAGGTTATGTAGTAGATTTTTTTGAAAATAATACTGATAAATTTAAATTTAACCAAATTATGGGTGTAACGGGTGTAGGGAAAACACTTTTTATTAAAGAATTATCAAAAAAATATCAAGTGATCGATTTTGAAGGTTTGGCCAAACATAAAGGCTCTATTTTGGGAAATATACCAAATACTGTTCAACCATCACAAAAATTATTTGAAACATTAATTTATGAAAAACTTCACTCTTTCAATTCAAGAAAAAATATATGGGTTGAAGCAGAAAGTATTAAAGTGGGTAAGTTAAGTATTCCAAGTAAAATTTGGAAAAATATGCCTTTGGGTAAAAATATAAAAATAAAGAGTAATTTAACAGAGAGGGTGAAATTCATTTTAAAAGATTACAAATATTTTACTAATTCACCAGATTTAATGAAAAATGCGCTTATTGTATTAAAGAAAATTATTCCAAAAGAGGAATTTAAACTTATTGAAGTAAATTTAAAAAAAAAGGAGTATTTTCAGTTTGTGAAATCATTAATTGAATATCATTACGATAGAGCTTATAAAAAGACTCGAGCTGAAAATGACAGTAATATTTATAAAGAGATATATTTAAATAAAATCAACTTAATAAATATTAAAAGAGTTATTAAAGAGAGTAATTATTTTTAAAATGGTCAAATTTTTTTACTTTGGCAAGATTAAATTTTTTTAGATTTACACCCTTTCCTTTTTCTACACTTCCAATACATATAATTCTAATACCCCTTTCAATTAAAAGTTTTTTTTTATTTAAATATAATAAGTTTTTAGGTGAGGTAAAAACTGGAACATACTCCTCCCCACTGGATAAAATAAGTGAAATATATTTTTCTTCTTTAAAAAACTTATAAAGCTTAGAATTAACAGAGTTGAGATTATTTAATTTAATTTTTTTTTTGGATTTCAACGAAATAGTTTCTAAAGTTGATAAAAGACTATCTGATAAATCCATACAACTTGTAATATTTAGATGCCTAAATATATCTTGATAAATATACATTTTAGGTTTTAAAAATTGTTTCACTGATAAATTTTTTAAATTATTAGGTAATTTAAACTTACTATATAAACTTAGGTATCCTAATTTTGAATATCCAATACCTGAAAATGTATAAATTTTATCATCAACCTTAGCATTAGATCTCTTTGTTATTTTAGTATTATTAATTTTATCGCTAATAATTGTTAAAGATAAAAATATTTTCTCAGAAGAAGTAGTATCCCCGCCTATTATCTCAATCTTATTTCTTAGGCATATTCTATGAAAATTAGTTATTATTTGTTGCACAAAATTATAGTTTTTATTTGGGAAACTAATATTTAGTAAAATATATTTAGGTACGCCACCTGAGGATTGAATATCACTATAATTTGAAAGAAAAAGTCTGTGAGCTATGTTTTGAGGAGTAAAATGCTTTAAATCAAAATGCTTATTTTCAACTAAAGTATCAGAAGAGATTAATTGTTTTGTTGAGCTTATATAAGCACAATCATCACCTATTTTCTTATAATTCTTTTCCAAATAATTAATAATTTTTTGCTCATATGACATTAAGTAAATATAATTGAATATGAATTCAAAAACAGAGACATTTAATTAATTTTTTTTCTTACCAAAGGAAATGAGTCTCTTTTTTTAGTTAAAACTAGTTGGAAAATCACATTATCACCTTTAGTAAATGATAATTCACTTAAATTTAAATAAGCTTCCCACATCCTTATAAATCTATCATCATATAATTTAAGAACTTCTTTTTCTTCTTTTTTAAAATTTTTAAACCAATGAGAAAGTGTTCTAGCATAATGTAATCTAAGAACCTCTATATCTGAAATTATAAGACCAGATTTTTCTACAGCTGGCATTATCTCAGACAAAGATGGTATATAGCCACCAGGAAAAATATATTTTCTAATAAATGCAGGAGTCATTTTCGGAACTCTAATATTGCCGATTGTATGTACTACCGCTATGCCATCATCAGATAATAAATTATATATTTTTTTAAAATATGTTTTGTAAAAGGGTTTTCCTACATGCTCAAACATTCCAACAGAAACTATTTTTGTATAAGAATTTTCTTCATCTCTATAATCTTGTAAAGAATAAGATAAATTTTCTTTTTTATCTGACTTTTTAAGTTGGTCATTACAGTATTTAATTTGCTCTTCAGATAATGAAACACCCTTTACTTTACAGTCATGATGATCTGCAAAATGTCTACTAAGTGATCCCCACCCACAACCTATGTCTAAAACTCTATCATTGGAATTTAATAATAATTTGTCAGCTAGTCTGCTCATTTTGTTAGTTTGTGCTTGTGTTAATGAGTCGTTTTCATTTTCAAAGTATGCGCATGAATATTGCCTAGTTTCATCCAAAAATAAGTCATACAACCTATCAGATAAGTCGTAGTGACTTGCGACATTACTTTTTGAACTCTTAACGAAATTTAACTGAAATAGTGGATTAATGATTAAAATAATTCTGAATATTAGCGTATTTGATATTTTTTCAAGGTATTTATTATAATTTTCAAGAAGTAATTCAGAAAACTCATAAAAAGTCGAATTGCTTAACTCGTAATCTTTATCCATATATCCTTCTGTAAGCACGAGAGAAGGTGCATAAAAAATTTTATTTAAAAATTTCTTATTATTGATCTGTAAAATTAACGGATCTGTGCCGTTGTCAATAAGATGGTCATTTCCCTCAAATTTTATAATAACAGATCTTGTTTTGATTAAGTGTTTAATTAAAAATTTGAGTACCCTAAAAGACATAATTTTCTTATAAATATCTATATATACAAAATTTATAAAATTTTATCATATATTGATTGATAAAATGAATTAAAATATCAATTAAATAGTTGAACTTTTGATATTAAGCTAACGTAGTACAAAATATGCATACCAAAGAAAAAATTGAATTTATATCAAATTGGATAAAAGATTATGCACATTCAAATAATGTTGAAGCGTTAGTTATTGGTATATCAGGAGGAATTGACTCTGCTGTTACAAGTACCTTATCAGCAAAAACAGGCTTAAAAACTTTTGTTGCAAACATGCCTATACTTGATCACAAAACAACTAATGAAAGAGGTATAAATCACATAGACTGGTTAAAAAAGAATTTTAGTAATGTAACGGACTTTAAAATAGACCTCTCTCTTGTATTTGAAAGTTTTAAGTCAGCTCTTGATAAAAATGACTCAGAACACGGTTATGCAAATTCACAGGCTCGATTAAGGATGATGACTTTGTATCAAATAGCAGCTAGCAATAACGGTATCGTTGTTGGTACAGGGAATAAAGTTGAAGACTTTGGAATTGGTTTTTATACAAAATACGGTGATGGAGGAGTTGATATTTCTCCAATCGCAGATTGTCTCAAAACAGAAGTATGGGATATGGGGAAGGAATTAAATATAAATAAAGACATAATAGATGCAGCCCCAACAGATGGTTTATGGACTGATGGAAGATCTGATGAAGATCAAGTTGGTTTAAGTTACTCTGAAATTGAAGAGGCAATGCTTAATGAGAAATCATCAAATAGACAAAAGTATCTTGAGATTAGAAAAAATAATGTTCATAAAATGAACCCTATCCCTGTTTGTATTTTACCAAAATAGACTCAGTAAAACTTATACTCTTAAACCGGTAGTGTTATCAAAAAGGTGCACTAATGTACTAGATATATCAAATTTAAATGTATCTCCTGCATTTAAATTTATTTTTGAAGAAAATTTACAACTAAACTCTTGATCACCAATTTTTGAATAAATGATCATATCTGAACCTAAATATTCCACTAGGTTTGCTACACAAGTATGATGTCCATTATCTGAAATTAGGATATCGTCTGGCCTTATACCTAAAATAGCATCATCAATATTTGTAGAATTATTAAGGTTAATTTTCATATCAGCTATATGAGCTATGCCATTTTCGATTTTGCAATTAAATAAATTCATTTGTGGGGATCCTATAAATTCAGCAACAAATTTAGTGTTTGGTTTAGAATATATCTCTTTTGGTGTACCAACTTGTTCAACAACACCATTATTAATTACTACTATCCTATCCCCTAGTGTCATCGCTTCTGTTTGATCATGTGTAACAAAAATACTTGTTACGCCCATTTGTCTTTGAAGACGTTTGATTTCCAAACGCATTTGATTTCTTAATTTTGCATCTAAGTTAGATAATGGTTCATCAAATAAAAATATTTTTGGATTTCTAACTATGGCTCTTCCCATTGCAACTCGTTGTCTTTGCCCTCCTGAAAGCATACTTGGTTTTCTTGTGAGTAATTGATCTATTTCCAAAAGTTTAGCTACATCATTGACTTTATTATTGATCTCTTCTTTAGATATTCCTCTATTTTTAAGACCATAAGCCATATTATTAAATACTGACATGTGAGGATAAAGTGCATAATTTTGAAAAACCATTGCTACATCTCTTTCAGACGGATCAATTTTATTAATAATATTACCATCTAGTGATATTTCTCCATTTGTAATATCCTCTAATCCTGCAATCATTCTTAATAATGTTGATTTACCACATCCGCTAGGTCCAACAAATACAACAAATTCTCCATTTTCAATATTTAAAGAGGTCTCATTAACAGCTTTAGTGCCATTAGGATATATTTTAGTAATATTTTGTAATTCTAAAAAACTCATTTTTATTTTTCTGTTTGAATCAATCCTTTGATAAACCATCTTTGAAGAATTACAACAACTAACACAGGTGGTAGCATTGACAATATAATATAAGCAAATCTCTCACCTGTTCTAGGTAAAGCAACACCCTCATAGTTTTCTGTAAAAATAATTTTCATTCCCATCACTACTGTCCAATATTTTTCGTCAGTAGTCATTATTAAAGGCCATAAATATTGGCTATAGCCATAGACAAACATAAATATAAACATAGCTGCTAACATTGTTTTTGAAAGAGGTAATAAGAAGTCAA
Source organism: uncultured Alphaproteobacteria bacterium (assembly GCA_902575725.1). Next base: position 5,284 of record CACGSS010000004.1, on the reverse strand, counting down.
TAAAAAATCTCCAACTATTTGCACCATCCAATTTTGCAGACTCTAACAATTCATCGGGAATTGTTTTATAAAATTGTCTAAAGAAAAATGTTGCAGTGGCAGAAGCAACCAGTGGAAGTATAAGACCTGTATAAGTATTTGTGAGACCAAGATCAGATACGATTTTATAACTTGGAAAAATTCTTACTTCTAGTGGAACTAATAGAGTAATAAAGATTAACCAAAATATTGGAACAGCTAATTTAAATCTAAAATAGACTAATGCATAAGCTGACATAGCTGAGATGACTACTTTCAATGTTGCGATACCAAGAGCCATGATAAAGCTATTTACAAACATTCTTGCAGCAGTAACTTCCTCAGACCATCCCCCTTTTTCATTTAAAACTTCATTGTAATTATAAGTAAAACTCTCACCTAAAAAAAATTTCATTCCCTCAGTCATTATTGAAACATTATCATGAGTTGAAGTGGCAAAAGAAAACCAAATTGGCAATACCATTAATAAAACTCCAAGTATAAGAATTATGTGTGTTAATATTTCTAATGGTTTGAACTTCATTTATTTTGAAATATTCCTTGAATAAACAGTTTTTGTAAAAAAATAATTATAATTACTGGTGGGATCATTGACATAATTACAAAAGCAAAACGGTCTGATATAGATCCGTACATTGTCTTAAGACCCATTACAACAGTCCAATATTGCTCACTAGTAGTCATTATTAATGGCCAAAGATATTGATTATAGCCAAATACATACATAAATATAAAAACAGCAGCAATCATCGTTTTAGACAAAGGAATTAAAAAATCTAGAAAAAATCTCAAACTATTAGTTCCATCTAATTTAGCCGCTTCTAATAGTTCATCAGGAATTGATTTATAAAATTGTCTAAAAAAGAATGTTGCTATTGCAGAGGCAGAAATGGGGAGAATTAAACCAGCAAATGTATTTACAAGATTTAATTTTGACATGACTATGTATGAGGGCATTATTCTAAGCTCCAAAGGTACTAATAATGTAATAAAAATTAACCAAAATATAACAGTTGCATATTTGACCTTAAAATAAACTAAACCGTAAGCAGCCATAAGTGATGTAACTACAGATAATGTCGCTATACCTGTTGCCATAACAAAACTATTAAAAAACATTTTAAGAGCTGTTATTTCATTAAAAAAACCAGATTGTTTAAATAATACCCTAGAATAATTTTCAATAAAATTATCTCCTAAAAAAAATTGTAAACCGTTAGTGTTTATAAATAGGCTTGAATGTGTTGAGCTTGCAAAAATTATCCATATTGGAACAATCATAACAAGTAAACCAATTGAAAGAATAAAATGATTAATAGTTAAAGATATATATTTTGTCATTAATTGTAGTGAATTTTTCCCTCTATGTATCTGAATTGAAAAATTGTGATAACCAGAACTATTATCATCATCATAATTGATTGGGCACCAGCACTTCCAAGATCTAAACCTTTGAAGCCATCAATGTAGGCTTTATAAACTAAAGTTTTAGTTTCGCTACCAGGAGCTCCAATAGTAGTTGTATCTATAATTCCAAATGTATCAAAGAAGGCATAAGTTATATTAATAATAATTAAGAAAAAAGTAGTCGGCATTAATAAAGGAAAAGTAATTGTCCAAAATCTTCGAATGTTGCTTTTACAATCAATAATAGAAGCTTCAATAACTGTTTTTTGAATAGCCTGAAGTCCTGCTAAAAAGAAAATAAAATTTGCACTTATTTGTTTCCAGGAACCAGCAATAATTACATAAATATATGCATCAAATACATTTTCATACCAATTAAACCCCCATAAATTATTAAATAAATGATGAAGTAAACCATATCTTTCACTGAAGAAATAATTAGCCATAACACCAACAACAGCTGGTGCAATAGCATAAGGCCAAATTAAAAGTGTTTTATAAGCACTTTTCCCATGCATTACTTTATTAGCTTGCACAGCAAGCAATAAACCAATTGAACCTGTAATAAGAGTAATTACGAAACTGTAGATAATTGTAAACTTGAAAGCAGTGTAATAAGAGGGATCAGAAAAAATAAATAAAAAATTATCAAAACCAGCAAACTGAGAACCAAACCCAAAAGCATCTTGCATAGTAAAGGCATCTTTAAACGTTTGAATAATTGGCCAATATAAAAAAATTAATAAAATTAATAGCTGAGGAGCTAAGAAAAAATATTGAGAATAATTTGATTTAAATTGAACTTTCTTCATTAAGTTAAAAGGAGGATATTATAAATACCCTCCTTTTTAAAATAATATAAATTATAGAGTTTTAGCAAACTGTTTTAATAGTTTTGCTGCACCCTTATCCATATTGCTTAGAGCTTTTTCAACAGTGATATCACCATTAAGCATTGGCTCAACATTTTCGTATATTACTTCACGAATTTGAGGCCAGTTACCTGCTCTATATCCACCAGGGATAGTTGAACCCTCAAGACCTAATTGCTCACCAACAGCTTTATGATAAGGAGAAGCTCTATAAAAATTGATGGTTTCAGCTAATTCGATACCACCTTTTGTTACAGCAGCATAACCTGTCATGTTATGATAGTATAAATCCATTTCTGGTGAACCCATAAATTCAATAAATTTTGCAAGTCCTTTATACTCTTCTTCTGTATGACCGTTTAAAATCCAATTAGCAGCACCACCAATAAATGTAGGATACTCTTTTCCGCCTGTTACTGAATCCCAATATGGTATTGGGTTAGTTGTAAAGTTTGGAAGTACACCTTTCATACCTCCAAAAGATGCAGCAGATCCAAACCAAAACGCAGCCTCACCGTTAGTAAATGGTGCCTGGTTATCTCCCCATGCTCTTCCCTTGTAGCCATAGTAACCCTTTTCGTACCATTCTTTAACTTTAGTCCAGTGATAAACAAAAGCTTCTGTTTCAGCAAAAAGTGTTTTTGTTGGAACAGCATCATAGCCATTATTGCCATCTGTCATCAATAAATTATGCCTTGAGAAGAAATTTTCAGTCCAAATCCAAGGACTGTGACTTTGAAGAAGAGGAATATATCCGGCATCGAGTATCTTTTGAGCCATACCTTCAAATTCTTCGTAAGTTTTAGGAACCTCTTCAATGCCAACTTCGTTTAAGATATCCATATTGGCATACATGAGACATGTAGAGCTATTAAAAGGAACACCGATCATTTTTCCATCACCATCAGCATAAAAGTTTTTTATACCAGGAATGTAATTATCAGCGTCAACATCAATACCATATTTTTCAGCCATCTCTTCAAAACCGATAACAACTCCATTTTTAACTTGAGCTACCATGATAGCTGCACCTGCATCATAGACTTGTGAATAATGAGGTTGATCACCTGCTCTAAAAGCAGCTATTGTAGCTGCCATATTGTCCTCATAGCTTCCTTTACCTGTAGGGATAACCATATACTCATCTTGTGACTCGTTAAATCGATTAGCTATTTCTATGATTACATCACCTAAAAAACCACTGTTACCATACCACCAATGAATTTCGGTTTTACTATAACTGTTTGAAGTGAATGCAAAAGAAACTAAAAGTACAAAAATACTAATTAGTTTTTTCATTATGTCCTCCTATTTGAACGTTCCTATTTGCCATTATATAGTTATTTATAAAGCACAGGAATAGTTTGATTGTGAATAACTTAATAAAATAATATTAAATATTTATGAAATTTAAAAATTAAGCCTTGATTTAAATATTTTTTATTAAATATCTTAATGCGTAGATAAATCCATCTTTACCCATGCCTATAATTGAACAATCACAAGCTGGTGCTATGAGAGACTTTCTTCGAAAGTCCTCTCTAGAGTATATATTGGATAAATGAACTTCAATTTTAAATATTGTTTTAATTTCAAGGGAGTCGTGTAATGAAACCGAGGTATGAGTCAAACCACCAGGATTGATTATGATACCAACGTACGACTCGTCTAAACCATTTATTTTATTGATGATTTCTCCTTCTATATTGCTTTGGAAAAAATCAAGATTACATCCTAATGTTTCAGACTCTTTAAGTAGTTCGTTTTCCAAATCTTTTAATGTGAAATTTCCATAAACACTCTCTTTGCGTTTACCTAACATTTCTAGATTAGGGCCATTAATAATTAAAATTTTATTGTCCATATTTATTGAACTTATATCAAAGATTTTTGCATTCCCAATGGGTATAATTTTAAATATTTCTCTATTTTTTTGGTTAAAATCACTATATTTATGATATTTAGTTAATATTTAATAGGAGGTTAGTTATGAGAAAATTCATTATTGATATGACTATGTCATATGACTTTCAGGTAACTATTGAAGCTGAGTCTGAGGAAGCAGCTAAAGCAAAGTTTACAAATACACCATTAGAGCAACTTGGTAGCTATAAATTTGGCTCATTTTATAAGACATTTAGAGGTATAAAATTAGATGAATTTGATCCAAGATTTTATAAGGACGAAGATAAAGTAAGATAAGAATACGATGAGTAGAACTATTACAGAAAATCTCTTTGGTACACACTTCTTTTCCAAGTATTACCTAACTATACTAGGAGTGATTTTACTGACTATATCTTCTAAAATTTCTATTCCCTTTTACCCTGTTCCAATGACATTACAAACTTTGGTGGTTTTCTTTATAGCTGCCTCAATGGGCATGATTGGGTTTTATTCAACATTTATTTACGTGGTTTTTGGTGTGCTAGGACTACCTTTATTCGCTAATGGTGGAGGAATTGGCTACATTTTTTCTCCAACATTTGGTTTTTTATACGGAATGGTAATTTCTTCGTTCATTATTGCATATATTCTCAAATCTGAATTAAACACAGGTTTGATCAAGTTATCGGCCACTATTCTTGCTGGTGCATTTGTAATATTTTTATGTGGTATTAGTCACCTTTCGTTTTTTGTAGGTCTTGAACAAGCTATAAATCTTGGTTTATTACCATTTTTGTATAGTGAATTCCTAAAGATTGTATTGGCTATAGCTATAATTTTTGGGTTGATTCAAAGAGTTAATCAAAAAAATTCATAAATAAGTTTTACTTACAGTTTCAAATATTGAAAAGTGCCGAGATGCTAATTCTTGTCTATTCTTGCTGTATCCTCCACCTATAACAGAACAAAGAGGTATTTTTTTTTCTTTGAAATACTCACATACAATTTCATCTCTTTTTTTAATGCCATCATCAGTAAGGTTTAAATTACCTAGATCATCGTTAGAGTGAACATCAACT
>CACGSS010000003.1 GCA_902575725.1 uncultured Alphaproteobacteria bacterium | reverse complement strand
ATGGTAAAGTTTTTTTTACAAACTCAGGATCTGAAGCAAATGACACTGCTGTAAAATTATTATGGTTTATAAATAAAAGAAAAGGACATCCCAATCGAAGGAAGATAATTACCCGAATAAATTCTTATCATGGTGTAACAGCTGTTTCTGCTTCGATGACAGGAAAACCATACAATAGTGAATTTGGATTACCCCTAGATGGTTTTATACATTCGGCTTGTCCTCACTATTGGAAATACGGCTTAGAAAAAGAGAGTGAGGAAATGTTTACCAAAAGAATGGGTGAAGATTTGGAAAATTTAATTTTAAAAGAGGGACCTGACACCATTGCAGGTTTTTTTGCAGAACCTGTGATGGGGGCAGGTGGTGTGATCCCTCCCTCAAAAGGATATTTTGAAATAGTTCAAAAAATTTTAAAAAAATACAATATTCCATTTATTGCTGATGAGGTAATTTGTGGTTTTGGTAGAACTGGTAACTTATGGGGATCTCAAACATACAATATTGATCCCGATATTATTATTGCCTCTAAATGTATCACATCAGGTTTCTTTCCACTTGGTGCAGTTATTTTGGGAGAAAAAATGACTAAAGAAATGATGGGGGCTTCCTATGAGGCAGAGGAATTTTTTCATGGCTTTACAGCCGGTGGACACCCTGTAGGTTGTGCCCTAGCACTAGAAGCAATTGATATTATCATTAATGAGAAAATGATTGAAAATGTTAGACACCTTGAATCAATTTTTATGGGAGGTTTAAAGAACTTTGAGAATTTAGAGTTCATAGGAGAGTCTCGTGGCATTGGACTTATGGGTGCTTTAGAGATGGTTCGAGATAAAAAAAATAAACTACCCTTCGATGGTTCGATATCCATTGGCGAGCGTGTTGCTAATAAGTGCATAGAAAATGGTTTAATATGTAGACCACTTGGTCCATCAATTGTTTTATGTCCACCTTTTATTACGTCAGAGGAGGAGATGGGTATAATATTTGACACCCTGGAGAAAACTCTTAAAGAAGTATTTAGTGAAGTTAAATCTTTAGGACAATAGATCCCGAAGTCTTTCTATTTTCCATATCTGTGTGAGCGTCAGCAACATTATCAAGATCATATTTTGTAATTTTATCCAATTTAATTTTATCTTTTACAATCATCTCAAATAATTTATGGCTTGCAATCTCAAGCCACTCTCTATTAGCGTAAAAATGGAATAGTGTAGGTCGAGTTAAATAAAAAGAACCAAATGCTAGATCTGTCATTTGTATGGCTTTATATGGTCCAGATGATTGACCAAAGCTAACTAACATCCCATGTTTTTTTAAACATTTAAATGATTGAAACATTGTATCTTTACCAACACTGTCATATACCACGTCAAGGCCTTTGTTATTTGTGATTTTTAATACTTCATCTAAAAAATTTTTTTCAGAGTAATTTATAACCTCGTCAAAGCCTCTTTGCTTTGCTAACTCACATTTATCTGAATTACCAGCTGTGCCTATTAATTTTGCACCAATGTCTTTTATCCATTGGCCTGCGATCAACCCTACGCCTCCAGCCGCAGCATGAAATAATACCTCATGATTACTTTGTAAGTTATAACTATCACAAACAAGATACTTTACTGTTAGTCCTTTAAGAATTGATGCAGCTGCTTGATCAAAAGGTATGCTATCTGGGATAGAAACTACGAGATCCTCTGATATCATTCTATGTGTTGCGTATGCATTATTAGGTTGCGCATATGCTACGCGATCCCCTATTTTAAACTTTGTAACATTAGTGCCTATAGCTTCAACCTCGCCTGCACCTTCAGAGCCTAGAACAAGATCTTTGTCAACAGGCCAAGGATATAACCCTGCTCTAAAATAAATATCGATGAAATTTACTCCAATTGCTCTATTTTTGATCAAAATTTCATTCGATTTAAGGTCAGTGAGATCAATACTTTTCTTTTGAAGAACGTTTGTATCACCTGGCTTATTTGCAACAATTGAATACATTAAAGAAGCCTATCATCTAAAAAAATTATCCAACAGTCAATTTGAAACTCTTGAAATTCACAATTGAAATCCCAAATTAATAATATGAGAAATTGCCATTTGGAATTTCTTTATTAACGCAGGTTTAAAAACTGCAATTAACAATTAACGCTTAAGGAGGTTAATTATGACTACATTTGACTTATCTCCTCTATGGAGATCATCAGTTGGTTTCGATGAGTTTGATAAACTTTTTGATACCGTCTTTTCTACGAACAATAAAGGTGCTTCTTATCCGCCTTATAATATAGTCAAGCATGACAAAAATATTTACCAAATTACTATGGCAATCGCTGGTTTTGGTGAAGACCAAATAGATATATCCCAAGAAGGTAATCTTTTGACTGTTAAGGGTGAAATGGGCGAAGATAAAACTTTGAATAAATCAGAATATCTTTATCGAGGAATTGCCAACAGAAATTTCGAGAGAAAATTTGAATTAGCTGATACTGTAAAAGTTGTAGAGGCTGATTTAAATAACGGTCTGTTAAGTATAAATCTTGAAAGAGAAATACCTGAACACCAAAAACCTAGAAAAATAAAAGTTAATACGAATTCTAAACTTTTATCAGCTTAAATAAAAAATTTGGGCTGCTTTTTATAAGCAGCCCTATTATTTAATCTAATTGAGAAGCAACAAATTCCCAGTTTACTAGACTTTCTAAAAATGCTTTTAAATAATCAGGTCGTTTGTTTCTGTAATCTATATAATAAGAGTGTTCCCATACGTCACAACCTAATATTGGCTTCATTCCATCAACTAGAGGGTTAGAAGCATTAGGTGACTTAGTAACCACTAATTTACCATTATCTATGGCAAGCCAAACCCATCCAGAACCAAATTGAGTTGTTCCTGCTTGGATAAAAGCTTCTTTGAATTGATCAATACCTCCTAGGTCTGATGTAATTCTACTCTCCAATTCGGACGGCATAGAGCCTCCTCCATTGGGTTTCATACATTGCCAAAATAAAATATGGTTCCAATGTTGACCTGCGTTATTAAAAATTCCGGCCATTGAAGAATCTTTACTTGATTTTACAACTATTTCCTCAAGAGAAGAGTCTTGCATATCGGTATCTTTAACAAGATTATTTAAATTTGTTACATATGTTTGATGATGTTTGCCATGATGGAAATCAAGAGTTTCTGATGACATATATGGAGCTAAAGCATCATTTGCATAAGGTAAGCTTGGTAATTCAAAAGTCATATTTATTTCCTTTAATTAAAATTCTTAATGCGTATTTTTTATATTATTGTGGAAACAATGACAACCTTTGAAGAAATAGATACATAAAATATGAGGAATATAGTTAGTATTCAGTCTACTGTCTTAAATGATAAAGTTGGAAATCATGCCGCACGATCAATCTTGAGTGACAAAGGTTATAACATTTATGAGATACCGACTATAATTTTAACATCTCATAAAGCTGTAAAGGGCACCCTTCAAATCAATAACAACAGTTTAAATCCATGGGTAATTTTTAATAAAGTCAGGAAAACATATAAATTAAGCTTAAATGATTTAACAATTATTGGCTACACACCCAACTCAAAGATTTCTAAATCGATAAATAAAATTATTAAAATGCAAAATAGAATTGTTTTAGACCCCGTAATGGGAGATTTAGGAATAGGTCTATATGTAGAAAAAGATGTTGCAAATTTTTTTAAAAAAGTAGTTACAAAAGTTAAATATATATCAGCAAATTTTTTTGAGTGGTCATACTTAAATAATAAAGATGTAAATAACTATAGTATTAGTGAAATCATAACCGACCTCAAATCATTTACGAGGGAGTTTAACAGCCAAGTATTAATAAGAAGCATTCCAAAAAATAAAAAAATATTAAATATTATTTGTAATAAAAGAGAGGTTTTTGTCATAGAAACACCATATATAAATTTTAAAGAGAGATTTCATGGGGCTGGCGACCAATCTACAGCTTTATATACTCACTATATCTATAAAAAAAATACAACTAGAGAAATACTAGAAAATGTTACGAATGATATTTATGATATTTTGCTAAAAAATAAAATACGTTCTAAAAAAAGAAAAAAAAGATTTAAAGCTAAGAGCTTAAATAATCTTTGATCAAGATTTCTGCTATTTGCACGGTGTTTAAAGCGGCTCCCTTTCTTAAATTATCAGACACGCACCAGAAATTAAGACCATTTGGAATAGTAGGGTCTCTTCTAATTCTGCTAACATAAACAGGGTCTAAACCCGCAGATTCAATCGGAGTTACATACCCCTCATCAGCACGGTAATCAATCATTTTCAGACCAGGGGATTTCTTAAAAATTTCTCTTATTTGGTCCTCATCGTAAGGCTTTTCAAACTCGATGTTTAAAGCTAGTGAATGAGATATAAATACTGGTACACGAACACAAGTTGCAGTTAGTTCAATGTTTTGATCAAGAATTTTTTTTGTTTCATTGTGCATTTTCCACTCTTCTTTGGTTTGACCATCCTCTAAGAAAACATCTATATGCGGGATAACATTAAAAGCAATTTGTTTAGTAAATTTTTCTTTCACTACTGCTTCATTAGCATAAATTGATTTAGTTTGATTGAATAATTCATCTGCAGCCTCTTTACCTGCACCAGATACTGATTGATAAGTTGAGACGACAATTCTTTTAACTTTGAAATGATCATGCAAAGGTTTAACCGCAACTAGCATCCCCATAGTTGAACAATTAGGATTAGAAATGATATTCTTTTTTCTAAAGTCTTTTAGCGCCTCAGGATTAACCTCAGCGACTACTAATGGGACATCTGGATCTGTTCGAAAATGAGAGGTATTGTCAATTACTATACAACCTTGCTTGGCTGCTTTAGGAGCAAACTCACTTGAAACTTTCGCACCTGGTGAAAAAATAGCTATGTCAGTATCAGAAAAATCATATTCAGCTAAATCTGCTACTACAACAGACTTGTTTTCTCCATAATCAATTGTACTTCCTTTAGAACGAGAAGAAGCTAAAGCGATTAAATCAGAATATTGAATTTCTTTTTCATCAATAATATCTAAAACCTCTCTACCGACATTTCCAGTTGCTCCGACAACAGCAATTTTAGGTTTTTTAGAAGAAGTCAACTTAAATTCTCTCGATTATTAAATCGCCCATTTTAGAACAGGAGACAAGAGTTTGGTCTTCATTTGCGTAAATATCTCCAGTTCTATAACCCTCAGAAAGAATTTGTTGGACAGCGCTTTCTACTTTATTTGATAATTCTGGTTTATTGAGATTATATTTTAACATCATAGACAAACTTAAAATGGTAGCGATTGGATTTGCTTTATCTTGACCTGCAATATCAGGGGCGCTTCCATGAACAGGCTCAAAAAGTCCATGTCTTTTGCCATTTTTTTCTTCCCCCAATGATGCCGATGGTAACATTCCAAGCGAACCAGTCAACATAGCAGCACAATCACTCAGCAGATCTCCAAAAAGATTATCTGTAACTATTACATCAAATTGTTTTGGGTTTCTAACAAGTTGCATGGCACAATTATCTGCTAACATATTTTCTAGTGTAATATCTGAAAAATCTTTATGAGTTTCTTTCACAATCTCTCTCCAGAGTACACCTGTTTCCATAACGTTAGCTTTCTCAACAGATGTTACTTTATTATTTCTTTTTCTGGCTAAATCAAAAGCAACTCTAGCAATCCTATCGATTTCGTAATCGTGATAAATTTGTGTGTCAATCGCTTTCTTACCATTTGGTGTGTTTTCTATACCTCGAGGTTGACCAAAATATACACCACCAGTCAATTCTCTTACAATCATAATATCTAAATTGTTCACCACTTCATTTTTTAAAGTTGAAGCTGAAACAAGAGCATCAAAAACTAAAGCAGGTCTCAGATTTGCAAAAAGTTCTAATTCTTTCCTCAAACCTAAAAGTCCAGCTTCTGGTCTTTTTGATCTTTCTACGTCATCCCACTTTGATCCACCAACTGCTCCCAATAATATAGCATCCGAATTTTTTGCTTTCTCTAAAACAGTATTAGTTAAAGGTTCGCCATTAACATCATATGAAGCGCCTCCAACTAAATCTTTTTCATAGCTAGCATTAAGGCCTTGCTCATTTAATTTTTCAATTACTCTAATTGCTTGATCTGCAACTTCCACACCTATACCGTCTCCTGGCAAAACTAGAATTTTAGAACTCATTTAATTATCTTTAAATAACCAAGGTTTTTTATTTTTTTTATCCTCTTCGTAAGCATTAATTTTGTCTTGGTAACCAAGGGTAATGCCTATATCGTCTAATCCCTGCAAAAGTCTATCTTTTCTGAATTCTTCAATTTCAAAATTGATTGAATGATTGCCAGCTTTAATGATTTGCTCCGGAAGGTCAATAGTGAACTCAATTTGATTTTTAGCTGCTGTCATTAACTGATCAAGGTTTTCAGGGCTGACAACAATCGGTAAAATTCCATTTTGAAAGCAATTATTATAGAAAATATCTGCAAAACTTGTTGAAATTACACTTCTTATTCCAAAATCTTTAAGAGACCATGGGGCGTGCTCTCTACTTGATCCACAACCAAAATTATCTCCAGCGACCAAAATTTTTGACTGATCAAAAGGAGATGTATTCAAGACAAAATCTTTGATGAGATTTCCATCGTTATCATATCTCATCTCATAAAACAAACTTACACCAAGACCAGTTCTTTTAATTGTTTTGAGAAATTGCTTTGGGATGATCATATCTGTATCAATATTAACAATTGGTAAAGGAGCTGCGATACCTTTTAAAGAAAGAAACTTATCCATTTTATGTAAAATCTCTTATATCTGAAATGTTTCCCATAATAGCAGATGCTGCAGCAAGCTCAGGACTCATTAAATGAGTTCTACCACCTCGGCCTTGTCTACCTTCAAAATTTCTATTAGAAGTTGATGCGCACCTTTCACCAGGTTTTAATTGATCAGGATTCATACCAAGGCACATTGAACATCCAGCCTCTCTCCATTCAAAGCCAGCATCTTTTAAAATTTTATCAATTCCTTCTTCTTCAGCTTGTTTTTTAACTAAGCCTGATCCTGGTACTATCATTGCTTGAATGTGTGAAGCAATCTTTTTGTCCTTAACGATAGATGCAACTTTTCTTAGATCCTCAATTCGACCATTTGTACAAGAGCCAATGAATATTTTATCTAATTTTATATCTGTAATTTTTGTTCCAGGCTTAAGGCCCATATACTCAAGTGATCTTTCTATGCTTTTCTTTTTATTTTCTGTTTTAGCACTGCTCGGATTTGGTACTGTGCCTTTCACTGACACAACATCCTCAGGGCTAGTTCCCCATGTCACCATTGGGTCAATTTCTGAACTATCTATAACTATTTCATGATCGTAATTTGCATCATTATCTGAGGGAAGAGATGACCAGTATTCTACTGCTTGATCCCAGTGTTCAGTTCTAGGAGCATAAGGTCTGCCTTTTATATAATTAAAAGTTGTTTGATCTGGGCTAATTAAACCGGCGCGAGCACCAGCTTCAATGCTCATATTACAAATAGTCATTCTGCCTTCCATTGAAAGGCCCATAATAGATGAACCAGCATACTCAATTACATGACCAGTTCCTCCAGCTGTTCCAATTTTTCCAATTATGTACAAGATTAAATCTTTAGAATTTACACCAAAAGGAAGTTCACCATTGACCGAAATTCTCATATTTTTTGCAGGATTTTGAACAATTGTTTGCGTAGCCAGAACATGCTCAACTTCACTTGTTCCGATACCAAAAGCGAGAGCTCCGAAAGCTCCATGGGTAGAGGTGTGACTGTCTCCACAGACAATTGTCATGCCCGGTTGGGTTATTCCCTGCTCAGGACCAATGATATGAACAATACCTTGTCTTTGGTCCATTAAATCAAAATATTGAATTCCATGCTCTTTAGTGTTTTTTGCTAAAGTTTCGACCTGAATTTTACTTTGTGGGTCTTCAATATTTTGTCTATTTATAGTAGGAACATTATGGTCTGCGACAGCTATCGTAGCCTCTGGTCGATGAACAGGACGATTGGAAAGTTTTAATCCTTCGAAGGCTTGAGGGCTAGTTACTTCATGAACTAAATGACGATCAATATATAAAAGATTAGTCCCATCTTCTCTTTGACCGACAAGATGCTCAGACCAGATTTTATCAAAAAGTGTTTTTGGGCCTTGGTTGCTCAATATAATACTTTTAGCTTTTAGTTTCTGCCTCTTCTATTTTTTTCTCTACAGGCTTTTCCTCTTTTGGCTCATCTTCAACTTTGGGTTCTTCTTGTGGCGATGATTCCTCTGATTTAGTTACTCTAGTTTCTTCTTTAGAGTTGTCTTCAGACTTAGGGGCTTCTTGAGATGAAGTTTCCTCTGTTTTGATCTCTTTAGCTTCTTCCTTTGGTGAGTCGTCAGTTACAGGTGTATCTGATTTATTTTCTTCAGCACTAACTTCTGAAATCTCTTCAACATCTTCGATTGTGGATACAAATTGGTTATCGTCATATGATCGACCGTCAGTTCTTTCTGCAATTCTTGCTTTTTTACCAGACAAACCTCTTAGATAATATAATTTAGCTCTTCTTACATCACCAACTTTTACACGTTCGATTGAGTCGATAACATTACTGTATAATGGAAAAACCCTTTCAACACCTTCACCACTAGAAATTTTTCTAACAGTAAATGAAGAATTAAGACCATTATTTTTTTTACCAATACAGACACCTTGAAATGCTTGCACTCTCTCTTTATTTCCTTCTTTGATCTTTACATTAACTTTGACAGTGTCACCTGGCGCGAAGTCAGAAACCTTTGAACTTTTTAAAATCTGCTGAATTTGTGATTGTTCGTAATTTTTAATAATTTCATTCATTGTGTGCTCCATCCAATATTAATATATGGGTGGTATCGGAGCGGCATATTCTACTCATTTTTGTTTTTTTTTAAATAGTTTTTAAATAAATCTGGTCTATTTTTTTCAGTATTCTCCAACGAATTTTGGTGTTTCCAAAGATCTATATCAGCATGTTTGCCACTCACGAGTATAGATGGTACTTCTATTTCTGACTGATCAGGGGTTATCCATGGGTTTGGTCTAGTAAATTGATCATGTTCAACTAGTCCATTTTGAAATGACTCAATAATGTGAGTATCATTATTTCCAAGAACACCAGGTTGAAGTCTCATTAACGCCTCAATAAATAATAATGATGCTATCTCTCCTCCGTTTAAGATGACATCGCTCACAGAAATCTCTTGGAATTTATAATAATCAATTACTCGTTGGTCAATGCCCTCATATCTACCATTTAGTAAGATAAAATCTTGATTGAAATTATAGTTAGTTAATTTTTTTTGAGTGAGTTTTTTACCTTTGGCAGAAAAACATATTTTAATACAGCTATCTAATTCATTTTTATTAAAGTTTGCTTCTATAGATTTTGAAATTATATCAGGTCTTAATACCATACCTGCGCCACCACTAAATGGTTTATCATCAACAGAGTTCGCAGATAAATCACTGTAATCTCTTATATTGATCGTATTGATTTCGAAATGATTTTTTGACAGAGCTTTGCCTAACAAGCCATGTTGTAAAATTCCAGGAAAAACTTCCGGAAATAAAGTAAGAATATTAAATTTTAACATTAATTTTTAATTATAATTTTTTTTTCTTTAATATTTACAAATGGAAAGTTTTGCTCAGTAAATCTGAAAAATTCCTTTTTTTTACTCTTAATAAAATATATTTCCAATAAATCCCCTGCACCAAAATTTACAACTGAAGCAACTTCTCCAACTCTCTGGTCTTTGTTATCAAATACCTCAAGTCCCTCTAGATCGTGGAAATAATATTCATTTCCTTTTACTGGTGATAGTTGTTCTTTTTTTAAAAAAATTTTTTTATTAACAAACTTTTCAGTGTCTGTTCTATTATTTATTTCGTCGATTGTTATAAGTGGGCTTTTTTTATCAAAAGATACTAGTTTTAAGTTAATAGTTTTTTCATTATCTAAATAAAATTTTTTAAATTGATTTACATCACGATCATCATTTAGATAACTGTGAAACCTTAGCAGACCCTTAGTTCCTTTAGGTCTGCCAATTACACCAACTTGTATGAAATGCTTCTCAAAGGGAGTCACAAGTAATTACTCTTTAGTTTCGGGTTTATCCTCTGAAACCTCAGTTGAACCCTCTTCCTCTTTGGGCTCTTCTTTTGCAGGAGCTTCTTCTTTCTTTTCCTCCGGCTCAGAAGTCTCTTCTGTCTTCACCTCTTCAGCTGGTTTTTCAACTGCTACTTCTTCAACAGGCGGTTGCTCCTCTGTGGTAGTTACCTCCTCAGTAGGTTTTTCGTCCTCTGCTTTAGCTGCTTCTTCAGTAGCTTTTGCATCTTCTGCAGCTTTTAATGCTGCTTCTTCTTTTGCTTTAACTCTTTCTTGAGCCTTTGCCTTTGGTAAATGCTTTTTTGTTTTCTCAGTTATTTTTGGAGCTTCCATCATTCCTAATTCAGAGAGAATTTTTTGAACTCTTTCTGTTGGCAGGGCCCCAACCTTAAGCCAATGTTCGGCTCTTTCTTTGCTAAGCATTACTCTTTCCTTGTGATCCTTGGGTACCATTGGATTGAAGTTGCCTATTTTTTCAATGAAGTTACCGTCTCTTGGTGCTCTCTCATCTGCAACCACAATTCTATAGAAAGGTCTTTTTTTTGAACCTCCTCTTGCTAGTCTTATTTTTGTCGCCATGATTTCTCCCTTCTGTATTTATTCAATCGTTGGCATTTGGTTTCCGCCTAATAAACTTTTTATTTTATTTGCAAAACCTGGTTTTTGAGCTTGTTTCATAAGTTTTTTAGTTTGCTCAAATTGTTTTAAAAGCCTGTTGACCTCGTGTACCTGTCTACCAGAACCTGTTGCTATTCTTCTTTTTCTTGAAGCTTTTAGTAAATCAGGATCAACTCTTTCTTCTCTTGTCATTGAGCAAATAATTGCAATTTGATGATCAATAACTTTTTCGTCAAAATCTCCACTCTCCATCATATTTTTAATTTTGCTGACACCTGGCATGTGTGACATTAGTCCAGACATTCCTCCCATTTTTTTCATTTGAGAAAACTGTTTTAAAAGATCATTCATATTGAATTTCCCACTCATCATCTGAGATTGGAGATTTTCCATTTCTTTTTGATCAAAATCTTTTTGTGCTTTTTCAACTAATGAAACAACATCTCCCATACCAAGAATTCTAGAAGCTATTCTCTCTGGGTGAAAAACTTCAAAATCTTCAATATTTTCTCCTGATCCAAAGAAACGAATTGGCAAACCTGTTTGATATTTTGCTGAAAGTGCAACTCCTCCTCTTGGGTCTGCATCTAATCTTGTTAATATAAATCCAGTAAGTGGTGCTGTGGAGTTAAAAGACTCTACAACGCTTAGGGCTTGTTGACCCATCATTGTGTCTAAAACAAGTAAATTCTCTTGTGGTTTTGCCAGATCATGAATTGTTTTCAGTTCTAAAAGTAATTCCTCATCAGTACTAATTCGACCTGAGGTATCTATAATTAAAACATCCAATAAAAGTTTTTTACTTTGTTCAAGAGCATTATTGACAATATCTTTTATATTTTCATTTATTGGCTCAATAAACTGGATATTATTTTTTTGGGATAAAATACGAAGTTGGTCTATAGCGGCTGGTCTTCTTAAATCTGTTGAAACAAGTGCTACAGATTTATTAAGAGAATTTTGACAGTAATGAGCAAGTTTTGCAATTGATGTTGTTTTACCTGCACCCTGCAGACCACACATTAAAAAAGTTGAGGGTTTATTTTTAAAGTTTAACTCGCTACTTTGAACACCAAGTATTTCTGTTAGTTCATCACTTACTATTTTAATTATTTGTTGTCCTGGCTGGACGTTTTCAATTACTTTTTGGCCAAGTGCTTTTTCTTGGATTTTTTTAATAAGATCTTTAGATACTTTAAGAGAGACATCTGCCTCTAACAGAGCAACTCTAACCTCTCGCAGGGTTGTCTCTAAATCTTTTTCAGTGATAGCGCCTTTATTTGAGAGGCCTTGAAAAATTCCAGATATCTTATTTGTTATATTTTCTAACATTTTAAAAATAAAAAAAATCGGCGAATGATACTCATCGGCCGACTAATTTTTTCTTTATTTAGTGAGGAATTTATATCACTATAGCTGGTCTATGAAAATACCTTTTATGAAAGCTCAAGGAGCAGGAAATGACTTTATTATTGTGGATAAAAACGTTGATTTCATTAGAAAGTCAAAGAAGGTTATTAAAAGACTTTGCGACAGGCGTTTTGGGGTAGGTTGCGATCAATTAATTCTATTAAAAAAAATCAGTTCACATTATCAAGTTACATTTTATAACTCAGATGGCTCACTTGGGAAAAATTGTGGGAATGGATTGCGATGTGCCTACAAATATTTAGTTGAAGTAAAAAAAGTAAAAAAGGCAGTCATTAAAACTCATAAATTTTTACATTTTGGTAAGAAAACTCAAAAGGAATACAAAATCAATGTTGGGGAAGTAACTTTAGATTGGAAAAAAATTCCTTTATCAAAAAAAATGGACTCTCAAAATATTCAAATTAAAAGAATAAAGATACCTGGGTTAATAAAAATAATGGGGGCAAATATTGGAAACCCTCATTGTGTGGTATTAGTAAAGAATTTAAAGCATATTAAATTAAATATGTTAGGGCCTTTACTTGTAAAAAATAAATTATTTCCTGATCAAGCTAATATTACTTTTGTAGAGGTATTAAAAAAATCAAAAGTAAAAGTATTATTTTGGGAGCGAGGTGGCGGACATACACTAGCATGTGGTTCAGGAACTTGTGCTACTGCTTTTGTTTTAAGTCATAATGACTTTGTGTCCTCTAAAATCAAAGTGGTTACTGAACGATCAGTATTAAAAACAGAAATCAAGGACAAGATGGTATTCCTTCAAGGCCCTGCAGATTTAGTTTATCAATCATCGATTAATATTTAAATGTCTAAAGTCGTTAATTTTGGATGTCGACTAAATAACTTTGAAGGAAAAAAAATTGAAGAATTATTAGTAAATAATAATGAAAATATGGTTGTTATAAACTCTTGTGCCGTCACAAATGAAACTGAGAGGCAGGTAAGACAAACTATTAGAAGAATTAAAAAAGAATATCCCGATAAAAAAATTGTAATGACAGGTTGTGCTGCACAAATATCTCCAGATAAGTATTCTTCAATGACTGAGGTCGATAAAGTTATTGATAATATAAGTAAACTGAAATCAGAAACTTGGAAATCCTTACTTAATGAAGAACTCGAAGTAGATTTCAAGGAAGACATATTTGACTCTCCTCAAGATATCCGCCCATCTTTAGATAATAAAAACATTAACATAAGAGAAAGCCTTGTAATTCAACAAGGATGCAATCATAGGTGCACATTTTGTATTATTCCTTTTGGTAGAGGTAATAATAGGAGTTTTGATCCTTTTTACTTAATTGATGAGGTGGAAAGAGTTGTAGAAAATGGTGTCAAAGAAATTGTTTTAACAGGTGTTGATATATCAGATTATGGGAGCGATTTTGATCACAAATATAATATGAGCAATTTAATTTTAGATATTTTAGATAAAACTAAATTGCAACGTCTTCGACTCTCCTCAATAGATTGTGCTGAAGTTGATGAAAATTTTAATGAAGTACTAAAAGATCTAAGGGTAATGCCGCATCTTCACCTTAGTATACAGTCTGGTGATGACATGATACTGAAAAGAATGAAAAGAAGACATAGCTCAAAAGATGTATTTCAATTTGTTGATCGTTGTAAAAAAATTAGAAAAGATATTTCATTTGGTGCAGATATTATTGCAGGATTTCCCACAGAAACAGATACGATGTTTGAAAATACATACAAACTGTTAAGAGACAATGAAATTTCTCACCTTCACATATTTCCTTTTTCTCCAAAAAACAATACTCCTGCTTCAAGGATGCCTCAGGTCTCTAAATCAATTATTAAAAAGAGAGCAAAAGTTTTAAGAGATCTTGGAGAATTAATTTTAAAAAAAGTAAAATCCAAACTTTCATTACCAAGGGAGGTCCTTATTGAAGAGTTAAATTCAGGATTAGCTATTGGGTATGATCAAAATTATATCAAACATAAAGTACCCTTAGTAGGTGTGCCCGTTGGTGAGGTTATAAGGGTTTAATGTTTTTTTTAAAAAAAATCTTTCAAAAGAATTTAAATATAGATGAGATAGAGGATCTTTTGTTTGATAATGGTGTAGAACCAAAATTTGCTGATTTAATAATTTCAAAAATAAAAGAAAATAAATCACAAGAAGAGGATATTAAAAAAGTGATTAAAGATGAACTGCTTACAAAATTCAAAGAAAAAAAATTTGGTGGTTTTTCTCCTCAAGATAAAAGCTTATATATTATTGCTGGAAATAACGGCTCGGGAAAAACAACATTTATAGGTAAATTTATAAATCTAATTCAAAAGAATGGCTTAAAACCTGGCGTAATTGCAGCAGATACATTTAGGGCTGCCGCAATCGATCAACTTGAACATTTCACAAATCAATTTGAAGTGCCCATTCATAAGGGTAATAATATGGAAGATCCATCTGCAGTTATTTTTCAAGGTATTGATAATCTGAAAGAGAGTGATGTTATTATTGTTGATACATCTGGGAGACAGCATAACAACAAAAATTTAATGGCTGAGCTAAAAAAAATCTCAGATATAGTTTCAAAAAAATCCGATAAATTTAATTTAATAATGGCTTTTTTGACACTAGATGCTAATACTGGCCTTGCTTCAAAACATATAATAGAAGGTTTTCAAGAATATATCACTTTAGATGGTATTATTTTAAATAAGGTAGACTCTAATGCTAAGTATGGAGCTCTTCTAACAATAATAAATGATTTTGATATTCCTGTAGTATTTGAAGGATATGGCGAAGGCATGAATGACTTAAGAGAGTTTCAATTTGAAGGATATTTAGATAGACTACTATAAAATGAAACAACTCTTTGAATTTTTTCCCTTAATTGTTTTTTTCGCAGTATATTATAAATCAGATAAAGATCTCTATTTAAGTATTGCTGCTGTAATAGTTGCAACACTTATTTCCCTTATAGCCATCTATTTCAAAGAAAGAAAAATTTCAACAATGATGTTAGTAAGTACAATTATCTTAGTCGTTTTTGGTGGTTTAAGTATTTTTTTAAAAAATGAGATATTTTTTAAAATGAAACCAACAATTATAAATGCTCTTTTTGCTGCAGTTTTGATTGGAAGCACGTTAATTAATAAGCCTGTTTTAAAGTTATTATTAAACTCATCATTAAAATTAACTGATGAGGGTTGGGGATTAATGAATAAAATGTGGTCAAGCTTTTTTATCCTTTTAGCTGTTTTAAATGAAATAGTTTGGCGGACTCAAACGACTGATGTTTGGGTAAATTTTAAAGTATTTGGAATAATGGGAATTACTATTGTGTTTACAATAATTCAAATTCCATTGCTAAAAAAATATTTTATTAATCAGCCATAAGGGCTTGAATTCCAGGAAGATCTTTGTTCTCGAGCGCCTCAAGAAAAGCACCGCCGGCTGTTGAAACAAAATAAAAATTTTCAAATTTTTCCTCAGCCATGTTGATTGCTAAAATTGTGTCTCCACCACCTATGACAACATCTGCTTGAGATTTTGCAAGGAGATGTGCTAAATTTACTGATCCCTTTGAAAATTTATTGTCTTCGATCATTCCCATTGGTCCATTCCACAAAACGATATCACTATTACCTATCAGTTTTTCTAAAATCGCGTGTGAGGAAACTGATATATCTACGATTTTAAAATCAGAGCTTGTAGGAAGCTCATCTATTAATTTATTTTCATTTGTGTCAAGTATAACATCTGATGGAAGATGAATTTTACAATTTGTTGATTTTGCAGAATTGTAAATCATTTCAATCATCCTTTCTGTGCCCTCTTCAATTAAAGAATTGCTTACATTTATACTATTATATTTAAAAAAATTATTAGCCATTGCCCCTCCAATAAAAATATCTGAGCAAGAGGATGTTAAAAATAGAAGTGTTTTTATTTTAGTTGAAACTTTTGATCCACCAATGATCGCTAATTTTTTTTTTGGAGATTTTTTTATATTATCTATTGCTAAAATTTCTCTTTCAAAATTAAATCCAGGTACTGACAATATGTTTTTAGCCATTTGATTAACTGATGAGTGAAATCGGTGGGAAGCAGAAAAAGCCTCATTAACGTATAAATCTAATTTATCTGTAATAGACTTACTAAAATTTAAATCATTTTTTATTTCTCCCTCAAAAAATCTTATATTCTCTAAAAGGCTTATAGTTGGCTTATCAACATCTATTTCATTAAGGCCATTATCTAAAAAACTATCATAATTAATAAAATTTAATTTTAACTCCAATATATCCTCAAACTGATCAATTAATTTTGAGAAAGAATACTTCTCATCAAAATTTTCTTTTGGTCTTCCAAAATGTGAAATAAGAAAAATATTACATTGTTTATTTTTAATAAAATCAATCGTCTCCTTAGATCTATCTAATCTTGTTTTGTCTGTAATTCTAAAATTTTTATTGATAGGAACATTGAAATCGACTCTGATCCCTACATTTCGGATTTTTTCAAATTTCAAATTTTTAAGAGATTTCATATTTATTCACATTTTTTTAATCATTTTAGGCTAGATTACTACTACTATATATAGTATAAAACTACCCATATATGGAACTAAATAGAGTAGGTATATAAAAAATGTCTTGGAATAATCAAAAAGTAGAAGATCTTAAAAAACTTTGGAATGAAGGGGTTGCTACTAGCCAGATTGGCGTGCAGCTTGGATTTACTAAAAATGCCGTTATTGGTAAAGCTTTCAGACTGGGTCTTGAAAGACGTCAAAACTCCAGAAAAAAATCAACTCAAAATCAACAGTTTTCTTCTGTCACCATGTACAGAGCAACCAGTAATTCATCCTCTCAAAATACAATAAGAAAAGAACCTGTTCGAAGAAGGGAAAAATTTAGTTTTAAAAAGAGTATTGTTGGCACAGGTAACTTTAAATCTTGTCAATGGCCTATCGGAGATCCGCTCGAAGAGGGATTTCACTATTGTGGTGGTCAAAATATTCCAACAAAACCATATTGTATTGAACATTATAAAAAAGCATATAATGTTGATGAAAAATATTTAGATAGACTTTTGGATTTTTTACACGAGAAAAACTAATTGTTTATATAAATAGTTTTTCCAGATCCGTTTATCCAATTCCAAATTAACTTTTGTAATGAAGTACCTTCAAAATCTTTATAGTATAAGTCAGTAGCTGTCATAACATGTCCCCACTCAATATTTCCTTTTAACTTTCTTTCTTCAGCATTAATTGAAAAACCAGCATTATAAAAATTTACGTCTTCATTTATAGATTGTCTTACTTTATCTAAATTACCTTTCATGTAAGGATCACCTATGTTCCAAATAAAAAAAACATTATTCAAATTATTTCTTTCAAATAATGGTCTTGAAGAAAAACAATTTGCCCAATGAGAGTCTTTACAATGCTCGACCCTGTCATTATATAAAAACTTTACAATTTTAGGCCATGGTCCATCATTCCATCCTAAGCGAACATTTAAAGACTCTGCGTCTAACCAAAAACTATCAGCAATAATATATGGATTTTCATATCTTTTAATTAGATCGACGTTTAAACCCAAAGCCAAGGACCCAGCACTATAGCCTGCAAAAATTAATTTATCTGCTTTTTTAAACTTTTCATCATACTGATTAAAAATGTCCTCGATAATGTATCGACCATGAAAATAAACTTTTTTTCCATCAATATTGTTTACGTGCGTGCCCTGATGTATGTCATTGCTACAGTAAGGAATGTAAATGACGTTAAAGTTGTTGTTAATAAAGTCCTCGACCATAAAAGTTTTACCTCTTTCATTTGAAACTGCAGGAGATTTCAATCCATTATTTCTTGATCTGTATTGGTCTTTGTTTGCAGCCACACCCCCTCCTTGAATATACATTAACCAATTATTTGTATTACCCTCAAAAAAGGTAAATGTTGCTTGTTCACCGTTAGAGCATAAAGCTTTAGGATTTTTTGTTTTTATTAGCTGGGCATTTGAGAAAGATGTGAAAAGTAAAAGATTTAATACAAAAAAAATTTTTACCATAAGTAATTTATAAAAATTTTTTTTAATATGTCAAAGTTATTGGCGCGCTTGGCAGGAATCGAACCTGCGACCCCCAGATTAGGAATCTGGTGCTCTATCCTACTGAGCTACAAGCGCCTTTGTTTGTATACTTCATAATAATAATTCATAAAATATAAACTATGAAAAAAAAAGCTGATGAATACTTGTATAATGAAGCACTAAAATACTTGGGTAAATATCCAGCAACTAAAAAAAAAATTTCTGAAATTCTAGAAAAAAGACTTAAAAATAAAAAAACTTATCAAAAAGTCATTTTCTTAGAAAATGTCTCTAAACAAGAACTTATTGATAATATCGTACAAAAATTAGATGATTTAAAGATCATAGATGAAAAGCAATTTATTGAAACTGTATTTCATTATTATGAACAATCACTGTTTTCTTTAAAAAAAATTAAAAATAAACTTTACCAAAAAGGTTTTGAACAAAGCTTAATTGAGGAATATATCTCTAAAAAAGTATCCGAAAATCCAGATTTAGAGGTGGATATTTTAAAAAGATTTATTATGAGAAAAAAACTATCGAAATTGGAAACTAGTGAACTTAAAAAAAAGCTCTATCAGCAAAGCTTTTCAGAAAATTCAATATACAAAGTAATTAGAGATTAATTATTTAGAGGCAGGAGCTTCAATAGTTTTAGTTGTTTCGTCAGTATTTACAGGTGCTTGACCCTCGGTATCTTTATCTTTTTTATTTTTTTTAATAATTATTTGCTTACCTCTGTACATACCAGTACTCAAATCAATATGATGGGGTCTTCTCAATTCACCTGATTTTTTATCTTCTGCAAAAAGTTGGGTACCCGCTCTGTGATGAGAGCGTCTCATATTCCTTTTTGAAGGTGTGGTTTTTCTTTTTGGAACCGCCATATTAAGGCGATAACATAATAAAAAATTGTATAAATTACAATAATAATGTATAAAACTGCCCACAATGCAAGAAGAGCAAATCGATTTAGGTCACAAAAGAACATGCCCTTGTGGCAGCGTAAAATACTATGATTTTTATCAAGACGTAATAAATTGTCCAGAATGTGGTAAATCCATTGAAGCTGTAAATATAGCAAAACCTAAAAGAGGAAGAAAAGCCGGAATAACTGTTTCAACTCCCCCTAAGACTGCTAAAGAAAACGATGAATTAAAAGACTTAATTGAAGAAACAGAAGACACCAATACCCAAACTGAAGATACTGATAACCTAGCAGAGGATATCAGCATTGATATTCCAACTGACAAGAACGAAGAAGAGACTAATTAATTTATCTTTTATTTAAAATATCTAATATTTTTGTTGATGCTTCATCAAATTTTAAACTTGAAGATATCGCAAATTCTCTAGTGTATCTCTCGAAAGCAACCTGGAACATCTGACGCTCACTATAAGATTGCTCTGTTTGATCATCTTTTCTAAATAAGTCACGGACAACTTCTGAAAGGAGTTTGATATCACCAGAGTTTATCTTTTGATCATACTCTTGTGCTCGTCTACTCCACATTGCCTTTTTAATTTTAGGTTTTTGCTTTAAAACAGAAAGTGTTCTTGTCATAGATGGTTTACTAGTAATGTTTCTTAAACCAATCAATTTTGCTTTAGCAAATGGAACTCTGATTGTTAACTTATCTTGAAAAAATTGAATTACATATAATTGTTCTTCAATAAAGTCATATTGAAACTTTTCTATTGTGAGAATTCTTCCTACACCGTGAGTGGGGTAAACAATATTCTCACCTGCTTTAAATTCTTGGGGAACAGTTACTTTTTTTATCTTTGGAGCTTTTGGTGTAATAATTTTTTTAATATTTTTCTTTACAATTTTTTTCTTAACTACTTTTTTTACAGATTGTTTTTTTTTGGGTAATACCTTTTTTTTAGTTTTTACTTTTTTTTTGCTCTTTTCTTTTTTAGTCTTTGTATTAACTTTTTTTGATGTTGCTTTCTTTTTTACTGGCATTAATCGGCTCCTTTTTCACTAAAGTGATCTTCAAATTTATTTTCTACACCCTCCCAATCTTTTGCATCAGTGGGGGCATCCTTTTTTGTTTTAATATTAGGCCAAACTTGTGAATATTTTTCGTTTATATCTAACCACTTTGTACCATCGTCCAAGTCATCTGGGATAATCGCTTCAACAGGGCATTCCGGTTCACATACTCCGCAGTCGATACATTCATCTGGATTAATAACAAGCATATTTTCACCTTCGTAAAAGCAATCCACAGGACATACCTCAACACAATCCATGTATTTACATTTGATACACTTATCATTAACTAGATATGTCATAGGCTGTCTTTTACTCTATTTCTAATCAATATAAAATCTTTATCTTCTAGGCCAAGTAATGTTGATATTTTTCTAACAGTAGAAACCTCAAGCTGATCATCTTTTCCATCAATCATTAAAACTTGCCAACAAATTAAAATTACATCCATTCTTTGTTTGTAACTTAGCGATGTTTTAAGTCTGTATGAAAACTGAGATAAGTCGGTGTTGAAATGTTGTTGATTAACAAGTTTATTAAATTGCTCTTTATTATTCTGAATTGGTATTCTGAAGTAAAATTCTACTAACTCAGAGGCAAAATTAATTTCTTGTTCCGAAATTTCGTGGTCTGCAATGATAATTTCATAAATAAGGTTATATAAATCTGATTCAAAAGAGTGATCATCATTTGTATCCTTTTTTTCATTAAAGGATTGAAAGAATTTATTTAACATTGATATTTTTTAATTGGTCAAAAGGGTTATTAAATAATTTTTTTGATGAGGGTTTTTTTACTTTTTTTGATGGTTTTTTCAATACTTTTTTGTTTTTATTTTGTTTTAACTCTAATGTCTTATTATTACAAATTTTTTTTGAAACAATTAAATCATTATCTGCTACCTCTTGAATATTAAAAGATCTACTTTTTAAAATACTAATTAATTTATTTTTTTTTATTCCTAAAAGATTAGATAAGTCCATAGGAAGTGAGAAAGGACCTCTATTTTCTCTTTTGAATAGCTGTTTTTCAAATTCATTAAAAATATCTAGCCTAATTAGTAAGTCATTTTTAGAAATAAAACCCAAAAAAGATAATAATTCTTCATTTAACTTACTGTTAACATTAAGAGTAGCATTACCATCTTTTGGAATATATTCATCAATATTTAAATTTTCAATGTAGTATATATTCCATAGGTAAAACTTTAATTTCATATATTCGGGTCTAATTAATTCAGAATTAAATATAACATTCTTTCCTAATCTAAAATTTAGGGAATGAATTTCTTTTCTTTTTGGTTCATCAATTAACTTAAATTCATCTAATATATTTATTTGATAAAGATTGTATTGACTTTCTATGATCTTAAAAATAAAACTTCTCTCTTGGGGCTTTGTATTAAATTTTTTTAGTTTGTGCGATAAATCCAATTTTGAGAGGTAAGTATCCTCGAACCATTTTTGAATTTTATACTGAATTTTTTTAATATGATCAGGGGATACTAGCAGGTCATCTAAGATTGGCTCTAAAATAGGATGGGTAATATCACTCCCTTTTTTAAATATTGCTACATTTGCATCCCCCCATTTAATATATAAATTCTGGAAATTTCCATTCTCATCTACGTTTGAGTCAATTAACAAACTTTCGTTCGGTGCTGTTATAAAATTATCAACGTTAAAAGACATATTTGGGGAAATTTGTTCTTTAATTATTTTATGGTAGTTGTTATTTAAAATATCTTTATATTTCTCATCAAAAAAAATTTTAAAACCTTTTATAACTCCTATTTTCTCATCTTTTATCTTAACATATCTATTATCAGTTAAAGATATATTTTTTTCACTAATATTTAAATTTTGAATCATCTCACTTTTATTTTTATCGACAAATTTTTGCATTAAGCTTAAATGTATCTCTTCAGACAGTTTGTTTTCAATATTTTTAACAATTTCAACCCAAATAGAGTTACTTATCCATTGTTTCTGGTTAGTAATGTATAGCCAGGTCCTTGTTTCATTTAAGTTGTATATTAGATCATCAATACTCCCGTTGTAATTTTGTAAGTAAGAAATTTCATTATCTAAAAATTTATCACTAAATAACCATTGGTTTTTTTGGAGTTCATCAAATATTTTTGTTAAAAGTTCAACATGTTTTTCATCTGATATATTTTGATAATCTGGTATTCGACAAACGTCCCATAATTCTTTCAAGGTTTCAGGATTATCAAATTTAAATTTCTTTTTATTATCTTTTAGAAACCTAGATAAAAATTTTTGATCCTCAGCATCTTTTTTTAAAATTAATAAGTGATTATCAGGTTTTTTTATTAGAGAGTTTACTAATTCATATTCAGACTTAAACGATAGAAGATGATTTCTCCAAAATATTTTTTTTACAGGTTCAAATTTATTTGCTTGAATATTTTCTATTGTCTTTAGATTTGTAAACTTAGCTCCAAGAGTACTGCCAAAATAACCAGACTTAGTATACCGACCAGCTCTTCCTGCTATTTGACCAATTTCCATATCATTCAAAGGTCGAACATATTTTCCATCAAACTTTTCTAGACCAGAGAAATAGACTTGGTTAATATCTAGATTCAAGCCCATTCCTATGGCATCAGTTGCTACAATATAATCGACCTCCCCATCTTCATATAATTTTACTTGGGAGTTTCTTGTTTTGGGACTAAGCGCGCCAGCAACAAGAGCTACACCTCCTTTTAAGCCCCTTATCTGTTCAGCTATTTCGTAAAGTCCAATTAAATTAAAAGCAATAATTGCTGATCTGGGTTTAACATTTTGAATCTTTTTATGACCTATAAAATTTAATTCTGAAAACCTACTTTTAAAGATTATTTTTGCTTCAGGAATTAATTCTCTAATAATGTCTTCCATAGTAAGAGAGCCAAGGAAAATAGTTTTCTGTTCTCCACGAGAATGTAAAAGTCTTTGAGTAAAAATATGTCCCCTTTCATAGTCAGAGGCTAATTGAATTTCATCTACGCAAACAAAATCAAAAAAATCATCAGGCATTGATTCGACAGTACAAAAAAAATATTTTGCATTTGAAGGAATTATTTTTTCTTCACCAGTTATTAAAGCAATTTGATTTATTGGATAAAGTTTGCATGCCTTATCATAATTTTCTCTTGCTAAAAGCCTTAAAGGGAAACCAAAAACGCCGTTTTTAAAGGAAAACATTTGTTCAAAAGCATAAAATGTTTTTCCAGTGTTTGTTGGGCCCAAAATTATTTCAATTTGATTCATTCAATGAAAAGAAGTTACCATAAATAAAATGTTGACTTAATTAAATACTTTCTTAAGTTTTTTTTAAGAAAATGAATATTATTAGATATTCGTTTTATACTTACTAGTAAGTGTAAAAAGTAAGGAGGCTATAATGGCTAAAAAGAGAAAAGCTGCAAAGAAAAAAGCAGCTCCTAAGAAAAGGAAAGCTGCAAAAAAGAAAGCAGCTCCTAAGAAGAAAAAAGCCACTAAGAAAAAAGCTGTAAGAAGGAAAGCTGCAAAGAAAAAAGCAGCTCCTAAGAAAAGGAAGGCTGCAAAGAAAAAAGCAGCTCCTAAGAAAAGGAAAAAGGCAGCTCCTAAGAAAAGGAAAGCTGCAAAGAAAAAAGCAGCTCCTAAGAAAAGGAAGGCTGCAAAAAAGAAAGCAGCTCCTAAAAAGAGAAAAGCTTCTAGAAAAAGAAGATAATTTTCTAAGTTTTAAATATTTAAAACATCAAAAGCGGGTTATAATCACCCGCTTTTTTTTTATGATAGAAGTTAACAACTTATCTTTTGCTAGGGGTAATGCTCTTATTTACAAAAACATAAGTTTTAAATTACGTCCTGGGGAATTGTTACTCGTTCAGGGAGCGAATGGTATTGGCAAAACAACCCTACTCACTAACATCGTCAATTTTATAGATCCATTAGATGGCAGCATAACTTACAATAATCTAGTAATTGATAACCATATTGCTTCTCAACATTTTTTATATATTGGTGAAACAAACTTTGCTCATAACTCACTAACTTTAAATCAAAATATTGAATACTGGCTTTCAATACACAATGTGAAATTCGATAATTCTATAAAAGATAAGAGTGTAAATTATTTTTTTCAGGAATTAAATCTTGATAAAAAATTTTATCAGCTTTCATACGGTCAGAAGAAAAAACTTCAATTGTTACTGCTTATGTTAGTTAATAAACCAGTTTGGATACTAGATGATCCACTTAGTGGACTAGATGAAAGAACAATAATAAATTTAAATAGTTTATTTGAAAAAAAGTTAGAAAATAAGGGAATAATTATATTAGCAAGTCATCAAAATATTAGTTTAAATAATTATAAAACGCTTCAATTGACATGATAAAAAATTTTTTAAAATTAATTTTAAGTGAATTTCAACTTATGCTCAAAGGGAGTGTATACAGTTTTGTTCTATATTGTTTATTAATTATTTCGTGTACCATTTTCGCGTTATCATTAAAGCATCAGTCAATGGGAATTAATGCTCCGTTATCCTTCTTGTATATTATGATTTTTTTTATTTCATTATTTAAAGTTGAAAAGATTTATGGCCAAGATTTTGATGAAGCAAAAATTCATCAGTATCTTCTATCTCCTTTCTCTCTAGAGATAATTGTTTTTGTTAAAAATATGATGATCTATTTCAATTTAATTATTTTTTTCATTATATTCTCACCACTAATTTTGATTATTTTAAGTATCGATCTAACTTATTTGCTAAAGATAAATGTCCTTCTAGCGCTCTCACTTTTAAGTATTATTTTTATAGCTTCAATGACTGCCTCTATAACCATCTCTAAGAGTAATAAACTCTCACTTACAAGTATTTTAACATTGCCTCTTTTTGTCCCTATTCTTATATTTTCTATGGCAATAACTGATTTAATTGATTTTAATACAGGCAGAATGTATTTATTTTTTGTAGCTTATTTTTTATTGAATTTGGCCTTTTCGCCTTTGCTAACTAGTTTTGCACTAAAAAAACTATCAGTCTAATGTTTGCCATAACTCCAAATACACTCTCTAATTTTATGATGTCTCTATCTAGATATGTTATTTTATTATCACTTGCATTAATAAGTGTTTCTATTTTTCTTATTATATTTTTAGAAAATGATTATTATCAAGGTATCTCATTCAAAATAATGTTTATCCACGTTCCAACTGCTTGGTTATCATTGGCAATTTTTCTAGCGATGGGAGTAAGCAGTATCATTGGCTTAATATTTAAATCCCCAACGGCATTCACAGTTGCGAGATCTTTATCTCCGATAGGATTGATAATGAGCATTATCGTTTTAGTTACTGGTTCGATATGGGGAAATTTGACATGGGGAGCGTATTGGGTATGGGATGCGAGGCTAACTTCAATGTTAATTTTAGCTTTCATTTACTTAGGTCACATTCTTCTATTACATTCATTTGAACACTTCCAAAAAGCGGATTTTGCAGCCTCAATTTTGGCGATAATAGGACTGGTGAATCTGCCTATAGTTAAATTTTCTGTTGATTGGTGGACTACTCTTCATCAAGAAAGTAGTGTTTTAAGAATGGGAGGACCCAGTATGACTAATGACTATTTAATTACATTATTAGTGAGTTTTTTTGGTATTTTGATGCTTACAATATTTTGGTTTTCTAACATTTTTTATATAATTGTAGAAAAAAGAAGAATGGAGAGATCTATACTACTTAATGACTAGTTTAGAGTTCGTTTTAGTTTGCTATGGATTTTTTGGGTTCGTCTGTGCTGTGACAACGATTGTAATTATGCTGCTTAAGAAAAAAGTCTTTAATATGGTTAGTGCACATAATCAAATTAAATAATCAAATAAAAAAGCGATTTATTTTTTTACTAATAATATTCGCCTGCTTTTCTGCTTCTATATTTTTAATTAGTTATTCTTTAAAAGATCAAATTGCATATTTTGTTGAACCAACTGATCTAAAAAGTATGGATGGGATAGAAAATAAGTATTTAAGGGTTGGGGGGCTTGTTAAAACAAATAGTTTAAAATTTTTAGATGGAAACTGGATTTTTGAAGTAGTTGATCAAAATCAAAATTCTGTAAATGTTGTATTTTCTAAAACACTTCCAAATCTAGTAGAAGAAAATAAGGGTATTATCGTTGAAGGAAAATTTATAGATAACATTTTTGTTGCAGAGATAGTTTTGGCAAAACACGATGAAAACTACATGCCCCAAAGCGCTATAGACAAACTTAAAGAAGAGGGAAAATGGAGAGGAAATTAATTGATATCTTATTTAGGTAATAGCTTTATTTATATTTCATTAGTGCTAACTATCTTGTTTTATATAAATTTATTAAAGAAAGTAATTCCATCAACTACTTCTTCTTTAAAATTAATTTATTTTATGAACCTCATTCCCTTTGGTCTTTTAGTATATGCATTTTCAATTTCAGATTTCACTTTATTGAACGTTGTCGAAAATTCTTATGTTGATGATCCTATTTTTTATAAAGTGACATCTGCCTGGGGTAGTCATGAGGGATCAATTTTATTATGGGTTTTTTTAATTAACTTATTTGGAGTTTTTTTCCTTTATAAAAATCAAACTGTAGAGATTCATAAAAATATATTATTTATATCAACTTTATTTGTTCTTTATGTATTAGTTAGCTCAAATCCATTTACTTATGTAGAAGCAAATGAAAATGTTTTGGGCTTGGGCCTAAATCCAATCTTGCAACATTTTTTATTTGTAATTCATCCTCCAACATTGTTCTTAGGATATATTGGTTTAATTATTCCCTTCGTGATATCTGCACATATGCTAGTCAGTAAAAACTTTTCAGATAAATTATTCAAAGAAATGTTGATTTGGTCAAAAATTTCATGGTTTTTTTTAACTGGAGGAATAGTTTTGGGTTCGTACTGGGCATATTCAGAACTAGGGTGGGGAGGTTGGTGGTTTTGGGATCCAGTAGAAAACATCTCATTAATACCATGGTTATTAAATACCGCCTTGATACATTCTCTTCAAGTTTCAATCAAAAGTAACCAACTAAAACTATGGAGCCTAAATTTAGGGCTTTACTGTTTCATTGCATCAGTGTTCGGAACTTTTTTAGTACGTTCAAATTTAATTGTATCTGTGCATAGTTTTGCGACAGACCCACTTAGAGGATTATTTTTGATTATTATAATCACATATTTGCTAGCTATTACAGTAAGGCTAAATATAAAAAGTATTTCTAATTTCAATGAAGACTCTTTTAATTTACTTAGCAGAGAGAGTTTTCTTTTATTAAATAATATATTTTTTATTTGTTCTGCACTAGTTGTCTTCATTGGAACAGTTTATCCATTGTTTAGCGAAATGATTCTTAAAACATCAGTGTCAGTTGGCGCACCATATTATAATTTCGCATTTAATTTGTTACTAGCTCCATTAATTTTATTCATGGCATTTGCACCACAGATAAATTGGGGAAGACATGAAAAAAAGGATAAACAATTACCATTTATAATAACTTTTTCATTATTAATATCCTTAGTATCTTTTTATTTTTTTAATAATTTTTATTTTGCGCTTAGTGTTTTTATTACAAGTCCATTATTTTTGAAAAGTATTTTAGTTTTAAAAACAAATTTTAATAAAAATATAAATTTTTACTCTCAATGGCTAGCTCACTTAAGTATTGGTTTTTTTATAATAGCAGCTGTATATACAGAACAATTTGACTATGAAGAAAATCTACTATTTGAAAAAGAAACTTCCAATGAAATAAAACTAAAAAATAATAAAACCGCAATAATTAAAAATATTAAAGATGAGGATTTTCAAAATTATCAAAAAATATCAGTGGACTTATTAATTTTTGATGGAGAAAAAGAAAAAGAACTCTCACCTTCAAAAAATATCTACCAACCCTCAGGGCAAGTTACAAATGAGGTTAGTACTACAAATAAATTTTTTAGTCAATATTATGCAACAATATCAACAATTGAGAGCGATAAGGTAGGTATCAATTTAGTATATAAACCATTTATAAATTTATTATGGTTGAGTGCCATTATGCTTGTTTTTTCAATATTTTTATCAATTGTTAAAAAACGATGAAGAGGTTTCTTTTATTACCTATAGTTGGATTGGTGGTGTTAATCGTAAGTGTGTTATTTTACTTTAATCAATCAACTAACAAAAATAATTCAAGAGATGAGGTATCGAGTTTAATATTTGAAACACCAGACTTCTTCAACAATAAGTTAATTAATGAAAATACATTAGGTGAATTTTACATTGTTAATTTTTTTGCTTCTTGGTGTAAGCCATGCTTATTGGAGCACCCTTTGTTAATGGAAATGAAAAAAAAAGGCGTAAAAATTATTGGTATTAATTTTCGAGACGATGAAGAGAATTTTAAGGAGTGGATTAATGAACATGGAAATCCTTTTGAATACATTTTAAGAGATGATGGCACCATCGCTTACGAGATGGGTTTAATTGGTGTTCCAGAGACGTTCTTTATTGTTAATAAAATTACTCAAAAAAAGATACAAGGGCCTTTATTTTATGAAGATGTCGAAAAGTATTTATAAACTAATTATACCATTTTTAATAATTCATATATCTATACTTAGCTTTGCAGGTGTAAATGAACTAAGTGATTATTATAAAACAATCAGATGTCTAGTTTGTGAGGGTCAGAGTATTCAAGAGTCTGATACAGAGTTTGCAATAAATTTAAAAGAGCAAATCCAAAAAAAATATAGCTCTGGAATATCCATTGAGGAAATTAATCAAGAACTAATCAAAATTTATGGTGAAGAAATATCTTTTAGTCCACCTAAAAATCACATACTACTTTGGGGGACTCCTTTGGTTGTGCTAATAATAATTTTTATATTTGTTAGAAAAAAAATTAGATTTTTTAAAAGAGTATAAAATGAGTTATTTGAACGACTTATCTAATTAAATTGTACTTATTAAACATCAATCTTTTTCTCTCGTTAGTTGGTAAATGCTTATTCAATCTTCTATTTATTAAGCCAAATAAACCAATTATCAATAATGTTAATAAAATAAAGTAGAAGCCAACAATTGGATAAGGAATAAAAGGATTGAAGGTTTTATCAGCGAAATAACTGGCATAATAAATTGCATCTCCTTTTTGTTGCCACGCTGGAAAACCAGTAAAAAACACCAATGTTGTTGCATGGAACATAAAAATTGCTTCATTTGTGTAAGAGGGCCATGCCAAGCGGAGCATTGTTGGCCATATAATACGTCTGAATTTTTTAATCCCTGTAAAACCAAACGCATCTGCTGACTCTAAATCTTGACTTGGGACAGCACGCAAGGCTCCGTAAAAAATCTCACCTGCGTAAGCAGATGTATTAAAAAATAAAACTATTAAAGCTCCTAACCAAGCTTTGGTAAACCAACGCGTTTCAACTGTAACAACAAGAAATCCTAAATCAATATCAAATCCTAATCTTGGTAAAAGAACAAATAAATCATATGCAAAGAAAAATTGAATAAATAAAGGAGAACCTCTAAAAATAAAAATAAATAGTCTACAAGGAGCGTTAAATAGAGGTAAATTTGAATTTTTACCTAAAGCCAGAACTGTTGCAAAGAAAAATCCAAGGAGTAATGCCAAAACGGCAAAATATATGTTCCAAATCATTCCAGAACCAATTAATACAAATTGCTCACAAAGTGTTATGTCAGCTTTTGGTAAAAGTCTCTCTCCATAACCTATAGATCTCAGGCCATAATCAGATAATGTTTGAAAACAACTCGACATCAACCAGCCTTGCCTGCCATGGTGGCTTGTCCTTGAGAAAGACGAGCTGATATTTTGTCTAATAAAGATTGTGACAAGTAAGTTAATGATAAATAAAAAATCATTAGTACTCCAAAATACCAAGCTCGCCAATCAGGATGCGGGTACTCATATACACCAGTTTTAATGCCACCTAGTTCTTTAGCCCAATAGACTATATCTTCAATGCCAAGAAGAAATAGAAGTGGGGTTGCTTTAATTAAAATCATCCACAAATTAGACAGACCTGGTAACGCATAAATCCACATTTGTGGTATGAGAATTCTTCTAAAAATTTGACTTTGAGAAAAGCCGTAAGCCTCTCCTGTTTCTATTTGAGACTTTGGAACTGCAGCCATAGCTCCAGACAAAACGTTGCCGGCAAAAGCTCCAAAAACAAAGCCAAAAGCAAGTAAAGCTAAAGAAAATCCATATATATCGTGCACCCACTCGCCAGCTGTATTTAAAGGAAGTTTCGCAGCTGCACAAACGACAAAATCATTACCTTGCCTTATTGGCTCAGTAACATCAGAACATAAAACTTTATGACGCAAATATTCAAATGCTTGATCAAGTGCTATTGGAATAAATAAAAAGAAAACAATATCTGGAATACCTCTTATCATCGCAAGATAACCTTTTCCTAAAGAGCGAATAATTCTAAAGGTGGATCTTGAAGCAGTTGCGCCTGCGAAACCGAATGCCATTGCCAATGGAGCAGCCAAAGAAAGCAAACCCATAACAACTAAAAAGGAAAAATAAAATGACATATGCTTTGCTGTAGTGACATAACACGATAACCACATTAATCCTTCTATGGTTTTAGGGTCTACACAATAACTAAACATCAGTTAATTCCTCTTGTGTGTCTGTTTTTTTGAGGTGAAAAATCTCTAATTAAATTATTTCTTTTTCCTAATAAAACCTCATCTATACCAAACTTACCAGCCAAAGGTGCATTAGTTATGCCTGAATGCATAACTGCTAAATATAAACCATTTAATTTTTCACCTTTTTGATTTTTGAGACGTCCAATTTTCGGTCTTCCATCAACTGGTAAAGGTCGTTTACCAAGTGTAAAATGATCTAAAATCATATTCCCATTATAGTTGAGCCTTGTTGCCATGTCTTGGATAAGTTTTTTTGCAGTACCCTTAATATTTTCCTCTTGGCTTGAGTCATCATCAAATTTTCCACCTATTATTAATCTTCCTTTGTCGTCCTGCCTTGCATGGAAATCAAAACCTGTAATTGGGCATTTTAATAATGGGGGCAACGGTTTTGTATAAACTAATAACCCTAAACTTGAGTGCATTTCAAAAGGAATATTAATTGTTGATAATAATTTTGGAACGCCAAGTCCAGCAGTTAAAATTACCTCATTATCATTAATAATTTCATCATCGGTTTTGACACCAATGACATTGTTGCTATCACATATTAACTCTTTTACGTTAGTTTTTAATATTTTCGATCTACTAGCTTTGAAAAGTTCTTTTGTTGCTCTAACACCATCAATGACCAAATCATCAGCACCAAAGCAGGCCATGGGCGGTATATTTATTAAGTAAGGTAAATGTTTTTTTAGTTCAGATTTAGTTGATATTTTCACCGAATGCCGCCAACTTTGATGCTGCTTGATAGTTTGCTGAAGCTCTTTCTCTCCTTGATCCCAAATAAATGCGCCTTTTGATGTATAATTTAAGTTTGAAATATAATTTATTAATTTTGGCCAGTAATTTAAATTAGCTAAACGAAAAGTAGCATAACTTTTATCATTACTTGCATATCCATTCACCCAACCCCAGGTATTTGAAGTAGCTTGGCTTCTATCACCTGGTAAATGTGATGATAAGACTGTTATCTTATCTACACCATTTTGATAGGCATGATAGGCAAAGGATGCACCTACAATTCCTGCCCCAACTATGATCATTTTAAATTGGACTTTATATTATGTTTCAATGTTTATTGAATGAATATTATAAAGAAAAAAAAAGAGGACGGATATTCCGTCCTCTTATATTAAGTTTAAATTAAATAATCTTAAAAAGTAGCAGCTTCAAAACCAAACCACTTTTTAATGAGAGCATTTAGCGATCCGTCGTCTTTCATAGAGCTAATAGCTGCATTCATTTTAGCTTTTAACTCTGTATCAGATTCACGGATGCCCATTCCAACACCGCCACCAATTGAAACTTCTCCAATGTTTGCAAATTCACCATTTGATTCTGCAATAATCGATGCGAGGTAATCACCATCTGCTAAGACAGCGTCAGCTTCACCATTTTGCACTGCAGATATTGTTTCTTCTGCTGTTGCAAATTCAACTAAAGTTGCTCCACTTTCAGCAACATAACCTGCCTGAATAGTTGCAGTTTGAGCAGCAATAACAGCACTATCTACATCAATGTCTGCGTCGCTCATTCCCATGTAAACTGATGGAGATGGTGGAAAATAATCTTGTGTAAAGTCAATCACCTCATCACGTTCAGCTGTTATTGACATACCAGCAATAATTGTATCGTAGTTACCTGACACTAAATTAGGAATGATAGAGTCCCACTCGTTAATAACCCAAACACAATCTAAATTTGCACGAATACAAAGCATGTCGCCAACATCTTTTTCGAATCCATCTACTTCGCCATTATCATTAATAAAATTATATGGAGGATAAGCACCCTCTGTGCCCATTCTTACTGTTTCTGCAAAGGCAGAACCAAATAAAAAAAGCGCAGCAAATGCTGATAGTATTATTTTTTTCATAATTTTCTCCTTGTTCTTCCTCTATTACTTCGAATAAATACTTACTAAAATATAAACTAAAATAGAGTAAATAGATAAACTTTTTATAAAAACGCTTAGAATATTTGATAAATTATAATGAATAGAACAAATCTGCGTTGATTATACTACCATTTTGAATGTCAATATTATTATAGCGAATATTTCCCTTTATTTTTGCTGTTGACTTAATGTAGATATCTTTAGCCTGAATGTCTCCGTCAACTTCTCCCTCAACTGTTATGGTATCAGCAGCAACAGTTCCTTTAACATAAGAACCTGGTTTTAAATTAATAGTTTGTGACTTTATAGTGCCTATTAGATGTCCAGAAAAATCTATGTAGTCTGTAGATTCAAGAGAGCCATTTATTTTTATATCTTTCGCTAGAGTTGATTGGTTGATAGTGCTATCAGTGTCAAATATAAATTCAGTTTTTTCTTCAGGTTTTTTTTCACTAGATCCAAATAACGCCATTATTGATCATCCTCTTGGTTTTCACTCATCTCATCTTTTTTAACTTCATCATTAGAAACTGGTGAATAGGATTGGACGCTACCTCTATGTCTTAAAGTACCCTGAATTCTTGCACCATAACTTACTTGTAATGAAGCATATTCAATTACTCCTTTTATGTTTGCAGAGTTATTGACGATCAAGTAATCCTCTGAATTTATCTCACCTTCAACACTCCCAGATATTGTTATTTCTTGACCTGACATGTCTCCATTAAAAGCACCCTTGCTATTAATGTTTATATTTGAGGATTTCAGAGTTCCAGTAAGAGTTCCAGAAATATCCGAAGTTTCTGCACCTTCTATTCGTCCATCAACTCTGACGCCAGAACCTATGTTAACTGCTTTAGCATCATTATCTATTGGAGTAGATTGAATTTCATCATCTGCTGACTCAGTGCTATTTTCATCCATGCCAGTATTATTTTCATACATAAATTATCCTAACACAATCTAAATATTCATAAAATCATAATTATTCTCTAAAAACATTGAATTGATTAGGTTTTTAGAACTAATAAATATGATTTTTGTAAATTTGATATAAATTAACAAATTAACTTTTAGATTTAATCTTTTTAGCAATATCTTTGAAATCGAAAAAATGAAATATTACTAAATGATGAAAATACTTGAGCTAAATAAGTTAGAGAAAAAATTTGGTGACAATAAAGTTTTAAAGGGCATTAATCTTATTGCCAATAAGGGTGACGTAGTAAGTATTATAGGAAGTTCAGGGTCAGGAAAAAGCACTATGCTTCGCTGTGTAAATTTCCTTGAAACACCTGATAGTGGTACAGTAAATGTTTGTGGTGAAATTATCAACTGCAGAGATGAGAATTTAAAAAAACCTGGTAAGAATTTACAATCGAGAATTATTTCAATTAGGAAAAAATTGGGCATGGTATTTCAAAGTTTCAATCTTTGGTCTCATATGAATATTATAGATAACATAACAGAGGCTCCTGTAAATGTTTTAGGAATAGAAAAAGGAGTTGCGGAAGAAGAGGCGATGACCTTATTAAAAAAAGTTGGGATCGCGGATAAAGCAAAAGAATATCCCTCTCGTTTATCAGGAGGTCAGCAACAAAGAGCAGCAATAGCTAGAGCACTAGCCATATCTCCAGAAATATTATTATTTGATGAACCAACATCATCTCTTGATCCAGAGTTGGTAGATGAGGTCTTGTCTGTTATACGCAATTTAGCTGAACAGGGAAAAACAATGTTAGTTGTAACTCATGAGATGGAGTTTGCTAGAAAAGTTTCAAATAATGTAATTTTTCTTCACGATGGTCTAGTAGAGGAGGAAGGGCATCCTGACACAGTTTTCACAAAACCCCAATCAGAGCGTTGCAGGAATTTCTTATTTAATAGACGCGAATAATAATTTTTTATAATTTATCACAGTGAATTCGTTATTACTGTTCCTGGTAAGACTACTAGACTTTTACACACTTATTGTGTTTTTTTATGTGGTCGTATCTTGGTTGTTTCACTTTAATATATTAAATAGTCAAAATATTTTTTTGTGGCGAGTTTTTGAAAGTTTTAGAAAACTAACTGACCCCCCATTAAATTATATAAGAAGATATTTACCAAATTTAGGCGGCTTAGATATTTCACCAGTGCTTTTAATACTAATAATTTACTTATTTAAAGATTTACTGATTGAGTATTGGCCTAGAGGATAACGATTAGGAGATTAAAAAAAATGGCAGATATAATTGATGGAAAAGCTTTTGCAGCAAAAATCAGAGCTGAAGTGAAAGAGGACTCAGACAAATTGATAAGTCAAAAACAAGTAGATCCTTGTTTAGCAGTGGTGCTAGTGGGTGAAAACCCAGCAAGTAAAGTTTATGTAGGACAAAAAACAAAAATGGCTGCAGAGTGTAATATAAAAACTAAAGATTACAAATTAGATACAAATACAGATCAAGAGACATTATTAAAATTGATAAATGACCTGAATAATGATGGGTCTGTTCATGGCATTTTAGTGCAGTTACCTTTACCCAAGCAGATTGATGAGAGAAAAGTAATAGATGCCATCGTGGTGGAGAAAGATGTTGATGGTTTTCATGCAATTAATGCAGGCAGACTTTCAATAGGTGGGGATATGTTAAAGAAAGCTTTTATCCCGTGTACACCATTGGGGTCATTGCTCTTGTTAAAAGACCAGATAGAAGATTTAAAAGGCAAAAGTGTAGTTGTGATTGGTAGATCAAATATTGTTGGTAAGCCAATGTCTCAACTTTTAATTGAAGAGTCATGTACAGTTACTGTGGTGCACTCCAAAACTAAAGAAATTGAAAAAGTTTGCTCACAAGCAGATATTATTGTTGCAGCTATAGGAAGGGCTGAGATGATTGACTCAAAATGGTTAAAGGATGGTGCGGTTGTTATTGATGTTGGCATAAACAGAATAGCTATTACAAAAGAAGACGGAAGTGAAGGAAGTAAGATAGTGGGTGACGTTAACTTTGAAAGTGCCACCACGAAAGCTTCAAAGATTACTCCGGTGCCAGGTGGTGTTGGACCTATGACTATAGCATGTCTATTAAGAAATACTGTAACTTCAGCTTATCGTCACTCTGGTCTTGAGGACCCAAGATCAAATTAAAATTAAGTTTTTATTATAGTTTCAAAAGATAATTCTTATTAAAATAGATGATATATCGAATCTCCAATTTGCATATCATAATGATGAG
This sequence comes from uncultured Alphaproteobacteria bacterium, assembly GCA_902575725.1. The sequence continues at coordinate 29,164 of CACGSS010000003.1, read as the reverse complement.
GGAAAAATATTAAAAATTATAGACAGTATAGACACTCTTCTCCTTACCGATAGAAATGTAGGCACTAGAATTTAAGTTTATTTTTTTTAAGCCTTAGTGCGTTAAGTTTTATAAAACCCTCTGCGTCACGTTGATCGTAATTAGAACTTTCAAATGTTGCAAGATCTTCATCGTATAAGCTATTAGGTGACTGTCTTCCAATGACAATCACATTGCCTTTATAGAGTGCAAGTTTTACTTGGCCATTTACTCTTTTCTGAGTGGCATCAATAGCTTTTTGCATCATCAATCTTTCTGGAGCAAACCAATATCCATTATAAACTAATCTTGCATATTTAGGCATGAGTTCATCTTTCGTAAAAACCTCTTCTCTATCAAGAGTAATACTTTCCATTGCACGATGTGCTTTAAGAAGAATTGTACCTCCTGGTGTTTCATAGACACCGCGAGATTTAATTCCTACATATCTATTTTCTACAATATCCACTCTTCCAATTCCGTTTGTTGATCCTAGTTTGTTTAACTTTTCTAATAGGTTAAATGGTGAGAGCTTTTTTCCGTTAATAGCAATAGGGTCACCATTTTTAAATTGAATAGTTATCAATGTCTCTTTGTTAGGGGCTGACTGAGGACTTTTTGAAATACCAAATACATTTTCAGGTGGTCTTTTCCAAGGGTCTTCCAAAATTTTTCCCTCTGCAGATCGATGCAGAACATTTGCATCTACACTGTAAGGAGACTCTTTTTTATTATGTTTCATGATAGGGATTTTATTTTTAGCAGCAAATTCCAACAGTTTTGTTCTAGATGATAAATCCCACTCTCTCCAAGGTGCAATCACTTTTATTTTAGGATCTAAGGCATAGTATGAAAATTCAAATCTTACCTGATCATTTCCTTTACCTGTTGCACCATGAGATACAGCATTAGCATTTTCTTTTTTTGCAATTTCAATTTGTCTCTTGGCAATTAATGGTCGAGCAATTGATGTACCTAGAAGATACTCACCCTCATAAATTGTATTGCAACGAAACATAGGAAAAACATAATCTCGAACAAATTCTTCTTTTAAATTTTCAATGTATATTTTCTTTGCGCCAAGTTTTTTTGCTTTGATTTTCGCTTCAGTTAACTCTGCTCCTTGGCCAAGATCCGCTGCATAGGCGATGACATCTGCGTTATATTCAGTTTGCAGCCATTTCAGTATGACGCTTGTGTCCAATCCGCCTGAGTAGGCTAAAATAATTTTATTTTTCATTTTCTTAACAGTCTTGTTGAAGAGAATTATACGCGTTAGTAAAACCAATTAACGTGTATGTATCTGTTGTTTCTGTACCTCTTTTAGAATACCCGACAACTGTCATTTTTTTACCAACTTTTAAAGCTTTAATGATGACAGTGTCGTCTGCCATCGACCATGCAGAGTCATCCTCTCCAAAAAATTGATAATTTTTTGAGTCAATAGTAACTTTAACATATTTTTGTGTGTCATATGGATATCCAGCGTCTATTCTCACATATTCAGCTGCACCTTCTTTGAATACATAAAAAATTACTGCTCCTCTATTTGTATATTTACCCTTTTCTGAAGTCGGTACCTGAAAAATTGAACATGTTTTATTGTTTATTTTTTTAAAGGACCACTTGCCATGCTCAAAGTCAATTGAGTGACTGGCAAACAAATTAGTTATCAAAAAACATAAGCATAGCGTCAAGTATGATAATTTTTGTTTAAACATGCTGGTTTAATGTCAGAGAATATACCAATTAAGATTGATTTTTAAAATAATAAATGGAAAGATGTATTTGGAGAGATTGATGGTAAAAGTTAAAAATCCCTTTGTGGAGGCACTTCAGAATATTGCAGAAAGGCAGGATATTGGGAGTTTTAAAAAAATTTTTGATTATTTTGGCCCAAGGCTAAAGTCTTTTTTAATGAAGTCAGGTGCAGATGATGCCGTCGCAGAAGAAATCATTCAAGAAACCATGACTATTATTTGGACTAAAGCTGATTATTATGACCCGTCAGTGGCTTCGCCCAGCACCTGGATTTATACTATCGCTCGTAACAAGAAAATTGATATTTTAAGAAAAACTAGGAAAGCGGTTTTGGAGGACATTGAGACTGCCATTTTACCTCCTGTTGAGTCTAAAGCAGATGAAAATATCGAACATGACCAAAAATTTGAAATGGTGGCACAATATTTAGATGACCTTCCAAAAGATCAACTAGATCTGCTAAAAATGAATTTCTTTGAGGAAAAATCACATGGTGAAATCGCTGAGATTACCAAAATCCCATTAGGCACTGTAAAATCAAGAATTCGTCTAGCATTAGAAAAGATCCGCGGCAAATTGGAACAAGACGGCAGTATGGTTAATCTAAATAATGACGGCGGAAGTATGGTTAATTAAACAAATGACATTCGAAATTCTAAGTACACCTGTTAACTCACCTGCAAGTCTAATTTTCCAGCAGTGCTTGGCTGAAGTAGATCCTGAGAATAAGTCTCTAACCTCCGCGATGAATGAGGTGGGTGGTTATTTTTTAGATAAGTCTGAGACCTCACCACTGTCCAATGAATTATGGAATAAAGTTTTAAATCAAACAAAAAATGAAACATCATCACCTCAAATTGATGAGGAGCATGATCCTTTACTAAGTCAATTACCATTTACTCTAAGATCCCATTTAAAAAATAAAAATGTTAAGTGGAAATCTTTTAAGGATGTTAAAGTTGCTTCTATATTACCCAAGGACAACAATGAAAAACTAGAACTTATCCACGTAATGCCTGGTGCAAAAATTCCTCAGCACACACATGAAGGCAATGAAAGCTTTTTAGTTTTACACGGCTCCTATAGCGATGAATATGGCAATTACAAACAAGGATCTGTTCAAGTAAGAAGTGATGATCATAATCATACACCTGTTGGTGATGCAAAAACTGGTTGTATCGGACTCGCTTACACTCACGGTAAAATTAAATTCTCTGGTAAATTTGGTAAACTACTAAATTTAATCGCTAACTAATTTTTATAAAATATATAGAATATGTGCTGGAGCGATACCGGCTGTTAGTATTAACCTTAAAATAAAATAATCAGTTTTAATTATTTTTTCTTTGAAATAAAAAAAGAAATCAAAGCATAAAACTATGAAATAACCTGCTATAAAAAGCCCAATAGTTTCATCAAATTTTAATTCAAATGCTAAGACTAAAAATGCATAAACAGCTGGGCAAACACTAAACAAAATAGCTATATTATTTTTTGATTGAAGATAAACACCCCAATACACTGCACCTAAAAATGACATTATGACTGCAGAGTAATAAACGAACATGTCTTTATCAAAATCAAGAAATATTAAATCGATGTTGTAAAAACAAAGATAAAAAGGAATTAAACCAGGAACACCTATAAGGTAAATCATTCTTGATAAAGTTTATCGATTTGCTCTGCTAAATCTAGGTCTCTTTGGGTAACTTTCTGAACATCATGAGAAATAAGAGAAATGGTAACAGTTCCGTAATCTAAAATAATTTGAGGATGATGATTTTTTTTCTCAGATAACATCGCCACTTGGCTAGTAAAGGCAAAGCTTTTTCTGTAATTTTTGAATTCAAAAGTTTTTGTCAATCTACCCTTATTGTCTTTTGGCCAATCAGTCATAGCTTAAGGTGCGGGTGATGGGTTGTTTTCATGCACATCATTAATTTCATCAATAATTTCTTTTGATAATTGTATATCTACTGAATTTATATTTTCTTTCAACTGATCCATTTTTGTTGCACCAATAATATTACTTGTGACAAAGTCTTGTTGGTTAACAAATGCAAGTGATAATTCAGTAGGGGTAAGTCCGTTATCCTCTGCAATTTTACAATATTGCTCTGTAGCAACAATTGATCTCTCATTAGTGTACCTAGTCCAATCCTCCCAAATTGTTAAACGTGCACCATCAGGTTTTTTTGAATTTCTATATTTTCCAGTTAACACACCACAAGCTAAAGGGGAGTAAGCTAACAAACCTACCTGATCCCTAATTGATATTTCAGACATACCAACTTCATAAGTTCTGTTTAATAAACTATATGGATTTTGGACAGACATAACTCTTGGTAGGTTTTTATATTTAGACAAGTTGATGTAATTGGATAAGCCATAAGGAGTTTCATTAGATAAACCTAGATATCTAATCTTACCTTGATCGATAAATTTTTTTGCTGTTTGTAAAATTTCTTCAAATGGAGTCCATTCTTTTTCTTCTTTATAATTTTTATATCCTAGCCTTCCAAAAAAATTTGTTTTTCTCTCTGGCCAATGTAGTTGATAAAGATCAATGTAATCTGTTTGTAATCTTTGTAGGCTTCCCTCTAATGCTTCGGTAAAATGTTTCTCATTGAATTGAAGACCACCTCCCCTTATCCATCTTACATCAGGGCCGGCTACCTTTGACGCTAATATTACTTTTTCTCTGTTATTTTTCTGTTTAAACCAATTACCAATTATTTTTTCAGTGGCACCGTATGTTTTTTCTTTTCCTTTAACTGAATAATATTCCGCGGTATCAAAGAAATTGACACCTTTTTCCATAGAATAGTCCATTTGCTCAAATGCCTCATTTTCTGTATTTTGCTCGCCCCAGGTCATTGTACCAAGGCAAATAAGGCTAACTTGTAGGTCAGTATTTCCTAAGGGTTTGAATTTCATAAAAGATTCATACGGTTTTACTTGAAAAATATCAAGATAATAGCCATATTAAAAATAATTAAGGAGAAATAATGGTCGAATTAAAACAAAATACATATTCGCAGTCACAATCTACAGTTATAGATCAGGGCTTAAGAGATTATATGATGAAAGTCTACAATTACATGACCTCTGGTTTAGCAATAAGTGGTTTAGTGGCATGGGGATTTTCTCAGTCTCCTACTTTAATGGGGGCTATATATGGCACAGCACTTCAATGGGTTGTAATGCTCGCTCCACTTGGATTTATTTTCTTTTTAGGCGCAAGATTACAAAAAATGTCCACCTCTGCAGCTCAAATGACATTTTGGGCCTTCGCTGCTGTGATGGGAATTTCGCTGTCTTATATATTTATAGTTTTCACTGGCGTAAGCATTGTTAGGGTATTTTTAATAACAAGCTGTACATTCGCTGCGATGAGCATCTATGGATATGCAACTAAAAGAGATTTAACCAAGTTTGGTTCATTTCTTATGATGGGGCTCATTGGAATTATTATCGCTAGTGTTGTAAATATATTTTTACAAAGTTCAGCGATGCAGTTTGTAATTTCTTGTGTGGGTGTTTTAGTATTTGTGGGTTTAACTGCTTACGATACTCAAAGAATTAAATCAACTTATTATCAAGTTGCTGGAACTGCTTTTGCAGGAAAAGCTGCAATCATGGGTGCACTAACATTATACTTAGACTTTATAAACCTATTCATAATGTTGATGCAATTATTTGGTCAAAGAAGATAAATTAATTTCAAATTTAATTATTAAGGGGTCATTATTGGCCCCTTTTTTTACTAAATTAACGTATCAATTTTTTAATTAGTCATTAATACCCTCGCGTGATTGGATACATCTTAGCCATAGGTGCTGCAGCTACGTGGTCTATGGTTGCTTTATCAGCAACTAGAATTGTCAGATATTTTGGAAGTTATAATTATAATCTCTTAAGATTAATAGGAATAGTAATCCTCTTCTTACCCTACGTTGTAGTAAATTGGGATCCAATTTATTTCAATAAATCAATATTCACAGCAATATTTTTATCTTCAGTAATTGGTATTATAATAGGTGATACATTTTTATTTGTTTGCCTCAAAAGACTTGGGCCTAGAAGGCAAGCTTTATTATTTTCTTTGCAAATACCCTTTACAATTATTTTAGCAGAATTCTTTTTACAAACACTTCCCTCTATGGTCGAGCTATTTGGATGCTTTTTGATTTTTTTTGGAATCATAGTTGCAATACAATTTAATCGAACAATTCCTGATGATGACCTAGAAAACATTCAAGGCAACAAATACATTGGACTGATTGCTGGTGTTGGTCTAGCACTGTGTCAGGCTATTGGGATCATTCTTATGAAACCTGCGCTTGAGGTAACAGACCCAATCATTGTGTCTTATGTAAGAGTTTTAATAGCAGCAATATTGATGTTTTTTAGCTTAGGATTTATAAAAAATAATAATCTTTTAGAAAGAATGAAAGATGTTAAAAAAACTTTTTATAGTATTTTTCTTGGCTTTATGGGAATGGGCGTTGGAATGACTATGTTAATAATTGCTCTTAAAAATGGAGATCCTGGAATTATTTCAACTTTATCTAGCACAATGCCAATTATGATAATACCGATATTATGGATTATTACTAAAAATTATGCAGGGCATCTAGCAGTAATAGGCGCTACTTTAACTTGTTTTGGAGCAGGAGTAATTTTTTTAAGTTAATCCGAGCCTTTTTCAACATTAACTATTTTTAGATCCTTTGTTTTTTTAATTTGCGTTTGTAGTATTTTGTTTAAAGGATCTTTACCTAAGTATTTTTTAAATTTTTTCTGACTTTTTGTAGCTTTATCTATATTACCCTCAGTTATTGCAACTAATGTCTCTCTTAAGTGTTCAAGACCTTTTTGCTCATTTGAGGATTTATAGAGCATATAAGCAGCTCGTGGATAAATAAAAAGCTTTGTAAAAGCATAAGAAAACAAAATTAAAAGAATAAGAAATGTTATTAAGACAAAAAGGAATTGTACAATGGGGATACTCAATTGCCAAATGCCTAAAACGAGTGAAAGATTGCCAGCATTGTTAAACATATAAAAAAGAGCGCCGTAACCACTTATAAAAATTATTAAAATTATTAGTAGCCTTATCATTAGATCATATTCTCGAGAAAAATTTGGTTATCGTTATAGATTTGAGCTAGTTCATAAGAAGATTTAAAAAATATTTTTTGATTAGGATTTAATTTCTCGTATTCAATTATAGCCTTTGTATATTGTCGATTGTACATCGCATTTATAAATGATGGTAAGGGTTCTAATGAATTTTTTGTTATTTGAATTTCAAATATATTTTCAATAATTCTTTTAAGCCATTGAAAATTATTTTGTTTCATAAACTCATTTTGTACATATGTATTTTCATTAATCTGTAATTGCTGTACTGAATATGTATAATCTGGAATAGTGAGCAGTTCTTTAAATTTTTCTTCATTAAAAAATAAATACTGATTTTGAAGTTTTTGAATATTTTTATTTCGAATTTGTTGCTGATCAATATTAACTATAATCTGATTTATGGACAAAATTAATTCATATGCCTCATCATTGGATAATGTAATCTGTTGTGGCTCTGGTTCTGGCTGAACAATAGTAGTTTGAGGTATTTCTTGAACATTTTTTGCTAACTCTAGTATAAGAGACTCAAGACGATCTACTTTATCTTCCAGTTCTTTGTTATTTAAATCATTAACAGGGGTTATCTCTTTTTGAATATTTGGTAATTTTGTTTCTTGGTTTAATTTGCTGAATTGGGCCTCATCAAATATTAAAAGGTTATTTCGATACAAGAAGCCCCCTGCAACAGTTATAATGATTAAAAATATTACTATTAGGAAAAGATTACGTTGAAGAAAGCTTTTTTTGCTGTCATTTTTTTGATTTTCAGACATTCAATAAGAATCTATATTTTTTTATAATAATGAAAGTTTTAGCAATAGAAAGTTCTTGTGATGATACGTCTATCGCCATTGTAAAAGATGATAAAAGTGTTGAGTTTCTTGAAACAATTAATCACAGGAAATTTCATAAAGATCATGGGGGCGTTATACCCGAAATGGCAGCAAGACAACATTTGGAAATTTTAGATAAATTGGTCATATCAATAAAAAAAATTAATTTTTCAAAAATTTCAGCAATTGCCGCAACTTTTGGGCCTGGGCTCATAGGTGGATTAATTGTTGGGTCATCTTTTGCAAAAGGTCTATCAATATCTAAAAATATTAAACTTATTCCAATTAATCATTTACAAGCACATTTGCTATCACCTCGACTTGTATCTAAAATTAAGTTTCCATATTTATGCCTACTCGTCTCTGGAGGAAATACGGCATTAGTATTGGTAAAAAATCCAAAAAATTTTATCACTCTTGGAACAACAATTGATGACTCTGCAGGTGAGTGTTTTGATAAAGTAGCTAAAGGGTTAGGGTTAGGTTATCCTGGTGGACCAGAAATTGAACGTTTAGCAATAGGTGGAAATATTGAGAGGTTTGAACTCCCAATGCCTTTGACAAAAAGAAATAACTGTGAATTTTCTTTTTCAGGTTTAAAAACAGCAGCACTAAATACCATCACAAAAAATAAAAAAACGAAAATATTTCTGAGGGACTTTTCGGCTTCATTTCAACATACTGTATTTAAAGTGTTAGAAATTAAAATATTAAATAGCATTAAACTCTTACAAAAAGAAAATATTACAATCAATGATTTTTCTATTTGTGGTGGCGTAGCGGCAAATAAATATTTAAACACTGAGCTTCAAAAACTTATTTCAACAAAGAAACTTAATTATCATCAGGTGCCTTTATCTTTATGTACCGATAACGCTGCAATGATTGGTTGGAACGCTATCGAATATATGAAGACTAGAAAAATCAAGTTTAATAATTACAATACAAGACCATCACCTAATATATTAATTCATGAACACTTCTAAAAATTATTGGCTCCTAAAATCAGAGCCTAGCTCTTGGTCATGGGATCAACAAAAAAAGAAAAAAACTGAACATTGGGACGGTGTTAGAAACTATCAAGCAGCAAATAATATGAAAAAGATGAGAATAGGAGATGAGTGCCTGTTTTATCACTCAGTAACAGATAAGGCTATTAAGGGCATAGTAAGGGTTACTAAGGAATATTACCCGGACCACACAGATAAAAAAGGAATATTTGGAATGGTCGATGTAACCTATGTTAAAGATCTAAATGAAGTTTACTTATCAGAAATAAAAGCAGACCCATTTTTCCAAGATTTTCCGCTAGTAAAACAAGCCAGATTAAGTGTGATGCCAGTAACATTGAAGCAATGGAAGAAATTAATTAATATGAGTGAAAAAAATGAGAGAATTTAAATTATCTAATCCACTGTTATCAAAAGAACAATATGAAGAGATGTATGCAGAGTCTTTTAGTGATAAAGAGCAATTCTGGTCTAAAGTAGCAAGATCTCAACTAACATGGTCTAAAGATTTCACTAAAGTTAAAAACACCAACTATGAAGGTGACGTATCTATCAAATGGTTTGAGGATGGTGAATTGAACGTTTGTTATAACTGTGTTGATAGACATGCTGAAACACAACCAAATGAAATAGCAGTTATTTGGGAGGGAGATGATACTAGTAAAAATAAAACTTACACTTATAAAGAACTAAAGTCAGAAGTAAGTAAATTTGCAAATGTTCTTAAAAAACTTGGTGTACGAAAAGGTGATGTAGTAACTATTTATTTAACTATGATACCTGAAGTTGCATTTGCTATGTTGGCTTGTGCAAGAATAGGTGCAATACATTCAGTAATATTTGGAGGCTTTGCACCAGAGTCAATAGCAGGACGAATTAAAGATTGCAAATCCCAATTTGTAATTACTGCTGACGAAGGTGTTCGAGGTGGAAAAATAATTCCACTAAAAAAATATATTAATACAGCTTTGGAAAGTTGTGATAGTTCTATAAAAACTCTTGTTATTCGATATACAAATACTCAAGGCGAATTACATAAAGATAACAATTTTTATTATGATGAATTAATTAAAGAAGTAGATGATCAATGTGAATGTGTATCAATGAATGCAGAAGACCCTCTCTTCATTTTATATACATCTGGTTCTACTGGTAAGCCAAAAGGTGTTCTTCATACTACAGGAGGATATTTAGTTTATGCCTCATTTACGCACAAGTATTCTTTTGACTATCATCCAGGGGATGTTTATTGGTGCACAGCTGATGCTGGATGGATTACAGGGCACTCTTATTCTGTTTATGGCCCGCTCGCAAACGGTGGTAAAACATTATTGTTCGAAGGCGTTCCTAACTATCCAGACTTTTCTCGCTTTTGGGAAGTTTGTGATAAATACAAAGTTAATATTTTTTACACAGCACCTACTGTTTTAAGGTCTTTGATGAAAGAGGGTAATTCATATATTGAAAAATGTGATTTAAGTACTTTAAGAATTTTGGGGACAGTTGGTGAGCCAATTAATCCTGAGGCTTGGAGTTGGTATTCAACAGTAGTGGGTAAGGATAAATGTCCTGTTATAGATACGTGGTGGCAAACAGAAACAGGAGGACATTTAATATCTCCAATACCTGGGGTATCAAAGCTCAAACCTGGTAGTGCAACTAAACCATATTTTGGAATTGAGGCTGCAATAGTAGATGACAGCGGAAATATTTTAGAGGGTGAGTGTGAAGGCAAACTTTGTATATTAGATAGTTGGCCAGGACAAATGAGAACTGTTTACGGTGATCACAAGCGTTTTATTGATACTTATTTTAGCCAATATAAAGGAAAATATTTTACAGGCGACGGGTGTCGAAGAGACAAAGATGGATTTTATTGGATTACTGGAAGAGTTGATGATTGTATTAATGTATCAGGTCATCTGCTTGGGACAGCAGAAATTGAAAGTGCTTTCGTTGAACATGAACTTGTTTCTGAAGCCGCTGTAGTAGGATATCCGCACGACATTAAAGGGCAAGGAATATACGCTTATGTTACTACCAATACAGGTGTAGAAGTAAGTGATGACCTGAAAAAAGAGTTAATTCAATGGATAAGAAAAAAAATAGGCCCCTTAGCAACTCCTGATAAGTTACAATTTTCTGCCGGACTTCCAAAAACTAGGTCTGGTAAAATAATGAGAAGAATTTTGAGAAAAATTGCCTCACAAGAAGAAGACCAACTTGGCGATACATCAACATTAGCTGACCCGAATGTAGTACAATCTTTAATAGACGGATCTAAAAATATCTAACTTATCAGATATCACAAATTTATTTAATTCAATCAAAAGAATTGATCAAGGGAGTAGCATCGATAATGTTTTAAATACTTACCCAAGATTAAAGAGAAATTTTCTTTTTTTTATAATCCAAGAGTATTACAGAAACTATGAAAATTTAAATCAAATACTTTTAAGATATACACATGATAGAACACCAAAAAAAACTCTAACACTTTTAAAAATTAGTTTAGTGCTTATATTTTTTTCAAATAAACCCTATTATGCAATTGTTAATGATGCAGTTGAAGTTAGCAAAGAATTTAAGAATGGTGCATTAGTAAATGCAGTATTAAGAAAGGTATTACAAAACAAAAATAATTTAAAATTTGGAAAATATATTTACCCTGAATTTAAAAAAGTACTTGATAAAATTTTTTCTAGCAAATCTATAAGAGAATATATTTATCAAACCCTTTTTGAAAAACCTATAAATTACCAAATAAGCCTTGTAGATAAAGAAGATGCTATCTACGAAAAAAGAGTTTTTTTATTAAAAAAAAAATTAAAGTCAAACTGTTTTGTTCAAGACATAGGGAATTTTGAGATTATTAGATCAACCAAATCTTTTTATCATGATACAGATATATTAGATATATGTGCAGCCCCTGGTGGAAAAAGTATATTGTTGAAATCTTATGGCTTTAAAGTAAGTGCAATTGATAAGTCACAAATTCAAATAAATAAATTTTATGAGAATTTAAGAAGGTTAAACCTTAAAATAAATATTAAAAAAATTGATTTTTTAAAAGAAAAATTTTTAGATAAATACAACTCAATACTTTTGGATGCTCCCTGTAGTGCTCTAGGAACCTTCAAAAGGAACCCTGATGTAACTACAAAAGTCGATCAAACTCAAATTAAAAAACATCAAAAAACTCAAATAGAAATACTTGAAAAATCATTGAAAATATTGAAAAAAAATGGGTTTTTGATATATGTAGTATGCTCATTTCATCCTTTTGAGACAATCGATGTCATTGATAAAATTTCACAAAAACATAACAATATTAAAATACACAATATTAACTCTGAAAAAATGATAAAAAGAAAAAATGGATATTTTATTAATCCATTAAAGTTTAAGAATATTGGGGGTTCTGATGTTTTCTTCGTATCAGTTTTAGAGAAAAAATAATGGCAATAATCATTTCCCCATCAATTTTAGGTGGTTCATTCTCTAATATGGAAAAAACTATTTTAGAAATCAACGATTCTAAAGCTGAATACATTCACTTCGATGTTATGGATGGAGATTTTGTACCTAATTTAACATTTGGTCCTCAGTTTATATCTAATTTGAGATCATGCTCTAACAAAGTATTTGATGTTCATCTAATGATAAATAGAGTTGAAAAATTTATTGATAATTATATTGAAGCTGGATCAGATATAATTTCTTTTCATGTTGAAATTGATGAAGATATAAAAAGTCTCATATCTAGAATAAAAAAAAACAATATTAAATGTGGGATTGCTATTAAACCCATAACCCCATGGAATAAAATTCAACCTTACTTAAATGATATTGATCAAGTTATTGTAATGACAGTAGAGCCCGGATTTGGAGGGCAACTCTTTATGAACGATCAAATTAATAAGATTAAAAATATATCTGAATTCATTAAATCCGAAAATTTAGATGTTAAAATAGAAATTGATGGTGGGATAAATTATGAGACTGGCAAAACCTGCATAGAAGTTGGAGCAGATATCTTAGTAGCTGGTTCATTTTTATTCAAACAAGCAGATCTTGTTAAAGCCACTAACTCTCTATTTGATGCATTAAACTAATGGGTAAGAATGTAATTATTTCTGTTTATGATAAGTCTAATTTAGATGTCATAGCAAAATTTCTAGTTACTAAAAAATATACAATTTATTCAACAGGAGGTACTTCAAAATTTCTAAAAAAAATAAATATCCCACATAAAGAAATTACTAAATATACAAAGCAGAAAGAAATACTGGGCGGACGTGTTAAAACCCTTCATCCAAAAATCTTTGGAGGCCTTTTAGGGACGAATGCCAAAGGTCATAAAAATGATCTGAAAAAAGAGAAGATTGTCGAATTTGATCTATTGGTAGTAAATTTGTATCCCTTCGAAGAAACTGTTGAAAATACGAAAACTAAGTCAAAAATCATAGAAATGATTGATATTGGTGGCCATAGTTTAATTAGAGCAGCCGTTAAAAACTATGAGAAAACCATACCCCTTATTAACCCAAGAGATTATGATTATTTTATAAAAAATTTTCCCTTAAAGCCCATATTAAAGAAAAAATTTGCAATAAAAGCAATTGATCATATCACAAAATACGATTTAGAAATTTCAAATTGGTTCAAAGGTAAGTCATCAACTATATATCCGTTGAGATATGGCGAGAATCCTCAACAAAAAGCATCTGCTATAATTGATAACAATAAATTTTCTCAAATTAGTGGTGATAAAAAACTTAGCTACAATAATCTTTTAGATATAGATGCAGGGGTACAACTAACGTATGGTTTTAAAACAAAAAGTAATATTTGCACGATAATAAAACATGGCAACCCTTGCGGTGCATCATTAAAAAAAAATCAAGCCGAAAGTTATCTTAAAGCGCTTGCAGGTGATCCTCTAAGTTCTTTTGGTGGGGTCATTGCTTTTAATCAAATATTAAAAAAACAGACTGCTAAGCTATTGATAAATAATTTCTACGAAGTAGTAACTGCGCCCAAATTTGAAAAAGGAGCACTAAAATTGCTTAGAGAGAAGAAAAATTTAAGGGTTATTAAAGTGAAAAAAGGTTTAAAAAATGTCGAGAAAAAATCTTTTTTTGGAGGGACTTTGATACAAGATGTAAATACTAAAAACTCTTCTGTGGAGACAATAAATGGAAAAAATAAATTAGATAAAGAAAAATTAGGGTTTTTTGTAAATGTGTTAAAAAATATAAAATCTAATGCTATTGCTTTGTTTGATCAAGATAGCCTAGTATCCAAGTCAGGGGGTCAAACTTCCAGGGTTGATGCATTAGAGATCTGTCTCAGAAAGTTTAAATATCAAAATGACACAAACAAAAATAAAAACCTATTTTTATTTTCAGATGCTTTTTTTCCATTCACAGACTCGCTATCAATAATTAAAAGGCAAAGAATTAACATTGATATATATGCACCAATGGGATCCAAGAATGACTCAAAAATTTGTAATTATGTAAAAAAGCATAAATTAAAATTCTTTAAGTTGAGTGACCGTCATTTTAAACATTGATAGATATATTCAAAAATAAACCTCCCAAAAGTGATTATAAACAACTTAAAAGATATCAAAATAAAACGTTTATAAAGAAATATAGTTTAAATATTGTTTATGATTTTTTTAAAGAATATCCTGAAGAAAAAAGAGGGAGGAAGAATTTTAAAATAAAAGAAGTTCAAAATGTAAAGGCCTTGATATATGAGGAGATTTTTCAAAAAGCAATCGCAATAAAAGCAGACTGTATTGGTTCAATAAAAGAAAATGTATCAAAAGAAAAAATTATGATTACAGTGTCCTTTTTTAGAAAAAATGAATGATAATAGAATTTTATTTGTTGATCTAGATGGAACTTTAATCAAAGAAGACTTATCAAATTTAGCTTTTATTGATTTTTTAAAGAAAAAACCTATTTTGCTTTTCTTTTATTTGTTCATTTTTTTGTTCAAAGGGAAATCTTTTCTTAAAGAAAAAATATCAACAGGTTTTGAGGTGCCAATAAAGAAATTGAAATTTAACCAGGCATGTCTTGAATACATAAAACAAGTTAAGAATCATCATAGAGTAGTATATCTAATATCTGGAAGTCATCAGTTATTAGTAGATCAAATAGATCAACATTTAAAAATTTTCTTCGAGTCATTTGGTACAAAAAAAAACTTTAATATGGTCGGTATAAATAAAGTTAAGTTCATAAATGATGAGTTAAAAATTTACAGTTTTGACTATTTAGGAAATAGCAATCAAGATTTGCCAATTTGGAAACATACCAAAAGAATTATTTATACAAATGTATCAAATGATTTAAAAAAAATTATAGATATGTCAAAATTAGATAAATTCGAAGTAAAAGAAAAATTTAATTAACTATGACGATTTTATTATTTTCTCAAATTTTTATAGTTTGTTTATTAGGGGCAATGTCCCCAGGCCCAAGCATGGTTGTGGTAGTAAATAATGCAATTTTCAAAAGTAAGTTTAGTGGCATATTAACTGCAATTGGCCATGGTATTGGAATTAGCATCTACGCTCTTTGTGCAGTAATTGGAATTGGTTTAATTTTACAAACAAATATATTTGTTTTTAATTTATTGAAATTATTATCAATATTCTTTTTACTTTATTTAGGAATTCAAACAATCAGAAGTAGAAATAAAATCGAGTTTGGTGGAAATCAGAATTTAAGTGTTACAAAATCTTTTTCCCAAGGTTTTTTAATATCAATATTAAATCCGAAGATTTTTATTTGGTTTTTAGCAATTTATTCGCAATTTATGTCTTATGATAATGATATGTTTTTGAATGTAGCGTTAGTATTGATTGCAGGAACAGTTGATGCCTTATGGTACATACTTTTAGTGAACTTAGTTACCTCAAAGGTTATTCTAGATCAAATTAAAAAAAAATCAGAGATCATACAAATAATTGTTGGTTATTTGTTAATTATAATATCAGCGTTCCTGCTATTGGAAGTATTGATTTAACATAATGAGCGAGCAAGAAATATTAAATTTATTGAAAAATAATAAATTTATTGAAGCAAAAGAATTAATAGAAAATCTTTTAAAATCAGAAAAAGAAAATTTAACTTATAAATTTTATTATGGTCTTATTTTAGCCAACGATAGAAGATACAAAGAGGCAATACCTTTTTTTGAGAGAGTTTTATTATCCGACAAAAACCATTATGACTCAAATTTTAATATGGCTGGATGTTATCAGGGTCTTTTAATTTTTGATAAAGCTATTGAGTCTTATAAAAATTGCTCAGGAATAGACTTAAATAAATTTGAACCCTATCATCAGATAGGAGTCTGCTATAGACAACTGAGGGAATACGAGGACTCGATAATATATTTAAATAAGGCTCTGGAAATTTCTCTCAATGCAAAATCTCTTTATGTTTTAGGTAATGTATATAGAGAAAATGGTCAATTGGAAGAAGCTAGAAAATCTTTTGAAAAATCTATAAGCATAAATAAAGAGTTTACCCAATCGAAACTGTCTATTGCAAATTTGGAAATAGACAATGGAAACTATGATCAAGCATCAAAATTGTTAGACGAAATAATAAGATCTAATAATAATGATCAAATTTTGATATCTGCAAAAATAATGATTGGAAATATTTTAAAATCAAAAGGAGAATTTGAGAAGGCGATAAAAATTAATCGAGATATTTTGGAAAAAGATCCAAAAAATATTGATGCATCTTATAATATCTCACAATGTTATCTATTTACGAAAGAATACGAAAAAGCTTGGATTTTCCATGAGTCAAGATACGATTTACAAAATTTAGTTTTGTTAAAACAAATCAATGATAGTTTTGAAAAGCCTAAATGGGATTTAAGTAGACCTAAAAAAAATGTTCTGTTTTACGGTGAACAAGGGATTGGTGAGCAAATAATATATTCTCAATTTTTTGAGACGATAAAAGACCAATTTGCTAATTCAACTATTGCTGTAAATGAGAAATTAATTCCTTTTTTTAAAAAAATTTATCCAGGTACTAAAATCATTAATTATAAAAGTATTTTTGAATATGTTGAATATGATTATCATTTACCTATGGGATCAATGGGATTATATTTTCAAAAAAATATCAATCAAAATAACTTACAAAAAAAAATCTCATATTCCTTAGACTCTAAAATCCCAAGTAAAATAAAAAAACTTCGATGTGGCATATCTTGGAAAAGCACAAATAAAATCTTTGGGAACAAGAAATCTATTGAACTAGATAGTCTTAAAAACATTTTATCAAATGAAAATATAGAATTTATAAATCTTCAATATTCTGATGAAACCATAGAAATAAACCAAATAGAAAAAAAACTTAATAAAAAAATTTTTACAGAACATCAAATAGATTGCTTTAATGATATCGATGGGGTTGCAAGTTTAATAAAGTCTTGTGATTTTGTAATTACAGTTAGTAACTCAAATGCCCATATATCAGGAAAGTTAGGCGTGAAAACATTTTTACTACTCCCATTTAATGACGGTAAACTTTGGTATTGGGGATTAAATAATGACAAAGATATTGTTTGGTATCCATCTGTAGTACCTATTAGGCAAGAAAGTTCGAATAACTGGAACAGTTGTTTGCAAAAGCTATATAAGGAATTTGAAAATTACTTGTAAATAAGACTAACATCACTAGGTTTGTTTAATGGATATTTATATTGGTTACGATAGTAGAGAAGATTTAGCATATCAAGTCTGTAGCCACAGTATTAAATCAAAATCGAGCTCTGCAAATATTCATCCTTTGAAACTTAATGACTTGAGAGAAAAAGGTTACTATACACGAGGAGAAGATAAACTTGGGTCAACTGAATTTACATTTTCAAGGTTTTTAGTTCCAATACTTAACGAATACAAGGGTTGGGCATTATTTTGTGATTGTGATCTATTATTTTTAAACCCGATTGAGGAGTTATTTTCTCTAATTGACGATAAATATGCTGTCATGTGTGCACAACATGATTACAACCCTAAAGGAAATACTAAAATGGATGGAAGGTTGCAATCCATTTATCCAAGAAAAAATTGGAGTTCAGTTGTTTTGTGGAATTGTGAACATCCCTCAAATAAGAATATCACAACTAAGTTAATTAATGATCCTGAGACCACTGGGAAATACCTTCATAGATTTAGTTGGCTAAAAGATGACGAAATAGGGAAGATAAGTCACGAATGGAATTGGTTAGTTGGATGGTATGATGAACCTAAAGATGGACACCCTAAAGCTATACATTATACAGAAGGAGGTCCCTGGTTTCCAGAATATCGTTTTTGTGATTATCATGACATATGGAAAAAAAATTTATTTGAAATGATGAATTTAAAAAATTAACTTCTTAAATTACTTTTTATTAATTAGAAAATCTTCTTAATAAAGGAGTTAGGCTCCAATTCTAGATTTACTAGCTCAGAATTACTTTTATGAATAAATTTAATATTTTGTTTTATATTTGAAAAATTATAGAACATGAGTTCAGTTTTATAATCTAAAAGACTTCGAACCACTGGTAAACATCCGCTTGATAGTGTTTTTGATAAGAACTTAAATTTGTAATCATAAATACCAAGATTTTCGTCACTACCAATTAATAAACTTGGATAGCACCCTGTTATAGAGCCAACACCCCAATTTCTACCGTGCCCTGAAATAACTGAACTATAAAGTTTTCCTGAGTCTGAATGTTCGTGTCCACTCCTTAAAATTGAAGATGCTATTTTTATTTTTCTTGATGCTGTTTTTAATGCTCTTTCTGCAAATTCCATTTTACCCGTAATGTTGTATGCTAACATGAAAAAAGAAGTGGGTGGTTCATCTGTGTGCTTTGCTTCTAATTTTTCCAAATAGTACCAATAAATCATATCTTTTCTGTTGCCAATACCATTTAGCCTTAGATTTTCATTTTCTGGAAAGCCCAGCATCATTTCATTATTATTCTCTGGTGGTATTTTCTGAAGATAATCCAATATTATTTGGTCGTATGTGTAATCATTAAAAGTAGATCTATAATAATTTAAAACCACACCTATTGTATCCGAGTAAGGATTAGTCAAATATGGCATAAGATTATTTAGAATTACTTTAGCTGCATCTTTAAATATTTCATCCTTGTTGTTGTGGTATAGATATCCAAATATATAAATTGCCCCTGATGCTAATAAATTCTCTATTCCCGAAATAGGATTTTCTGACAAGTGATGATGATTAGCAGAGAGAAATCTCTCCTCTTTTGATGCCATGTCTTCATGGAAAAATTCTTTCCATTCTCTATTCCAAGCTACAGGTATATTTTTTTCTGCTAGGATAATTTTCCTAGCAAACTCGCTTGAATAAGTGTGCGCCCATTCTATAAATTTTTTATCTGTACTAATTTCCCATGCTAACAGTGCTATATGTACTAATCTTAAATGATCAGCTGTGTTATAATTATAAGATGCATTTTGATGTATTCCATTAGTGCCAAAATACCAACTTTTAAAATTATTATTACTATAATCAAACCAGTCATGGGAATTTTTGCTCCAATTACCTATATGCTCAGCAACGTCTAAAATTAAATTTTTTGCATTTTGATCATCTGGAAAAATGTCAATGTATCTTGGTAAAAAGCCAAGAAATAGTTCTGTACCGTGATGAACATCAACCATTCCAAAATAACCATTTTTAGTTTTATTTTTTGCCCAATGTATAAGTGCCTGTCCTAAATGCTGGAGAAATATTTTAACCTTTTCATTCGGCTCAATTAAGTAATTCTGAAATAAAGATATACTATAATTTGCATTATCTCCTTGATATAAAGTTTTTCCAAAACTATTTATTGCCTCTTGGTTTACCAGTTTATTAATATTTCTATTAATTTTGAAAGCGGACTCAAATGAAACCTTCATGATTAATTTTATAATTATAGATGATTACTCTATAAGTTGACTAGTTTAAATTTAATAGTAGATTTTTTTATAATAATAATTTTTTCTAACTACCAAGTATGCATAAAGTAGAGTCAAGGGTTATAAAGTTTCTTGGTAGAGATAATAAAACCGTTATTTCTGCCTATAGAATTTTTCAAAGATCAGATGGTAAAAATTTAGTCTTTTATCCTGTCCCAAAAAATGCAAATTCTTCTTTTAAAAAACTCTTCGTTGAACTGCTCTCTATTGAAAAAGATTACTTGTTTTTAGATGATGAAATACCAATGTATAAAAAGGATAAGTACAAATTAGAACCAAATAAAAATTACTGGCTTTGGTCATTTTTACCCCCAAAACCAAAGTTTACTATGATGCCATCTTCTCTTGATGTTATCAAAATAGCTGTTGTCAGAGATCCTATAGAGAGATTTCTGTCTGCTTATAATAATAGAGTGAATTGGCACAAAGATATTAATTTTAATAATTTGTCGATGAAAGATGTTGTAGAGAGGCTCAAAAAAAAAAATTTTGATAATCAACATTTTTTGCCTCAAACCTTTTTTCTTGGCAATGATCCGAATTATTTTAACTATTTAACTAAAATGCCTTCTATTGATGGTTTAGTAGATTACATAAATCAGTTTTTTGGAAAAAATTTTAAAATAAAAAAATTACAAACTAATCATGGTAAAAATCCGATTTCAATGGAGGAGGTATCAAAATTTAGTAATGAATTAAGACATATTTATAAAAAAGACTACGAATTCATAAATTCAATTAAAGGTAATTTATTATAATTATGGTATTTAAATTAATATTTTTTTTATTAATATTCAATTTAACTGCTTTGGCTGATAATTTTCTTGTTGATAAAAATAATAAATTATTTATCGAAACATCAAATAGCGGTTTTAAGTTTCATAAGAATTATATGAGCCAAAATAAATATAATTTTAGCTATATAGAGGACAATTTAAAATCACGAAGTGGAAATTACTATCAAAGGTTTGAACTTAGAAATGGTGATTGTTTTGGCGATGAAAATTGGAGTGATTGTGATAATGATAGACAAAGGATTGAACTCTCATCAGAGCCAAATCAAGCAATATCTGGGAAACAATGTTATGGTTACAGTATAAAACTATCTAATAGTTTTACTGATATTAGAAAAGTTAGCACAACATTAGGTCAGATACACCAAAAGGGTGGCCCATCCGGAAAAGCAAATAGCTTATCCTCCTTCCCACCATTGATACAAATTGATGCTAGAAAAGGAAAATTGTACTTAAATTGGCATAAACTAAGCGGTTCTAGAAAAAATGTTAAGGATGAATCAGAATATTATAAATTAAAAACATTAAAAAGTATGAAAGGTGTTTGGACTGACATCTCTATATGCTTAGATTTTAAAAATAAGAGAATAGATGCTTGGGTAGACGGGGACAATGTTGTTAAAATTTTAAAGTCACCAATATTTTTTGAGCCAGACTCAATTTATTTTAAACATGGTATATATCAGTCATTTATAAGTAACTACACGTCATTTAAAGGAGATACACCTACACAAATCGTATATTATGATGAGGTAAGAAGGGGTAATTCTATCGAAGAAGTTGATATAAACATTAACCCTGATTTAAAATTTGTTGATTAACATAGTTATTTACTTTGGAGCGGGCGAAGGGATTCGAACCCTCGACTTCAACCTTGGCAAGGTTGCGCTCTACCCCTGAGCTACGCCCGCTAATAGAGTTAATTCTCTTTTAGTTTTTATACATGTTTTTTTGTTCATAAATCTTATTATTAACAAGATGAATATATATAAACTTAGACTTATCTAGTATCAAGTAAAAGATTAGTTGCGTCAAATAATTATTTTTTAAAATATACTAAATCCACTTGTAATTGTTGTTTTGTTCTCCTACTAAATGATCTTTCAGATATCATGTGAGGTTTCATACCAAGGTCATGAAGAAATTTTATTATCTCAAAATAAGTTTCTTGTTTATCATACAGTGGCTCCAAAGAAGCCTCAATCATGATACCAGACAAATGTTTAATAAGTTTTTTGGCACCTTTTAGAACTTTATAATCATAGCCTTGGGCATCAATCTTGAGAAAAATATTTTTGTCCTTAATGTCATCAAAAATTTTTATTGAGTCAATTTTAAAAATTTTAACATTCTCCGTGTGTTTTTTTTTTACATTAGTGTAAGAGTTATTCAATAATTCGGTTGGGTTAAGTATACTACTAAGGTCGGATGCTTCAGAAACATTTATACTTGTATAACCATTATAGTCTCCTAAAGCCATTCTATCGAGAACTGTCCAATTCTTGTAACTTTTAGACAGATTTGAAATATAATTATGGCATTCTAAAACAGGTTCAATTGAAACTATTTTTCCCTCATAGCCCCATTTAATAATTTCTAAAGCTGTTTGACCAAAGTTAGCACCAACATCAATAAAATAATTTATATTGTTTTTCTGTAATCCATATACTAACTTACCGTCAAAAACTCTATGTTTTTTTTCCTTATTAAAAAGATTGTTAATGCGAGGAATTTTCATTTTTAATTGGATATTATACTCTACAGTCAGATATTGCACTCATTGTAAATTTTATTTTAAACACTATTTATAATTTATGACATTTATAAAAGATATACTTCAAGATCAATTTTTAGAAGAAGTGGTTGAAAAATCAAAGACTACTCCAGTGCTAGTTGATTTTTGGGCTCCTTGGTGTGGGCCTTGTAAGCAATTAACTCCTATATTGGAAAAAGTTGTAACAAAGAAAAATGGTAAAATAATTCTTGTAAAAGTAAATGTAGACGAAAACCAAGGAATCGCATCTCAATTAAATATTCAATCAATCCCTACAGTATACGGATTTGTAGATGGAAAACCGATTGACGCTTTCCAAGGTGCGCAGCCTGAGAGCAAAATTGAAACGATGGTGGATAAGATGATTGAAGCTACTCCAGGAAATGAAGTTCCAAAGCTCATTGATAAAGCTGATAAATTATTTAGTGAACAGAATTTTGAAGATGCATTAAAGCTATTCGAGGAGCTTATTGGAATGGATCCAGGAAACCCCAAAATTATTGCAGGAATGTTGAGATGTTTATTACAGCTTAAAAGATTTGAAGATGCAAATGAAATGTTCGAGTCATTTGACGAAGGTATCTTAAAAGATAAGGAGATTTTAAAAATTAGAAGACTTTTAAAAACAACTAGTCAAAATAACTTAGATGTATCTGAAGAAAACTTATTAAACGAGATCAATGCAGATCCAAAAAATATGGAACATAGATTTAAATTAGCCGATTACTACCTTTCATCTAGTGAAACTAAAAAAGGTTTTGATCAACTTTTGTTAATCTTTGAACAAAATCCAAAATGGAATGAAGAGGCTGCAAAAAAAAAACTTTTAGAATATTTTGATCTATTAGGTTTTAATGATACAAATGTAATGGATGCTCGAAAGAAGTTATCGAGTATGATGTTTAAATAATGGAAGACTCTATAAAAAAACTTTTTGAAATTGACCCAAAAAAAATTCCAAACTCCATACCTATTTTTCCACTGGATAACGTTTTACTACTTCCTTTTGGAAAACTACCTTTAAATATATTTGAGGAAAGATACATTAAAATGACATTGGATAGTCTTAAGAGTCACAGAATGATTGGCATTATTCAACCTAAGAATAATAATAATGAATTATTTCAAATGGGATGCATTGGAAAAATAACATCTTACATTGAAACACCAGACTACAGATTGGTATTAAATCTTGAGGGTATTTGCAGATTTGTATTGCATGACAGAGATCTTACTACTAAAGGTTATTATCAAGCGAATATTGATTGTCAAAACTATCTAGAAGATTTAAACAATATGGAACCCAGCATTGACAGAACAAATTTAATTCAAAAGTACACAAATTTTTTTAAAATGAAAAAATTAGATATCGATAAAGGTGTGCTAGCTGAAACATCAAATTTACAACTTTTATCAACTTTAGCAATGTTAGCTCCTTTTAACAAGATCGATAAGCAAGCAATACTTGAGTCACCGAATATTTCTTCAAGGTTTAATACTATAAACTCAATTCTTGATCTAAATACGTTTCAAGTAGTTGGCAAAAAAAATCCTAATCAATTAAATTAACTCTACCCATAGCTTGTTTTATAAAAAGATCTCTAGCAGAACTAATATTTTTTAATGCGTTAAAGCCTGTTGTAATGATTACATTATTTAATGAATTTTTATTTTCATATAAAAAATTTAGAAAAGAAGTAAAGCTAAAATAGATTGTACTCTCTATTATTCTCCTTGAGTAATAAAGTGAATTTAAATTTTTTGTATCTATCGAGTATTGTTCTAATAATTTGCATAGTGTTTGAATATCCTTTACTCCTAAGTTCCATCCTTGGCCAGCAACTGGATGTATTGATTTTAAACTATCGCCAATATAAATAAAATTACTATTATTTTTTATGAGATGAGGATTTATAGGAAATTTTGATATCGATTGATCAAAAATTAACTTACCATGAGTTTTTGTAATTTTGTCATTTATTAATTTTTGCAATTTTAAATTAGTAATTCTGTCTTTAGTTGAATAAATAAATGTAGATTTTATTTTCGGCAAACCGGGTGAGGGTAAAATAGCCAAAGGTCCTCTATTAGTAAAATACTCGTACGCTATATTTCTATGATCTATATTATGTTTAAAAAAACCAACATAAGAGTAATGTTGCTGTCGAAAACTTATACTTTTATGTTTATCATCAGAAACAATATTTTTTCCTATACTGATGACGATCTTTTTAAAAACATAGCAATTATTTTTTATAAAAAGTTTTTTATTTGGCAATAATTCACTATTTTCAATGTTGATATTAGTTTTTAAAATCTTATAGCTTTCTAATTTTTGTCTTACCAATCTGTAAAGTTCTTTATTGAAGATAACTTCTCCCATGTATTCATCTTTACTTTCAAATACCAGAGGCTTGACGTTGATATAATCTTTAATGATTATTTTATCAATTGGCTGCGGTTTAGATTTAAGTTTATTCCAAATGCCTAATTGCATGAGAAAATCAATTGAATTAGCATTTACCGCGAGTGTTCTATCGTCCTTTAATATGCCTTCTTTTTTGTCTATTACTAAAACTTTGAATTTTTTGTTAGTCAAAGCCAAAGCTGCAATCGCTCCAATAAGTCCAGCTCCTACAATTAAAAAATCATATTTATGTATTTTATTTTTCATTTAGACGCTTATATTTATTTAGAATAATGAAGAATAACTATATTCCCGAAATCTTAAAAGAAAAAATCTACAAAACCATAAACTTTTCATATGGCCTCTTTCTTTTTTTAGTGTCTATTTTGTCAACTCTTGCACTTATAACATTTAATATCAATGATAATTCTTTTTTAACCAGCACAAGTAAAGGCTCTGAGAATTTTCTAGGAGATTTAGGTTCATATTATGCTAGCTTTCTCTTTTACACATTTGGGATATTTGCTTATCTAATAATAATATTCTTTTTAGTTTACTCTTTGTTAGTATTTTTTAGAAAGAATCCTAAGTACTTATTTATTAGATTACTATTTTTTTTTGTAAGCCTTATATTTATACCTCAATCTCTGATACACCTAAATGTAGAATTATTATTTATTGAGTCTATTGAAACTTGGGGAAATTTTGCAAATCAATTATATAACTTATATGTATTAAGTTATTTAAGTCATTGTTTAACTTTTGTGGGTATTTGCATTTATTTATTTTCGCAGAATATTTTTATTTTATTCAAAATTCCTAGAATAAAAATTAATAATATCTTTAAAATTAATAATCAAAAAAATTTGATTAATAATCAAATTAAAAAAGAACCAATTATAAATAATTTACACAAAGATAATTTTGTAGAGGCAAGTAATAGTAAAGTATACACTGAAAATGACAGTCTTGATCGAAAATCAAAATATTTTTCGCCATCTCTTGAAATATTAGAGACTGATGATTCTTCAGCCGATAGGAGTGTTGATAAGAAAATTATTAAAGAAAATTCAGATTTACTTGAGAGAGTTTTTCAAGATTTTAACATTGATATAAAGGTCATTAATGTAAAACTTGGTCCCGTGGTAACATTGTTTGAAATTTTGCCAGCCGCTGGAATAAAAATAAATACAATTATCAATTTAGCAGATGATATTTCAAGAAGTATGGGAGTGGGCGCAGTTAGAATAGCACAAATATATGGAACTCAATATTTGGGAGTAGAAGTTCCTAATGAAAAGCGAGAAACAGTTACAATAAAAGAACTTCTGAGTAACAATAATTTTAAAAATACCACATCAAAGATACCAATCTGTATTGGTAAAGATATATCGGGAAATATTGAGGTTATTGATTTAAGTAAGACACCTCATTTATTGGTAGCTGGCACAACTGGTTCTGGTAAATCAGTGTTTATAAACACTTTACTTGCAAGTATTTTATATAAATTTTCTCCTGAAGATTTGCGTTTGATACTAATTGATCCAAAAATGTTAGAGCTTAGTGTTTACAATGATATTGCCCATTTATTAACCCCAGTTGTCACAGAACCAAAGAAAGCAATTTTAGCTTTGAAGTGGGTTTGTAAAGAGATGGAGAGAAGGTATTCCCTTATGAACGAGGAAAATACTAGAAGCTTGGAAGGTTATAACCATAAATCTATTGAAAAGCTTCCATATATTGTTGTATTTATTGATGAGATGGCTGATTTAATGATGACCGCGGGTAAAGAGGTAGAGCATTATGTCCAAAGACTGGCTCAAATGGCAAGAGCATGTGGAATACACTTAGTAATGGCTACACAAAGGCCCAGTGTAGATATAATAACAGGAAGTATAAAAGCTAATTTTCCATCTAGAATAAGTTTTCAAGTAGCTAGTAAATATGACAGTAGAACAGTACTTGGCGAAATTGGTGCAGAACAATTACTTGGTAACGGTGATATGCTTATGTCTAAAAATGGTGGAAATATAATTCGATATCAATCTGCATTTATATCTGATAACGAAGTAAATAAGCTAATTTTAGAGATTAAAAGAAGTCAGAAAGTTCAATATCTTGAAGAACTAGATGAAATAATAAAAAATAATGATGAGAATTTTGACACATTAAGTGATGAGGACGAGGCGTTGATTAGTAAATCTATAGATCTTATTAGATCAAGCAATAAAGCCTCTACTAGTTATTTACAAAGAAATTTTCAAGTAGGGTATAACAAAGCAGCGCGTATTATGGAAGCGCTTGAACAACGAGGTATAGTATCGCCACCCAACCATGCTGGCAAAAGGGATATTTTAATTAATAATTAGTTTAAGAGTCTTATCTTGAGATTGAAAATTAGCATTAATACCTAGGTCTTTTTTTAATTGATTTTTTAAATTTGTTAGATGTGTATCTAGTTTATTTATAGAAATGTTTTTATCTTTCTTCCAAATTAAACTGTACAATTTATCTTTATTGATACCTTTTTTTGAAGTAATTAAATTTGAAAATATTGTATTTTGAATATCACTTAATAGAGATTTTTGAGATTTTCTTAATAAGACCCTTTGATACGGAAAATAGTCATATTCATCTTTCGAAATCTTAATATCAGAAATTATTTTCAATACTTGACCAAAGAAATGATTAATATCAATTGGCAAAGACAGATTTTTTTTTGCACCATTACAATCTAAGTAAAGATTATCATCTTTAATATCAATTTTAATATTTGCGTAATAATTATCTAGTTCTATATCATTAATTAAATTTTTTTGTAATAATATCCCGTTGATTGCTGAATTAAAAAGGTCATCGTTACATGTAAGTTTTATCAATTTTACCTACTAACTGATTCAAAATTAAAATGATTGAAATACTTATTATGAATATTCTCAAATTTACAATTTAACACATTGATGCTCACATTTAAATTATCTGAATTAATTGAGACTCTCTTAATAAAACTATTGCTACTTTTTTCAACTATAATATTTGTATTACTATAATAATATCTATTTTTTAAATTAGGGTATTCGGCTGCAATATTCATAAACATTTCTAAAATCTCTGTATTATTGTTAATTTTTGAAACATTATTTTTATGTGCTTGGTTAATCAAAAAAAAATTCCCATCTTTTGCAATGATGGTAAATAAATTTTTATCAAAATACTCATATCTAAGCTTTTGATTTTTTAAAAAAAAAAGACCTTGTTGAACTTCACCATTACCATAAACCTCTTCAAAATTACATGAAACTTCAATGCCAAATGCGGAATTTATTTGAAAAAGGAGAATAAAAAGTAATTTCTTCACTTAAAAATTCTTGAACCAACTCTAATTAAATCAGACTGGAGAGATAATGCTACCTCATAGTCGTTACTCATTCCCATACTTAACATTAACTTAGGATTTATAAGATCTCTTAATTCAATCATTTTTTTAAAATAGCTATCAGGATTTTTATCAAGAGGTGGGATACACATTAGGCCAGATATTTTTAAATTCTCAGATATTGCATATTTATACAAGTCTAAAGTTTCATTTATTGAAATTCCCGCTTTTTGAGGCTCCTCACCAACATTTACTTGTATGAAAAAATTCTTAGTTTTAAATTTATTATTAGAATTAATTTGTTTTGAAATTTCTTTTACCAATTTTTTCCTATCTACGCTTTGTATTGTATCAAAAGTAGATAACGCCAATTTGACTTTATTTGTTTGAAGAGGGCCAATTAAATGAAGATCTAAATTATTTATTTTTAATTCGGAAAATTTTTCAATGGCTTCCTGAACTCTATTTTCACCAAACAAAGTGTAACCATTGTCTATTAATGACTTAATTAGATTTTGTGGCCTATTTTTTGTAACCAAAAGAAGAGAAGCATTAGGATATTTTTTTAAATTTGCACTGATCCTTTCAAGTTCTAAATAATCTATGTCCAATTTTTACTTATCCATCAAAATTAAATTTTGAAAAAATATTACTAATATAATTATCAATAAACTTTTTTTCTTTATGAGAAATATTAATATCAATTGAGATATCCTCTGGTGGGTTTTGATCAATAAAAATTTTGATTAGATTGTAATCTAATTTTATATCTGACCCCGATTGAATAAAATGAAGTATAATTGAACTCAAAGTTTCAAAAGTGTTTTCATTAAGATCTTTTTTTAATATTACTTTTCCATTTAAAGAGTTTATAACATTTGAATCTATCCAACTCAAAGTGTGTGTATGCCAACCTTGTTTATTAATTTCAACTTCAACATTATTTATTTTTGTAAATGAACTTTGATTATCTAAATTTAAAAAAATATTTTGTGCGATACTTTT
>CACGSS010000002.1 GCA_902575725.1 uncultured Alphaproteobacteria bacterium | reverse complement strand
GAAAATTTAAGATTTTTGATATCAGTTATGTTAGTTAGAATTGATATTAATTTGTCTTCATATTGGTCAATATTTTCGGCGCTAATTTCTGTGTTTCTATTGTAAAAATCTAAGAAATTCGAAATATAATATGTATCCTCTTGCATAAAAGAGCTTAGCCAAATTATTTTTGATTTAAAAATATCATTTTTATTATTCAAAATAGCTGAACTACCTAATGTTGACAAAAGCTTAATATAAAGCACCTGGTTACTTTTTAATTTCTCTATATGATCAAAAAAGCCAAGATAGTTATTTTTGGTGATAAAATCCTCAAGTATTCTTAAATTGTATTGATATTTAATATTAGTTAAAACAGACATAATTACATTGAACATACTATATTGATCAAATGAAAAATGAAATTTCAAATATACTAAATCTTATTGAAAATGGTGATACGTTTAAAGCTTTGGAGAGAGCAAAATTATTTTACAAAAAAGATCAAAATAATTTAGATGCTATAAAACTTCTGGCTTATTCATATATACAACTTGGAAATTTTGAACAGGTTATTAAAGTGCTTGAACAAGGGTATAACAAAAGGAAGGATCAACAAGATTTTGATTACTTTAATAATATGGGTTATTCATTATCTCAAATTGAGGAATATGAAGATTCTATTTCACATTTGAAAAGAGCTCAAGAATTAAAGAATGGTCCAAGTGTAAAAACTTGTTTAGCTGAAGTCTATTTAAAACAAAGAAATTTTACTCAAGCTGGTGAAATGATATTATCTGCGTTAGATGATATAAAAAAAATTGGCCCAAATTCTTTTAATAGATATGCCAATGTATTTCTTTTAATTTCAGAAATAAATAGTGCCTTAAAACAAGACCAAAAAACAATAGATTTGTTTAATCAAATTTTACAAAATAAATTTAATGAAAATATTTTTTTTCTTCTTGCAAATATTAATCCAAAATTAATAAACGAAAAAATTATTGAAAAAGCAGAAAAAAATTTATTAGCAAATGAAAATAGCTACAAAAATAAAATTGAAAGATTTAATTTTATTACACCCTTGTATTTTGGTTTAGCGATGTATTATGAGTCAAAAAATAAAGAGAAATCAGAAAAATATTTTGATAATGGAAATAGGGAAATTTTTAGCTCTACTAGATATAATTCTCACCAATATCAAGAAAGAATCTTCAAAACTATGAATCTTTATTTACAAAAGTATAAATCTTTTGATGAAAGAGATAGAGACCATGGTAAAAATAACTTTTTTATTGTAGGGTCTCCTAGATCTGGAACTACTTTAGTAGAGTCTATCGTTACTGCTAACGATAAAGTATTTTCAGGTGGTGAGCTAAAAAGTGGCAAACACATAATTGAAAAAAATATATTGTCTCATGAACAAAGTTTTAATGATTTAAACCACAAATTTATTTCTAAATATCTTAGAAGAACATCCTATTTAAGAGGGAATTATAATTACATAGTTGATAAAATGCCCGAAAATTTTTTGTATTTAGGTATGATTCAAAAATTATTACCCAAATCAAAAATTATTAGGGTTTTAAGAAACCCTTGGGATACAGCAATTTCTCTTTATAAACAACGTTATGTTCTAAATATACCATTCAGCGTGAGTTTCTTTAATATTGGTGTATTTTTCTCAAATTTCGAGGCCATTAATTTGTTTTGGAACGAACATATTCAAAATAAGTCTAATATTCTCGATATAAGGTACGAGGATCTTGTTTCAGACCATACTTTTTATCAGAAAAAAATTTATAAATTCTTAGAAGTTAATACAAATTACAATGAAAAGAGAAGGGGAGATTTTTTTTCACCAACCGCGAGCACCCGTCAAGTTAAAGAAGGTGTGCATCGAAGATCTATTGAAAAAAAGGATTTTTTACAACACAAATCAGAGTTTATTGATGCTTTATTAATGCAAAGAGAATA
The DNA here is from genome assembly GCA_902575725.1 of uncultured Alphaproteobacteria bacterium. Next base: position 166,713 of record CACGSS010000002.1, on the reverse strand, counting down.
TTGGGCAAAAAAAGGTATTATTACAAAAGATAGTAAATTTTTTGGTTATTCATTGTAATTTTATTGAAATTTATAACTTTTTTAGTGTTGCATAAATGCAACAGATTGTGAAAAAAACCCCAAATTATAGTTTTTATAGTGAATATTATTTAAATATCGAGAATATATACCTCGATTAATATTAATCTCGAAAGGATTATTAAATGAATAAAATCAAATACCTATTATCTGCAATACCTGCTGCATTATTTGCAACAAGTGCATCTGCAGATATCTCAGTAAGTGGTAGTGCGTCTGCTGCATATACTGATGCAGGTGGTAACGCTTCAAGCACCATGGGTGGTGGCGTATCATTTGCAATGTCTGGAACTACTGACGGTGGTGTTAGCATCACTGCATCAGCTGGAATCAGCAATGACTCTGACTCTGTAGGAAGTGCATCAGGATCATCTGGTGTAACAGCTCTTACTTTTGGATTTGCTAACGGTTCAATTACAGTTGGACAAGACGTTGGTACACCTGACGGTGTTGGTAAAGTTGGTGAATTAGTTGCATACGCAGACGACGACCAAGTTGCTAAAACTGCTGTTGTTGGTCTTACAGAAGACGAAGGTGACGGTGTGTCAGTTTCTACATCTGTTGGCGATATGAGCTTAACTGCTGCATACGTATATGATGGAGCTGGTGGCGGTAACGTTGACGGTGCTGCTAATACAGCTGCAGGTGCTTCTTTATCAATGGCTATTGGTTCAGGTACATTAACACTTGCAACTGCAGACGAAGATAGAGATGGAACAAACAACACTGAGTTTGGTGCTGCTTATGTAATGTCAGCTGCTGGTGGAACACTTTCATTAGGTTTCACAGGTACAGATGGTGACACTGCTGCTAAAGAAGGTGAGGCTGTATCAGCTTCATTCTCAACATCACTTGGTGGTGCTTCAGTTGCTATAGGTTACACATCACACGATGCTAACAATCAGCAATCAAACCAAACTGACGTAACTGCATCTAGTTCTCTAGGTGGAGGTGCATCAATCTTTGCTGAGTACACAACAGTATCTGGAGATATTGCTGCAAACTCATCAACAGCTGATGCAACAGTTATTGCACTTGGAACAAGCGTAAGCTTCTAAACCATTCAATTTCTATAATAAATAGATTAACCAGGGGTATTTTACCCCTGGTTTTTTTTTGTTTAAATTTCATAAAATTGATCTAATTTAACGAATAATGTTAAAGATGTTTCCAATATTACTAGGGCTATTTTTTATTTATAGCTGTACTGGTACTTATGAAAAAAATATGGCTGAATTAGACGAAGTTTATGGATGTGATAGCCCTCATAAAAACCTTAGTAAAAGCAAGTATAGGGCTTGTCTAGCAAAACAGAGAGCTGGTGGAGAAACTATGTTCGATCTCGCTGATAGCTTTGACGATCTTCTAGGAAAAGGAGAAGGAAATGTGATTTATAAAAGTACTGTTAACCCTTACTTGTGGAATGCAAGCTTAGAAGTTACTGAAAAATATCCGCTAAAAATTGCTGATAACCAAGGTGGTTTTATTGAAACTGATTGGATATATGAGAACAATAACTTGAGCCAAAGATGTCTTATTAAAATTCATATAAAATCGCCTGAACTTATAACTACTGGTGTATCTAGTAATTTTCTATGTGAAAAGAAAAAAGGAGACACGTGGTCAGTAGAAAATTATGATTATGTTGAGGAAGAAAATCAAATTACCTTAAAGATTTTAGAGATTGCGGGCAATTTAGCCAAGAAGTCTCTATAAATATAAATTGTCATCTAAAAAATATATTTTAGAAATGTTTCCATATCCCTCAGGGAATATTCATATGGGGCATGTTAGAAATTACGTCATCGGCGATATTTGTGCCCGTTATCATAAATTAAAAGGCGACGATGTTATTCATCCGATGGGATGGGATGCCTTTGGTCTACCAGCAGAAAATGCTGCTATACAGTATAAAACACACCCTCAAGATTGGACACAGTCAAATATTGAAAATATGAAAAAGCAACTTCAAAAATTAAATTTAGACCTAGACTGGGACAGAGAAATTGCAACTTGTAATGAAGATTATTACCGTCATCAGCAAGAGTTGTTTATTGATCTTTATAATGCTGATTTGGCATACAAAAAGGATGCTTTAGTTAATTGGGACCCTATTGATCAAACTGTTCTTGCCAATGAACAAGTCATTGATGGTAAAGGATGGAGAACAGGTGCACAGGTTGAAAAAAAGACATTATCACAGTGGTTTTTTAAAATAACAAACTATGCTGAGGAACTTTTAGCAGACTTAGATAAATTAAATTTATGGCCAGATAAAGTAAAAACAATGCAAAAAAACTGGATAGGAAAATCAACAGGTGCTGAAATTAAGTTTGAAATTAATGATAATAAGGGCATTTTAAATATTTTTACTACAAGGCCCGATACAATTTATGGTGCTACATTTGTTGCAGTTTCTATCAATCACATAATTGTAAGTGAATTTTTGAGTGAAGAATCTATTAAAAAAATTAAAGAAGAATTTGATCAAGGTAATGATAAAGATAAAATTGGAATAAAACTCGATGCGACCTGTAAACACCCACTATTAGAAAAAAATATACCAATTTATATTGCAAATTTTGTATTAGATAACTATGGGGAGGGGGCGATATTCGGTTGCCCAGGCCATGATGAAAGAGATTATGAATTTGCAAAAAAATACTCATTACCAATAATAAAAGTCATTGAATGTGATGATAAAGATTTGCCATATTCCGGAGATGGTATCGTCATTAACTCACCTTTACTAAATGGATTAAAAAAAGATGATGCAATAACAAAAATTATTAAACATTTTAATAAATGTGGTAATGGCAAGGAAAAAATAAATTATAAAATAAGAGATTGGGGTGTATCTAGGCAAAGGTATTGGGGTTGCCCCATACCAGTAATTTATTATGAGGATGGTAGTTACAGAGTTCTTGATAAATCTGAATTGCCAGTCCTTCTACCATATGACGTTAATCTTGAGGGTAAAGGAAATTCTTTGCTAAATAAAGATAGTTGGAGAAAGATTACATGCCCCAAAACAAACAAAATTGCATTTAGAGAAACAGACACGCTCGATACTTTTGTCGACTCGTCATGGTACTATATACGTTTCCTTAATAATAGATTGGAAAAACCATTTGACTCAAAACAAGTTGATAAACTGCTCCCAGTAGACAAATATATAGGTGGTATTGAACATGCAATACTTCACCTTTTATACTCACGTTTTTTTATGAAAGCACTGAGAGACATATATGGCTTGAAAGTTGATGAGCCTTTCAAACAATTATTTACTCAAGGAATGATTACTCACAAAACTTATAAGACATCAAAAAACGAATGGGTAATGCCAAAAGAGGTAATTATAAAAGATAAGCAACTTTTAAGATTAAAAACTGGAGAAATTATTGAAGAAGGACCAAGTGAGAAAATGTCAAAGTCTAAGAAAAACGTTATTGAGCCTGATGAAATTTTAGATAACTATGGTATTGATGCTACTAGAATTTTTATGATATCTGACTCTCCTCCAGAGAGAGAACTTGAGTGGACTGATGAAGGCATTCAAAGTTCTAAAAATTTAACGAATAGAATTGAACGATATTTTTCAAAGAAACTAAATGAGGTTGACAATGAAGTCGAAAAAAAAGTTGAGAAGTTTGTTTTTGATATTGAGAAAAATATATTAAGTTTTTCATTAAACAAGTGTGTAGCTGATATTTATACAATTTTTAATTATTTAGAGAAAAGAAATATTTATCTTTATGATAATGTATTAAGTGAGAGAATACTTACTTGTTTATTTCCAATCCTTCCAAAATTATCTTCATCTCTCAACAAATCATTACTTAAAAAAGATAATTTCAAGGAGTGGCCGACAGTTAACAAAGATCTGTTATTTGAGAGCAAAATAAAATTACCCATACAGATTCAAGGTAAGTTAATAACTGTAGTTGAAACTACGAAAGGTTACTCTGAAAAAGAAATTTTAAATAGTATTTATAAATTAGATAAAATAAGAAATAAGATAGAAAATAAAGAAATTGCAAAGGTTATTAATGTTCAAGATAAAATTATTAATATTATTCTTAATTAGTTTAATTATCATTTCTTGTACTAATTATCAAAGGAGCAGTGATATTAAATTATCAATTGGTTACATTGGTGGAAGTTATCAAGGCTTGTTGTTGTCTAATCAATTAAAAAGTCACTTGAGTAATTTTGGTATGTTAGACAAAAACTCCCAGTATGAAGTGCGTGCAAGTATTTCCCACTCAAGTAGTGTATTTATCACAAATATTGATAATACATCAGATCGAGAGAGGATTAACAGCTCAATAAATATAAGTATTTACGATAAATCGATAGATTGTTTGGTTTATAATTTCAACGATAGAACTTCACAATTTTATGTTTTAGCGGCAAGTGACAAATTTTTAAGTAACAAGACAGCCTCTGAGTCAATTAAATTTGAGAACACGAAGTATTTTGTTAAAAAGTTTATAACTAGTTTAAATGTTGATAAATTCTCATGTGAACTTGCTCCTTATGAGCTCAGACTAAAAAATCTTAAAAATTTTATTTATGAAAAATAACTTAGAAAGATTAAAAGAGATTTTGAAATCAGACGACCAACAAAATCTTATTGTCAACCAAGTCAATGAAGAAATTAAATGTTTTTATGATTTAGTTATTCAATACTATTCAAAAGAACTGAATATTAGAGTTATTTATCATGACAAATATAGTGATGCCAATATTTCTAATGATTTATTTAAAATAAAAGAAATATATTTATTTTCAATAAATGACATAAGAAAAATCAAAGAAATATGTCAACAAAGTTTCAAGAAAATTATATTTACAGATTATAAAAGTTTCAAAAAAATACAGAAAGATTATATATCTATTAATGGATATAATTATTCTAACGACATACGTTATTTTTTAAAAAGCAACAATGTTTTAGATGAAAAACTAATCAGCTACTGCATATTAAAGCCATATTTTATTTTTTCCGAGCTTTCTAAATACAAGATAAATAAAATTGAATACTCTACCGATAAAAACGAAAATGATACATTTAACTTTTTATTGAAGATTAGAAAAGATATTTTTAAAATTAAAAATAACCAAAGTAATATCAAAGAATTGTATCACAAACTTAAAGATGAAGTTAAATATAAAAAATTTAGTTTTTTAACTTACTAATTAAAAAATTATATTGTTCTAAATTTTCATAGTAAATTTTTATATTTCCCTTTCCGTTTTTACTATAAGTAATTTTTGTTTTAAACCCTAGAGTATTACTCAAATTATTCTCCTCTTGAATTAAATTTGGTTCTTGTGTGCTTTGTTTTCTTTTATTTTTTTCTAAATATCGCACTGAAACTTTTCCGGAAACAATTTGGTTTAATGTTTGACCATCAAAATCGTTGGGCTTTTTTCCAATTAATGCCCTTGCATGTCCCATGGATATTTTCCCGCTGTTTAATAAATCTAGAAAGAAATCGTCTAAATCTAATATTCTTAGTAGGTTTGTGATGTGCGACCTACTTTTACCAACAACTTTAGAAAGTGTTTCATGCGTATATTTATTTTTCTCTATTAAACGTTGATAGGCTTTTGCCTCCTCTGATGCTTTCAAGTTCTCTCTTTGTATATTCTCAATTAACGAAATTTCATCTTTGTCTAAATCCTTTGGAAGTAACAAAGCAGGAAGTACTTTTAGGTCGGTATTTTGTGCTGCTCTCCACCTTCTCTCTCCAGCTACTATGAGGTAACTATCTAGGCTTTTTTGTCTTAAAATTAATGGCTGAATAAGTCCATTTTTTTTTATTGATTGAGCTAATTCACCTATTCTCTCTTTATCAAATTCCTTTCTTGGCTGAGTTTCATCCCTAAATATTTTCTCAATTGGTATTAGTAATAAACCCTTATCTTCAGAAGATTTGCTTTGTGTAATATTTTTATCTCCCAATAAAGATGATAAGCCTTTTCCCAATTTTTTATTTAGTGCCATTGAAGTTACTCCTTTCTAAAAATTCTTTTGCTAAGGCAATGTATGCCTGTGATCCGCTACACTTTAAATCATAAATAATTGCGGGAAGACCATGACTAGGTGCTTCAGATAGAGTTACATTTCGAGGAACATTGAATTTATATACATTTGTATCAAAATATTCTCTAGCCTCTTTCTCAATCAATGATGATAATGAGTTTCTTTTATCATACATAGTTAATATTATTCCGTTTAGTTTAAGACTTATGTTTAAATTTGTTTTTACAAGTTCGATTGTTTTGATTAATTTAGATAATCCTTCTAAAGCAAAGAATTCACATTGTACTGGTATTAATACTTCACCGCTGGCGGTCAGAGAACTAACTGTCAATAGACCTAAGGTCGGTGGTGTATCAATAAAGATATATTCATAATCATCTTTTATATTATTAATGTAATTTTTTAGAAGGAAATTTCTATTTTCATCATCAGCCAATTCATATTCTGCAGCTGCAAGGTCCTCACAAGCAGAAATAACATTTAAATTAGGTATCTGAGATTTTTGTATTGTATCTTCAATTTTTATTTCATTACTAAAGACCCTATAAATAGATAGTTTAGGTTCGTATGAGTTAAACGACATTGATGAGTTGTATTGGGGATCCATGTCTATAACCAAAACTTTTTTATCAATTGATGCTAGAGCAGTTGCTAGATTAACAACGGTGGTAGTTTTGCCCACTCCTCCTTTTTGATTAGCAATAGTAATTATCATTTTGCACATATAACTATTATTTTAGATTCATTTGAAGTAATACTAGGATATGTCTCCCAAAAATACTTTTGTGGGTTTATTTTTTCTAGCTCTGTTAGATAAGATCTTCCTTTTAATAATATGAACTTTGTTTGTTTGTTTATCATGCTCTTGGTAACAGATATTATTTTTTCAATTGAAGCAAAAGCGCGTGATGTTATATAGTCAACATTAAGGTTTGTTATTTCGGTTATGGGGTTATTATGTACTTTATAATTTAGTCCCAATCGCAATTTGCAATTTTCAAGAAAAAGAGATTTTTTTGGTGATTTTTCAACTAAATGAAGGTTTTTAAAACCAGAAATTGATAATATTATACCTGGAAGTCCGGCACCTGTTCCAATATCCATTATAGGTTTTTCATGTTGAGGAAGGTAATTAACAATTTGTATACAGTCCAAGAAGTGTCTTTCATCTACATTGTCTATCGTGCTTTTTCCTATTAAGTTCATGGTTTCATTTTCTCTAATTAATATTTTTTTAAATTCACAGAGTTTTTTTAGAATTGATTTTCCATCTTTGAAATTGTTATCACAGAATTTTACTAACTTTTCATCAAGCAACTTTAGTTCCCTTAACTTTTTTGTGTTTAACTATTTGAAAAAGTGCGCTGGGTGTAATACCTGAAATCTTACCTGCATCATATAAATTTTCGGGTTTGTGTTTGTTTAACTTTTCTAAAATTTCTTTAGATAAAGAGGGAATTTTGTTGAAGTCGATATTAGTCAATTTCATATTTTTATTTTTATTAAGTTGATCAAATGATTTTTTTTCTCTTTCATAAAAAACATCGTACTTGGAATCAAAATATATTTTAGTTAATAATTTTTGGCTTATTTTTAGATTGAAGAATTGTTGAAATTTTTCTGGACAGGGGTCTAATAATTTTAGGACTTCAAATCCATTTCTCACTTTACCATCCTTTTTTACTTTAATATTTTTTTTCATCAAATCATTAGGAGAATATTTAAGTAAATTTAACTTACTTAATATTTTTTTTTCATCGTTAATATTTTTTGAAATCAAAGAATATTCTATTTTGTTGAAAGTCTTAGAGCTTATAATTGTTGAAAATCGTTCGTATGAATTATCAGTTCTTAATTTTAACCTATTTTCTGCTCTAGATGTAAACATACGATATGGCTCAGTAACGCCTAATTTTGTTAAATCATCTACTAAAACACCAATATAACTATTATCTCTTTCAAAAACTTTACTGTTAAATTTTATTTTTTTTATTTTTATTGCAGCATGAATGGCAGCATAGATTCCTTGCCCTGCTGCTTCTTCATATCCTGTTGTTCCGTTAATTTGTCCTGCTAAAAAAAAGTTTTCTATTTTTTTTGTTTCGAAATTATTTTTTAATTCTCTAGGATCAACAGAGTCGTATTCAACTGCATATCCGAATTGATCTACATCACATTTTTCTAAACCTTTAATTGATCTTAAAAATTTTAGTTGCGTCTTTTTATCTAATGAATTTGATATGCCGTTTGGATAGACAAGATCAGAGTTTAAACCCTCTGGTTCTAAAAAAATATTGTGACCGTTTCTATCTCCAAACTTTGTTATTTTATCTTCAATTGAAGGACAATACCTGACACCTTGAGATTTAATTATACCTGAGTACATTGCAGACTTATCAAGATTATCTCTGATTATTTTATGGGTCTTGTTACTGGTCTTAGTTATAAAGCAATTAATTTTTTTGTTCGTATTTTGTTTTGTAAAATATGATAAAAATATTCCATTATTTTCAGATATCTGAGGATCTAAAACATCGTAATTAATAGATCTAGCATATATTCTAGGAGGTGTTCCTGTTTTCAGCCTCATTGTTTTAAAGTTATTATTAATAAACTTTGCAAGAAATTTTGAAGAGCTATTTCCTATTCTTCCTGCTTCTTGCGACTCATTACCAAAATAAATCTTTCCATTAAGAAAGGTTCCTGTTGTGAGAATAACTGCCTTTGATTTTATTTTTCCAATATTAGACAGTTCAACACCTACAATTTTGTTATTTTTTTCTAATATATTAATAGCTTCGTCTTCGATAAGGTCAATTTTAGAGGATTTAATGAATTTTTTCATATTTTGAGAGTATAAATCTCTATCAATTTGAGCTCTTACCCCCCATACTGCTGGCCCTTTAGAAAGATTTAATACTCTGTAATGTATTGCTGATTTGTCACCTATTTTACAAATTACACCTCCTAAAATGTCAACTTCACTTGCTAAATGTGTCTTACCAACCCCTCCAATACTAGGATTGCATGATAATTTACCCAAATCTGAGTAATTTTTGGTTATAAGTGCAGTTTTAAGGCCATATTTGTCAGAAATATTAGCCGCTTCTATTCCAGCATGACCTGCTCCTATAACTACAACATCATAATGTTCCACGTGAAACAATCTACTTACCTATACAAAATTTGCTAAAAACTCTATCATAAACATCTTCATTGTTAATATAACCGAATTCAAAAGAAAAATCATCTAATATATTTCTCATTAATTGGGCTATTATCAAAATATCCCTTTCCTTAAGAATATCATGTTCATATTCTAAAATTCTTGCCAAAAAGTCTATTTCTTCTAAATTAAGCTCCGTCATTTTATGCTTATTTTTTACATATTTTCGATGAATCGAAGATAATTTTAATTTCTGGTATATTTTATCACTCTCTAAGCTATGGTTTATTTTGATATTTTCTGTTTTATATTTATAGATATCAGATTTTGTCTCAATTAAACTGTAATTCTTACGTATCATGAAATCCTCAAAAAGTATTGATATATCTGATTTTTTAGTATTTTGATCGATTAAAACAAAAAAGTGGTCTATTTCTCTCGATATTTTTTGTGCTTTTTTATAGCCGTATTTTTCTATTTTACCTTGTTTAGATCTTTGACCTGCGGTATCGAAGATTTCAAAGCGATTACTATTAATTATAAATTCGTTTGAGAGAATATCCCTAGTAGTCCCCTTAATATTTGTGACAATTGCTCTATCTTTGTCAATTATTTTATTAAATAGAGTTGATTTCCCAACATTTACAGGGCCTACTAACATAATTCTGCAAATATTTTTCTGTTCTATATTTGTTCTATTCTTTTGTAATAAATTATTACAATTAGTGAAAAATTTCCTTATCTTTCTGATTATTTGATTAAAATTAAAGTCCTCATCGTCTACGAAGTCAATCGATGCAGTTATTTCTGAGAATAAATTTATAACTTCCTCTCTTAAAGGAACAAGTCCGCTAACAATATCTCCATCAAAAAGTAGTCTTTTATTATATTCTAAACCCGAAAAACTCTCATTTGAAATTATTTCGTTAATTGCCTTGGCTTGTTTAAGAGAATTCTTGCTATTTAAAACAGACCTGTAAGAGAACTCTCCATTTTTTGCTAATCTTAAGCCTGAAACTTTTAAATCCTTTAATAATTGCTCGAACTGACTAGCTATCAGTGGTGATCCGTGCAAAAAAATTTCACAGGCGTCCTCTCCAGTAAAAGATTTGGGAGATTTAAAATATACCACACTACACTCATCCAATATGGTTTCATCTTTTTGGTAAATTTTAACAATTCGGATTAAAGAGTGATCTTTAGAAAAATTTTTTTTGGTAATTTTCTTTAAGATATTCAAGACATCATCTCCTGAAATTCTATAACCAATAACTGGAGCCTTCACTAAGGGTGTAAAGTTCGAATATATTGTCCCAGACTTAAACAAAACTTGGATATTATAAATTTATAATTATTCTAGTCCACCAATGAAAAGCATAAAAAAATAATCAATTGATATTAGCTAAACCAAATCAAATTAAAATTTATGGCCACAGAGGGGCGAGGGGGGATTTACCAGAAAATACACTGGATAGTTTTAAGTTTTTACTTCAGAATGAAATTACAGCTTACGAAACTGACATCTTACTTACCAAAGACTTAGTGCCAGTCATAAATCATGATTTTAGATTGAATCCGGCCCTTACAAAGGATGCTCAGGGTAATTGGATTAAAGATAATGATATTAAAATTTTCGATTTAACTTATGAAGAGTTATCTAAATTTAAAGTTGGATCAATAGATAAGAAATCTAAATATGGTAGAAAATTTGATGATCAAAAAAGTTTAGGTGAAAAAAACATACCTAAATTATCAGAACTTCTTGAATTAACATCAAATAATATTTCAGATGGTTTAATAATTAATTTAGAAATTAAATCAACACCTGTTGAAGAAAACTTAACACCTCCTCCAAATGTAATGGCAAGTTTTATAATTGAGGAGGTTAATAAAACAGAATTAAAAGATAAAGTAGTCTACTCGTCATTTGATTGGAGGATTTTAAGAGAAATAAAAAAAATAGACTCCAAGATCTCAAGAGCCTATTTAACATCTGAGCTAAAAGGAAAAGTTTATGATAAATCACCTTGGTTAGACTTCATGCCTTTATACGATAGCGATAGCAGAGAATTACCCAGGCTGATCAAAACGTTAGGCGGGAAGGTATGGCATCCTAAACATAAAGATATAAATAAAGACATGGTTAGAATTTCTCATGAGGAAGGTCTTCCAGTGAACGTTTGGACTGTTAATGAAAAATATGAGATGTTGAAAATGATAGAATACGGTGTTGATGGAATAATAACTGATTATCCTTTAAGGTTAAAAAAACTTTGTGAGAAAGAAGAAGTGAATTGGTTTTAATTATAGATGGTTGGAAATGAAATTATTGATTCATGCTGCTGAAAAACTCTTCGTTGGTCTTACAGTCTTTCATTTTATCTAAAAGGAACTCCATAGCATCGACAGTACCCATAGATGATAAAATTTTCCTTAAAATAAAAACTTTTTGAAGATCTCCGGCATCTAATAGGAGGTCCTCTTTTCTAGTGCCTGACTTTTGAACATCGATAGCAGGATATGTTCTTTTATCAGATAATTTTCTGTCGAGGACAATTTCTGAATTACCAGTTCCTTTGAATTCTTCAAAGATGACCTCATCCATTCTACTGCCTGTTTCTATTAAAGCTGTAGCAATAATAGTTAACGAACCCCCTTCTTCTATGTTTCTGGCAGCTCCAAAAAATCTTTTAGGTCTTTGTAATGCATTAGCATCTACACCACCTGTTAAAACTTTACCACTTGATGGGACAACTGTGTTGTATGCTCTACCTAATCTTGTGATAGAGTCTAAAAGAATTACTACATCATATTTATTTTCAGCTAGTCTTTTAGCTTTTTCGATAACCATTTCTGCAACTTGAACGTGTCTTGCAGCTGGCTCATCAAATGTTGAACTAATTACTTCACCTTTAACAGATCGTTGCATATCTGTAACTTCCTCAGGTCTTTCATCTATTAAAAGTACCATTAGATAAACATCAGGAAAATTTTCTGCAATTGATTTTGCAATTTTTTGTAAAATTACTGTTTTACCTGACCTTGGAGGTGCAACAATTAAAGATCTTTGACCAGCACCAACTGGTGCAATAATGTCTATAATTCTGGATGATAAATCTGTGTCTGGTTTTTCCGTTTCTAGATTAAATTTCTTCTCAGGATAAAGAGGGGTCAAATTATCAAAATTTGTCTTAAATTTATTATTTTTAGCAATTTCAATGAAGTTGACTTTATTCGTTTCTACGAGAGCAAAGTATCTTTCACCATCTTTGGGAGGTCGTATAGGTCCCTCAAGGGTATCACCTTTCCTAAGACCATATTTCTTTATCTGATTTGGACTAACATATATATCATCTGGTCCTGGAAGGTAATTAGAGTTTGCTGATCTTAAAAATCCAAATCCATCCTGCATTGTTTCTAATACGCCTTCACCTATAATTTCTTCATTTTTCTCTGCAAATTTTTTCAGAACAGAAAAATATATGTCTTGCTTTTTTAAACCAGATGCGTTTTCAATTCCTAACGATTCAGCATAATCTAATAGTTCTTGAGGTTTTTTATCTTTTAATTCGTTTAAATGCATATTGGAAATTACCTAGATAGTTAGATACGTTGATAAGGTATATAACAAAAAATAAAGAGAAAATATATATATTTATATATAGATATGTTGTTGTATGTCGAATGATGGGGATTAACATCTTCTTATTCAAAAAAACCTCTATTTAAGTACTTTTTTAGTTATTTAATAACAAATGTTGATAACTTAATATTAATAAATTAAAGGTAATTTTATTGTTAAAAACTCGAAAATTTCATGAATAACTCATTTAATCCACAATTAATCAAACAGGTTATCATCGGCACCAAAAGCCAATCTAGAAGAAAAATATTTAAATTAATGAATTTTAGATTTCAGTACAGATCACCTAATATAAATGAAAAAAAAGTAAAAGATTTAAATAATGATAAATATGATGCATTAAAAATAGCAAAAGCTAAGGCCGAATATCTCTCTAAAAAATATAGTAATAAAATTATCGTAACTTTTGATACAACAATCCTATTTAAAAAAAAAACAATCTATAAATGTGACAATCCTGAATGTTGTAAAAGAACCCTCAAAGCATTTAATGATAAATCGCACGAACTTTACACAGCAATGATTTTTATGATTAATAACAATCTTATCAAAAGTACTCTTACAAAAACTAACATCACTTTTAAAAATACAAGAGTGAGAGATATAAATAATTACGTTAATAAGAACTTTAAACAAGTGTCTAAAGCCGTAGGTTGTTATAACATAGAAGGAAAAGGAAATTTTTTTTTTAAAAATATATACGGTAGTTATTTCAATATTATTGGTATAGATGTTATTAATTTTTTAAAGACATTAAGAAATATCTAAATGAATAAAAAAAAAATAGGCATTGTAGCAAAAAAACTAAATCATTCATTATCGCCACTCATACACAATTATTGGTCAAGAAATAATAATTTTATTTATAGAAAATACGAGGTACAAGAAAAAAACATAGATAAGTTTATTTATAATTATAGAAAAGATAAACGATTTGTTGGTTTTAATATTACAATACCATACAAGGAAACCCTTATTGGTTTTTGCGATAAAATTACCGCAAGAGCAAAAAAAATTGGTTCTGTAAATTTAATTTATAAAAAAAACAAAATAATTTTTGGTGATAACACAGACGTTATTGGTTTTAGTAAGACTTTTAATTCTTTGAAAATTAGAAAAACAAAATCTGTATTATTGGTTGGTGCAGGTGGAGCCGCGAGAGCAATTTTATATTTTTTAAATCAAAAAAATATTGAAAAAATTGATATTTTTGCGACATCTATAAGAAGAGAGGAAAACCTGAAAAAAAAATTTAAATTTGATCGTTTTCTGATTAGACCATCTCATCTCAAGATAAGATATGATTTGATAATAAACGCATCCAGTGCAGGGATGACAAAAAAAAATAAAATAAATAGAAATATCTTGAATTTAGTTAAGAAAGCTAGAGGAGTAATTGATATAGTTTATAACCCAATTGAAACAGATCTCTTAAAAAAAGCTAAAAAACATGACATAAAATTCTCAGGAGGATTAAAAATGCTTTTAGAACAAGCAAAACCATCATACGAAATATGGTCTGGTAAAAAGATAGAAATAGACAATAAAATTTATCAAATACTTGTAAATAAATTATGACCAAGGTTGCAGTTACAGGTAATATAGGATCGGGCAAAACCGAATTTATTAAATATATCTCTAAGCTAGGTTTTTGTTGTATATCATCTGATGCTATAATTTCAAAATTATACAATGATGACCGTACAAGAAAAATTATTTTAGAAAAATTGAAACTTAATGATCATAATTACAAAAAAGAAATTATTAAAATGTTACAGAAGGAAGAGTTTAATAGGAAACTTAAGAGAACAATATATCCTCTTCTTTACGCCAAAAAGAAAATAATAGCCCAAAAACATCAATCTTATCAGCCAGTATTTTATGAAATTCCATTACTTTATGAAGAAAATTTATTCAATAATTTCAATATCACAGTATTCGTAAACTCGGATACCACTAAGAGAAAACAAAGGGTTTTAAAAAGAGGTGTTACAGAAGAGTATTTTAAATTAATGAATAATAAGCAGATTAAAGAGAATATAAAAAAGAATAAATCAACTTTTACAGTAAACAATAATGGTTCAATCTTGAACTTACGTTTAAATATAATTAAATTATTAAATAAATTATGAGAGAAATTATACTTGATATTGAGACCACAGGCTTAGAATTTAAAGAGGGACATAGGATCATTGAAATTGGCTGTATTGAACTTAACAAGAAAGAAGTCGGGGCAAACTATCATGAATATATAAATCCCTCTAAAACTCTCACTGAGGACAATATTAAAATACATGGAATAACAAATGAATATTTGACAGATAAGCCTATTTTTGAAGAAATTGCAGACAGCTTCTTAGAATTTATTCAAGATAGTTTCATTGTCGCTCACAATGCATCTTTCGACATCGGTTTCTTAAACTTTGAGCTTGAGCAACTATCTAAACCAAAAATATCGAAGGAAAGAGTTATAGATACAATTAAAATTGCGAGACAACGGTTTCCAGGGCAACAAGTATCATTAGACGCACTTATAAAGAAATTAAAAATCAATACTCTTATAAACAGAGACCAACATGGTGCTTTAAAAGACGCTAAAATCTTGACTGATGTGTACTTGGGATTACAAGGCATTAACCAAATAGGATTAGAATTAAGTATGGCAAAATCAGAAAAAATTAACTTAGCTAGTGAGCCGAATTACTCATCCATCGTATTAACAAAAGAAGAGACAGAAGCCCATAAAGAGTTTATAAAAAATAAAATACCTAATTCAAATTGGGCTAAAATGTTGAAAAATAATGAGTAGTGAATTTATAGATATTGTGCTTTTTGGAGCAATAGCGATATTTTTAGTGTATCGCCTAAGGAGCATTCTTGGATCCTCTGACGGAAAAATTGTGAATATTAGAACAAAAAAAAATCCTCAATCGAAGTTTAAACCTAAGATAGTTCCTAAAAATGATAATAACGAATTTTTAGAAGGCGCTAATAAAGCATATGAAATGATTGTTCAGGCTTATCAAAGTAACAGTATAGAAAAAGTCAAAGATTTACTTACACCTGAAGCAATGCAAGCGATGGAACAAGCAAAAGCACCCAAAGAAATAAAATTTTCAGAAGTAAAAAATAGTTCTATTTTAGATGATAAATCTGATGACCTAAGACTAGTTAAGTCTGTGAAGTTTGAAACCGAACATTACAATGTTGCAAATAACGAAATTCTGAATGTTGTCGAAGAATGGGGTTTTGAAAAAGATAAAAAATCCTCTGATCCTAACTGGAAGCTTTTTTCTATTAAACTTGTCTCATAAAATTAAATTTAATTTAAATAAACAGCAAAATGAAAAACCATTAGAAGAGCAGCCCAATGAAAAAATTAGTGTTTCAATCGGCGACCCTATTGGGAACAAAAAAAAGAGTGATAATTTAAATAAAAAAAGTACAAAAATTAAAAAAATTTTTTCTAAACCAGTTCTTTTGGATAACAATCTTTATAAACAATTTAAAAATCAGCATTTTAGCAAAATCGATTTACATGGCCTAACTGTTGACCAAGCATATCAAAAATTAATTGAATATTTTTCAGTCAATTTCAAGAAGAGTAACTTATTTCATATAGTCGTTACTGGCCTTGGCAATAAAACTAATGGAGAAGAATTTTTTACAGGAAAGATAAGAAGACAATTTCCTTTTTGGTTAGATACAGAAAAATTTCAATTTATGATAAAATCATATTCGCCTTGTAAAATACAACATGGTGGTTTGGGTGCTTTTTATATTAAACTAAAATCTAAAGAATAAATTTCTTTTCGTCAGTTGGTTTTATCTCTGTCTTTATAGCATCTGTAACCCAGGCTTTATTGACTACTTCAGTTTTTTGATCACTTAAGTTTGCATCAAAACTAATTCTCTCAAGTATTTTTTCAAACATTGTTTGTAATCTTCGTGCACCAATATTTTCTACCTCACTATTTATTTGTTCAGTAAGAGTTGCTATTTCTTCTAAAGCTTCATCTTCAAACTTTAATTCAATATTTTCTGTTGCAAATAGTGACTTATATTGCTTAGTTAAGCTATTATCAGTTTCTTTTAAAATTCTAATAAAATCATCTTTTTTAAGTGCATTTAATCTTACTCTTACAGGTAATCTTCCTTGAAGCTCTGGGAGTAAATCACTTGGTTTGGATTGATGAAAAGCGCCTGACGCAATAAATAAAATATGATTTGTTTCGATTGTTCCATATTTTGTGCTTACAACTGTGCCCTCAATAAGCGGAAGTAAATCTCTTTGCACACCTTCTCTTGAAACATCTCCACCTCGTCTTTCACTATTGGGCGCAATTTTGTCAATTTCATCTATAAAAACTATTCCACTCTCCTGGACACTTTTAATAGCATTTTGAACAACATTTTGTTTTTCAGCGATTTTCTCAATTTCTTCTTGAATAAGTGGTTCATAAGCTTCACCTATTTTTAGTTTTGTCTTTTTTTTATTTTTTAGTCCTTTGCCAAATATATCATTCATATTAATCATTCCCATTTGAGCACCAGGCATTCCTGGTATGTCCAATGATTGAAAAGGATTGGATTTTTGATCTAATGCTATTTCGATCTCTTTATCATTAAGCTGATTATCTCTTAGCATTAAACGAAATTTCTCCTTAGTTTCTTCACTTGGATTGTCACCAAGCAGTGCCTTTAAAACAATCTCTTCTGCATTTGTCTTAGCTTCATCTATGAAACGATCTCTTATCTTTTTCTTTTCCAAATTAATTGCAACTTCTATTAAATCCCTAATTATTTGTTCAACATCTCTTCCAACGTATCCAATTTCTGTGAATTTAGTTGCTTCAACTTTTATAAACGGTGATTGTGTTAGTTTGGCCAATTTTCTCGCAATCTCAGTTTTACCGCAACCTGTTGGCCCAATCATTAATATATTTTTTGGGATTATATCATCTCTTAGAGTTTCATCTTTTACATTTAACCTTCTCCAACGATTTCGAAGGGCTATTGCGACTGCTTTTTTTGCATTATCTTGACCAATTACATAGCGGTCAAGTTCTTCTTTAATAACTTTTGGTGTAAGGGATTGACTATCCATTAAATTTTTATTTCTGAGATGTTTAGAGTATCATTCGTATAAATACAAAGCTCTGATGCAACTTTAAGTGACTCACTTGCAATTTCTTTTGCAGATAAATTAGATTTTCTTTTTAGAGCTCTTGCTGCACTCAGAGCAAAGTTGCCACCTGATCCAATTGCAACAATACCTTCTTGAGGTTCCAGAACGTCTCCAGTTCCACTTATAAGATATGTTTCACTTTTATCAGCCGCAATAATCATTGACTCTAATCTTCTAAGATACCTGTCGGTTCGCCAATCTTTAGCTAATTCGACACAAGCCCTCTTTAGATTATATGAAAACTCTTCGCACTTTTTCTCCAGTCTATCAAAAAGCGTTAATGCATCGGCGGTTGATCCAGCGAAACCAACAATAATTTGATCATTATGAAATGTTCTAATTTTATTGGCGTTTGACTTAATGACAGATGTACCCAAAGTTACTTGTCCGTCAGATGCTATGACAACACTCTCATTGTCACGAACACAAACAACAGTTGTAGAGCGTATTATTGTTTTATTTTTATCCATTATTCCTATAAATATAGGTACTAAATAGCTGATTACAAATGCGTGAATTTACATTTAATAGAGACACAAAAGAAACAAAAATATCAATAAAAATTAACCTTGATGGCTCAGGAGTAAATAAAATTGATACTGGGATTGCTTTTTTTGATCATATGCTTCAACAAATAAGTACCCACAGTTTGATAGATATAGATTTAAAATGTGATGGCGACCTAGAAGTAGATATGCACCATACTGTTGAAGATGTTGGCATTGCTTTAGGTGAAAGTATAAAAAACGCACTTGGTGATAAAAAAGGTATAACACGATTTGCATACTCTTATGTCTCTTTTGATGAAACATTAACAAGATCAGTTATAGATTTGTGTAATCGCCCCTATTTTATTTGGAATGTAAAAACATCTTTAGAAAAAGTTGGTGAAATGGACCAAGAATTATTTTCAGAATTTTTTAAATCTATAGTTACTGAGTCAAGAATGAATTGTCATATCGAAACATTATATGGAAAAAATAACCACCATATTATTGAAAGCTGTTTTAAATCATTTGCACTATCCTTGAAAAAAGCAATATCTATTGATCCAAGAAAAATAAATATTCCGAGTTCTAAAGGGAAACTTTGAAAAAAAAAGTCATAGGACTTATTGATGGGCAATCTGGAAATATTGGATCGATTAATAAAGCAATCAAAGATGTTATTACAGGGAGACCGTATCGATTAAAGATTATTAAAAGTAATTTCAATTATGCTTCGTTTGATAAAATCATTTTGCCCGGACAAGGTGCTTATGCCACTCTTATGTCAAATTTGAAAAAATTAAAAATTATTAAACCATTGAAAAAATACTTAGAAAATAACTCTTCATACTTAGGTATATGCGTTGGGATGCAAATTTTATCTGATTGGGGCTATGAAGATAAGACTACAAGAGGATTAGGAATTATTAGTGGAGATATTAAAAAATTTAGAAATAATAAACTTATAATTCCTCATATGGGCTGGAACACAATTAACTTAAACAAAGATGACACTATTCTTACAAATAGTTTTGATAAGAAAGATTTCTATTTTGTTCATAGCTACATTTTCCAAAACATTAAAAAATCAGATGTTTTAGCTTTCACTCTTTATGGTCAAAAATTCCCTTCTATTGTGAAGAAAGGCAATATTTATGGAGTGCAATTTCATCCTGAAAAAAGCCACAAGCAAGGACTAGATTTGATAAAAAATTATATTTTGAAATCATGAATATATTTCCAGCAATTGACATAATAGATGGAAAATGTGTTAGATTAACAAAAGGCATCGCAGATGATAAAACAATCTATCAATTTTCGCCTATTGATATGGCTAAAACATATCAAGATGCAGGTTTCAATACTATCCACGTTGTCGACTTAGATGCTACTTTAGGCAAAGGCAATAACAATCAGGTTCTTAGTCAAATTAGAAAAAAAATTGATATTAATATTGAAGTTGCTGGCGGTATAAGAAGTAAAGATGCTATTATTGAAAAAATTAATGAAGGGTTTAATACAATTGTAATTGGAACCTTTGCAATAAAGAATATTGATGACGTTTTAAATTTTGATGACCCTTTAATTGAAAAACTATCCATTGCTTTAGATATAAAAGATAATCAAATTGCTTCTCATGGCTGGCAAGAAACAACTAATCAATCTTTAAAGCACATTATAGATAAATATAACGACAGGCCTATTCACTCCTACTTTGTCACAGATGTTGCTAATGATGGAATGCTGTCTGGCTTAAATATGGAAACGTTTAATTCTATAAAAAAATTAACTGACAAGCATATTACTATAGGAGGAGGAGTTAAGGACCTTAACGACATTGAATTAAGTAGATCAAACGGTTTCAATAATGTTGTTGTAGGTAAAGCTATATACGAAAATAAAATATCTATAAGTAGTCTGGTCCAGTTTAATGCTTAAGACAAGAATAATTCCATGCCTTGATGTTATTAAAAATAAAGTTGTTAAGGGTGTTAATTTTAAAAATATAAGAGTAATGGGCAATGCAGTTGAAATGGCAAAATATTACTCTTTATCGGGGGCTGATGAACTTTGTATGCTTGATATAAATGCATCATATCAAAATAGAAAAACATTTATTAAAACTGTTGAATCCATAGCTAAGGTTATAAATATCCCTTTAACTGTAGGTGGAGGTGTTTCAGATTTGAGCGATATAACAGATTTGCTAAATGCTGGAGCAGATAAAGTATCAATTAATTCCGCAGCAGTAAAAAATCCAAAATTAATTAGACAAGCCTCATTAAGACACGGCTCTCAATGCATAGTCGTAGCAATTGATGGAAAAAGGCATAAAGATAAAATGAAAGTTGTTATAAAGGGTGGAAGAGAAATCACCAAAAATGAACTTATTACTTGGGCAAAGAAGGTGCAATCTCTGGGTGCCGGAGAAATATTAATGACCTCAATGGATACAGACGGTGTTCAAAATGGTTTCGATAGCAATATGCTAAAAAAAGTAACCAATAATGTAAGTATTCCTGTAATTGCTAGTGGTGGTGTTGGAAGTCTGGAGCATTTTTATTTAGGCCATTTGACAAAATCCACTGGTTTATTAGCCGCGAGCGTATTTCACTCTAGAAAATATAAAATTAAGACTGTAAAAAAATATCTTAGTGGAAAAGGTGTCCCTGTCAGATTATGAGTTACGATAAAGAAAATATTTTTGCAAAAATTTTAAAAGGTGAAATTCCTTGTGATAAGGTTTTTGAAAATGAGCATGTGCTTTCATTCAAAGATATTAGCCCAAAAGCAAAAACACATATCTTAATTATACCTAAGAAACCCCTAATTGATATTTCTGATTTCTTACAAAATGCAGATAGCTTATATCAAACCAATTTTTGGAAATCCGTCGATGAAATATTAGATATTTTAGGTCTAAGAGATAAAGGTTTTCAGATTAAAACACATAAAGGCAAAGATGGCGGCCAAGAAGTATTTCATTTTCATCTACATTTGTTGGCAAATGTTTAGTCTACCTGGCTTGAATATAATTAATTATATCTAACACACCCTTTATGTTTTTAGCATGTTCAATTACCATATCTATTTCTTTTTGATCACTTGAAACACCAAACAGATATACAATTTGTTTTTGTACCTCAAAGTCGTATTTAAATTTCTTTATATTCGAGTCCGTAAAAATCTTTGTAAAAAGTTGCGTGCTTATAAATTTGTCTTTGGCTATATCATCAAGTCCATATCCAGTGTCAATTGAAATTTCATTTAAAACTTCATTTACACCATCTTGTTGCCAAGCTAGTCTTACTGCCTCTAAGCGCATGTCGCCGTAGGGAACTACACCTGTTAAAAGAACCTTACCTAATTCAACTTCAACATCAATCCTTGTAAATAGAGTTGCATCATATGAAAAGTATTTTTCTTTAATACCAAGTTTAATTGTGGCATCGTCCCAACTTTCACTAAATGTTTTTTCATCTTCGTTTTCCTTAATGACAGTTTTTGCGCCTGTAGATACAAGTGACGGACCGCAGCCGATAAAAAATACTGATAGTAGAATTATAAATTGCTTAATCATCTTTTAAATCAATTGATAATTTATAAAAATCATTCCTAGATATCTTATACTTACTTTTAAGCTGTTGATAAGCCTTTTTTACACCCACCTCTCTAATTATCTCCTTAATTTCTTTTAAATCGAAATCTTTAATCTTGTCAGTATCTTTTTCAATGTTAACAGCTAAAACTAACTCACCTTTAATCCCAGAGTAATTAAAATTTACATAATTTGTGTGATCTATATGTATTCTTTCCTCATAAAGTTTTGTCAGTTCTTTAAGTATTACAATTTCAAATGTTTCAGAAATAGAGGCAATAGCATAAACGTCCTTGCGTAATTGTTGTTTAGTTGAGTAAATAATTAAATTATTAATTTTATTCTCCAAGAGAGTTTTCTCTTTATGCTCTTTTTTTTTGGGAAGAAAACCAACAAAAGTAAATTTCTTTTTATTTAAAAAACCACTAAGTTGAATGCCTGAGATTAAGGCGCTAGCACCAGGTATTGAATATACATTTACCTGATTTTCAAACAAAAAATTTATTAATTGGTTCCCAGGATCGGATATAAGTGGAGAACCAGAATCTGATATCAATGATATCACTTGATCAGATTTTAATAATTTATAAATGTAATCTTTTTTTTTGTAAAAATCGTGATCAGTGTACTTAGATAATGATGTTTTGATATCATATCTTTTCAAAAGCTTTTTACTATTAATGGTGTTTTCACATAAAATTAAATTAGAATTTTTTAAAACATTTATAGCTCTTAATGTGATATCATCTAAATTTCCTATGGGAGTTGAAACTAAATAGAGACCCGGGTTCATTATGAGTTTATTTAAAAATATAATTATATTACTCACATTAATATCATTTTTTAGTTGTGTCCCAACAACAATCGAGAAAAAAAAGCCGATTGAAAAAGCACCAGAAAAAGTTGAAGGGATAGAAATTGTTGAAGAGAAAGAAAAGGAAATAGAGAAAGTTGAGACAATAAAGAAGCCATCAAAACCCGAAGATAAAATAATCGATTTTAATAATATCGATAAAATAATTGTTTTTTTATCAGACGATGAAATTTTAACATCCTTGTTTTATGATGTATTTATAAAAGAAATCGATAATTTTCCTTATATCAAAAAAATAGAATTTATCTATTCAATTGATGAAATACAAAATTCAATCAACAATTCTCTCATTATAGGCCCTACCAATTCAAAAGATTTGTTTGAATTGCCAAATAAACTTGGTGAAAATACATTCACGATTTCTTTATCAAATGACTTCTCTGTAATGAACAAGTATGCAGATAATGAAATCATTTTCGTATTTAGCAGCCCTTACCAACACGTTGAAATACTAAGGGATTATATCAATTCATCAAACTCACTTGGTGTATTATACAAACAAAACGAATATGGATTAAAATTATTTGAATATTTTAAAGATACCTACCCATTAAAATATATTAAATCATCTCCATTTGGAGATAGCGCAGTAGATTTGGAATTATCAGTTAAGTTGATGGGAGACTTAAATACATATGACAACATAATTATTTTTGATGATACTTTTAGCTACAAAGATTTAGTGGGATATTTAGCAACAGAGGAAGGAACTTATCCTCTTGAGAGAACATTCCTAATTGACAATTTTTTAGAGCAAAGAAAGAATTTAGAAAATTATTATAAGCCTGTTAATCGGACTTTCTTGCAAAATATCGATTTGACTACCATGGATGAACCGCATCGGGAATTTTTCTTCAGGACCTCAGTAAAAATATCACTTACTATTGCTAACCAAATTTTAAAAAACAATTTTTTACCAAGCGCTATTGATTATGAAGATTTTGGAAGATTGCCATTAGAAGATATGATGATTAGTTATCCTGTAATATTTGATTAGATAATTTTTTAAAAGCTTCATACCTGTGAGAGTTTAATAATTTTTGCTTCTCATTCATTTCAGCAAATGTCTTATTGTTATCTGTAGGAATAAAATATGGATCATAACCAAAACCACAATTGCCTCTTTTATATTTTATTATAAAACCTGGTATGGCCCCTGATACTATGTATCTTTGATTTTTTCCTAAAACGCAAATAGAACAAAAAAAAGTCGCATCAATATAACTTAAGTTCTCAAATTTGCTAAAAATAAAATCTATAACCTTTTGCTCTCCACCCAATTTTTTTGCCTCTCTTGCTGTTTTTATTCCTGGATAGTTATTTAATTTATTTACAACAAATCCACTATCATCACATAGTACGAGTGTATTTGTTTTATCTAAAAAATATTTTGATTTAATTTCACAATTTTCTTCAAAAGTTTTACCATTTTCAGTTGGTTCACCAATATTGTTAAATTTATTTAGATTTAAAACTTCATATTCACTAAATAGATTGAAGTGCTTTATATAAAAAATAAATTCTTTTAATTTTCCAGTATTATTAGTGCCAAGTAATAAATTATTTTTCAATTGCCAAGTTTTGAATATTGAAAATTTCTGGCATCGATCCCTCAACTAGTTCTATAAAACTCATAATAGTTTTCTTGCTAAATTTAGCCTCTTCACCAGTAGATTGAAACTCAATAAATTGACCATCATTTGCCATTACCACATTGCAATCTACCTCAGCACTTGAGTCTTCAACATAATTTAAATCTATGCATGATGTTCCTTTAACAACACCAACCGATATTGCTGCAACTTGATTTACTATAATTGCCTTTGATAAATTAAATTTATTTTTGAACTCATTAATTGATCGAACAAGACTAACGTATCCGCCAATGATAGATGCTGTCCTTGTTCCTCCATCAGCACTAATCACATCACAATCAATCTTGATAGTTTTTTCGCCAAGTATATCTAAATTAACAGCACACCTTAAACTTCTTCCAATAAGTCTCTGAATTTCTTGTGTTCTTCCAGATTGCCTACCTTTGGCTGCCTCTCTGTCCATTCTTTCAGATGTAGAGGAAGGTAACATACCATATTCTGCAGTTAACCAACCTTTTCCAGAATTTCTTAAAAATCCCGGAACTCTATCTTCAATAATCGCTGAGCAACAAACATGAGTATTTCCCAATTTAACTAAACATGATGATTGATTATTTGGTTGAAAGCCTGGAATTATTTCTAAATTTCTAATTTTAGATAGCTCTCTATCATTTCTTGTATATCCAGACATTTATGTTTTATTATTTAAATTATAAGATTAATTAAGATTAATGAATAAAAAAATTACTGATATTGGAGCAAGATCAAAGCTTATATTCAAATCACTTGTTGAAAGTTACTTGAAAACAGGCGAGCCTATGGGCTCCAAAGCACTTAGTTCAAAAATTTCTTATAAACTCTCACCAGCGACAATAAGAAATGTTTTAAACGAAATAAATTTTCACGGACTCATACAAAAAGGTCATTTCTCTGCAGGCAGTATACCAACTGATTTAGGTTTACAATTTTATACTCATGCACTTTTAGAGCCAGGAACAATTACTAAAAGCGAAAAAGAGATAATTGAGAAGTCATCTAAAATGAATAATCTTTTAAATGAACAAGAAATAATTACTAACACTTTAAATGGCCTATCGAAACAAGCTAGTCTTGTTATTAATAATGAAAAAATAACAAAAATTCGAAAAATTGACTTTCACAAAATCGATAATCATAAAGTAATATTCATCATCGAGCATGAAGATGGGTATACATCAAATAGAATAGTAGAAATTGATGAAAATATTCAAATAGAAGATTTAAATAGCATTGGCAACTTTATAAATAAGTTTTCAAAATCTACTTCACCTACAGAAATTCAAAATAATATAAAAATTTTTATAAAGTCTGCAAAAAATCAAATAACCAACACCTCAAAAAAACTATTGCTCAAAGGAATAAAAATTGAAAAATCTCAAAATACAGAAACCTTTTTTGTTAGAGGCCTGCCAAATTTAATTAAGAATAATTTAGAAACAGACTTAGACAGCATAAATGAGCTTTTGAGTGATATTGAAACAGGTAAAATGGCAAACAAAATGATTAAGGCCTTGAAAAAATCAAAAGGAGTGCAAATATTTATTGGAAGTAATACAAATTTTTTTAAAAATACAAACTTATCTATGATTTTATCAAATTATAAAACTAAAAATGGACTCACTGGTGCTATTGGCGTCATAGGACCAAAAAGAATTGATTATCAGCGAATTGTTCCTATTGTGAGCTATATGTCTGAAACAATATCAAAAAAATAAAGGAATTATTATGGAAGAAGAAAAAAAATATGAAGATCAAGCGAAACAACAACAAGAAGAAGATGTTACAGAAAATCAAGAAACCACTGAGACTGATGTAGATGAAAATTTAGATACAAATGAAGACGAAATCCAAAAACTCAAAGAGGAAATTGAGAGTTTAAAAGATCAAAGGTTAAGAGCTGTTGCTGAATTAGAAAACTTTAGAAAAAGGGCAGAAAAAGATCAAGCAGATGCACTTAAATATGGTGTAGCTAATTTTGCAAAAGAAATAATTAATATCGGTGACAATATTGAGAGAGCAAAATCGAGTATTTCAGAGGAAGTTAGATCTAATGAAAGCATTAAGTCTGTTGTGGATGGTTTAGATCTAATTGCACAGTCTACCATGGCCACTTTCGAAAAAATTGGCATAAAAAAAATTGAAAGTATAAATCAAAAATTTGACCATAATTTACACCAAGCCATGATGGAAATAGAAAAAAATGACTGTGAGCCCGGAACTATTGTTCAAGAATTAATTCCAGGTTACACACTGCATGATAGGTTGCTAAGACCAGCAATGGTAGGGGTATCAAAAAAATCGCAAGAAGATCAAGACGATAAAGCCATAAAAGAAGAAGAGAAATCCGAAAAGTAAGAAAATTCAATAGTTTTAATGCTCTTGAATTAAGTAAGTATCAACCCATATAAATATAAGATTATTTAATTTTTAAAGTAGGAAAAAAATATGGCTAAAGTAATTGGAATTGATTTAGGTACCACAAACTCTTGTGTGGCAATAATGGATGGAAAGAATCCAAAGGTAATAGAGAATTCTGAAGGTGCTAGAACAACACCTTCTGTTGTAGCTTTTACTGAAAGCGAAAAACTAATTGGGCAATCTGCAAAAAGACAAGCGGTTACAAACCCTGAAAATACACTTTATGCCGTAAAAAGATTTATTGGTAGAAGTTTTGAAGATGACACTGTGCAAAAGGATGTAGGCTTATCTCCATTTAAAATTATTAAAGGTAATAACGGTGATGCATGGGTTGAGGCTCAGGGTGAAAAATATAGCCCTAGTCAAATCTCTGCTTTTATTCTTCAAAAAATGAAAGAGACAGCCGAGTCCTATACAGGAGAAACTATTACACAAGCAGTGATAACTGTTCCTGCTTATTTCAATGATGCACAAAGGCAAGCAACTAAAGATGCTGGCAAAATTGCTGGCTTAGAAGTTTTAAGAATTATTAATGAACCAACCGCTGCTTCACTAGCATATGGACTAGATAAAAAACAATCAGGCACTGTAGTCGTCTACGATTTAGGAGGTGGTACATTTGATGTATCAATTTTAGAAGTTGGCGATGGTGTGTTCGAAGTTAAGTCAACAAATGGTGACACACACTTGGGTGGAGAAGACTTTGATTTAAGAATTATTGATTTTTTAGCTAGCGAATTTAAAAAAGAGCAAGGTATAGATTTAAAAAATGACAAATTAGCATTACAACGTTTAAAAGAGGCTGCTGAAAAAGCAAAAATAGAACTGTCAAGTTCAACTCAAACTGATGTAAATTTACCTTTTATTACAGCTGATCAATCTGGGCCTAAACACTTAAATGTAAAACTTACTAGAGCTAAGCTTGAAGAGTTGGTTGACGATTTGCTTCAAAATACAATTGAACCTTGTAAAAAAGCTCTTAGTGACGCTGGCCTTTCAGCAAGCGACATAAACGACGTCATTTTAGTTGGTGGAATGACAAGAATGCCAAAAGTTACAGAAATTGTTAAAAACTTTTTTGGAAAAGACCCCAGTAAAGGCGTTAACCCTGATGAAGTTGTGGCTATGGGAGCAGCTATTCAGGCAGGTGTTTTACAAGGTGATGTAAAAGATGTCTTACTTTTAGACGTAACCCCACTTTCTTTGGGTATTGAAACACTGGGCGGTGTATTTACAAAGTTAATTGAAAGAAATACGACTGTTCCTACAAAAAAAAGCCAAGTATTCTCAACAGCAGAGGACAATCAAAATGCCGTTACTATCAGGGTCTTTCAGGGAGAAAGAGAAATGGCTGCTGATAACAAGCTTTTAGGTCAATTCGATTTAGTTGGCATACCTCCTGCTCCAAGAGGAACACCACAAATCGAGGTAACTTTCGATATTGACGCTAATGGTATTGTCAATGTATCTGCAAAAGATAAATCTACAGGAAAAGAGCAACAAATTAAAATCCAAGCATCTGGTGGTCTATCAGATGAAGAGATTGACAAAATGGTTAAAGATGCTGAAGCCAATGCTGAAACAGATAAGAAGAAAAGAGAAGAGGTTGATGTTAAAAATCAAGCCGATAGTCTTGTCTTCCAAGTGGAAAAAAATATAAAAGAGCATGGCGATAAAATTAGTCCCGAAGATAAGTCTAAAATAGAAGCAGACTTAAAAGATTTAAAAGAAGCGCTCGAAAAAAATGAGATTGAGACCATAAAACAAAAAACACAAGAACTAACTCAATCATCTATGAAAATGGGCGAAGCTATGTACAAAGATCAACAATCATCTGAGGCTCCTGGCGCAGAACAACCTAAGCAAGAAGATAACACTAGTGAAACTAAAAGCGATGATGATGTTATAGACGCAGACTACGAAGAAGTAGACGACGATAAAAAAGCAAGCGGACAGTAACTCTTAGCTTGGTTTAAAATATTATGGCTGAGGATTTTTATGACACTCTTGGTATATCCCGTGAAGCTAGTGACTCTGAAATAAAAAGTGCTTACCGAAAATTAGCAATGAAATATCATCCTGATCGAAACCAGGGTGACTCTGCTGCTGAACAAAAATTTAAGGATGTGAGTCAAGCATATGAAATTTTAAAAGATCCAAAAAAAAGACAAACTTATGATCAATTTGGCCATGCTGCTTTTGAACAAGGCGGTGGTGGAGCCGGTGGATTTGGCCAACAAGGCTTTGGCGGTTTTTCAGATATTTTTGAAGATATTTTTGGTGCATTTGGTGAGGGCGGTCAGCGCGAAAGTAGAGGGGATGATTTGCGCTACGATGTTACTATTGACCTAGAAGAGGCTTTTACTGGAAAATCACTAGAAGTAACAATACCCAAAATGATTAATTGCCCTGAACAGCATAGTTATAAAAGTTGTTCTACTTGCCAAGGTTACGGAAAGGTTAGGACTCAGAGCGGGTTTTTTTCTATGGAAAGGACCTGTGGTAGATGTGGTGGAACTGGGCAAGAAATGAAGGGTCGATGCTCAAAATGCAGTAACACTGGACGAATTAAACAAAATAAAAAAATTCAGATCAAAATACCTGCTGGAGTTGAAACAGGTAACAGGATTAGAATGAGCGGAGAAGGAGAGGCTGGAGAAAGAGGCGGCTCCTATGGAGACCTTTACGTTTTTATAAATATAAATAACCACAAACTTTTCCAGAGAGAACGAGATAACATTATTTGTGATGTTGCTATACCTTTTACTACAGCAACTTTGGGCGGAAATATAGAAGTTCCTACTATAGAAAAAAAAATGGTTAATGTCTCCATACCAAAAGGAATGCAGTCAGGTCATAAACTCAGAATCAAAGGCAAGGGAATGAGTATTCTGAGAACAAACACAAGAGGTGATATGATTGTTAAAGTACATGCTGAAACACCAGTAAACTTATCTTCAGATCAAGAAAAACTTTTAAATCAATTTAATGAAACCCTTACTAAGAAAAACTCTAAAATGACGGAAGGGTTTTTTGATAAAGTAAAAAAAATGTTTAATTAATGAATTATTGTTTTGATTTTATCGAAACACCAATAATTAAACTTTTTGTCCTAGATAGTTCAGAGGGAGTTCACTTTCTTATAAAAGATAATGATAAAAGAATTAAAAACATACTTAATTTATATAACCCAACTAAAGGTTTAAAATTAAAAAAAGCAAAAATATTAATAAACAATTTATTGAAAGGTAAAATTTCTAAACAAAAAAATATAAAAATAAAATTCCTCGATGGAACTACACTACAAAAAAAAGTTTGGACAGAAATTACTAAAATTCCCTATGGTCAAACAATTTCCTACAGCGAGCTTGCTAAAAAAATAAAGAGACCAGATGCAGTAAGAGCCATTGCTTCAGCGGTTGGTAAAAATCCTGTTGGATTATTGGTTCCTTGTCACAGAGTAGTAAAAAAAAATGGAGATTTCGGAAGATATATGTGGGGTGATAAAATTAAGAGAAAAATACTAGATATAGAGGGTAGAGGAACGGCTGACTCGACATATAGAGGAGGAAAGTGAGATACCGAATCAGCCCCCGCATGAATGCTAACTGAACACTAATAAATATTTTGATATAGTCAAAGTTGTTCAAGTATTAAATATCCAAAAATGAGTTTAAAATCGATTTTATCCTATAGTTTTCAGTCATTTTACCTTGCTGGGAGTTTTTTATTATTATTTATTTTTTTGCCCACATTTTACAATTTATCAATTGGTATCTCTTTAAGTGTTATCGGTCTAGTAATACTGATATCTAGATTTTTTGATGTCTTTTCAGACTTTTTAATTGGTTATTTAACAGAAAAAAGAATTATTTCAGGTCGATCAAGAAAAAATCAAATTCTTTTAGGAATAATAATATTTATTTTCTCCTTATTTGGCCTTTACGTTTTCCAATCTTCTAATATTTATTATTTTATTTTTTTTTATAACTTAGCATTGATAAGTTACTCAATTGCAATCATTCCTTACGACTCTATAGTTATCGATCAAAAAAAAATTTTAAAAAAAAGATTTCGTTTGGCAGCAGTCAAAGAAGTATTTGCAATTTTAGGAGTTCTTGCAGCTCTTATTATTCCAACGACTATTTCAAATTTAAATAATGTTGAGCTATTAAACCCAGACGTTATAAAAACAAGTGGTTTTATTTTTATTTCTCTTGCAATTATAGGGGGATTAATTTTTTATTTTTTCTATGATGATGAACTGAATTACAAGCCAAATGAAATTTCTTGGATAAAATTAAAAACTTTCATTAAAAAAAATAAAAAAATCTTACCTTTTTCTTACATTACATTTTTTAATTTACTTGCTAATAATTTTACTGCAAATTTATTTATTATATTTGTATCTGAATATTTGGGTCTTAGTGATTATGCAGGCCATTTATTAATTTTGTATTTTCTTATAACATTAATTTCCACGCCATTTTGGTATTTTTTTGGAAAAAAATTTTCAAATATGTTTTTATTACAGATTGGAACCAGTATAACTATTTTTGGTTTCTTATTTGTTATTTTCACTAGCAGTGACTATTGGCAAATATATATATTTGTCATACTTATTACAGGAATTGGAATTGGAATTGATCTTATAATACCCCAGATTGAGTTAGCTGACATATTAGATGTAAATAATGAAAATCGTTTATCACAGTTTTTTACCTCATTTTTCTCAATTATAAGAAAAGCTGCTATAGGAATTGCTGCTGGTATAGCACTAACGGGATATGGTTACTTACAATCAATAAATTTTACAATTCACCCAAATATTCCAAATATTATGATTTTTTATTTTTTTATACCGCTTACCATTAAATTGTTCGTATTAATCTTAGTAATGAGATATAGAAGTAAATTCAATGTCTCAATTAGAGAGTAAAAAACACGTAATTTACATACTAGGCACTGTTGCCTTTTTCTTATTTTCAATTGCAGACACTATTATAAAGTTAATTGGAGATTTATATAAAGACACAGTTATATTTTCCATAGCGAGTTTCTCCGCAATAATCCCAGTGCTCTTTTATTTACTGTACAGAAAGAGCTTAGAAGAAATAAAAACAAGCAATTATAAACTTCATTTTATAAGAGGCATTTTAATGACTTTGACCTATTATTTTGTTGTAAAAGGTATCATTTTATTACCTTTATCTATTGCTTATCCAATAATTTTGTCAGCTCCTGTGTTACTTTCAATTATGGGAATAGTAATTTTAAAGGAGTCAATTTACCTATCCAAAATAATTTCTTTAATACTAGCTATGATTGCTGTTTTTATGGTCTCAGGTTTTAGTTTAAACGCAGGTTTTAATGCTTTGGGAGTAATATTTCTTATATTAGGAGTAATTTCATTAGCGTGTCTAGATTTTACAGTGCGAGTTTATGGGAAATCTGAAAGAACTATGGCTTTGACTTTTTATAGTATGGGAATTACTGGCATAATTTTCACAGTATTTTCAATCAACCATTACAAAGATATCGCTTTGTACGATTTTTTAATAATGGTAGGTGCAGGGCTTATTGATGGTGTGGCCATGATGATCTTAATCTATTCTCTTAGAAGAATAGAAGCCTCATTTTTTAGCATCACACATTATTCACAGATCATTTTTGGAATAGTAATTAGTATTTTTGTTTTCAATCACTACCCCTCAATTATAGAATTATGCGGAGCTATTTTAATAATAATTTCTGGATATCTTGTTTATTCTAAATTAAAAAAGCTAAATTGATTGCTTTTCCATCGGGTAAATAGAGCAACCTGAAATTTTCCACTCTCCCTTGTCTTTAATGAGTGAGTACATTGCTAAATAAGAAACATTATCTTGCGAGACGATTTGTAGTTGATGATATATAGCTCCTTCAAAAAATTTTGATTCCATAAAATAGTAATTTTTAGGGTTATAAACAGGCTCATAATAGTTTTTAACCATACTCATAAAATCTTGAGGATTATTGAACCTCATCTTGATATAAGGTGAGGCATGAAAGAAAGCTCCTTCAGCATCTTTGTTAATGAAGGCCTTTAGTTGACTTTCAATCACTGCTTGCGTTTCACTAAACTCATTTTTATCAATAGTTTCTGCAATAGATATGGTGTTAAAAAGTAAAAGGCATAAACTTGTGTAAATTAATTTTTTAAACTGCATACTATTTATATGCGTAATTAAACAATATAGATGAAAATCATTTTAATTATATTCGCCTTGTTTTTGAACATATCCTATAGTTACGCAGATCAAAATAGCCCAAAACTTGATGAATTATTCAATCAGCTCTCCGAGGTAAAGGACTCAAAAGAACAAAGTCTAATTATATCAAAAATATGGGGAGAATGGATGAAAATTGAAAATCCAGATGTAAAAATAGTAATGGATAATATTTCAGATTTTTTTAAATCTAAAAATTACCAATCTGCGATATCAGCTTTAACTCTTGCTATTGAGTTAGAGCCAAATTACGCGGAGGCCTACAACAAAAGGGCAACTTTTTATTTTATGATGGGAGACTATGAAAACTCTATGAGAGATATTGAAGTTACATTGTATCTTGAACCAAGACATTTTGGTGCATTAGATGGTTTGAGTAGAATTCTTATAAGCTACAAAAATTATGATGGAGCAATTAAGGTTTATCAAGAAATGAAAAAGTTAATGCCAAATGATTTGTCTGTTGATATGAAAATTGAAAATCTAAATCAAATGGTGTCAAAGGAAACTTAAATTAACCAATTGGTTAAGAATATAGTTTAACGAAATAATGAAATTTATTGCCCCTTGCCACCTTCCTCCTCGACAATGTCTCAACCCAAGCGGCTAGGGGATAGGTATAATATTCGAATTTTGGTTGATATGAAACAGATTTCTTATAATTTAAAAAGCCTATCAAATAAGAAAAATATCGTTATAGATGTTATTTAAAAATTAATTAGTTATAAATTGAGCTGTGAAAAAAAAATTTAACACAAAAGTAATTCATTCTGGACATGGCCCAGATAAAGAAACGGGAGCCGTTATGCCACCGATACATCTTTCATCAACCTTCAAACAAATGGAACCCGGAAATTTTGAGTATGAATATGCTAGAACCAAAAATCCTTCTAGAGATGTACTAGAAAAATTACTAGCACAAATTGAGTCTGGAGATAAAGCTTTTGCATTTGCATCGGGCATGTCAGCAATTAATACAGTTTGTGACCTATTTGGCACAAACTACCATATAGTTTGTTCTGATGATGTATATGGGGGTACTCGTAGGTTATTTGATAAAGTTAAATCAAATATTGACGTAACTTACATCGACTTTGATAAAAATATAAACTGGAATGATGAAATAAAAGAAAACACAAAATTTATATGGATTGAAACACCATCAAATCCTTTAATGAAAATTATTGATATTAAAAACACTGTTAATATTGCAAGTGAGTTTAAATTACCTGTGATATGTGATAACACATTTGCCTCTCCATATAATCAGAGACCACTTGAATTAGGTGCAGATATGGTAGTGAGTTCTTCAACAAAATATTTAGGAGGCCACTCAGATATTGTTGGCGGGTCTATTGTTATTAAAGAGAATAAGGAATACGCTGAAAAAATTTCTTTTATTCAAAATGCAGTTGGGGCTATCCCCTCTCCCTTTGATTGTTATTTATTAACAAGAAGCATTAAAACACTTTCTGTAAGAATGAAGCAACATAATGAAAATGCTATTGCTGTGTCTAATTATTTATCCAATCATCCTAAGATAGAAAAAGTTTTTTTTCCAGGTAATGATAAAAGGCACAAGGAAATTGCAGAAAAACAAATGGATGGTTTTGGTGGAATGATGTCTTTTGTAATTGACTCAGATATTAATGGGGTAAAAACTTTTCTAAAAAATTTAAATTTATTTACACTCGCGGAAAGCCTAGGAGGAGTCGAAAGTTTGATCGAGCATCCAGCCATCATGACCCATGCTTCTATAGATCCATCAATTAGAGAAAAATTAGGCATATCAGAAACATTACTAAGAATATCTGTGGGTATTGAAGATGTAGATGATTTGATATCAGATTTAGACCAAGCCCTATCAAAGATTTAAGATGAGAGACATAGTTGATTTTATTGGCAATACGCCACTTATTAAACTCAAATATCCATCTGAAATTACGGGTTGTAATATTTATGGTAAAGCAGAATTTATGAATCCAGCTGGTTCTATCAAAGATAGAACGGCATTGGGTATAATCCTTGATGCTGAAGAGAATAATTTAATTGAACCAGGCGGCACTGTCGTTGAGGGTACCTTTGGAAACACAGGTATTGCTTTAACAATGATTAACAATGCTAGAGGATACAAAACTATAATTGTAATGCCTGACGGTGCATCAGAGGAGAAGCAAAGTATTTTAAGGAATATGGGGGCAAAGCTAAAAGTTGTACCAACTAAACCCTATTCTGATCCAGGTAATTATCAGCATGTATCAAAGAGGTTAGTTGAAGATCTACAATCAAAAGGAGAGACTTCAGTTATGTGGGCAAACCAATTTGACAATACAGCAAATTACAAATTTCACTCAAAAACCACAGCTAAAGAAATATTCAATCAGCTTGATGGAAAAGTTGACGGATTTACTTGTGCAATTGGGTCGGGTGGAACATTAGCAGGCACATCTATTGGACTCAAAGAATTAAATTCAAATATAAAAATAGCTTGTACAGATCCACAAGGTGCTCAAATGTATAATTATTTTAAATATTCTAAATTGGAAGTTAAAGGCGAGCCATCAGAAACGGAGGGAATAGGCCAGTATAGAGTGACAAAAAATGTTGAACCTTCCCTTATTGATTTCTCATACCATATTACTGATTATGATGCGTTTGAACTTTTATATAAAATGGTCAAAACAGAAGGCTTATTTCTTGGCTCCAGTTCTGGAGTAAATGTAGCAGGGGCTATCGAAATGGCTAAAGAAATGGGACCAGGTAAAAACATTGTTACAATTCTGTGTGATGATGCTAACAAGTATTTTAGTAAGTTGTATAACAAAGAATATCTGTTATCAAAAAAACTACCCGTACCCGAGTGGCTTTAAAATTTTAATCACTACCAAAAGTCATTCTTTTTAAAGTTCTATCTTTTAATACAAAATGGTGCATAAGTGCAGCTCCTGAATGTATAAAAAATAAAACTAATAAAACATTACTAGAATATTCATGGAAACTTTTGAACAAGTACCTTAAATCACTGTTGTGATCCAATAAATTTATTAATTCAAAATTTAAAAACATTACTGTGTCACCTTGTAAGTTTGTAAGGATGTATCCAGATATTGGTTGTAAAAAAAATATTGAGTAAAATAAAAAATAGTTAGTTTTAGCAACATAAATTAATATTTTATTTTTTAAGATGGGCTTGGGCCTAATATTGATAAATTTCCAACTTAATCTAAATATTGCTAGGACAAGAATTGAAAGACCTAGTGTGTTGTGTATCATCAATATTTCATAATAATACTCAAAATTATTCTCTAAATTTTTACCTAATATGTATGTTGCAATTATAAGAGCAGCCATAATCCAATGAAATAACTTGCTAATTAAACCGTAATTATCTGCGCTGTTTGCTAACTTCATTATCTTCAATTATGTATGTTAATATTGTTGTCAATAAATGAAATTAAAAAATTTATTTTTATCGTTATTTTTATTTTTTTCCATCAGTGTTTATTCTAAAGATTTTATAGTCATTCAATCTACTACTAGCATTGCTAATACGGGTTTACTTGATCTCTTAGCA
Organism: uncultured Alphaproteobacteria bacterium; assembly: GCA_902575725.1. The sequence goes on along the minus strand of CACGSS010000002.1, from coordinate 129,731 downwards.
TCAGAATTTAAAAATAAAACTGGAATTAGCGTAAGACCTATTGCAGTTGGAACCGGTAATGCTATTGCAAACGCAAAAAGGGGCGATGGAGATTTATTATTTGTTCATTCAAAAAAAGATGAATTAGAATTTATAGACGAGGGCTACGGTGTTCAAAGATATGAAATTATGTACAATAAGTTTATTTTAATTGGTCCAAAATCTGACCCGCTGAAAATATCACAAGAGGAAGATATTTTATCCGCATTAAAAAAAATATATAACTCAGAATACAAATTTATTTCAAGAGATGATAATTCTGGAACTCATAAAAAAGAACAAGAATTATGGAGTTTGGCAAATATAAAAAAATTTGACTCTGATAGATATATAAAAACTGGGACAAGCATGGCCAATACATTAAATATTGCCTCTGAAATTGATGCCTATACCATAAGTGACAAAGGCACCTGGCTATCTTTTAAAAATAAAAATAATTTAAAAATTCTTTTTGAGGGTGGTGATGAATTACATAATCCTTATGGAATTATTGCGGTCAATCCAGAAAAATTCCCTCATGTCGAGTATAAAAAATCTCAGAAGTTCATTGAATGGTTGATTACAGGTGAGGGCAAAGATGTTATTAATAGGTTTACATATAACGGTGAAAAGTTGTTTCATACCAATTAATACTATCTAAATGCTAACTTTTGAAAAAATACAATCCGCAGTTTTTATTACAATTTATGTAAGTATTTTCTCAACTTTAATTGCATTTTTTTTATCAATGATCTTTGGCTATTTAATTGCTATTTATCAATTCCAATTAAAAAAACCAATTGTAATTTTCTTAAGCTCTCTTACCTCTATCCCTCCCGTATGTGCAGGGCTATTAGTCTATATACTTATAAGTAGATCTGGCCCCTTAGGTTGGATGGAAATTCTATATTCACCTTTAGCAATGATCATTGCTCAGATCGTAATTATCTTCCCAATTATGATAACTTTAATTATTAAAAACATTGAAGAGGATTATCCAATTTATAGAGATGAATTAATGTCTTATGGAGCCTCCAAAAAAGATATAATTTTCATACTCTTTTCAAATAAAACAAATATTTACATCACTGTCTTTTTACTAGGTTTTGGCAGGGCTATTAGCGAGTATGGTGCAGCTGCAATTGTAGGAGGCTCAATTGATCATTTCACAAGAAACATGACAGCGACAATTGCTTTAGAAACTTCTAAAGGGAATGTTTCATTAGGTATAGTTTTAGGAACGATATTAATTTCTCTCACACTTTTAATATCAATATCCCTTAATTTTTTAAATAAAAATAATGATCAAAGTAAATAATATTTCATACACGATTGATGGAAAAAATATTCTCTCGAATATTAATCTAAATATCATACGAAACAAAATTACAGTTATTACTGGAAAAAATGGTTCTGGTAAAAGCTCTCTAATAAAAATTATAAATAAAATTATTATTCCTAATAAAGGAACAATTAACTCTGATTATTGTGAACCTATACCGATGCTTTTTCAAAAACCTATTTCTTTAAATAAAAGTTTAGAGGATAATTTTCTGCTATTAAGCAAATTAAAGAAATCCAAGGTAAATAAGTTCTACTTTAATTTATTTAAATTAAATAAATTAAAAAAACGGAAATTTCAAAATTTATCAGAAGGAGAAAAACAGAAAGTATTCATTTCTAGATTAATGAGCTATGAACAAGATTTAATCATTTTAGACGAACCTAATCAGAACCTTGACTTAGAAAGTGAAAAGATTTTTTTTACTTCTTTGTCTAAAGTTAAAAATAAAACTATTCTTTTATCTCTCCACAATATGAGTCTTGTAAAAAAATTTGCAGATTACGTGATAGTTTTAGATTCAGGAAAAATTGTATTTAACGATATTTCTTCAAAATTTTTTTAATGTTCCATACATAATTTACTGATATTCTAAAAATACATATCATGATTAAAAGTTTACTTGCCTTAATATTTTTATTCCCATTTTTAGCTTATTCTAACCCTGTGCTTGATCGGCAAGAGTCCATGAGAGACTTCAATAAACTAATGAGAGCTGCAAACAATTTAATTAAAGACGATGTGATTAACGATGACTTGGCAGGAATTTATGAAGAAATCGAAAATATAATGAGAGTTTACCCTACTTTATTTCCTGATGATTCATTTGGAGGTAAGTCAAAAGCTAGTACTGACATAATTGACAATAGAGAATTGTTTAATCAAATTGCAAAAGAGACAGAAGACAACGCAGCACTTGCAAAATTATCCTCATTAGAGGGTGATATTGAAAGTGTTCAACAATTTCACCAAAATCTATTTGGAAGCTGTAAGAGTTGCCACTCTCGTTTCAGAGATTAATAAGAGTGAATTTTTTAAAAAAATTTTTTCTATTTTTTTTTCTGCTAACTAATTTATTATTTGCTCAGAGTAATACAATGAACTACACACCTATAGATACTGAAGAATCATTTAAAAGAATTCAAGAGGGTGCAATTGTAATTGATGTTAGATATCCAAAAGAACACAATATGATTCGAATTGAGAACTCACACAATATTCCTTTTAAAGAAATAACTGTTGAAAAAATCAACTCCATAAACCCCGATAATAAGGATATTATTATTCACTGTACCGCAGGCATTACATCTAAAAAGGTTGCAGATTATCTAGTTTCTGAAGGGTATCAGGGAAGTATTTATGAAATGGACAAAGGTTTAATTGATTGGATTAATTTAGGTTTTAAAACCGAGCAAGGTAAATAACTCATAATTTTAAAAACTCTAAGAAAAATAGTTAGTACTGAACATATAGTAAATCATATACCCAATAAGTCCAACAACTAATAAGACTAGTGGTATTACTGATATTGTAAAAGCCTCTCTAAATTTCTTATTAAATATTAATAAACTAGCTAGTAATAAAATAAGAAGAATTAATGCAAGTCTAATCATAAGTTAATTTTAGCATAAAATTTAATAATTTTGCTATTCCATATCTACTAATTTATGTATAACAAGTCTTAATCATGTCTAGAACAAAAATAGCTATCGCAGGGGCATTAGGAAGAATGGGAAATAATCTCATAAATTCCGCTCTATCGAATAATAACGTTGAACTCGTTGGAGTATTTGATGTTAAAGATATTGACTCTAGCTTTATTAATAAAAATCAAATTCAAGAAAATGTTTTCACCACTAGGGAAGAGTCATTTGAAAAAGCAGATATAGTTATAGATTTTACAACACCTAAGGCCTTATTTAATTTCGCCGAAGCTGCCGTTTCTAATAATACTGGTTTAGTTATTGGAACGACCGGACTAGATGAGAGTCATTTTAACCTCTTAAAGCAAACAAGTAATTCAACAAAAGTATTTTACGCACCAAATATGAGTTATGGAGTTAATACATTTTTTGAAATAGCAAGAAAAGCCGCAAAACACTTAAAAGATTTCGATATAGAAATAATCGAAACACACCACCGACACAAAAAGGATGCACCTAGTGGAACAGCTTTAAAGCTTGGAGAGGAGATTGTAGCAGAGCTTGGGCTATCCAAATCAAATTTTAATTTTAAACGTCAGGATCAAGAAGGCCAAAGAAAAGAAAATGAAATTGGTTTCTCGTCTATTAGAGGTGGAAATATTCCAGGAGAACATACGGTCATATTTCACGGTGACAATGAGTCTGTAGAATTAACACACAAGGCCCTCAACAGAAAAATTTTTTCTGACGGCGCTATTCAAGCAGCAGTATGGTTATCATCAAAGGAAAAAGGCTTTTACACCTTCAAAGATATGATTAGCTAGACGGAGGAGCTGTACTTCTCAATAATTCTTTTTAATTTTTTCCTTCTATCCTCACTCAAAAAACTGGCGAAGAATTTTTTCTTTCCAGCATAATTTACACTTAATGAATTTTTTTCATTCTTTATTTTCAACCAATTTAAATTATAACTGTTTTGTTCAATAACCTCATCTCCATCAAGCCGCTCTAATTGCATAGATTTTGATTCTAAAGAAATTTTTTCTGTTTTTTTTAAACTCTTTACAAAAAAATAAGTACATACGACCAAAATAGAAAATTCAACAATACCAAATATAATTATCGGCCAAGCACCGACTAATAAAAATCTTCCACCAATAAAAATGATCAAGAAACCTGTAATGAATAAAAAAAATAGAATTTGAAGATTTGTCAGACTCCTATTTGGTTTGATATGAAGCTTTCTTGTCATTTGTATAAGTTTATAAAATTATATTTATATTTATAATAGTTTTAATAGCAAACCAATAATAATATGAAAAAACAAGAAAGAGCAAATGTGGTATTGGATAATTTAAACAAATTTTATCCAAATATCCCAATCCCTCTTAAACATAAAAATGTATATGAGCTTTTAATAGCAGTTTTATTAAGTGCTCAATGCACAGACGAACGTGTGAATAAGATTACACCTTTACTATTTAAAACGGCAAATAATCCTTATGATATGGCAAAGGTGCCTGTTAATAAAATTTATAAAATCATTAAACCATGTGGACTTGCACCTAAAAAATCAAAAGCTATTTCTAAACTCTCAAAAATATTAATTAAAAAATACAATGGCAGGGTCCCAGAGACTTTTGAAGATTTAGAAAATTTACCAGGAGTTGGTCATAAAACAGCAAGTGTAGTAATGTCCCAAGGTTTTGGTCACCCTGCATTCCCTGTAGATACACATATTCATCGTCTAGCACAAAGGTGGGGTCTGACAAATGGTAAAAATGTAGTCCAAACTGAATTAGATATTAAAAAATTATTTCCTAAGGCAACTTGGAACAGACTTCACTTACAAATGATTTTTTATGGAAGAGAATATTGCAAAGCTAGAAGCTGCTTTGGTGTTGAATGTAAAATTTGCAAAGACTGTTATCCAAACAGAAGAAAGGCTATAAAAGTAAAAAAACCCTAATTTTCTATAGATTGTCTATGAAAAAAAACAGAATAATGTATAAAAATAAACTTATTTAGCATTATGAAACAAATTAAGAAAATATTAATTGCTAACAGAAGTGAAATTGCAATTAGAATATCTCGTGCAGCAACTGAATTGGGCTTTAGGACTGTATCCATTTACTCGTACGAGGATCGTTTTGCATTGCACCGTTTCAAAACAGACGAAAGCTATCTTGTTGGATCAGGATTAGGTCCTATTCAGGCTTACCTAGATTACAAAGGCATCGTACAAATTGCTGTTAATTCAGGTTGTGATGCCATCCATCCAGGTTACGGCTTCTTATCTGAAAACCCAGAATTTGCTGATGAATGTGCAAAACATAATATTATTTTTGTTGGACCCTCTCCAAAGATTATGCGATCACTTGGAAATAAAGTAGAAGCTAAAAAAACTGCAGGCAAAGCTAAAGTACCAACCATACCTTCCACAGGACCCTTACCAAAAGATTTAAAAAAATGTAAAGATCTTGCAAAAAAAATTGGTTATCCAATTATGCTCAAAGCATCTTGGGGTGGCGGCGGTCGTGGAATGCGAGTGATCAGAAAAGAAACAGAATTAGAAAATCAAATCAACACCGCTAGGAGAGAAGCTAAGAGTGCCTTTGGAAAAGATGATGTATTTTTTGAAAAGTTAATCGAAAAAGCTTTTCATGTTGAAGTTCAGATAATTGGCGATACGCATGGCAATATAGTTCACCTTTTTGAAAGAGATTGTTCTCTTCAAAGACGACATCAAAAGGTAGTAGAAAGAGCTCCTGCTGCCTACCTATCTGACAAAGAGAGAAATGAGATTTGTAACGCAGGTGTTAGAATAGGAAAACAAGTTAATTATTCATGTGCGGGAACTGTAGAGTTTTTAATGGATGCTAAATCTAGAGATTTTTTCTTCATTGAAGTTAACCCAAGAGTTCAAGTTGAACACACTGTAACAGAAGAAATTACTGGTATTGATATAGTAAAAGCTCAGTTCCTCTTGGCAGCTGGTGCTAAAATTGGAGATGATATATGTGGTGTGCCAACTCAAAAAGACATTCATATGAAAGGACATGCTATCCAATCAAGGGTTACAACAGAAGATGCCGCTAATGATTTTGCTCCAGATTACGGTAAAATTAATGTTTATAGATCTGCAAGTGGCCTGGGAATAAGACTAGATGCTGGAACTGCATCTACTGGTACGGTTATTACTCCTTATTATGACTCTCTTTTAGTTAAAGTAACTGCAAAAGGTCAAACCCCTATTGAAGCAAAGAGACGAATGAATAGAGCATTGAGTGAATTTCGTGTCAGAGGTGTAAAAACAAACATACCTTTTTTATTAAAGTTAATTAACCATAAAGGTTTCGATGTTTTCAAATACCATACAAAATTTATAGATAGTGAAAAAAGTTTGTTTCAATTCTCTGGTCGAAAAGATAGGGCAACCAAAACATTAAACTTCTTAGCTGAAGTTATTGTCAACGGCAACCCAGAAGTCGCTAATAGACCAAAATTAAGAGAGACAACACCAGCAAAACTCTCAGACTATGGAATATCTAGATCAAAAAAAGCTCAAGAGACTGTCAATAAAACATATAAACAAATTTTAGATACTAATGGTCCATCTGCTGTTGCTGAGACTGTGCTAAAAGAAAAACAATTATTGATTACAGATACTACCTTTAGAGACGCTCATCAATCTTTGATTGCAACTCGAATGAGAACACAAGATATGTTAGGCATAACTGACCTATATGAAGAAAGACTTAAAAATTTATTCTCAATTGAGTGTTGGGGTGGTGCAACTTTTGATGTTGCATTAAGATTTTTAAAAGAGGACCCATGGGAACGTCTAGAAAAGTTACGTGAACAAATGCCCTCAGCCCTATTACAAATGTTATTCAGAGGATCGAATGCTCTTGGATATACAAACTATCCTGATAATGTTTTAAGAAGGTTTATACAACTTTCCGCTCAGTCTGGGATTGACGTTTTTAGAATATTTGATGCACTAAACTGGATTGAAAATATGAGAGTCTCTATTGACGAAGTATTAAAATCTGGAAAAATCTGTGAAGCTTCTATTTGTTACTCTGGCGATTTATCGTCTCCAGCAGAGAAAAAATATACACTTGATTATTACTTAAAAATGGCGCAAAAGCTTGAGAAAATGGGAGTCCACTTTCTTGCAATCAAAGATATGGCAGGTTTGTGTAAACCCAAGGCAGCAAAAATTTTATTTAAAGAATTAAAGAAAAGTATAAAAATTCCAATCCATTTCCATACTCACGATACAAGTGGAAATGGTGTTGCAACATTGCTTAATGCCTCGGAAGCAGGGGTAGATATTGTTGATGTAGCAATTGACTCTTGGTCTGGCTTTACATCGCAACCTAGTTTTGGTGCAGTTTTAGAGTCTCTTGATGGCAATAAAAGAGATCCAAAAATTTCTTCTGCTGTTGTCAGGACTGCTGCAAATTATTGGGAAGGTGTTAGAAAACAATACCAACCTTTCGAAAGCAAAACTCGCACTAGTATGTCAGAAGTATATTTACATCAAATGCCAGGTGGTCAATACACTAATCTAAGAGAGCAAGCAAGGTCAATGGGCATTACAGACGAGAGATGGCCAGAACTTGCGTCAATGTATGCCGAAGTGAACAAAATATTTGGTGATGTAATTAAAGTTACACCTATATCTAAGGTTGTTGGTGATATGGCAATTTATATGTTGGCAAATAATATTCAAATTCAAGATGTTTTAGACCCTAAAAAGGATGTTGGCTTTCCTGCATCAGTCATCGAATTCTTTAGTGGCCGATTAGGTCAACCATATAAAGGTTTCCCAAAAGCACTCCAAAAGAAAATTTTAAAAGGAAAAAAACCAATTAATTATAGATTTGGATCAAAGCTACCCTCATTAAAAATCAAAAATAGAACGAAGGATTTGGAAAAGAAGTATAGTGAGACTATTTCAGAGAAAGATACAATTTCACAAATATTTTTTCCTGAGGTTTTTGATGAGTATATAAAACACAAAAAGAAATTTGGTAATACTAGTGTTATCCCAACATCAAACTATTTCTTTGGGATGAACACAGGGGAAGAGATATATGTTTCTATAGAACCTGGTAAGACACTTATAATAAGATATTTCACTTTAAGCGAGCCAAACGAAAAAGGTTACAGAACAGTATATTTTGAATTGAATGGCCAGGCCAGGTCAGTTGACATTAAAGATAATTCTATTGCAGTTGACGATTTAGCTAAAGAAATTGCCGATCCTAGCAACAAAGATCATGTTGCGGCCCCTATACCTGGTTTACTTGTAGACGTTGCTGTTACTGAGGGAATTAAAGTGCCAAAGGGTGCTAAATTATGCACTATTGAGGCCATGAAAATGGAAACAGTTATTTACGCAGACCAACCTGGAATAGTTGAGAGACTTTGCGTAAAAGCTGGTGAAAATATTGAGGCTCAGCAACTTTTATTAATTATAAAATAATTTTTCTCTTAATAATATGATAACAATTTACCGTGGTTAAAAAGATTATAACTGCCAAACACAGAGGTTTTTGTGCTGGAGTTGAGAGAGCCGTTGAAATGGTCGAAAAAAGCCTTTTGAAATATGGAGCTCCAGTTTATGTCCGTCATGAGATTGTTCATAATAAATTTGTTGTCAATAATTTGAGAGAAAAAGGCGTTGTATTCGTAGACTCGCTAGAAGAAATTCCTAAAAATACAAAACAACCAGTAATTTTTTCTGCACACGGTGTTGCACAAAGAGTAATTAACAAAGCCAAAGATTATAATCTATTATTTTATGATGCCATCTGCCCATTAGTCAGTAAGATTCATAAAGAAATAATTCAATTAGAAAAAAACAAATATAAGATAATTATGATCGGCCATGAACATCACCCAGAAGTTGACGGGACAGCTGGACAGCTCAAGGATATTAGCAATTTAACTTTAGTTCAAAATATTGAAGATGTTGAGAAATTATATTTCCCATCAAATCAAAAACTTGCCTACATTACACAAACAACCTTATCGGTTTTTGATACACAAAGTATTGTTGATGCTTTAGAAAAAAAATTTCCTTCAATTCTAGCTCCTAAAAAATCCGATATTTGCTATGCAACTTCAAATAGACAATTATCTGTACAAGAAATGTCTAAAAATGTTGATGCTTTTTATGTGATTGGTGCCCACAATAGCTCCAATTCAATTAGGTTAGTCGAAACCGCTAAAAGATTTGGTTGTAAACATAGTGAACTAGTTGAAAATATAAACGACTTTGATTACTCAAATTTATCAGAATTTAATACAATAGGTTTGACAGCTAGTGCATCTGCTCCTGAAGAACAATTAAATTTATTTATTGATCAGATAAAAAAAGTTTATGCAATCGAAGTTTTAAATTTTAAAGAGGATGAAAAAATCACCTTTAAAATACCTAATTTTCTCAATTAAATTTTCTTCTATAAAAGATATCTACTAAAGTCATATGGGGAAGAGTTAATGCCGCTAATCCAATAAACAGTGTCTTTATAAAAGACTCATCAAAAGAAAAACTCTTATGAAGGTAGATAATTGCTAAGCTGCCGCCGACCCACGTTAAGATAGTAAAAGAGATGGTAGTTATAGTTATAAATTTGTTATTTGATAAATATTTTGATGTATCTTTTAGTATTGATTTAACATGTTTAAAGGTATGAATGAAACAAAAATAGATAGAAAATGCCACGAGCGGTTCTGTTAAAAATATTACCAATAAAATAATAGACATTTCTAATATCCCCCATCTTAATCTTGTAAATTTAATTGCCAAATATGCATATCTAATCAAAAGAAAAAAGTAACAAATGTAAAAAATATATAGATATTCTTGAAATTGGTTAAAAGATAGATTTGATAAAAAAGTAAATATCTCAAATGTTTCGTTAGTGTGAAAAAAAATAATCCCAAATACGATATTTAAACCATGCGTTAAAGAAACAGACCATTTATATTTCTTCAAACCTAGATAGGACCAGTCACACAATCCAAAATGAATGACACTCATTAAAATGAATAAAATTAAAGCAATTACGGAAAAGTAAATCCAAAATATAATCACTGCGGCAGAAATAATTAAATATAAGAATACAAATATAAAAAAATCTTTTCTCGTCTTATACCCTAACAGGGCAGCTACAGCTCCGTCAAATGAACCATGCGGCACACCTATAAATGAAACCATGCAAAGAGCAAGTAAAGATATAAAGCTTAATTCATACATTTAATCACGAATGGTGCTTAAGGCGCTTTTTATAAATTTAATTTTTGGCATTGACATAATGACCTTTAATTTTGTGGAAAAATCAGCTACACCCATCATAAATGATGCAAATTCATTGCCATTTAAAGAGTAAGCCATATTAATAAAAATCTTCTCTGTTCCACTATTATTTTTCAGATAATTCACAAATACCTTATCCATCCATTTATCAAAATATGAGTGATGAGTTTTATTAATATTTTCAAAATTTAACATTATGTTTTTTAGAAAAAAGGAAAAAGCATACCCTGTTGATATTTTGGTGGCACCACCTCTTGAACCGATATTAATATAATTTTCACTTGATTTGTTTTCAATATCATACATTGGTAACGCCCCTTTTTCTTCATCAATTATTTTATATTCGGATAAATTTAATTTTGTCTCAATGTATTCTAATATCTGTTTTTGATACCAATCATCCTTTTGGATTTCTGAAGAAAAAACTGTTGACTCAACTAACATTCTATTTTCATCTATTGGTAAACAATACATAAAATGTAATCCCATTTTTTGTTCAACGCGAAAATCCATTAAGGTCACACTATTACTATTTATTATTTGTTTTGTTTCTATTAGGTATCCAAAAAAATGCTGTTTTACTTTTTCATTTTCTAATTTCGGAGTACGAGAATCATAAATTTTCTTAGCAAAAATTTCCTCACCATTCTCTAGCTTGATTTCATAATATTTTTTTAAATTCGTAATACTTTGAACATTGAACTCTTTAATTGATAAGTTTTCTAAACCTTTTAAGCAATAATTTTTCCAATCTTGGTATCTTATAATGCAATAGGGTAAGTCCTTAGTTTCATGTTTTATATGATTATTTGTTAAGTAAAAGTTCCAGCAAAACCATTTTTTTTGGGCAAGACTATCAAAATCTTTCATCCAATCTGTCAGCCAAAATGCAAAAAAATTATTTCTTTTGCTATGATAATTTTTATCAATGCCAATTAAACTAATACTTGTTCCCTTATACTTTAATTTTGCAGTAGCAAGGGCACTGGCACCCATGCCTAAAAATGCTACATCATATATTTTCATTTTTAAAAGAGCCCCTAATTGGTTTGTAGGATTTAAAAATATTTTTTAAAAATAAAAATTCAGGTATAGAAATTATTGTAATCCATAATTTTTCTAATTTGTTTAAATAAATTCTTTCAAGCTTGTAAACATAACCACCACTTTTAATCTTTTCCCCAATCCCTTTGTAAATTTTTGCTGCAAAAAATATTGCTAGTCTGGTTCTAAGAGGAATAAATTTCATACCAGAAAAACCGTTCGCATAGAATTTATCAGAGAGTTCTATTAAATTTTTAATAGACAATTCAATTAATCTTTTTTTTTGATGATCTAATTTATTATCTATCAGGTCACTTACTGACACTTGTCCTAACCATTCCTTTGGTAGATATAACCTATTCATTTTTGCGTCCTCGTAAACATCTCTTGCAATATTTGTTAGTTGCATAGCAATTCCTAAATCAATAGCATGCTTTCTTGCTTCAGCATCTTTAGTATTAATTATTGGTAACATCATCAAACCCACTGTTCCAGCAACCTTGTATGAGTAATCTATTAATTCTTTCTCATTTGTAACTCTGACGTTCTGCTGATCGCTGATCAAACCATCTATTAGATCCTTTAAAATACCAAGGTTAATGTTATTTTTTTTAAAAAAGATATTTATCTCAGAGCTTTCATTTTCTTTTATTTGATTAAATATATTTTTTATTTGAGAAGAGGTATCTAACTTCGAATTATCTGCCACATCATCTAGATATCGACATATGCTATAGAGCCTTGAAGCTGCAATTCTATTTTTTTTGGGTAAAAAAAAACTTGCCCAATAAAAACTTTTACCTTCCGATTTAATGCTATAGGTATTTGTTTTAAATGATGTCACCTTAATGACTAACTTTGAAATCCTTAATTATAAGCTTCTCTATTACCTTAGCAGAGCACAATACACCAGGTATTCCGGCACCTGGATGTGATCCCGCAGCTGAAAAATATAAATTTGGTATTTTCTTATCTTTGTTGTGATAGCGAAACCATGCCGATTGAGAAAAAATTGGTGCCACGGAAAATCCAGCTCCGTATTTTGATCTATAATCGTTTTTAAAATCCTCAGGAGTCATCCAGAATTCTGCCTCAATGTTTTCTTTTAGTCCTGGCATAATAGTTTTATCCAGTGCTTCAACTATTCTATCCTTAAGTTTCGGACCCTCTGAATTCCATTGAACATTTCCTTGAAGATTAGGAACAGGGCATAACACATAAAAACTATCACATCCTTCTGGTGCAAAAGTATCATCTGTAGCTGTTGGACGATGAAGATAAAGTGAAAAATCCTCAGTCAAAATCTTTTTCTCAAAAATATCGTGAAGCAGTTCCTTATATCTTTCAGACATCCAAATAGTGTGGTGAGCGACATCAGAGAATTTTTTCTTCGATCCAAAAAAAAGAACATAAAGTCCCATAGAGTAATGTGTAAATTTCTTAGGTTTGAGAAGACTGTCTCTGGAGTATTCTGATGGTAACATTTCACTGTAAACTGTAGGGGGATCTGCATTACAAATCACAAGATCCGCAGGTATTTTTTTTCCGTTATTAAGCACCACGTTTTCTGCCTTACCATTTATAATGGAAATTTGCTCTACATCAGTTTCTTTATTAACAGTAATACCCTGTCTTAACATTAAATTTTCTAACTCTCTCACAATTTTACCTGTGCCTCCCATGCAAAAGTACACCCCCCACTTTCTTTCAAGATAGTGTATTAATGCATATATAGATGTTGTAGTGAACGGATTGCCCCCAACTAATAAAGGATGTATCGAAAATGCCTTCTGCAGATACTTATTTTTTAATTTGCTATTTACCAATTGACTGACTGTTAAATAACTTTTGAGTTTTATTAACGACGGTATTTGCTTTGCCATTTCCCAAAAGGAAATAAATGGCTTATCCGATAACTTTTCGAAACCTATCTCAAAAATATCTTTTGAAGTTTTTAATAATTTGTCATACCCATCAACATCATTTTCATCAAATTTTCTTATTTCATTATTTGTATCTTCGATAGATGGCCGATAATCAAAAGTTTTTCCATTGTGAAAGTAAAATCTGTACCAAGGATCTAAGGATTTAAAATTTAAGTAATCTTTTAAGTTTTCACCAAATAATTCAAAAAGTTCTTCAAATAAAAAGGGCGCTGTTATAACAGTTGGTCCAGCATCGTGTCTATAACCGTCTTTTTCGAAAACTCTTGCTCTTCCGCCAAGCATGTTAAGTCTTTCAAGCAGCGTGACATCAAAACCAAGTTTTCTGCACCTTAAGGCAGCAGCTAGTCCTCCAAAACCCCCACCAATAACTACAACTCTCTTGCTCAAGATAGTTAAAGTATATGAAATTTAGACAAAAAAAAACCAGGCAAGTTAGCCTTGCCTGGCTTAAATAGGTTATAAAGCTTTATTAAGCTTTTTTGCCTGAAGATGCTACAGCAGCAGCCCAAATAACTGCGACAAAAGCAATCTTATTCACAACGTCAGCAACGTTATAGATAACGTTTAGAGTTACAGCATCAGCTCCTCCAGTTAAGTAACCGAAGAAATATCCTAATGGATAAATTGCCCAACCAACTGTAACGATCCATCTCATTGTGTTGAAAGCTGTTTGAACAGCTGCAGGACATTTGTCAGCAGCAGCTTTACCAGCTTCACCAGCAAAAATTTCATATAAAATGTATGCCCAACCAGCTAGACCTACAATGAATCCTGCCCATGCGTTGATGAAGCCAGCTTCACCAGCATAACCAGCAACAAGCATTACTAAAGTACCGATTAACAGTCTCCAGAAAATACCAGCTGACACTGCAGCAACTGCAGCAAGGATAATGTAGAATTCAATCATCTGTAATGGAACAGTGATTAACCAGTCAACATATCTATAAACAGTAGGTGTATCACCTGTTGTTACCCATACTTCTCTCATATAGAAGTAGTGTACTGCAGCAACTAGACAAACAAGACCACCAAGTGCAAGAGATGTCTTCCACTTACCTGATACGTTGTTAGTTTCTAGGAAAAAGAATGCAGTAGCGGCAACCATACACATTGAGATAACCCAAAAAGATATCCCAACAAAGTCGTCTGGCGCTAAGCCAACGCTTGCAGAAGCTATTCCTGGCAGTGCTACTAGAGCAGCTGTTGGGATAGCCATAGATTTTAAAAACTTAATCATTGAGTACTCCTTTTCTTAAGTTCTAAAACTTATAACAGAATCCTAAATGTAAGGATTTGTTAATTTCAGGGGATTATAGGTATAAATTGCAAAAAAAAAATACCTAATATGACTTTTATTAATATATTTTGGGAGTATAGTGGGTAAAAAAATGGCTATTTTTCAAGATAGTGTACTGTTTAATGGGTTTTTATTCTTTTTATCCACACTATTGCTATGGATAATACTGAAATTCAATAAAAGCTACATAAATAACAAAAAAACTAAGAAAATCATTAATTTCTTTGTTTACCTTGTATTTATAGGTGTAATTATATTCATTTTCGATAATCACACCTCTCATTACTTGGATAACTTGTAATTAAATGAAAATAAGTGAAAACTTTGAGAAAAAGCAAATTAAATCATTTTCTCTGAATTTTGATAAAAAGCTTATTAGACACATACAAGAATTAAAGTCACCCGATAAACGAATTAAGAAGGCAATGATTTATTTTGCCAAAACTGGTGGAAAGAGGATTAGACCGTTCTTGCTTTGTCGAATGGGTTTATATTTAGATATTAAGCCGAAAATATTAGATGACTTTGCCCTTTCGATAGAATGTGTTCACCTGCACTCACTAATCCACGATGATTTACCGTCTATGGATAACGATGACTATAGAAGGGGTAAATTAACTGTGCATAAAAAATTTGATGAGGCAACTGCTGTCTTAGCTGGAGATATGTTTCAAGTCTTATCAGTAAAAACGCTAGCTGAGTCAAAAAATCTCTCTGATAACCAGAAAATCAAATCAATACAAATGCTTTCAAAAGCTAACGGTTTGGAGGGTTTGATTGCTGGACAATCCATGGATATTTACATGAAAAAAAATTCAACAATAAAGGATATAGAGACAATGCATCTTTTAAAAACAGGTGCATTATTCAGTTTATGTTTCAATCTTCTTTTAACTGTAAAAAAATTAAATTTAAATAAAAAAAGAGAGCTAAAAAAAATTGGAGATACAATTGGAAAAATTTTTCAAGTTACTGATGATATGCTTGATAGATGGGGCAATGAGAAAAAAGTTGGAAAGAAAATTAAAAAAGACTCACAAAAAGCAAATATTGCATATAAGCTTAATCGTACTGAATGTATTGAGTATTTAAAACTGATTCAAAATAGAAATTACAAAGCAATGCAAAATTTCTTTAATAAAAAGAGGGAACCCTTGCTATATATGTCGAGTCTTGTTAATTTTATCGTTAATCGTATTAAATGAATAATCATTTTTATAAATATGAAATAACACATAGCCAATGACAATAAATGAAAATGATTTAACGAATGCTCGTACTGCTTGGGGGGAGAGCATGATTGCAATTTCACAGGCTTATGAAAAAAAAGGTATTGATCAAGCTACTTTAGTTGCAAACGAAATGTTAGATAATCTTTATGGGTTTGAGTTAGGATCAGTATTATTTAAACCAACTCTTAGTGGTGGTAATCAAACATTTCGATTAGACAAAGAGGGAGCACTTTCATACTTTGTTGGAAATAACCCAAAGTACCCAACAGACAGTGGTTTTGGAATTAAAGATTGGCTCGAAGTCAAATCAGAAACATCATCTGTGTTTATTGATCAAAATGTAGCAATGTGGATGGGTTGGGTAACTTTGATTAACAAAGAAGGAACCGCTATTAAAGTTGATAAGAGCTGGGGATATAAAAAAACCGAAAATGGCATATTAAAAATAGTTTTGCATCACTCTTCGCTGCCTTATACAGCTTGAGTAAATATTTATTTTTAGAAAATCTGAAATTCATTTAACTTTTTACATAGAGTAAGTTTTTTAAAATTCTTTTAATGTAAATCTAATTATCGTTAACTTTTACTATGTGTTCTATTGGTTTTCCCTTAATAGTAAACTGATCATGGAGATAGGAATGAATTGTAATTTTGATAAAGTTTTCTTTCAGATTAAAAAAACGTTGAGGTACGTGTACCCAGTCAGAATAAATTCTTGTGATTCTTATATCATTTATAAAAAGCTGTAAATATCCGGAGTTTGAAATATTTTCACCTCCAATTTCTGAGGGGTTTAGGTTAAAATTTTTTAAATCTATAAAAATATTGTAACCATCAATTTTATCTTTGATGACTTTTAAATTAATTGAAGGGTAAGGCTTATCAGCATCTATCTTATTTCCTGGATGATGAGCAAAACAATTTATTGAGAAAAATAAAATAAATATCCCATATCTAAATTTCATAATTAAAGATTATATTATTAATTATTAAACTATTATCTATTTTAAATATCAGTACACAAATCTTTTGAGTATGTTTCGATAAACAAATTCTTTTTATAGTTGTAAATCGTAATATTTATTATTGTTTTATCTACAGATCTGTTTTGTATAAAGATTCTACAATTATCAGTGTTATATCTGTGGAATTCATAAACACTTTCAATTTTTGAAAAATCAACTTTTCCATATTTTAAAATTAAATCATTTAGCGATTTATTTAAAAATAGTTCTACACCTTTGAAATGCTCAATAATTTCATCATTTTCCTCAACAGTTTCTTCTACTTCAGGGGTATATATAATTTTAGGTACAGGCTCTGGTTTTATTACTTTCTCTTCTACATCAGTTGTTTCACAGCCTGTTGCTATAATCAGAAAAGAAATAAAAATAAAATGTTTAGATAATTTAACTAAATTCATCAAACTCTTAAATCAATAAGAACACAAAATGCTCATGCAATTTCTATATTAAAAACACAATAAGACAATCAAAACAAATCTCCTATATGCTTTTTTCATCTAAATATTTAGTTTATAATCATCTTTGTGAGAATTAAATACGAGCAACCGTCTGTTTGCCATCAATCATATAAAAGTGTTCTAGGTCAAAGACCAATTTGGGATTGGAGGCACGATAAGCTTTTATGGGTGGATATTTATGAAAATAAAATAATTGAAACTGATCAAGATAATAACGAAGAACGTCAATATTCAGTACAAGACGGTGTCACCAATATTCTTTTACAAGATAATAAAAATTATATCATGAGTTCATACGACTCTCTTTATTCAATTCATCCTTCATTATCTAAAAAACAGCTTCTAACAAGGATCAATTTTGAAAGTCCAAATAACAGGATTAATGATGCAGACATAGATTTAAATGGACAAATTTGGATATCAACAATGGATATTCAACAAAAGTCTCAGACTGGAAAAGTTATATGTCATGACTCCAATTTAAAACCAATTTACTCAGATAACTCCTATATTATTTCAAATGGACCAGTTTTTGACTACGAGAGAAATGTAGGTTATGTAACTGACTCTATAAAAAGAATTATTTATATTTTTTCTATCAATGATTTGTCAGGCAATGGAATCAATAAAAAAGTTTTTCTTTCTATGAACAAAATCGATGGAAACCCAGATGGAATGACAGTTGATAAAAATGGTAACTTATGGGTAGCAATGTGGGGAAGTGGCAAAGTTTGTTGTTTTGATAAAAAAGGTTCACTTAAATTAATCTTACAACTTCCTGTTTCAAAAGTAACAAGTTGCACTTTTGGTGGTAAAAATCTCAATGAGCTTTTTATTACAACTGCATCTGTTGGTCTCAACGACATTGAAGCAGAAAGACAACCGCATGCAGGAAAACTCTTTAAGTTTGTTACCCAAGAACAAGGTTATGCTTCAAATTGTTATAGATCTGAAAATATCCCCGATTTGTATCATTAAGTATGAAATTTAATCAATCTCAGATTAGCGAAATAATTCAAATGGCTTGGGATGATCAAACAGATTTTAGTCATATCAAAAAAATTTATGAAATTGATGAGGGTGATGTTAAAAAAATTATGAAAAAAAATATTAAACAAAAAAGCTATGAAATTTGGAGAAAGAGAATTCACCAAAGAAGGGCCCAAAAGACACAACTAAAAGGAAAAGATTATGTCTAAAGCATTATTTGGAGCAGGATGTTTTTGGGGGCCTGAAAAAAAATTTTCTGAGATCAAAGGTGTGATTGAAACCCAAGTAGGCTACTCTCAAGGCTTAACAGATAAAACTTCTTACGAAGAAGTTTGCAAAGGTAACACAAACCATGCTGAAGTCGTTTTATTAAAATTTGATGAAAATCTCGTTTCATATACCAACCTTGTGGAGTTTTTTTATCAAATTCATGATCCGACAACTTTAAATCAACAAGGCCCAGATCGAGGATCTCAATACCGATCATTGATAGGCTATTATGACGAAACTCAATGTGAAATAGCAAAGCAGATCACAGACAAATTGAACGAAAGCCATTTTAATCAAAAAATTACTACTATTATAGAACCCGTTAAGAATTACTGTCCTGCAGAGGACTATCATCAAAAGTATATGGAAAAAAAATATTCTTTTTTAAATTTTTAATTTTTAAATCGGAGAGTAGGGATAAATTATTTTTGGGAATTTATAATAAGATTTTTTCTTATAATGCTTTTTAATAAAATAATTTGATTTCAATTTTGTTGGCGAAATAATTTTATTTTTAATAAAAGCAAATTCAGAAATTTTTTTTAGTTTTTCTAATCCGTTTCCTATTAAAAAATAGTTTTGACTCAATATATCCTCAAGGTCTGAGTCAATTTTTAAAGTTTTTGTCTTTCCAACTAATCTCCCTGAAGTATCAATCTTTTGAATAGCTAAATCTTTTCTATTTGTGTCAATCACACACAAGACATCTTTAGTAAGTTTTTTGTTAATACCCAAAAAGAAATGCTCAAAGATAGAATAACCCACAATTTCTACTTTATGATCTATAAAAAATCCTTTCATAAGTGAGTGACAATTTCTTATTGCTGTAAAGCGTGCTGGTCCATAATTTAGATGCAATTTTTTGATATGATCAGCCTTTATTTTTGTTTTAGTTACTAAGTTTTGTAGTAATTCCGATAATATTTTTTCATGTCCATACTCACTTTTTACAGTTTTATCCCAAATGATTTTTTCATTTTTAAATAAAGTAATTGAACAGTATGATAAAGAGCTATCGATGCCTATTTCAAAATTTTTTACTTTACTGATCATTTTTGTTTCAAATTTTACTTTTCCAATTAGTACATCCTATGCAACAAGTGTGAATGATACAATTCCAAATAATATTCTAATGTATCATCGATTTGGTGAAAATAAGTATCCCTCAACAAATATACGCGAAGAGCAATTAGTAAGTCATCTTGAGTATTTAAAGGATCAGGAGTTTAATTTTATTTTAGCTAGAGATCTTTTGTTTGAAGATAAATTACAAAAAAAAACTATTTCAATAACTGTAGATGATGCTTATTTATCATTTTTTGAGGTGGGATTACCTATTTTTGAAAAGTATGAGATACCAGTCACTCTTTTTTTAAATACAGAAAACGTTGGTGGACAAAATTATATGAATTGGACTCAGCTTAAAAGTGTACTAAGTCGTGGTGTAGATATTCAAAATCACACACACTCTCATTCAAGTTTATCTAGCCTTAGTGAAATTGAAATTGTAAATGAAATAGAAAAATCTCAGGATCTTATTTTTGAAAATTTAGGCATTACTCCAAATTTATTTGCTTATCCTTTTGGTGAAAATAGCACCATAGCTCAAAAAGTAGTTTCTCAGTATTTTGATGCAGCATTTGGACAACATTCAGGTGCCTTTTCAATTAATCAAAAATATTTTATTCCAAGATTCCCCCTAAATGAGAATTATGGATCTATTAATCGAATAAAAGATGCATCAAGTGTTTTACCTTTTAATAATGTGCTTATTGAACCTGGCAACCCCTATCAAAGTGAGCCTATCAGTAGATATGCTTTAGATTTTAACGAGGACTCATCCAACATAAATTGTTTTATTAGTGATTTTCAAGGATCATTTAATCCAACAATTACAAATCTTAATAATAAGTTATTAGTTGAACTTAATCGTTTACCTGTAAAAGGTAGACTTAGGTTTAATTGCACAAAAGTTAATAATGGTATTTTCTGGTTTGGCTATCAATACTTAGTTAATTAAATTTAAATCGATCAAATTCTTGAAGATTATTTGAAGCAATGATCAGCTCTAATTTATCGACATATTTATCGCCGATTTCAGCATAGGCTGCTAAATATTTCACTTTCATACTAATAGGGTCTGTGTATTTTATGCGCTCATCTATTCGTCTAATGACACGAAAATTATAATAAGCTTGATGGGTATTAATATTAAACATATAGGCTTCAACACTTTCTGATAAATTTTTAAATTTTAAAACTGCGTGAGTTTTATCTTCATCCCTGTCTTGAGGAATGATTCCTTTATCTTCACTTGTAGTCCACTGACCATAAAGAGCATTACCCTCAGTTGCAAATCTAGACTGTCCCCAACCACTTTCAATAATTGCTTGTCCAAGAGCTAATGACACTGGAATAATATTAATACGTTGTTTGAGTTTTCTAAAAAGTTTTGTGTTAATTTCGCTATAATCTAATTTATACTTTTTTGATAATCTAATAATCTCGTCAGTTTCGTTTTTGTTTAATTCTTTCCTAGCAAATTTTTTTTCTATATTGATTACCATTCTTCGTTCTTGCATGATTGAAGTATTAGTATTGTAAATCAATGGCAGTGTTACGAGGTAAAATAGTTTTTTCTTTGTTGGAACATCTTGTATTTCTGAAAAATCATCAGGTAATTCTGATATTATAGGAAGATGACCAATATTTTCTTGCGTTAAAATTTCAGGAATAAAATTATTTTTTTTATAATATTTATTTAAATCAACCCAATTATGAAATTCTCCAGCGTTAAGAGATGAATTTAATAAAAATCCAAAAAAAAAAACTAAAAGACTAGACTTCAACGGGTCGTACTTCACGGACTTCAGGAATATAATGCTTTAGCATATTTTCAATTCCCATTTTTAAAGTTGCCGTTGAACTTGGACATCCCTGACAGGCCCCTTGCATTTGTAAAAATACAACTCCCTCATTATATTTGTCAAATATGATATCTCCACCGTCCATAGCAACAGCTGGTCTTACTTTACTATCTAGAAGTTCTTTGATCTTTTTTACAACATCACTATCGTTCTCATCAATTGTATGTCCAGTTGATGCAGATTGCTCTGAGATAATAGGTTTGTTCATTGTAAAGTGCTCAATGATACAACCCAAAATTGCAGGTTTCATAAGCGTCCAATCATTATCTTTGCCTTTGGTTATAGTGATAAAGTCAGACCCAAAAAAAACACCCTCAACACCTTTTATATTGAACAAGTTCATTGCCAAAGGTGAATTTGAGGCAGACTCTTGGTTTTGATAGAACATAGTTCCGTCTTTCATGACCTCTTTACCTGGCAAAAACTTTAAGGTTGCAGGGTTTGGCGTTGGTTCAGTTTGTACGAACATTGCTAATAATATGTCTATAAAATTGGAAATTTCAAGCCAAAGTGTCTATCTAAAACCGACTATCTTATAGACTTCTTTGAGAATAGGGCCTGCAATTGTGGATGCTTTTTCACTGCCCATATCTAGGACTTTATTTAATTCATCTTTATTATTGAGAAGATTTAATATCTCGGTTCTAATTGGTCCTATGACTTGAATTAATTTGTCTGCAAGGTCATTTTTAAGTTTTGAGTATTCCTTGCCAGCATAACTTACTAGAGTATTTTCAATACTTTCATCTGAACAAGCGGACAAAATATTGATTAAATTTAAGCATTCAGGTTTATTTTGTAATTGATCCTTGTTATCAGGAATAAGGTCTGAGTCAGACTTTGCCTTTTTTATTTTAGAACTTATATCATCATCACTATCAGTTAATAAAATTCTAGAAAATTCAGATGCATCAGATTTTGACATCTTTTTAGTTCCATCTCGAAGGCTCATTACTCTTGTAGCATTTCCATAAATGAGTGGTTCTGGCAGGGGAAAGAAGTCTACTTTAAAATCATTATTAAATTTTTGTGCAATATCTCTTGACAGTTCTAAATGTTGTTTTTGATCATCACCCACTGGAACATGTGTTGCAAGGTAAGCAAGAATATCTGCAGCCATTAAGTTTGGGTAAACCATTAAGCCAACACTTACGTTTTCTTTATTCTTCCCAGCTTTATCTTTGAATTGTGTCATTCTATTAAGCCAACCAATTCGACTGACACAATTAAATACCCAAGCAAGTTGAGAGTGTTCTGCTACACTTGATTGTTGAAATATAATTTGTTTTTTATAGTCCACTCCTGCTGCAATAAACGATGCTAATACCTCAAGTGTGTTTGAGCGAAGTTCAGCTGGATTTTGCTCAACAGTAATGGCGTGTTGATCTACAACACAATAAATACATTCAAATTCTTTTTGAAGTTCTACAAAGTTTTTTATGGCACCAAGATAGTTACCTAAATGCAGGGTTCCTGTTGGTTGAACTCCAGAAAAAACTCTTTTTTGGAAACTGCTCATATTCAAATATTATTAAAATTGATATCAGAATTATCTAATAATATCGAGGGACTAAAATTGACTAACATAAAAAACCTAAAAAATAGACATCAAATCCTTTTCAATTGATTTGAGTAATTTTTCATCTTTGATTTTTTGGTTATTGCTATTCGTTAATTGAAAAATATCGAAAACCTTTTCCCCGTATGTGGAAATTTTTGCTGATTGGACACTTATTTGTTTGTCATGAAATACTCCTAAAATATCCATTAATAATCCAGGCCTATCGCCAGATAATATTTGAAAAGTAGTGACTTGCTTACTCATATCGTTATCAATTGTAATTTGAGGATTTACAGCAAGTTTTTGTAGACCTTTGGTAAATGACCGTAAGGGTTTAAAATCTTTTTGATCAAGAGCACTCATTACATGTTTAGCTGCTCTTTTTTGTTCGCTTAAATCTAAAACACCTTTATTCAAAAAATTGGTTACCCAAAACACATCAATTACTTGATTGTTATTTAAAGATATTATTCTAGAACTAAGAATATTCGATTGAGAGTGTGTAAACCCCGAAACAATATCTTTTAAAATTCCTGGTCTATTTTTACTTGTGACAACAACAGCACTATATTCTTTATTTTCATAATTAAGAAAATTTACAGAGTTAATAACCTTTGCTTTTTTATTTCTTTGGTAAATTTTAAAAATATCGACGATCATTCTTGATGAAAAGGCTTCCCAGAATTGATTTGGAAATTCATTTATCGAATTTTTTATAAACTTTTTTAAATTAACATCAGATTTTTGTAATACTGATTTCTTTAAAGATACTTGAACAGAAGTAGAATAAGTTTTTGTGTCTAGACCTCTTTGCAGAAAATCTCTTGCATTATAAAATAAACTTCTAAGCAGGCTTATTCTCCATTCGTTTAGAACATTTGGTCCGACAGAGGCAATGTCACATAAAGTAAAAAGAAACAATGAGTTTATTTTTTCTTCTGTGTTTGCAATAGAAGTAAATTTAGCAATTGCCTCAGGACTTTGAGTGTCATTTTTAAAAGCTGTATCGCTCATTGCTAAATGATTTTCAACTAACCACAATGTCAATTCTTTCACTTCTTCTGATACAGGAAGTCTTTTTAGGACCTTTTTGGTCAACTCTGTTCCATAAACAGAATGATTTTTTGGCCCCTTCTTTCCAATGTCATGAAATAGTAAAGCGATGTGAAGGGCTTCTCTTGAGGATAACCTGCTATATATTTCATTATAAAAGGATTTTTGTCTTAGCTCATTTAGGTTGTGCAGTGTTAATAATAAGTGTTCGTCGGTGGTGTAGTGATGATAAATATCAAACTGCACTTGTCCCCAAACTCTGCCAAACTCAGGAAATATTTCGCTAAATAGCTGGGTATCATTAAAATCATGAAGGGCCTGTATAGGATTTTTTTTGGAGACGACAATATTTAAAAATGATTGGAGGTGCTGTTTATCTGTGGTTTTTTTTAAAACTTTTCTTTTTTCCTCGACGGTCTTTAAAAAGCGAGGATGAATGAGTAAATTATGTTCCAAGGATTTTTCAAAGACGTTTGCCCATTTTAGTTGAAGGTTTTTAGCGGTATTATTTTTTAAATTCAGAAAACCTTTTTCAATTATAAATTCTTTTTCTAATGATTTAGTTTTAGTGGGTTTTCTTTTATAAATTGTTTTGATTATTAAATCCTCTGGAAGCTTTGAATAAAAGGCTCTTAAGAGAGAATTAATCTTTGCAACATTCACAAACAAATCTTTCATAAAAATCTCCACTCCTTTTTCCTTCTTTTTATCTTTGTAAGAGAGTTTTTTTGAAACTTTTAATTGATTTTCAATAGATAGAACATCACCTTTGCTTTCGTTAAATAAATGAATAAATGCTCGAATGGTTAAGAGAAATTTCCAAGCATTCTTTAATTCTTTAATTTCCTCTTTGGTATAGATATTAACAGACGTTAAGTCTTCTAATTTATAAATGTTAAACATAAAGATCGATACCCACAGTATGGTATGAATATCTCTAAGACCCCCAATACCCTCTTTGATATTCGGCTCTAAATTACTTTTAATTCCTATTCGATAGTCATGTCTTTCAACCAACTCTATAAGCTTTAATTCGCTGAGCTTTAGGGGATTTTGTTTTCCAATTAAAATCTTAATGGACCGAACAAACTCACCGTATTGAATTTCATCACCAATGATAAATCGACTCTCAACAAATTTTGTAATTGTTTTTATATCTTTCTTAGAGTCGATTAATGCCTGTTTAATTGTTAAGAAAGATATTCCAACTTCTAATCCAATATCCCACAGTGTATTATTTAATTGAGTAATAAAATCTCTTATATTTTTATTAGATTTTTTATAAATAAATAGTAAGTCAACATCACTTTTTGGTGACAAGTCATGTCTGCCGTACCCACCTACAGCGATTAAAGAGAAATCTTCTATTGGATAAATATTATAAATTCCTTTAACTATTTCTTTTACAACTGTATCCACAAGATCTGTATGATTTTTATTAAAATAGAAGCCATCATTAGTTGATGCTAATTTTTGAAATAATTTAACCTTATTTGATTGATACTTCTTTTTTATTTGAGAGATATCTTTCATTAATAAAACTTTAACATTGTATATATGTAATGGTCTCAAGAATCAATTTATGTCATCAATAACTGTTTCAGACGTAATTAGTACTATTCTTCGAGGGCTGAGAGATGTTTATTTTTTGATTAGCTTATATGAATCTACCTCATCAAATAAAAAAAAAATAATCTGTTACCCTAGAAGGCCTTTGAATCCACTTTATACTTTAGCTAAAGTTAGATGGGGCTTGCCAGTTAGGTTTACGTCCTCCCCAGAACTAGCTGACATAGAATTATATTTTTATGACAAAACTAATAGTAACTACCAAGTCTCTGGAAATCCAAAAAAAATAGTAATAAATAAAAATTGCACTGACATCAGTAAATCTAATGTTGATAAAGTTTTCTTAGAGATTTTTGGTTATTCTCTGAGCTTAGATCCAAAAAACTTTCATGGTTCAATTTTAGAAAAATCAGAGCAAAATGCAAAACATGACGGGAAGATTATAAATAGTTCTTCGTTAGGATTTAAAATTTATAAAAATAAGGTTTACCAAAAATTAATTAATAATATTTATAACGAATTTGCTATCGATTATAGGGTCGTATGGGTTAAAGATGAAATTGTATTAGCTTACGTGAAATTTGCTCAAAAAGAATATCGCTTTAAATCTAAAACTGTTTATTCAAAAATAGTCTCAATTTGTTCTTTATTTGAAAATGAAGAGATTAGTTTAATAAATGAATTTTGTAAAAAATTTAAACTAGATTTTGGGGAGTTAGACATTTTAAGAGATAGGGATACGAAAAAAATTTACATTGTTGATGTCAATAAAACTGCTTGGGGTCCGCCAGATAAGATTTCACTTGAGGATGGAAAAAAAGCTATTGCACTTATTAATGACAAGTTTAGAAAAAGCTATTTAATCTAACCCTCCCTATTAATTTAGAGAGGGTAAAATAAATATTACTAATCAATTATAACTTCGTAAATAGCAGTTGAACCCGAAAGTTCATAGGCTCCAATCAATAAAGGAGTTCCTTTTCTGACATGATAAAGTGGAGGTGTCTTGTCGGCAGGTATAAAAACTAATGATTCAGGAGATATGTCACCACCAGTTTGGTTTGTACCATCTCCAAAAAAGTTTCTACCATTAAAATATCCAAGAAATTTTGGTTTTACCATACCAGTAATATCGTACATCATGATACCGCCCTGTCTTTCAAGACCTACAAAAGCTATTGTTCTTCCATCAATTTCTCCAACTGTAAGAGCCTCTGGCTCTGCACCTTTATCGTCACTTCTGTCATCAAAAGATCCCGCATCCTCATTCCAGTTAAAAAAACCTGAAAACGCTGTTCTAACAGCAATATCATTACCGCTATCATAAATAATTTGTCCGGTATTACCGTCTAAAATTGAAAAAGATCTTCCACCGTAGGTATAGATTTCTTCATAAAAACCGTCACCATCAGCATCTCCCATAGTAGTAGTTGTTTTTAACCTACCGAGATTTGATTTTTTTTGTAGCTCTGAGGCATTAGGAAAGACTGAAGGGTCTAAAGTTAAATCAGCGACCCTTACCTCTTCTGAGAATCCATCGTAATCTTTTGCATCTCCCTCATTAGCCATTAAAACATAATCATACATTTCACCATTAATCTCTTTACTGACAACTACCATGGTGTCTGGTTGATACATTCCTTTAACCGGCCAAGGCTGTATATTAACTCTGTTATCCTTATTCGAAGCATCAAGAGCGGACTGAGACCAATCTTTATAGCCTAAACCAAAGTAATCAGTAACTATGCCCAAACTAATATCTATCTTTGCAATAACGTTATTTTCTTGAAGAGCTACATAAGCTCTTTTAGAGTCACCGCTAACTGCTATAAACTCTGGTTCAGCATCATACAAAAAAGATGATCCAGGTTTTACAATTCTGCCACCCTCTGGAGCCCCATTGTAATAAAAGTTTATATTTCTGATTTTATCTTCACTAGGGCCAACAAACCATTTGTTTAAATCAATAATTGAAACAGATCCTTTGGGATCAACAGTGTAGTCATCATTTGGCTCACCCTCATTGGCGACCAATGCATATTTCCCATCCGGAGTAAATACAACATTATCAGGCAGCGCACCTACTGAGTACCCAAAAGCCAATTTTAATGTATTAAGATTATAGAACAAAACAGCACCATTGTCTTGTTTGTCTTCTGCCTCGATTGCTAAAGCAAGCAAACCTGCTTGTTCTGAAACAGCAACACTGTTTATTCCACCAACACCTGCTCTTGGTTTGATTGAAATTAATTTTTCTGTATATGGTAATCTTGTAATATCTAAAACATCTATAGATTTTGTTAGATTGTTTGTTACAAATATTCTGTTTCTTTGAGAGTCGTAAGCTAAAATTTCTGATCCACCTTCGTCCCATGAAAAAGTTGAATAGCCTGAGATTTTATTAAGTTCCAATGCATTTACATTGAAAAAAACAAAGCTTAAAAGCATTGATAATAATAATTTCATTATTTTTTCTCCAAATACCAAAGAATATTAGATTTATTGATTATGTAATTTTAATTAAAAAAATATTAATCTAATATTAAAATTTTCTAATTAGGTTATAAAGCTGTTCAGTTTTGCCTGATTTTGGTACTTTTTGAATAGACGAAACCTTTTTTTGCTCTGCCAATGTTAAAGATTTAAGATCAAGCTGTTTTAATAAAAAAGAAGAACCCTTAGTTATAGAGTATAAAAAATTTAATACACACCCAATCTGATAAGCTAACTTTTTTTCGTCACTTGATAAATAAGATAAATAGGTACTTAATTCTTTTTCAATAACCCTTTGGTCTAAGATATTTTTCGTGTGCCTTAAATACACTAAATATGCAATAAATACTTTTTCTGATTGTTCTATTCCTACTAGAGGACTATTTAATATTAGGTTGAATGCATAAGAAGCTCTAATTTTGGCTGTTTGCTCCCATCCCAAATCTGAAATAATACATGAGAGTTTTATTACTCTCAGCTGGTTAGAGGACATTTTTAAATTTATAAATTTTAAATAAACATTTTTAATCCAAGCAAAAGTCTTTTTATTAAATATTAAAAAACGACATCTACTTTTAGCTATTAATTCTAAAGAAATTTCAGTTGGATCTAAAAGCCTTTGCTTTTTGGGAAGATTTTCGTAAATGAAACCCTCTCTAATCCCGTATCTTGGATAAATAAACTGCTCGCAGTTTGATAATTTTAACACCTTGTCCAATACTTCTATTGCAATATGAATATGTTTTATTCTGTCGACAGAAATTTTCGGAATTTTTTGTAGATCATCAATCTCAATTTTTTGTAATTCTGATTTTAATTCATAAAAATTTTTCCGAGAGATACTCAAGTTATGTATTTCATTAAAGGGCAATTTATTAAAATAAATATAACATCTTGCAATTGTCCTAAATGCTCCACCAATTAAATAGAAGATTTTTTGATTTTTATGTTTTGAATTTATTTCTTTGTTAATTTTTTTATGCTCTTTATGTTCTTTAGTGAAGTTTAATATACCCAAAGGAAAAGAAGATATATTTTTAATTTTATGTGGTGTTATTTGTGCTAATTCAAGACTACCACCTCCCATATCAATAATGGTCCCATTGGCCCTAGGTATTGCAGAACGAACACCTAGTGTGGCATAGGAGGCCTCTTGTCTTCCAGATAAAGTTAAAACTTTTCCCTTAAAAACTTTTTGTATCTTATTTGTAATTTGTTTTTTGTTAGAAGCATTTCGAATTGCTGCAGTACACAAAGCGACAGAATGGTTAGGTTTTATTTCTTCAATTATTGAGTTAAAAAAAATTATTGAGTTGATACATTTTTTTTCAGCTTCTTTGCTGATCAATTTTGTTTTTGGAAGGTATTCACCTAACCCACAAAAAAATTTTTTATTATAGAGCACATCAGGGCTTCTCATATTGCCCCTAAATACACACAATCTTACTGAATTTGACCCTATATCTATTACTGCAATAGAATCTTTTTTATTAAGCATATTATATTGCATATATTTAACAGATGATTGAAAAAAAACTATTTTTATTACGTCACGCTAAATCCTCTTGGAAAAATTTAGAATTAGACGATCATGAAAGACCATTATCTGAGAGGGGGATTTTTAGTTGCCAAGTAATGGCAACGCATATTTTTAAAAAACTAAATTTTAAAGATATCTCAATTTTTTCATCGAATTCAAAAAGAACACAAGAGACATGCAAAAAAATATTTAAAAACTCAATTAAAGTTAATTTTGAAAGTGAACTATATACTTTCAACTTTAACGATTTAATTAAATGGATAAAAAAAATTAAAATTAACAAAAATTTAATGATAGTAGGTCACAATCCAGCTTTGATTGATTTAATTAACTATATTGCAAAAGATAAAATAATAAAATTTCCAACATGTGCATTTTGCGAGATTAATCTATATATTAATTCCTGGAGTGAGATAAATAAAAATACTGGTGAAATTAAAGAACTACAATTAGTAAAAAGACTTAAAAGTTATTATTACAAGAATGAATAAGTATTTTAATAGAGAAATATCCTGGCTAAAATTTAATGAGAGAGTAAATGAATTATCCTATGATAAAAACGTCCCAATTTTAGAACGACTAAATTTTATAAGTATTGCTGCATCAAACTTAGATGAATTTTTTTCAGTAAGAGTGGCTGGATTAATTGAACAGTTAAAACTCACTCCTAATAAAAAAAGTTTTGATGGAATGAAGATTGAGGATCAAATTAAAATTGTTGACTCATTAACAAGAGGTTTGATTAAAAGGCAAAATGAATCGTATGGTCAAATTGAAAAAGAATTAAAAAAAAATAAAATCTATATTTTAAGAGATAAGTTTTTAAAAAAACATTTGTCCCACATAAAAAATTATTATTTGAATGAAATTATTTCGATTCTGACACCAATTACAGTTGATAGCACACACCCTTTGCCCTTTATACCAAATTTAAGTTTGTGTCTTATCGCTAAAATTAAAAATAAAAAATCAAAAAAAGAATTTATCTCAGTTATGAGAGTATCAGATTTAAAACAACGCTTTCTTAAAATTATTGATAAACAGGGTATTTATTTTTATCCCGTAGAGTCAATAATTAACAATTATGTTGGGGATGTATTCCATGATTTTGATGTTATTGATACAAATCTATTTCGCGTAATAAGGGACAGTGATTTAGAGGTTTTGGAGGAGGCAGACGATCTTATCAGAGAGTTTAAAAAACTTGTCAGGGAAAGAAAAAGAGGACAGGTAATCAGATTAGATGTTCAAAAAAGTCTTAATAAAAATTTTAAATCATTCATCATTAACGAGTTGAATGTATCTGAAAATGAAATTTTTGAATACGAAGATCTACTGGGGTTCGACCAATTATCAGAAGTCTTTGGAAATATAAAAAACAAGAATTTAAATTATAAAAAATTTAAACCTCGTTTCCCACAACGAATAAATGATTTTGGTGGTGATTGTTTTGCAGCAATCAAAAAAAAGGATTTAGTTATACACCACCCGTTTGAGTCTTTTAATGTTGTTGTTAGTTTTTTAGATCAAGCATCAAACGACAAAAACGTTGTGGCAATTAAGCAAACTTTGTATCGTACTAGCGATCAATCGCCAATCATTGATGCACTCATTCGTGCTGCTGATGCTGGTAAATCTGTAACAGCAGTTGTTGAGTTAAAAGCAAGGTTTGATGAAGAAAAAAATCTACAGTGGGCATCAAATTTGGAAAAAGCTGGAGTTCAAGTAGTGTATGGTTTTTTAAATCTAAAAATTCATGCAAAAGTTTCCTTAGTTACTAGAAGAGAAAAAAAAAATTTAGTCCATTACGTTCACTATGGTACTGGTAACTATCATCCTCAAACAGCAAAGGTTTATACAGATCTATCATTTTTTACTTGTAATAAAGATCTAGCATCTGATGCTATAAAATTATTTCATTATATGAGTAGTTACAACATGGCAAAAGATTTTAAACGAATATCTTTCTCTCCATATAACTTAAGACAAAAACTCTTCGAAAATATTGACTACGAAATAGGTTTATCAAAAATTAAAAAGCCAGCTAACATATGGATCAAGATGAATAATTTAGTTGATCAAGAAATAATTAACAAACTTTATGAAGCATCTCAAGCAGGTGTGAAAATTACTTGTTTAATTAGAGGTATCTGCTGCTTAGTTCCTGGTGTTAAAGGAATGTCAGAAAACATAGAAGTTAAAAGTATTGTAGGAAGATTTTTAGAGCATTCACGTGTAGTTTGTTTCGGAAAAGGCAATAAACTACCCAGTAAAAAAGCAAAAATTTATATTTCATCTGCTGACTGGATGACTAGAAATTTTGACAGGCGCGTGGAAACATTAGTTCCTATCGATAACAAAACTGTTCACGAACAAATTTTATATCAAATTATGTACACTGCCATTAACGATAATCAAAATGCTTGGGTGCTCGACTCAGATGGAGATTATCAAAAAATAAACTCTAAACTAAAAATAGACTCACATAAATATTTTATGACTAACCCTAGTCTCTCAGGGAGAGGCACTGCTGCCAAAAAGGTCTATAAAAAAATAGAAAAACAATAAAATGTTATTTGTATTTTCTATTGCTGTTCTCTCATTAAACTTATTTTTGTTTTTTAGTACTTCAATTAATATTTTTTTAATATCACTTATTTCGCAGAGTTTAGTTTATTTCATTTCTTATTATTTCTTTGAAAACTATCTTGAAAAAAAAACTTTTAACCTAAGAAAATCTGACAATATGTTATTTACAAAAGTCCGAAATATTTTAGAAGAGACTCTTTTAGACAAAGAAAGACGCATCGAGATAAATGATAAGCAAAGTTTGGAATATCAAGATATTCTTAATTCCTTAGATCTCTCAATAGTTATTATTGATTATGATTATAATATCATATTCGTTAACAATACTTTCAAAGAGACATTTAATTTAGAAAATGCAGATAATCTTAAAATAGGTTTAAGAGATTTATCTTTGTCTGAAAATCTAAGTAGCGCACTTAAAAGTAAATCAAAAAAGAATTTTGAGTGGAATAGATTAATACCAAATGACCGATATTACGACGTTATAGGATTTCCTATTAATGATTTTTTTTGCGTTGCTTTTAAAGACATTTCTGCAATTAAAAATCTTGAGATGGTAAGAACTGACTTCGTAGCTAATGTCAGTCACGAATTAAAAACTCCTCTCTCTTCAATAATAGGTTATTTAGAAACACTTTTAACTGTTGACGATGAAAAAAATAGAAAAAAATTTATTTCAATTATTCAAGATCAGTCAAATCGAATGAACTCTTTGATTGATGATCTATTAAGTTTAAGTTCCATCGAGAATAAGAAAACTAATGAGAATGACCAATTTTGTAATTTATTAAATACTGTTAAAATTGGAATAAAATCTTTGGAATCAAAAATTTTAAAGAAAAACATAAATGTTGATATTAATTTAGACCAATCTCTTTTAGTCGGATGCCCTCATGAAGAATTTATTCAAGTGGTTGTCAATATCGTTAACAACGCTGTTAAATATTCAAAAGATGGTGCTAAAATTTTTATTAATGCTCGTGAAAAAATGAATACCAGTACTATGACTGAATATGTCGAAATTTCCTTCAAAGATAATGGCATAGGCATTGCAGAAGAGCACATCTCAAGGCTTACCGAGAGATTTTACAGAGTGGACAGTGCGCGATCCAAAGAGGTTGGTGGTACTGGATTAGGCCTTTCAATTGTGAAACATATTTTGAATAAAAACATGGGTTTTATTGACATAAAAAGTGAAGTTGGAAAAGGCTCAGAGTTTTTAATCACAATTCCAAAGCATGCTTAATAAAACTTTAACATATTTGTAACATAAGATTTATTTCTAACGGATATTTTTAGCTCAATTTAAACAACATAAAGGAACTTAACTATGAAAAAATCTATGTTAACTTTTCTTGCTTTAGCAGTAAGCGTGCTTTTCTCTGCTGAAACTTTTGCAAGAGATCAAATCAATATTGTTGGCTCATCAACAGTATACCCATATGGAACAGTAAACGCACAAAGACTCGGCGAGTCAGGTTTTAAAACCCCCACTTACAACCCAATTGGAACTGGTGGTGGAATGAAAGCATTTTGTGCTGGTGTGGGAGTTGAATTTCCAGATATTACTGGAGCGTCACGACCAATGAAATCTAAAGAAGCTAAATTATGTCTTGAAGCCGGTGTAACAAACGTTATTGAAGTGATGTGGGCTAATGACGGTATTACTTTTTCTCACTCCAATGAAGCAGAACCTTTTTCTCTAACAAGAGAAGAAATTTTTACAGCTATGGCTGCAAAAGTTGTTGTTGATGGTGAAGTGGTCGAAAATCCATATCAAACTTGGAACGAAATTAACCCAAGCCTTCCAGCATATAAAATTGAAGTATTAGTAGCTCCTCCAACCTCAGGAACAAGAGATGCATTTGATGGTAAAGTAATGGAAGCTGGATGTACATTAGAAGCAGTAACTGGCAGTGACGATGGATGTACTGATTACAGAGAAGATGGAAAAATCATCGAGATGGGTGAGAATGACACTCTTATTGTTCAAAAACTAGTTGAGGATCCAGAACGTTTTGGTTACTTTGGTTATTCCTATCTAAAAGACAACGGAGATAAATTACAACCATCTACTGTTGAGGGAGTAATACCATCTGCTGAATCCATTGCCACTTATGAGTATCCAATGGCAAGACCTCTTTTCATATACTTAAAAGCAGATCACATCGGGGTTGTACCTGGCATTCAGGAGTTTGCACAAATGATGGTAAGTGATGAAGCAATTGGTGATAACGGTTACCTAACAAAAATTGGTGCTGCACCTATGGTACCAGACCTTATCAATAGAGTAAGAAACGTTACTGACAACTTAGATGCAATGGGATTTGATATTGCAGCATGTGCTGAAGCAAAACACCCATTAAAAGATGCTGGTTACGCTTTTTCAAGCGGACTTTGTAAGTAAGCATTAATTAATTATCTTATTTTTAGGGGCAAGATTTCTTGCCCCTAAGACAAATTCAGTTTATAGAGGAATAGGACAGTATGCTTTATTTATCACTTGTTTTAGTTTTTATACTTTCTTATTCTTTTTACTTCTATGGTAAAAAAAGAGCATTAAGCCTAAAATTTAAAAAAAATGAAAATCTTTCCTCTCTTCCAGATTATTATGGATATTACGTTGTACTTTTAGTTTTTTTTCCAGCAATAATTATTTGGTTCTTTTTACTTATTTTTAAATCAAACTTTCAAGAGATGTTTGTAATGTCCCCTGTGTTATTTCCAGATGTCGCTACATGGAGCTCTGGAAAATTCGGTTTAGTTATGAATAAGATTAGCAACCTATCTATGATTGTTAATTTATCAGAAATTGATTTGACCGTAGGCGATAAATCAATTTTAAAAATGGCCAGTGAGAGTGAGATAATTGCAGCAAAAAATTTAGCAAATTTTGACAAGATCTACGGATGGTCGAATTTAACTCTATTTATTATTCTACCTGTGCTTTTAGGATTTTTGGCTACGAAATCAATATCAGGAAAACTAAATGCACAGCCAATTGTTGAGAAAATAATTTCATATGTTATCAAGGGCAGTTCTTATATTGCAATATTCATTACTTTTGGAATCTTCTTTTCTCTTGTTTTCGAGGCCATTAATTTTTTTCGGTACGTAAATTTTATGGACTTTTTCTTTAATACGGCATGGAATCCCAATAGAGCTTTTGTTATCAATGCATCAGAAGGCTTCGATCAAGAGGCTTTAAAAGAGGCTTTTGGTTTTGTACCTTTGCTTACCGGAACGCTTTTAATTGCATCTGTTGCCATGTTAGTCGCTGTTCCTTTAGGACTGCTAACAGCAATTTATTTAGCAGAGTATGCGTCATCAAAAGTAAGAGATATAGCTAAACCAATAATTGAAATTCTTGCTGGCATACCCACAGTTGTTTATGGATTTTTTGCTGCTTTATCACTGGCGCCTTTCATAAAAGATGTCGGTGAAGGTGTTGGATTACCGGTGTCCGCTGAAAGTGCTCTAGCTGCAGGTTTAGCTATGGGTGTCATGATCATCCCTTTTGTTTCCTCTCTTAGTGACGATGTCATAAAAGCAGTTCCTCAATCTTTAAGAGAGGGTTCTTATGCAATTGGAGCAACTAAATCAGAAACTATTAAAAAAGTAATTTTACCAGCAGCTCTAGCTGGAATAATGGGCTCATTTTTATTAGCTATATCTAGGGCAATAGGTGAGACAATGATTGTCGTTATGGCCGCCAGCCTAAGAGCAAATCTTACTTTTAATCCCTTGGAGCCAGCGACTACAATAACAACACAGATTGTTACAAGTTTGATAGGAGATGTCGAGTTTGATAATCCAAAAACCTTAGTTGCTTTTGCTTTAGGCCTAACTTTATTTGTAATGACATTAATTCTTAATATTGCTGCTATAACAATAGTAAAAAAGTACAGAGAAAAATATGAGTAGTTTAGAAAAGAGACTTGCAGCAGAGAAACGTTTCAAATTTTATGGAATGTTTGCGATGACTCTCTCTTTGTTCTTCGTGCTTATTTTAATGTATAAAATTTTTTCTACCGGCAGTGGTGCTTTTGTTAGAACAACTATTAATGCTGATGTTTATTTTGACCCAAATTTTATAGAGGTTTCTAGTAACTCCTCCAAAAAAGAAATAATGAAAGCATCTTATGTTGATCTTGCTGATCAAGTGATTAACCAAAACCATCCTGGATTAGATGAAGAAAATTTTATTAAAGTCAGAGAAATGTACACAAGAAAATTTGATTATCAGCTGAGAGATTATATTGCAAACAATCCAAATGTAATTGGAAAAACTGTCAATTTAGATATATCTGCCTCATCAGATCTTGACCAAATTGTCAAAGGAAACTATCCAAGAAATGTTCCCGAAGCACAACGAAAAATAAATGATTATCAACTTTCTATCTTAGACTCTTTAGACTCCAAAGGTAAAATGTCTAAGACATTCAATTTTTGGTTTTTCACAAATGGAGACTCAAGAGATCCAGAAACAGCCGGAATACTTGGAGCACTTATGGGGTCTTTTTATGCTTTATTGATCTGTTTTAGTTTTGCTTTTCCAATCGGACTTTTGGCTTCTGTGTACTTAGAGGAATTTGTTAAACCAGGAAAAATAACTGACATTATTGAAGTAAATATAAATAACCTTGCGGCGGTTCCCTCTATTGTTTACGGACTTTTAGGCTTAGGTATGCTAATTGGAGTTTTTGGGATGCCATATCAAGTCCCTTTAGTTGGAGGATTAGTTTTAGGTTTTATGACTTTACCAACAATTATTATAGCATCTAGGGCATCGCTCAGAGGCGTCCCCCCTTCAATTAGAGAGGGAGCACTTGCTGTGGGGGCTACTAAAATGCAAACTGTATTTCATCATGTAATCCCTTTATCTTTGCCAGGTACTCTTACTGGAACAATTATTGGAATGGCACAAGCTTTGGGTGAGACGGCCCCTTTATTATTGATAGGTATGGTTGCTTTTGTGATGGAAATACCGGGAGGGGCATTCGACCCTGCCACTGGTCTTCCTTCACAAATATATCTATGGTCTGAGAGCGCTGAAAGAGGTTTCCTCGAAAAAACATCTGCAGGAATAATGCTACTTTTATCTTTTTTGATTATAATGAATACTGTGGCAGTGTTGGTAAGAAGAAAATTGGAGGTGAAATGGTAGATCAAAACAGCAATTATGCTTTGCAAACAAGTGAGGTATATGTCCACTATGGAAAAAAAATGGCAATCAATAACGTTGCTCTTAATTTTCCAAAAAATGAAGTAACTTCTCTTATAGGACCCTCAGGTTGTGGTAAGTCGACATTTTTGCGATGTTTAAACCGTATGAATGATGTAATAGATATTTGTAATGTTAAAGGTAAGTTTTTGTTGAATGGCAATGTTGATATATATAGCCCTGATATACAGGTAGAAACTCTTCGCGAAAAAGTTGGAATGGTTTTTCAAAAACCCAATCCTTTTCCAAAAACTATTTATGAAAATGTTGCCTACGGACCAAAAATTCATGGTATTGCTTCTTCTCAAAATGAATTAGATGAAATAGTAAAAGACTCACTTCACAGAGCGGGTCTTTATGAAGAGGTAAAAGATAGAATGGATGATATTGCTACCGGTTTATCAGGAGGACAACAGCAAAGATTGTGCATTGCAAGAGCGATTGCTATAAGACCGGAAATCATTTTGATGGACGAACCTTGTTCTGCATTAGATCCAATAGCAACCGCAAAAATAGAAGATTTAATTAACGAATTGAAAGAAAATTACACAATTATTATAGTAACTCATTCTATGTCTCAAGCATCACGAGTATCATCTAAAACTGCGTTTTTTCATTTAGGTAACCTTGTCGAATATGGAGAAACTGGTAAGATATTTACAAAACCTGATAAAGAACAAACAAATGACTACATAACTGGAAGGTTTGGTTAAAATGGAAACAGCACACACAGATAAAAACTTTGAACAAAAGTTAAATCATCTTACAGATAATTTAATTAAAATGAGTAATATTGTTGAGAAACAAATTGAAATTGCAGTAAATGTTATTAAATCTAAAGACTCATCTGATGCACAGACAACACAGAATCTTGATGAACAAGTTGATGAAGTGGAAAGAGATGTTAGGGATTTAAGTTTCGAAATTATGACTTTACATAGACCCGTTGCCAGTGATTTAAGACTAGTTTTCACTGCCCTCAAAGTTTCAAAAGAGCTTGAGAGAATGGGAGATCACTCTAGAAATTTAGCAAAAAGAGCTATTTCAATTTCTTCTTCATTTGACGAGGATTTAACGGACCAAATGCATAATTTAGGTAAAGGTGTCCAAAAAATGGTTAATCAAACACTTGAGAGTTTTTTTAAAAAAGATGAGGTACAGGCAAGGATCTCATGGAATCAAGATGCAGAAATTGACAGGCAGTACAAATCTTTATTATCTGATTTAATAGAAAGAATGCACAATAAAGAAACAAGTGTTGTTGATGAAGGCACTAAGCCAATTTTAATTGCAAAGTCCTTAGAAAGAATAGGTGATCATGCTACTAACATAGCTGAAGAGGTCATTTTTAACATTACAGGTCATTATATTGATTTAAAAAAATCTGATTTTGAATGACAGACAAGATTTTAGTTGTAGAGGATGAAAAACCAATTTCAGAATTAATTGGATTTCATTTAGAACAACAAAACTACCAAATAAAATTTTCATACGACGGAGAATCTGCTATTCAAGAGATCGAACATTGGCTGCCTGACTTAATTTTATTAGATTGGATGCTGCCAAATATATCGGGCATTGAAGTTTTAAAGAGAATTAAAAGAAAAGATAATTTAAAAAAAATTCCAATTATAATGTTAACAGCTAAAGGTCAAGAGGATGATAAAATTAGAGGTTTTGAATTAGGTGTAGAGGATTATGTAACCAAACCTTTTCTTCCAAGTGAGATTCTCGCTAGAATTAAATCATTACTTAAAAGAACAAAATCAAGAGAAGAGAACGACTCACTCAAGTTTCATGATATTAACATTAATCTTACCAACAGAAGGGTAACAAGGGGTGAGAGAAAGTTAAATTTAGGACCGACTGAATTTAATCTTTTAAAATTTTTTATTGAAAATAAAGGTAGAGTCTATTCTAGGCAGCAACTATTGGATAATGTTTGGTTAAATGACGCTTACGTTGAACCCAGAACAGTTGATGTTCACATAAGAAGACTCAGAAAAGAGCTGAATTTAACAGGAGAAAAAGATTTCATTCGAACAGTTAGATCCGCTGGCTACTCTATCGACTCAGAAAATTAAAATGATTAAAATTCTTGTACTTTGTACAGGTAACTCTTGTCGATCAATTATGACAGAGGGGCTTTTAAACCATTATGGTAAAGACTTTTTTAATGCTTATAGTGCAGGAAGCCACCCTGCAGGATATGTACATCCATTAAGTATCAAAACATTAGAAAAAAATAAAATTTTCCTAGACAATTTTAAAAGTCAATCATGGGATGATTTTTCAGATATTAATTTTGATTTGGTTATTACTGTGTGTGATAATGCAGCTGGAGAAACTTGCCCCGTGTATCTCAAAAATACATTAAAGGCACATTGGGGTGTAGCTGATCCTGCAAAATTTAAAGGCACTGAAGAGGAAGCTGAGATAGAATTTTTAAAAGTATTCAATGTTCTTAAAAAAAGATGTCTTGCACTAGTTCAAAATTATAAGCAAAACAACTTATTAAATATCGATCAAATAAAAGAAATTGGAAATTTAATCTAAATTTAACTTTAATTTAATATAAATGATTATTTTATTAGGTGGAAGATTGGCATTTCCCCTGTGACTGAAACATAGACCTCCTCTACTTGTAGAAAAATCATGTCAATCTTCCCAAATTAATTAAATAAACCTAAGATTAAAACTATTCCATAGGCTGTTAGAGATAAAAAAATTGCAGCAGAGCCCAAATCTTTAGCTTTTTTTATTTTGTTTGACTTATCCATAGTAATTTTATCACAGGTATATTCTATTGCAGTGTTTAGAGCCTCAATACTAAGTATGAGCAAAGGTAAAATTATTAGCCAAAGTGTGAACAAAAGAGCTGGTTGAAAAATTACAATGTATAGAGCAGACAATGGAAACAATAATAGCTCTCTTCTTGCTGCTTTTTCTTGAAGGAGAATTTTTAGGCCTCCAATTGAACACCAAAAAGCATCTACTATATTTTTATTTTTAAAATCCATATCTGAAGTTTAACTACTTATGTGAAGTTTTTGTTAAATCTTGACTTTTTATTTTCAATTAACCTTTTTTTAACTCTCCATCTAAGATTGCTTCGGACAATATATCCAATACAGTTTTGAGACCCACATCGACACGGGTGATCCTCGAAACAAAACATGTCATATCCATAGTCGTAGGACAGCTCCTCGCCTTTCTTAATATCTTTAATTGCGCTAATCCATATTTTTCCTTTGATGATATCAGTTTCACAATTAGGGTTGCAGGAATGATTAATATATTTTGCTAAATTCCATGTTACTTTTCCATTGATGTCGTATTTTTGATTCAGTGTAAAAATGTAAACAGACCCGACTGTTTTAGCCCTTTTGTTTGCCTCTATGTGAACATCAGCAATCTTGTCGGATTGAGCTTTAGTTATCTTTAACCCGCGATATTCAATGATTCTAGTGCCAGCACAGATATCAGCTTTTGCAAAAAGACCAGATGCATGAATTTTAGAATTTTTTCTAATATAAAGCTTTTGTGAAGAGCCCATTTAATAAAACTTTAACAATCCTCAATACTATCAATCGTAGATATATCTATTTTTAGATTCTATGCAAATCAAAAAACATCGATCCATATTCATTTCAGACATTCATATTGGCATACGTGCTTCAAAAGTAAAGGAGCTCTTACACTTTTTAAAATATAATGATTGTGATCATCTTTATTTACTTGGAGATATCATAGACGGATGGCGTCTAAAAAAAAATTGGTTTTGGAATCCTGATTTTAATACTTTCATACAAAAAGTTTTACGAAAAGCACGCTCAGGTACCAAAGTCTATTATATACCTGGAAACCATGATGAAGTTTTTTCAGATTATTGTGGTTTTTCATTTGCAAACATTAAAGTTCGAAAAAATAGAATTCATACAACAGCGAACAATAAAAGACTTCTCTTAATGCATGGGCATGAATTTGATGGAATAGTTCTAAATTCAAAATGGTTAGCAAAGATAGGTGCCGTCCTTTATGACTACTCTGTTTGGTTTAATAATATTTTAAATTTCTGTCGAAGAAAACTTGGTCTTTCGTATTGGTCTTTATCAGGATATTTAAAAACACGAGTAAAAGATGCTCAACGATATATTGAAAATTTTGAAAATGCATGTCTTGAGAGAATAAAAAAAAATAATTGTGATGGAATTGTTTGTGGTCATATTCACCATCCCCAAATAAAAAAAATTGGTGATAAGACATATCATAATCTAGGAGATTGGGTAGATAGCTGTAGTGCAATGGTTGAGGACTTTAAAGGCAACTTGGAGTTAGTCTTTTGGAATGAAAAAAAAATCCAGTCTTTAGAAAAACAAACTCTTAATAAGGTATCTGCAGCTTGAAATTATTATTAGTAACAGATGCATGGAAACCTCAGGTAAACGGCGTCGTCCGTTCTTATCTGAATACCATACCGGAATTGGAAAAAATGGGTATGCAGGTAGAGGTAATACACCCTGAGTTATTTAAAGTTCGCTTTGGCCTTCCTTCGTATAATGAGATTAAAGTTGTGATTACTCGCAAAAAAACATTGAAAAATATGATGGATCAGATCAATCCTGATCATATTCACATTGCTACAGAGGGGCCCCTAGGTTTTTTGGCCAGAAAAATATGTCTTTCAGAAAAAATTATTTTTACAACTTCATTTCATACTCGTTTCCCTGAGTATATTCAACAACGTATAAAAATACCTGCAAGTTTCTTTTATTTCTTCATAAAGCATTTTCACAATAAAGCGAAAAAAGTTCTTGTTCCTACCCCATCCATGCAGGCTGAATTAATAAATATGAATTTTAAAAATACCGTTGTTTGGTCAAGAGGTGTCGATCATCAAAAATTTGGCAACTATCAAAAATTAGACTTAGGCCCAGGACCAATATTTTCTTATATCGGTCGAGTGGCTACTGAAAAAAATATTCAAGCTTTTTTAGATTTAGATTTAGAAGGTACTAAAGTTGTCGTTGGCGATGGACCACAGTTAAATAAACTAAAAAAAAAATATACAGATATAAAATTTGTTGGTTACCAGTTTGGCCAGAATTTAGTG
Organism: uncultured Alphaproteobacteria bacterium; assembly: GCA_902575725.1. Next base: position 87,061 of record CACGSS010000002.1, on the reverse strand, counting down.
AATTACTATGCTAGTTCAGATGTAATGGTTTTCCCTAGCAAGACTGATACCTTTGGAAATGTGGTAACTGAGGCAAATGCAACCGGCACACCAGTCGCTGCTTATGATGTAACAGGTCCTAAAGATATTATTGTTAATGGGGTCAACGGTTTTATTGGTGATAACTTAAAAGATAATGTTTTGAATTGTTTGACTATCGATCGAAAAAAATGTCAAGAATATACAAAAAAATTTAACTGGTATGAGTGTTCCAAGGTTTTTTATGATAATATTGTGGCTTGAACTTTACACATACTCTATCTGATTCTAAAAATTGGATTATCAATCATAAAGACCAACTAGAGATTAATTGGAGTGAAAAAGATATTGAACTTCACCTCAATAAAGAAACAAGTTTTAATATTTATCTTCTAGATCAAACTAACGTCAAAGGTGCTTTGATAGGACATTTTTTATATCAAGATCAAAAGGTCAGTGAATTTGAAATTTTACATATTGCTGTTTTGCCTGAATTTAGAAACCAAGGGTTGGGAAGAATGATTTTAGAAGAGCTTGAAAAACAACTCAAAAGTACTGGAAAATCATTTAAAATCTTTCTGGAAGCGAGTGCTATTAATAATTTTGCTATTAAACTTTATGAAAAATTAGGCTATAAAGCCTACAATGAAAGAAAAAACTATTACCGGAGTAAGTCTATAAACGCTCCAAATACGCAAGACGCAATTTTGTTTGCAAAATCCCTTAATGCCATCAAATAAGAAATTTTATATTAGAACATTTGGTTGTCAGATGAATGTTTACGATTCTGATAAAATGAAAGATATTTTTCTATCTCATAATATCAATCAAACAGATGACTTTCAAAATGCAGACTATGTAGTTTTAAATACTTGCCACATCCGTGAAAAGGCAACAGAAAAAACATTTTCAGATTTAGGAAAAATTCATAAAAAAGGAAAAGAAGACCAAAAAGTTATTGTTGCTGGTTGTGTAGCTCAAGCTGAAGGTGAATTAATTCAAAAAAGGGCACCTTACGTGGACTTAGTGATCGGACCACAATCCATTCAGTCATTAAATAAATTTTTAGATAAAAATAATTTACCTAAGACATCTATCACTGAATTTGATGTGAATGAAAAATTTGACACGCTCAATCATATTAAAACGAATACGTCGAATAAATCTGCATTTGTGACTATTCAAGAAGGTTGTGATAAGTTTTGTCATTTCTGCGTTGTTCCCTATACAAGAGGATCAGAATATTCAAGAACAGTTAAGGAAATCTCTGATGAGGTTAAATCTTTAATTGATCAGGGGGTGGTGGAATTCACACTTTTAGGTCAAAATGTTAATGCCTATCATGGTTTAGATACTCAAGGTCAATCAAATAATCTAGCATCTCTTATTAACAGTATTAGTTTAATAGATGGAGTTGAAAGAATTACTTATTCTACAAGTCACCCTGTGAATATGACTGATGACTTAATTTCCCTTCATGGTGAAAACTCAAAACTTATGCCCTATCTTCACCTTCCTGTTCAATCAGGTTCTGACAAAGTTTTAAAATTAATGAACAGAAAACATACTAGGGATTATTATTTTGAAATCATCGAAAAGGTCAGAAAGGTAAAACCCGATATAGCGCTCTCCACGGACTTTATTATTGGTTTTCCTGGAGAAACAGACAAAGATTTTGAAGACACAATCGATCTAATTGAAAGAGTTAAATACATGAATTCTTACTCTTTTAAGTACAGCCCAAGACCAGGTACGCCTGCGGCTGATCGTGAAGAAATAGATCAAGTAATTCTCGACGAGCGTTTAAAGATCACACAAGATTTACTCAATGAACAACAAATTGAATACAACAACCAGTTTGTAAAAAAGACAGTGCAAGTATTAATTGATGGTGCTGGTAAACACACAGGACAAATCAAAGGCAAGTCACAATTTAATCAAAGTGTAGCCCTGCAGGGAGATAAAGAAATAATAGGTCAAATAATTCCTGTGCAAATCAAAGAGGTTTTAACACACTCATTATTAGGAGAAAAAATTTAGTTGAGTCCTGTAAATTTTTCTTCCCATCAAAAACAACTCGAGTTTGAGGATAATCAATTTCTATCAAGCCTATTTGGTTACCACGATAAAAATTTAAAGGTCTTAGAGAATAAATTTAAAGTAAAGCTATACACTCGAGGCAACCTTTTATCTATAAAAGGTAATAGAGATCCAGTTGAAAAAGCCTACTTTATTATCCAAGGCTTATATCAAAAATTGAAGAACAACGATATTTCTGCAGAAGAAATAGAAAACAATATTGATTTAGCAAAACCTACATATATCAAAGAACAAATCGAACAAGATCAGAAATTTCAAATCAATACAAAATTAAAAACAATTTATCCCAAGACTAAAAACCAAGAGCTCTTTTTAAAAGAAATGAGATCAAAAGATGTCGTTTTTGCTGTTGGTCCAGCGGGAACAGGAAAAACTTACTTAGCTGTTGCATATGCAGTTAGTCTTTTTGTAGAAGGTAAAATTAATCGATTAATATTATCAAGACCAGCAGTTGAAGCGGGTGAACGATTAGGTTTTTTACCTGGAGATATGAAAGAGAAAATTGACCCTTATTTACGACCACTTTACGATGCCTTGTATGAGATGATGCCAGGTGAGGAAATTGACCGAAAAATGGTAAATAATTTAATAGAAATAGCTCCTCTTGCCTTTATGAGAGGAAGAACATTAAATAAATCTTTTATAATTTTAGATGAAGCACAAAACACCTTATCGACACAGATGAAAATGTTCTTAACTAGATTAGGGCAAAACTCAAAAATGGTTATCACGGGAGATTTAAGTCAAAAAGATTTACCCGATAATGCAAAAAGTGGAATGCAGGATGCAATGGAAAAATTAGAAAAAGTTAAAGACATCGGGTTTGTTCATTTAAATAGTAGTGATGTATGTAGACACACACTAGTAGAAAAAATAATTAATGCTTACGATAAGTAATTTTGAGGATTAGTAATAAAAAATTTGTGATTGAGATAATTGGAGACAAGAATTTAGAGCAATTTCTAAAATCCTCCAAAGAAAAGTTAAAAAAGTTGTCAGAATATTTTCAAACAATCCACCAAGCTGATCATCAAACACAACTGACAATAAAAATAGTTTCTAATGAAGAAATCAAAAGCATGAATAAAAAATTTAAAAATAAAAATAAAATAACTGATGTATTATCTTTTCCTGACGGAGACTTTTCTGGTGATATTGCTATTGCAGATAGTTATATTTTAAATCGCAATAAAAAAATTAACGAACAAAATTTTTTTATGCTAGTGAGTCATGGATTGCATCATTTATTTGGTTATCATCATTACGATAAACAATCGAGAAGTAATATGAGATTTTTAGAAAACACACTGATGAAACTATTAGGTTTAAAAAAAGTACATGAAAATTAAAAAAAATTTAGCGATAAAATTAGTCAAAGAATTGATTCAAGATGAGAATTTTAAAAAAGATATTATTGATCTTATCTCAGCGACTTCAGATAGTTCAGGGATTGCCAAGAATGAAGAAAAAAAAATCTTTAATAATCTTTTAAAGGTACACAAAAAAACTGTTGATGATGTAATGGTTCCAAGAGGTGAAATAATTTTTATTGATCAAAATATTGATAAAGAAAACATCATTAAAATTATCAATAAAGAAGCTCACTCAAGAATGCCCGTTGTAAAAAAAGACTTAGAACATTGCTTGGGAATGGTTCATATCAAGGATTTATTTAAGAAAATCAACAATAAGTCTTTTAATATCAAGAGTTTGTTAAGAGAGGTCATTTATATTCCCTCCGCTACACCTGTTTTTAATCTTCTTCAAAAAATGAAAAAACAAAACATCCATTTAGCAATTGTCATGGATGAATTTAATAGTGTTACTGGTTTGGTTACCATCGAAGACTTAGTGGAAGAAATAGTAGGCGAGATTGAAGACGAACACGATAAGGATGAAGCACCGATGTTTCGACAGAAAAACAATAATATAATTATGGATGCCGCGATGCTTGTTGATGATTTTGAGAGAGAATTTGATGTCAATATCCCAGATGATTTAAAAGAGGATGTAGGAACTATAGGCGGTATCATATTTAATATAGCTGGTCGTATACCAAAGAAAAAAGAAAAATTTACAATAAATAAAAAATTATCTTTCACCATTCACAAGGTATCAACAAGAAAAATTCTTGAAGTTGTGGTTAGTGGTGTCAAATCTCAATAATCTACTGCCCTATCTCTCTAGGCCAATAAACGTAATAATTATTTTTTCTATTGTTTATGTATTTTCTCTTCCTCCATTCGGAGTATCTATTTTCTATTACATATCATTTTCAATCATTTTTTATAATATTCTAACTAATGATAATTTTTCGAAAAAATATATATTTTATTTTTTCTTATTTACTCAAATAATTACATTAAGTTGGATTACACAGTCCTTCTATTCAGGAGGTTTTGGATATTTATTCTTAGGCATTATTTTAGTTGGCGTACTCTCTTTATTTATTGCATTCTTACATTATTCAGCAACAATTCTAATCCTAGTTACATTTAAAAAAAAACTACTACAGATTTTCTTATTACCACTAGGTTTATCTATAGTAGAAATACTAAAGGAATTTATTTTCGGAGGCTTCCCTTGGAATCCTAGTGCAATCATATATTACAAAAATATTTGGATCTTAAAATCACTACCATTTTTAGGTGTTTATGGTTTGGGATTAGTTGTCCATTTGATTGTGGGTTTAATTATTTATTTTCTCTATTGCAAAAATAAAGTTGTAACTTTTAGTTTGTCATCAGTATTTGTTTTAATTTATGCTTTCGGTTTTTTTGAAAATAATACTGAGAGAAAAACAAACAATGAAACTCTAAACATTCTTTTAATTCAACCTAATCTCTATGAGTCATTAGTAGAATTTGACGTTCTAAGAAACCTTGAAATATACGAAAAATTAACCTTAGAAGCTCTTACAAATTCTCCAAAAGCAGATTTAATTATTTGGCCTGAAGGCTCATTGCCAATTGATTTAAATAACAGGGACGGACTTCTTAGTAGATTATCCTCTTTAATTAACGAGGATCAAAAAATAATAGTCGGGTCGAGCGCTATTGAGGAAAACCAATTATTTAATCGTCTATATATCATTGATCATCAAGGAAAGACCATTGATTTTTACGATAAGCAAAAGTTGGTTCTATTTGGAGAATACATACCCTTCGTTAAACCTATTGTAAGCAAATTTTTAAATTTAGGAATGAACTATACTCCTGGAACTAATCAAAAAATTTTAAAATTACCAAAAAGTATAAATGCTGCTCCAATGATTTGTTTTGAGTCTATTTTTAATTATAAATCAATTAATTCTGAGGTTTGTAATGCAGATATGGTGATACAAATTTCAAATGACTCTTGGTTCGGTAAATGGTACGGACCACATCAGCACCTGGCTAACTCTCTTTTAAGAAGTGTTGAATTCCAAAAACCTCTCATAAGATCAACTCCTTCAGGTATTACATCTGTTGTTGATTACTCGGGCAAAATTATTGAGACTATTCCAACAAACAAAAAAGGTTACCTTTATTATCAACATCCAATTAATAAATATAAATCAAATTGTTCATCAACTTTATTTTCAGTAAGTCTTTTGATTTTTTTAATATTTCTACTTAGTTTTTTATATGTTCGAATCAAAAAATAAATACTTTGGTAGAAAAAAAGGAAAGTCATTTGTAAGACTCGAGCAATATTCAAAACTTCTTAAAGAACCAAACAAAAGATTATTTAATAAAATCAAAACACCAAGAATTTTAGAAATTGGAATTGGTGATGGAGAAAAAATCAGTGAAGACGCAAAACTATATTCAAAGATAAACTTTATTGGCTGTGATATTTTTGCTGATGGAGTTTTAAGAGCTATCAGAAACTCTGTTGATGATAATTTGAAAAATCTTCAAGTCTTTCATTTAAATATTCAAGATCTTTTACCATTCATACCAAACAATTATCTTCAGGAAATAAGAATATACTTTCCAGATCCTTGGCCCAAAAATAAACATAAAAAAAGAAGAACTGTTAACCAAACACTTGTAAAAGAACTCACAAAAAAACTAAAAAAAAATGGAATTGTTTATTTTGCAACTGATCATGGTGACTATTTTATTGAAGCTTTAGCTTTGATGAAAAAGTTCAAATACACCATGCCAGATATTAGCCCTAAATGTTGGAAATATAGTGATTCCAACGCTTTACACACCAAATTTGAGAAAAAAGCCTTAGACAAAAATCATAAATTATTCTATTTTAGCGTTCTTAAAAATTATTAACCAACGATGAGGAGGTGGGTTATCCCGCCTTTTTTTTTAACTAGAAAAGATAATGCTAAATAACACAGAAATATTAAAAGTTGCCGAAGTCGTCTCACAAGAGAAGGGCATCGAAATGGATATAGTAATGGAGGCTCTTGAGGAGTCTTTTGAAATTATTGGAAAATCAAAATACGGAATGGACAATAACATCAAAGCATCTATTGACCGTCTTACAGGAAATATAAGTTTATCTCATATTAAAGATGTGGTTGAAAAAATTGATCCTGTTTTGCAGGCAAATCAAATTTTATTAGATCATGCTAAAAAATATGATGCTGATACTGAAATTGGAAAACAAATAACAATTCCTTTACCATCCGTAAACTTCGGAAGAGTTACAGCCAACATGGCAAGGCAAGTTATTTACTCCAGAGTTAGAGAAGCTGAAAAAAGAAGACAGTTTAATGATTTTAAAGATCGTGTGGGAGAAGTTTTGTCGGGTATTGTAAAAAGAATTGAGTTTGGAAATATTATTGTTGATCTTGGTAAAGCTGAGGGATTTTTAAGAAAAGATGAACTCATTCCAAGAGAGAATTTTAAAAATGGTGATCGCATTAGAGCTTATTTCTTCGATATAAAAGAAGAAGCCAAAGGACACCAAATTTTTCTTTCAAGAACTCACCCTCAGTTTATGGCAAAATTATTTGAACAGGAGGTACCTGAAATATATGAGGGTCAAATAGAAATTTTATCTGTTGCAAGAGACCCTGGTAGTAGAGGAAAGATTACTGTTCGTGCAAACGATAAGTCTATCGATCCAGTTGGGGCTTGCGTAGGTATGAGAGGATCTAGAGTTCAGGCTATTGTTAATGAATTACAAGGTGAAAAAATTGATATCGTAAATTGGTCAGAACTTAAGTCGATGTATGTTCAAAATGCCATTGCGCCCGCACAAGTTGCAAAGGTTAATGAATTTGAAGACTCAAATAGAGTAGAGATAGTCTTACCTGAGGATCAGTTAAGTATTGCAATTGGTAGAAGAGGTCAAAATGTAAAATTAGCTTCAATACTTACTAATCTTGAAATTGATATACTAACTGAAAAAGAAGACGCAGAAAGAAGACAAGAGGAATTTAAAAAAATCACCTCTCTTTTTGCTGAAAAACTTGATCTCGAAGATATGATTGCACAATTATTGGCGGTCGAGGGATATACAAGTATTGAAAAAATTGCTAATGCCTCAATCCAAGATATAGAAAAAATTGAAGGATTTGATAATGAGCTTGCCGCCGAGATATATGCTCGTGCAACGCAGTATATGGAAAACGAGAAAGCAGAACTTGAGAAATTAATTCAATCTTCAAAACTAGATGATTATGTAAAAGGAATTTCAGAGTTTGATAATAAAATTTTAGCTACATTGATTGAGAACAATATCTTTTCACGTCAAGATCTTGCAGATTTAGCTACTGATGAATTAGTGGGCAGAGACGGTATACTACAAAAAAGAGTTGAAAAATCTGCTGCAGAAAAAATTATTATGGATGCTAGGGAGATTTATCTTAATAGCTAGTTTTTTTGAATGACAAAAGAGACAAAGAATACAAATACATCTTCGGCTAAACCTTCTACGCCTACCTCCACAACATCTGCTCCTCCCAGAAAAAAACTGACTCTCAATACAACAGCATTTCAAAAAAAATTGTCCTCTATTTCAGTTAATAATCTTTTAGATGAAGAACCAGACTACGAAAAAATGCCTAGTCTTGCAAAAACAAAAAGAAATAGAGAAAAACAAAAAACAAAATTTAAACCAAATTTAACTAGCTCTCAAAAAATTGTTCGTGAAGTTGACATACCTGTAAAAATTTCTGTGCAGGAATTAGCAAGTAGAATGTCCGAAAAAACAGGTGATGTCGTAAAAGCTCTTATGAAAAGTGGAATTATGGCTACGGCTAATCAATACATAGATGGAGACACTGCAGAACTTATAGTTACAGAATTGGGGCATACACCGAAAAGAGAAGAGGCGATCAGTTTAAAAGATGAAATTGCAAATCACCAAAAAACAAAAATATCCAAAATTTCACCTAGGCCTCCAATTGTAACTGTAATGGGCCATGTTGATCACGGTAAAACATCTTTGTTGGATGCACTAAGAAATACAAATGTAACTTCAAAAGAGTCTGGTGGAATTACTCAACATATTGGTGCGTATCAAATTCAACATAAAAACAATCCTATTACTTTTTTGGATACACCTGGTCACGCAGCTTTCTCAAATATTCGCTCGAGGGGAGCAAATTTAACAGATCTTGTCGTATTAGTAGTTGCTGCTAACGATAGTGTTAAACCTCAAACAATTGAAGCAATTTCACACGCTAAAGCAGCAAAAGTTCCTATTGTTCTTGCAATTAATAAAATGGATTTACCAGATGTTGACCCAAGTATTGTTAGAAATGATTTGTTAACTCACGAGGTAGTTGTAGAAAGCTATAGTGGAGAAGTATTAGAAACTGAAATATCTGCAATTAAAAAAACAAATCTAGAAAAATTATTAGATAACATTTTGTTACAAGTAGAAATTCTAGATCTTAACGTCGAACATAACAAACTCGCTGAAGCAATTGTAGTTGAGTCTAAAATAGAAACAGGAAAAGGACCTGTTGCAACTGTGATAGTTAAAAATGGAACCTTTAAAGAAGGTGATCATTTTACATGTGGTTCATCTTATGGAAGAGTTAGAGCTTTACTTGATGAAAATGGTAGCAGAATTAAATCAGCTAGTCCTGGAATGCCGATTGAAGTGTTGGGTTTTGACTCAGTGCCACAAGCAGGCGATACAGTTTATGTTATGCCAAATGAGGATATTGCAAAAGATATTACAGAAAAAGTAAAAGAACAAAAAAAATTAGAAAATACTGAAGCAGTTAAAAAATCATCGCTAGAGGAAATGATGGCTAATGTATCAAAGGGAGATATGAAAAAACTTCCAATCATTGTCAAAGCAGATGTTCAAGGATCTCTTGAAGCAATAGTTTCCTCACTAGAAAAAGTAGGCAATGAAGAAGTTAAAATAAATGTCGTCCATAACGCTATTGGTGCAATTAATGAAAGTGATGTGAGTTTAGCGAGTTCTGCGCAAGGGCTAGTAATTGGTTTTAACATTAGAGCTATCCCACAAGCCCGAACAATCGCAAAACGTGATAAGGTAGATATACGATATTATTCAATTATTTATGAATTAATTGATGATATGAAAAAAATGCTCTCTGGTCTCCTCACCCCAGACACTAAAGAGGAAATTATTGGCCATGCTGAGGTTCGTGATACTTTCAAATCCTCAAAGTTTGGTACAATTGCAGGCTGCTTTGTCACTGACGGTATAGTCCAAAATTCTGCTAAAATCAGGCTTGTTAGAGAAGGTAAAATCATACACGAAGGAGAAGTTGGTACTCTTAAACGATTCAAAGACGATGTCAAAGAGGTTAGAGAAAATTACGAGTGTGGTATTTCATTTAAAGACTATTCAGATATTTTGGAAAAAGATGAAATTGAATTTTACGTAACTAAGGAAGTTCAAAAAGAATTATAGTGTGGACAATAAGCCAAGTTTTCGAACCAAAAAAGTTGAGCTTTCAATTAAAAGACTCGTCTCTGAATATCTCGTAACCCAAAAAGATTATCTTTTAAAATTTCCAACTGTTCGTTTCGAAATTACTGAAGTAAAAGTAAGTAAAGATCTAAGATTTGCAAAAATTTATCTTATTCATAATATTTCAGAGGAGGATTTTAAGGAATTTAATAAACTTTATCTGAGAGAAATACAAAGTTTAATAGCAAGAACTCTTACAAGTAAATATACTCCAAAAATATCTTTAATTTTTGATGAATCTTTTCAAGAGTCTTTAAAAGTACAATCACTTCTAGATAAATTATAGATCTTGACAAAAGAAAACTTTCTTAATGATGGATGGTTATTAATAAATAAACCACAGGGCATAGAGTCATTTGGAGTTATTAGAAAATTAAAATTTCGTTATTCATTTAAAAAAATTGGTTTTGCTGGGACTTTAGACCCTTTAGCTTCCGGTTTATTATTAGTAGGTATTAATAAAGCTACCAAGAAAATACCAGATATACATCAAGAAAAAAAAAGTTATGAGGTTGAGATACGATTTGGTGCCTCAACAAATACTTTAGACTCAGAGGGTAGATTTTATAAAATGGAATCGACCTCACATAATATAAATGAAAGAGTTTTACATTTAAAAAAGTTCATAGGTACTTATCAACAAAAAATACCAGACTTTTCTGCGCATAAATTAAATGGTAAAAATTTTTATAAACTTGCTAGAGATAATAAAGTTATAGAAGATCGTTATAAAAAAGTTTCAGTTCAAAGTTTAAAAGTTCTATCTTCAAATAACTCAAAAATGAGGGTTGAGTTGAATTGTCATTCGGGGTTTTATGTGAGGGCATTCGCAGAAGAATTTGCAAATTCCCTAGGTGATATAGCTTATGCAAGTATGATTAAAAGATTGAAAATAGGGACTTTTGATATAAATCAAGCTATTCCTTATGAAAAAATCCTTGATTTCTCAAGTATAAATGATTTACATACAAATCTGATTACCATTTGAACTGGGCGACATCCTGGTCAGATGATGTTTACTTTGAAAGGAGTATTGATGTCGGAAATACAAATAAACGATATAGCTCGTGCTGATAATGACACTGGTTCGCCAGAGTCCCAAATTTTTTTTCTCACAAAAAAAATTAATCTGTTAACAGAACATATCAAAATCCATAAGAAAGATTTTCATTCTCGAAGAGGTCTGCTGATGATGGTTGGTAAAAGAAATAGATTGATGGCGTATTTAAAGAAGAGGAATGTAGGAAAGTACACAGAAGTAGCAGATAAACTAAAGCTAAGAAAAAAATAATTTTTAATTAGCTATAAAGAAAGAGGAAGATGAAAATAGAACATAAATTTGAGTTGGGTAACCAACAAATTACACTAGAAACAAATCGAATAGCAAAACAAGCAGATGCATCTGTGGTTGTAACCTGTGGTGAAACAATGGTTATGGCTAATATTTGTGCAGCAAAAACACAAAAACCTGATATTGATTTTTTCCCATTAACAGTTAATTATCAGGAAAAATATTATGCCTCAGGTAAAATACCAGGAGGTTTTTTTAAAAGAGAGGCTAGACCGACTGAAAGAGAAACATTAACAAGTCGTTTAATTGATAGACCTATTAGGCCTCTATTTCACAAAAATTTTAAAAATGAAACTCAAGTAACATTAACTGTGCTATCTTACGATAGCGTTGTAGATCCTGATATCATTGCTATGTACGCAACTGGCGCAGCATTAGCTATTTCAGGTCTTCCTGTGGCAGGTACTTTGGGTTCTGCTAGAGTTGGATATATAGACGGACAACTAGTAGCAAATCCATCTATCCTAGATATGGAAAACTCTGAACTAGATCTTGTTGTGGCTGGAACAGAAGAGGGTGTCTTAATGGTGGAGTCTGAAGCCCAAGAACTCTCTGAGAACACCATGCTAGAGGCAGTAATGTTTGGACATGATTTTTATCAGACATTTATTAAAGAAGTTCAAAACTTTGCAAGCAAAACAGAAATTAAGACTTTTGAAGTCCCAAGCCTACCTGATTTTTATGAGGGTCTACAAAAAGACATTGAAACTAAAATTTCAGATCCTATTCGTGAAGCATACGGTTTAGTTGATAAGCAAGAGCGAAGTCAAAAACTGACAGAGATCAGATCTTCTATTCTCGATAATGTTGAAGATGATCAGATTTTAGCCGCTACAACAATCATTAAAGATATAGAAAAAGACGTAGTTCGAGGCGATATCATCAAAAATAAAAGCCGTATTGATGGAAGAAAATTAGATGAAGTAAGACAAATCACATGTGAATTAGACATTCTTCCTCGAGCTCATGGTTCAAGTCTCTTTACTCGCGGAGAAACTCAAGCATTAGTTGTTACCACATTAGGAACGGGGGATGATGAACAAATGATTGACTCTCTTGATCCTATGCATAAACAACATTTTATGTTGCATTATAATTTTCCTCCTTACTCTGTAGGAGAAGTAGGAAGAGTAGGAGCAACTGGTAGAAGAGAAATTGGTCATGGAAAACTAGCATGGCGTGCAGTTCATCCAATGTTACCAAAAAAAGAGGATTTCCCATACACACTAAGATTAGTATCTGAGATAACTGAATCCAATGGCTCTAGTTCTATGGCTACAGTATGTGGCTCATCCCTTGCTTTGATGGCAGCGGGTGTGCCAATTAAAAAACATATTGGTGGCATAGCGATGGGTCTAATCAAAGAGGGTGAGGACTTTGTAGTGCTTAGCGATATCCTAGGTGATGAAGACCACTTAGGTGATATGGACTTCAAAGTTGCTGGTACTATGGATGGTATTACTTCTCTTCAAATGGATATTAAGATTACCAGTATTACTAAAGAAATTATGGAAATTGCTTTAAATCAAGCATCAGGTGGAAGAAAACACATCATTGGTGTAATGTCAGATGCCTTACCAGAAGCTCGAACAAAATTTTCTAAGCATGCTCCTCAAGTAATCTCAATCACTATTGATAAGGCTAAAATAAAAGATGTTATTGGCTCAGGCGGTAAAGTAATTAAAAACATAGTCGAAGTTTCTGGGGCAAAACTAGAAGTCAATGATGATGGAATTGTAAAAATTGCATCCAGCAATGAAGAGTCAATTAATAAAGCTAAACAAATGGTGGAAGACATTGTAGCAGAACCTGAAGTTGGAAAAGTCTACACAGGTAAAGTTGTAAAAATTGTTGAGTTTGGAGCTTTTGTAAACTTTATGGGTGCAAGAGACGGATTACTCCATGTTTCACAAATTTCACAAAAAAGAGTCGAGAATGTCTATGATGTTTTATCTGAAGGACAAGAAGTTCAAGTAAAAGTACTCGACGTAGATCGTGCGGGTAAAGTAAAGCTCAGCATGAAAGAAGTCTAAAAAATAATCAGTAGCGCAGATTTTATAAAATTTGTGCTACTTTTTCAAAAATTATTTAAGGATACTTGAGAGAAGATTTAGCAGTTGCAACTTTTTTGGTACCTTCATAAGCCTTTATAACCCATTCATATGTATGTTTTACCATTTGGTGGGCAAGGACTTTTGTATTTAAAAGCACCTGGTTCAATGACTGAACTACCATCATAGTTATTAATTTTGCCACCACCATGATTATATGTTGGTACATTTTTATCTATCATTCTAAAGGTAAGTTTCGTAACTCCATCGGGAAGCCCTTTGAGTTCAAATATGGGATTATTAACTCTGTTTGGATTACCTGTGGTGCACTTAGGTATGTCGCCCCAATTAAAAGTGAATGAAAATTCAGCGTATAGTGGACTTTGAAATAAAATTAAGACTAAGGGCACTAAAAGTATTTTTCTCATAAGTTATTATAGCAAAAAAAATATATTTTTTTTATAAATCTTGAATGCTCATTCCTACATTGTTGTAGCCATTGTCTACATAAATTATCTCACCTGTAACACCTTTAGACAGATCGCTCATTAAGTAAACAGATGACTTACCAATATCCTCCAATGACAATGGTTTTTTTATAGGAGAATTTTCAATAGTATAATTATAAATTTTTCTTGATTTGTTTATAACGGCACCTGCTAAAGTTCTCATCGGCCCAGCTGAAATTGCATTAATTCTAATTCCTCTGTCACCCATATCAACAGCAAGATACTTTATAGAGGTTTCCAATGCAGCCTTTGCAACACCCATTACATTATAACTTTGCATATATCTTGTGGACCCATAATAAGTAAGGGCCATGATTGATGCACCATCATTCATTTTTGGCGAAAGCATCCTCACCATTTCAGTCAATGAGTATGCAGAAATATGCAGTGTTTTAAGAAAATTTTCTCTAGTGGTATTTAAATATTTACCTGATAGTTCATTTTTATCTGAATAGGCAACCGCGTGAACAAAAAAGTCAATACTTCCCTTAATGCCATTACAAACATTTTCAAGTGAAGATGTTTCAGATACGTCACAAGGCATAATTCCTAAACAATTAATTTTCTCAGATAGGGGCTCAACTCTTTTTTTGATTGAGTCATTCTGATAGGTTAAATACATACTTGCACCTTCATCACTCAAGGACTTTGCAATACCCCATGCAATAGAATGATCATTGGCTATACCAACAACCAATCCTTTTTTGCCCTCTAAAATTTTACTCATTAAAGCTAGTTAGATAGATAGATGCATTCGTTCCGCCAAAACCAAAACTATTTGAAAGTATAGAATTGATTTTGATATCATTTTTATTTTCTAAGAGAATGTTCATTCCTTCAGCCTTTTCATCTAAGTTTGTAATATTGGCCGACTCAACCATAAAATCATTTTCCATCATTAAAAGAGAGTAAACGGCCTCTTGTACACCAGTTGCTCCTAATGAATGACCCGTTAGTGACTTTGTAGAGCTGGTTGGAGGAATGTCATCACCAAAAACCTCTTTAATACCTTGTAACTCAATCATGTCTCCGACAGGTGTTGATGTGCCATGAGCGTTGATATAATCAACAGGCCTACCCTGTGTTGCCATCTGCATACACCTTACTGCCCCTTCCCCAGAGGGTTGAACCATGTCATATCCATCTGAAGTCTGACCGAAACCTTGAATTTCTGCAACAATGTTGGCCCCTCTTGCTTTTGCACTATCAAGGCTCTCAACTACTAAAACACCTGCACCTCCCCCAATGACAAACCCATCTCTTGAGGAGTCGTAAGCTCGAGAAGCAACCTCAGGTGTTTCATTATATTTACTTGATAAAGCACCCATAGCATCAAATAAAATTGACATTGTCCAATGTGTTTCTTCGCCTCCACCAGCAAATACAATCTTTTGTTGCCCATGTCTAATGAGATCATAAGCATTGCCAATACAGTGCAAACTTGTCGAACAAGCTGAACTAATGGAGTAATTTACACCTTTAATTTTAAAAGGAGTTGCTAAAGTAGCAGAATTTCCTGATGCCATTGTCCTAGTAACCATATAAGGACCAATTTTTTTAACACCTTTTTCTCTCGCTATATCAAATGCTTGTTGCAGTTGATACGTTGAAGGCCCACCTGACCCCATTACTAACCCTGTATTAACATTAGATATAAGTTCCTCATCAAGACCTGAATGTTCAATTGCCTCTTTCATTGCAATATAATTGTATGCTGCGCCTTCCCCCATAAAACGCAAAATTTTTCGATCTACATTTTCTTCAATATTTATTTTAGGTTTTCCATGAACATGACTTCTCATTCCAAGTTCTTCATATTCCTTGCAATGACTAATCCCAGATTTCACATCTCTTAAGCTCTGTAAAACTTCTTTTTTATTATCTCCTATACAAGAAACAATACCGTATCCAGTAACGACAACTCTTTTATTACTCATTGAATAAACCCACTCTTAAATCATTGGCATGGTAAATTATTTTTTCTTTGTGAATTATCTGTCCATCTCCATACCCTATTGATAACCCTTTTTTATTTAAAGATTTTTTTAAACTAACTTTATATTTTATTAATTCTTTGTCCGGTTTTATTTCTTCAACAAATTTTATTTCCCCAACACCCAAAGCACGACCTTTTCCAGGATACCCAAGCCAACCTAGATAAAAACCCAACATTTGCCATAAAGCGTCAAGACCCAAACAACCTGGCATTATAGGATCACCCAAGAAATGACATTTAAAGAACCATAAATCTGCATTTATATCCAGTTCAGCAGTTATCTCCCCTTTTCCATGTACTCCGCCATCTTTATTGACATTAGTGATGCGATCAAACATAAGCATAGGAGGTGCTGGTAATTGGGCATTTCCCTTTCCAAATAAATTTCCTTTCCCACACTCAATGATTTCTTCATAACTATAACTAGATTGAGGTGTAAATGTATTCATCTTAATGAGGACAATCTTTATTAATCAATTGTAGTTTGTTTATGTCTGAAGTCAAAAGGTCTATCAAATTGATTTCACTTTTCAATTGAGTTTTTATTTTGGCAAGGGCAAATAAAATTTTCATACAAGCAAAACTAGTAACAAATCCTGCAACTGGACCTACCATTGCGCTGTTAAGACAACGGTGATTCTGATCAGCTTTTGGAAAAAGACACTCAAAACATGATGGATTATTTTCTTCATTGTTTTGTGCAAAGTATATACCCTCTGAAGAGTTAATTGATATCGATACAAATGAGATTTTATTAGCTTTGGAATATTTTGAAGAAAAAATTTTATTCTGGTGATTATCCGTGCAATCAAATATTAAATCAAAATTATTATCTGGGTTTTTTTTTATGAAAGACTGAAAATTTAACGAATGCTCTTTTATTATTGTTGAGTCATTTATATTTTTTAGTTTATGTTTTGAAGTAACTGATTTAGATTTACCAATATCATCTTTATCATAATTAATTTGACGATGTAAATTTGACTTCTCTATTATATCATGATCAACAATATGAATTTCACCAACTCCAGCTCGAACAAGATATTGAGATGCAACAGTTCCCAGAGCGCCTAAGCCGATTATACAAATTTTTTTCCTAGAGATATTTTGTTGACCTTCTTCATTAATACCAGGAACTAGAATTTGTCTTCCAAATTCCTCAATCAGTTTTTCACTTTGTTCCTGTTGATCCAAAACCACCTCTCCCCCTCACACTTTCACTTAAATCACTTACTAATTCAAAATTAATCTTTTCATATTTTGACACAACCATTTGTGCAATTCTCATTTTATCTTCAACCTCAAACATCTCTAATCCATGATTAATTAAAATCACTTTTATTTCCCCTCGATAGTCTGCATCTATAGTTCCTGGACTGTTAAGAATAGTAATAAATTTTTTTAAAGCTAGTCCACTTCGAGGTCTTATTTGAACTTCAAATCCATTTGGAATTTCAAAAAATAATCCAGTCCCAATAAGTTTTGTTTCTCTTGGTGATATGCTAACTTTTCCATTTGGTAAAAATGCTCTTATATCCATTCCTGCACTAGATGATGTCTCATAAGTTGGAAGAATAACGTTATCATTTATTTTTTTTACTTTTATAAAAACCAATCTAATTCTTTCTATTGCTAATGTATTTAACAATTTTATTTGCAAAAATTGTTTTGCTTACATTTCCTAAATTTAAAAAGTTACCTGACCTTCCAATTAAAATACCATTATTGTATTTTGAGTTAAAAATTTTATCTTCCGTTGTTGGAAAGTTCAAAACTAG
Source organism: uncultured Alphaproteobacteria bacterium (assembly GCA_902575725.1). The sequence continues at coordinate 69,350 of CACGSS010000002.1, read as the reverse complement.
ATAATCACAATTTTTGGAAAGCAATTTTTTTTTTGCATTTTGAAATACATCATTTGTCTCATAAGCAAATCCGACTGTAATCTTAGGTTTATATTTTCCAAATGACATTGATCTCAAAATATCAGGGTTATTGATTAATTTTAAAGACATTCCGTTTTTTTTCTTAATTTTCAGTTTATTATATTTTTTAGCTTTATAATCACTAACTGCAGCATTAAAAATTCCTAAGTCGAGGGACCTATATTTTTTTGCTTCTTTTAACATTTCATCTGCTGTAGGAGTGAAGATAAACTTAACATTCTTTGAAACTATTTGTTTTGTTTGAAGATATCCGTGTAAACAAATAACTTTATAATTAAATTTTAATAGGCTTTTTATTAAAGCTATGCCTTGCCGACCTGATGACTCATTTGATATATATCTTACTGGATCTATATACTCTCGAGTGCACCCAATAGTTATTAATGCGTGTTTCAATTACTTAAGTTGACTAATTATTTCACTAGGATCAACTAATCGACCACTACCATACTCACCACAAGCTAAAGATCCATCATCTGGGCCAATAAAATGATGGCCAATTTTCTTTAAATAGACCACATTGTCTTGAATAATTTGATTAGCCCACATTTCTTTATTCATTGCAGGTGCAAAATATATAGGTTTGTTTGCAGCAATCATACATGTTAGTGCTAGGTCATCACAAAAACCTTTTGCAAATTTTGAAATAATATTAGCTGTCGCAGGGTAAACAATAATATGAGTATTATCTCGTGCTAATTTTATGTGACCAATTTTTTTTTCCATATCCAAATCAAAGAGCTCTGAATACACTGGCTTATTGGAAATTGTTTCAAGTAGTAGTTTAGAAATAAACTCATAAGTGTTTTTTGTTGCAATAACTTCATATTCAATAGCTTTTTTTTGGCACTCACGAATTAGATCTAAAGATTTATAACAGCCAACACTCCCCGTTATTATTATTAAAATTTTCATTTTTTCTGCACTATATATATGCTGTTAGCTCCAGAAATGAAATCAATAGTTTTAATATGAGAAAAACCTGTATTTATCAGTTCTTTAAGAAGGTTATTTTGATTAGGAAAAGAAATAATACTGTCAGCTAAGTATTTATAACTATGTCTATCATTGGAGATGATGCTACCGGTAAAAGGTAAAATATATTTTAAAAAGTTTTTGTATGGACTTTTTAATAAATCTCTTTTTGGAATACCAAATTCCATAATAAAAAAATAACCATTTTTTTTAAGACATCTATAAATCTCAAAAAAACCATTTTTTCGACTCTTAAAATTTCTTACACCATAAGTACATGTTATAATTTGAAAAAAATTTTTTTTATAAGGCAAATTTTCTGCATAACCAACCTCGTAATTAATTTTTTTAGAACTATTTTTTTTTCTGGATATATTATGCATTTCGGAAACAGGATCTAAAGCATAAAGATTTTTTGAAATAGGAAGCAAATTAAAAATATCTCCACTACCACTAGCAATGTCTAAAATTTTCTCATTATCGGTATAATTTGATAATACAAGGTCAACAAAATATTTTTTCCAAAGTCTATGTATGCCAAGACTCATAATATCGTTCATTAAATCATATTTTGCATGAGATACATTTTCAAAAATATCTGTAATATTATAATTATTTGAATTATTTTTAGTTATCATGCCCGAACTACCTGAAGTAGAAACTACAATAAGATATTTAAAGTCAAAAGTTAAAGGAAAAAAAATTATTTCTATCAATAGGTCACAAAAAAAACTAAGGAAAAATTTAAACTTTAAAGATCTTGAGCAAATATCACAGAAAAAAATTATATCTGTTGAACGTTTTGCAAAATACATAATCATAGGATTAGAAAATGATAATTATGTAATTATTCATTTGGGAATGAGCGGTCGATTAAAGTTTTATTTAAACGAGAATTATAAAAAAGAAAAACATGACCACATTGTTTTACAATTTAACGAATTTAAAATTATTTATAATGATCCTCGTAGGTTTGGAATGTTTTTTAGGCTTAAAGATTCAAAAGAAGTTAAATTTTTTTTTAATAAATACGGTACTGATTTACTAATTAATAAGGTTAATTTAAATGAGATGTATAACAAATTTATAAGGAAAAAAATCTCTTTGAAACAAGCTTTACTCGATCAAAGTTTAATTGTGGGTATTGGAAACATATACGCTAATGAAGCTCTTTTTCACTCAAAGTTAAATCCTCAAAGACTAACTTATACTCTAAAAAAAGCAGAAATATCTCAGTTATTAAGCTCTTGTAAATTTGTATTGAAACTATCTTTAAAAAATGGCGGCTCTTCAATAAATGATTATAAATCTCCAGATGGAACCCTTGGAAGTTTTCAGAGCTTATTTAAGGTCTATCAAAAGAAACATGTAATATATAAAAAAAAGAGTTATAAAATAAAAAAAATCATCCAAAATGGGCGTTCGACTTTTTTTTCGCCTGCTTTACAAAAATAAAAAAATGTGTATAAGTTATTAACGCTTTTAGACGAACAACCTGTTAATAATACTTTTATATGCCACAACATAAATCAGCAAAAAAAAGACTCAGACAGTCTGATAGAAAAAAAACAGTTAACAAAGCTGTAAAATCAAATATTTCAACTCAGCTAAAGGCAATTGATAAACTCATTAAAGATAAAAAGGTAGAGGAATCAATGGCGAAATTAAAAGTTGTTATGTCTGTATTGCATAAATCTACTAAAAAGAAAATCATGCACCTCAATAAGGCATCTAGAACCATATCAAAACTACAAAAAGATATAACCGCAATTTCAAAATAATTTTTTTTTTCAAGCAATTTTTTTTAAAAAAAACATTTTTTTTATTCCTCTTTTTTTACTTTTCATGCTTAAATAGCCCATCTTTTAGAGGAAGGAATTAAGTTAGTGGAAGACGAAAAGCATCAAGGTGGCATAGATGTGTCCTGGCCTAAGATCACATCTGAATTAAAAAAATCACTTGATAAAGATACCTTCCAAAACTGGATTAAACCGATTTATTTTGAGTCTTTAATTGACACTTCTCTCACTCTCTCAGTCCCAACTAGGTTTTTACGTGACTGGATTATAAAAAATTATGCTTCTGTTATTAAAAAAGCTTATATGGACCAAGGTCATAGCATTGATAAATTAGCTATACTCGTCAAAGAAAATAATAATCGAATTATTCCTGGCACAGAAGTTATCTATGAAGATAAAGATGAAGGGGAAGACACATATTATGATGATATTTCTGCCCCATTAGATCCAAAATTTACTTTTGATAATTTTATTGTCGGTAAACCCAACGAGTTAGCATACGCAGCAGCACAACGTGTAGCACAATCAGAAGTTGTAAGTTTTAACCCATTATTTTTGTATGGAGGTGTTGGATTAGGAAAAACACATTTAATGCATGCAGTTGCATGGAATATTAAAAAAAGAAATCCCAAAAAAAATGTTGTTTATTTAACAGCTGAAAAATTTATGTATCAGTTTATTAAAGCTCTTAGATTTAAAAATATTATGAGTTTTAAAGAACAATTTAGATCAGTAGATGTTCTAATGATTGATGATGTGCAATTTATTATTGGTAAAGATAATACTCAGGAAGAATTCTTTCATACTTTCAATACTTTAATTGACAAAAAAAGACAAATAATTATTTCAGCTGATAAATCTCCCGCTGATCTTGATGGATTAGAAGACAGATTAAAGTCTAGATTAGGCTGGGGGTTAGTAGCAGATATACATCCCTTAACTTATGAATTACGATTAGGCATTCTGCAGGCTAAAGCTGAACAAAAATCACTAAATCTAAAACAAGAAGTAATGGAATTTTTAGCAAATAAGATCACAAATAATGTTAGAGAAATGGAAGGCGCTTTGAATAGATTAGCAGTTCATGCTTCAATTCAGGACTCAGAAATATCTGTTGATCTCGTAAAAGATGTTTTGAAAGATTTACTGAGGACTAATTCAAGAAAAATTACAATTGATGAAATTCAAAAGAAAGTTGTTGAGCATTACAACATCAAACTTTCAGATATGCATTCACCGAGAAGATCAAGGTCTGTGGCGCGTCCAAGACAAGTTGCAATGTATTTAGCAAAGTCAATCACCACGAGATCTTTGCCTGAAATTGGTAGAAAATTTGGTGGCAGAGATCATACCACTGTTATTCATGCTATTAAAACTATCGAAGAAATTATGGTAAATGATCCTAACCTTGCAGAAGATATTGAACTTTTGACTAGAATATTGCAAACTTCTTAAATGGATTTTAGAGTAAGCCGAGAGGCTTTTTTAAGAGTCTTAACTCACGTTAGTTCAATTGTTGACAGTAGATCTACAATTCCAATTCTTTCTAACATTTATATTAAATGCGATAATAACCAAATAGAAATTAGATCTACAGACATGGATATTTCCATCAGAGAATTCGTATCAACAGACTCTTCAAAAAATGGCGAAGCAACTGTAAATTCTAGAATTTTAACCGATATAATCCGTAAGACAAAAAAAAACTCTATTGTAAAATGTAAATTAGAGGGAAACAGATTAATAATTAACTCAGATAATTCTGTTTTTGAATTAAATGCATTAACTGCTGATGAATTCCCAAAATTTGTTCCATTAGACTCAACAAACTCATTTGAATTAACGGTATCCCAAATTAAAAGACTTTTTAATAAAACTAAATTTGCAATATCTGCAGAAGAGACTAGATATTACCTTAACGGTATATTCTTCCATACTGTTACGAATGGACAAAAATCAACTTTGAGGTGTGTTGCTACTGACGGCCACAGACTTGCTAAGACAGAGCTAGACTTATCAAATGTCATAAATATATCTGGAATTATACTTCCAAGAAAGCTTATACTTCAATTAGACCGCATTTTAGGTGATTTTGAGGGAAAGGTTAAAATAATATGCACTGATACTCAAGTGAGTCTAGAAGCAGATAATTTCATAATAATCAGCAAACTAATTGATGGAACATTTCCAGATTATGAAAAAGTTATACCTGTATCTAATGACAAATTATTACAAGTTGAGGCAGAGCCTTTTTTTAATGCCATTGATAGGGTTTCAACTGTTAATCAAGATAAAACACCAACAGTTAAGTTACAATTTGAAAATAATAGTATTAAGATTATGGCTACAAGCACCGACAGTAACAAAGGTGATGAAGAGGTTGCAGCAAATTACGCTGCAGATGGTCTTGAAATACTTTTTAATTCAAAATATATATTGGATTTACAAGATGTTGTTGAAGGAGACACTTTGATTTTAGAGTTACTAAATCAATCATCACCAGTAATAGTAAAGGACCCTAAAGATACAACAAGTTTATTTATTTTAATGCCTATGAGAGTTTAATTGCCCCCACCATTAAAGGGTATACAGCTATCGAACTATAGAAATTTCATCAACAAAAAAGAAATTTTTAACTTTGATCATACTTTGTTTAAAGGAAAAAATGCTGTTGGCAAAACAAACCTATTAGAGTCTATAAGTTTTTTAAGTCCTGGCACAGGTTTTAGAAAAGATGTCATACAAAATTTTATTTTTAAAAAACAGGAAAAGTTAGAAGCTTCTATGATCTTTGATTTTATTCACGAGGATTTAGAAAATCATTTAACTATTATGTTGAGTAATAAAGATGAAAGATGGACAAAACAATATTTTTTAAACGATAAAAAAATACAACAGCAAAAACTTTTAGATATTTTTCAATTATTTTGGCTAACAGAAACAGATAAAGTTTATTTTATCAAGGATGCCCAGTATCAAAGAAATACTATCAATCGAATTATATGCTATTTTGACCCAAAGCTATTTGGCTTTCTCAGCAAATATACAATTTTAAGAAGAGAAAAAAGAAGAATATTACAATCTTCTCAAGATATTTCATGGCTAGTTTCACTGGATAAACAACTGATTGACATAGGCAGAGCAATTATTGAGATTAAAAAAAAATTCCTTTCTGAATACCAAAATTTCCTATCAAGTAACAATAAACTATTTTTTGACTTTGAAATTAAGCCAAGTTTTGGCCTTATAGAGACAGAGAATTTTTTAGAAAAATTTCAAAAAGATCTCTCTGATGAGAATCAATGGCCAAATGATCATAAACTTCAATCACAACATGATCCAAAAAAATCAGTTTTTGAAATTTCACACAATCAAAAAAATATTTCTCAGCTATCTTCTGCTCAATCTAAAATGTTAATATTAAGCCTTCTTCTTAGTTGTGCAAAATTTCTAAATCGTAACAAGATTACTATTTTTTTAATTGATGAAATATTTGATAACTTTGATATGATAAATGTTGATAAAGTTATTCAATACTGTGCAGAAAATAAATTTCAGACTTTCTTTTCAACCACTGATAACTTCACACTTAAAAGGAATATAGATAGCTTAGACATTAAAGAAATATTTTAATGACAGATCAATATACAGCATCCTCGATAAAAGTTTTAAAAGGCTTAGAGGCAGTCAGAAAAAGACCAGGTATGTACATTGGTGATACCGATGATGGCACAGGTTTGCATCACATGGTCTACGAGGTGCTTGATAACTCTATTGACGAGGCTTTAGGTGGTTATTGTGACAGTATTCAATTAATAATTAATAAAGATGGGTCAGCTACAATATCAGACAATGGTAGAGGTATTCCAGTTGACCAGCACAAAACTGAAAAAGTCCCAGCAGCTGAGGTAATCATGACCCAACTACATGCAGGTGGTAAATTTGACCAAAATAGCTATAAAATCTCCGGTGGTCTTCACGGGGTTGGTGTTTCTGTGGTAAATGCCTTATCAGAAAGACTATCTTTAACAATTCGCAGAAATGGCAAAATTCATACAATGGAATTTAAAGATGGTGTTACAACAAAAAAATTAAAAGAGATCGGTTCAATGAAAAAGACAGAGAGAACTGGAACAACTGTCCAATTTTGGCCATCAAAAAAAATTTTTTCCAATACAACTCTAATTCTTAAAACACTCGAAAATAGAGTTCGCCAACTAGCTTTTCTGAATTCTAATGTTCGCATAACATTATCTGATATGCGTATATCAAAAGTAGAACCTATTGAATTCTATTACCAGGGAGGTTTAACAGCATATGTGCAATTTCTTAATTCGAGAAAATCAACTTTAAATAAAATTATACCTTTTAATGGCGAGTCAAATGGAATTAAAGTTGAAGGCGCTTTACAATGGAATGATGGATACAATGAAAACATGCTTTGCTTTACTAATAATATCCCTCAAGGAGATGGAGGAACACATTTACAGGGTTTTCGATCAGCACTAACACGTTCATTAGTGGGATATTCGAATACAGTTGCAGTTGCAAAAAAAGGCAATATTACAATTTCAGGAGATGATGCTAGAGAGGGCATGACTTGCGTACTCTCTGTAAAGGTTCCAGACCCTAAGTTTTCATCCCAAACCAAAGATAAACTAGTTTCGTCTGAGGTAAGACCAGTTGTTGAGAAAATAATATCTGAGCAATTAAGCGCTTGGCTTGAACAAACTCCTGGAGAGGCAAAAAAGTTAGTCTCAAAAATAATTGAGGCAGCAAGTGCCAGAGAGGCAGCAAGAAAAGCAAGAGAGCTTACAAGAAGAAAAAATGTATTAGAGACCTCATCACTTCCTGGAAAATTAGCTGATTGCCAAGAAAAAGATCCATCAAATTCAGAATTATTTATAGTTGAGGGTGACTCAGCTGGAGGTTCAGCCAAGCAAGGCCGTGATAGAGTTACTCAGGCTATACTTCCTTTAAGAGGTAAAATATTAAATGTAATTAAAGCAAATCCTCATAAAATTTTAGAAAATAATGAAATTTCTGCTCTTATAACAGCCATCGGTGCTGGATATGGTAATCCACCAAAGGACAAAGAATACAATCCTTCTGATTATTTCAATCCTGACTCAATGCGATATCACAAAATTGTTATTATGACAGACGCCGATGTTGATGGAAGTCATATAAGAACCCTGCTACTCACATTTTTCTATCAATTCATGAGAGATATCATAACAACTGGTCGTTTATATATTGCTCAGCCACCCCTTTATAAAGTAAAAAAAGGAAATGCTGAAAATTATTTGTTAGATGATAGAGAGTTAACAAAGTTTTTATTGCTAAATAACAAGGATGATCTCGATTTCAACATTTACAATAAAAAGAAAAAAATTCTGCTAAAAGAAGAACAGTTAAACGAATTAATAGATTTAGCTTCTCGTGCAAATTCTGCTTATCAAAACTTAGATCTTACATATTTAGATGCAAAGTTTTTTGATCAAATTCTAAATACAGGCTTATTTTTTCAGGATTTTCATCCAAATAAGATAGAAAAATCGCAATTTAAAATTTTCTTATCTAATTTAAATCAAGTTTATAAATCAGAAAATATTAAATTTACTTTTCAAAGTATGATCAGTAATGAATTAATTTTTTTACAAGAAAAAGAGGGTTACAATAAAATAATAAAGGTCGCTCTGGATAAATTATTACATCTAAGAGAGTTTATTTCTTCAGACAGCTTATCTCTTTATAATAAAATGGGTTTTGGAAAATCCACAGATACTTATTTTGGTATTTCTAAACTTTCTTCAAAAGAAAACTTTAATTGTAATGGACTTGTTGAATTTTTTACCACTCTTTTTGAAATGAGTAAAAAAGGCCAATCAATTAGCCGATATAAAGGTTTAGGTGAAATGAACCCTGATCAATTGTGGGAAACAACATTAGATCGAACTAATAGGAAGTTGCTTCAAGTTAAGCTCGAAGACCAAATCAATGCTGAAAGACAGTTGATCATGCTGATGGGTGATGACGTGACTGATAGAAAAAACTTTATTCAAGATAACTCAGTCAAAGTAGCAAATTTAGATATTTAGTTGAATAATCAAAAAAACTTTCTTTTTGTTAACTCTTCGGATTTTTTAATTATACGTGCAATTGCTTTTGGAGGTCAGGCCGCTACTTTATTTATAACACAGTATTTTTTCGAAATTTCCAAGACAGTAGCAATGAGTTCTTGGATAATAGCTTTTATCTTAATGGCTAGTATTCTCTTAGGATTTTATTTGAATAAAGGAGATAAAATTATCTCTGAAAAACAAGTCTTCTTATTTTTATGTTTTGATATTGTTCAAATTTCAAGTTTGATTGCTTTAAATGGTGGACACACTAATCCTTTTATATTTATTATCCTAGCTCCTATTGCTATCGCAGCATCATATCTTACTATTGAAAGAATAATAATTATTTTAAGTTTAGCATTAGTTTGTTTTGCTTTGATATTTAACTTTTATATTAATCTTCCTTTGTCTGTGCATCCTAATATTAATTTTACATACAGCTTAGCTATTATGATTTCTTTGTTTATAAGTAGTATTTTTTTAGTTTTTTATCTTTATTACTTTTCCTTAAATTACAAAAGTACCCAAAAGGCATATGAATTAGCTAGTAAGCAACTTCAAAATGAAAAAGAGCTTTTAAAAGTTGGGGGTTTAGCAGCTGCAGCTGTTCATGAATTAGGCACACCATTAAATACCATAAATCTAATTGTTGATGATTTAAAAAAAGATCAAAAATTAAAAGATGATTATGGGAAAGATATTAAAACTCTATTATTAGAGTTAGACAGGTGTAAGGAAATACTAAAAGAGCTCTCAACAAATCCAGAGTCAAAAGAACTCTCTTCTGAAATTACAAATATGTCGCTAGATGCGTATGTGCAATCCTTATGTGATCAATTTTCAAATAACTATCGAGCTGTGAAATTAGATTATAGATCTGATGAAAATTCTAAAAATATTAATATTAAAATCACACCCGAACTGAACATAGCGATGAATAATATTATAAAAAATGCCATAAGCTTCGCTTATAGGCAAATATTAGTAATCTCAGAGACATCTAAAAATTCTTATTCCATTAAAATCAGAGATGATGGTCCAGGTTTTGATAAGAAGTTTATAGCTAATTTTGGAAAACCATTCTATTCTAGCAGACCTGAAAAAGGTGTAAATATGGGCCTCGGACTATTCATAACAAAACAAATGATTGAAAATCTAAATGGTGAAATATTAGTACAAAGTAATGATGGAGCAGAAGTAACTTTAACATGGCGGATTTAGAGCAAAATACATTAGTCAAAGATAAAACACTTTTTATTATTGAAGATGACAAACCCTTTCGTGAGCGTTTAACCACTTCATTTCAACGTAAAGATTTCACAGTAACAGCAGCAGCTTCAAAAAAAGAGGCTTTAGATGTTTTAGCTGGAAATAATTTTAATTATGCCATAGTTGATCTTCGTTTAGGTGATGGTTCAGGGCTTGACGTTATTAAGGTGATCAAGGAGCAAAATCCAGAGTGTAGAACAGTAATGTTGACAAGTTATGGCAACATAGCTACGGCTGTATCCTCCGTTAAATTGGGTGCTGACGATTACTTAACCAAACCTGCAAACATAGATGATATCGAAAAATCGTTAATGTCTGCTACCGCTACATCCTTGCCCCCACCACCTGAGAATCCAATGTCTGCTGATAGAATAAGATGGGAACATATTCAAAGAGTTTTTACTCAGTGTAACCGTAATGTTTCTGAAACTGCTAGAAGACTAAAAATGCACAGAAGAACTCTTCAAAGAATTTTGAATAAGCACGCTCCTAAAGAATAGAAACTCACTACAATCTTTGTTATTCTGCTTAAATGTCTAAGCCAAGACTAATACTTGTTGATGGTTCCGGTTATATTTTCCGAGCTTATTACGCCTTACCCCCAATGAATAATTCTAAGGGCATCCCTACAAATGCAGTTTATGGGTTTTGCAATATGATGCTTAGACTAATTGAAGAGCATCCAAATGACAAAATACTAATCATTCTTGATGCAGGAAGGAATACATTTCGAAATACTTTATTCCCCGAATACAAAGCAAACCGTGGTGAGGCACCAGAAGATTTGATACCTCAATTTAGTATTATTCGTGAAGCTATTGATGCGTTTGGTTTAGATGTTATTGAAAAAAAAGACTTTGAGGCCGATGATGTTATAGCAAGTTACGTTAAATACGGTGAAGACAACAAGATACCCACTACGGTATTTAGTTCAGACAAAGACCTTTTTCAACTGTTATCAGCTAATAATCGCATCATGGATCCAATGAAAAATATTGAAATTGACGAAGCAAAGGTAATGGAAAAATTTGGTGTTGGCCCTGACAAGATTACAGATGTACAAGCTCTAATTGGTGATAGTGTTGATAATATTCCTGGCGTCCCTGGCATCGGACCAAAAACAGCCTCTAAATTAATTAATGAATTTGGTTCTTTTGAGGGTCTTCTGGCAAATAAAGAGAAAATATCAAATGAAAGAATTAAAAATCTTATACATGACCATGAGGAAAAAGCAAAAATAAGCCACCAACTAGTAATTCTAAAAAATGATCTTGAACTACCTATTACAATCGAAAAGTTAAAAGATTTTGAAGACTCACCAAAGCTTAATGACTTTTTCAAAAAATATGAATTTAAATCATTAATTAGAAATAGCGCTCATGAAACAAAGCCGCATGCGGCCAAAAAAAACTTAGAATTTAAATCACTTATTAAGACAAAAGATATAATCGAATATCTTAAGTCTCTTCAATCTGAAAAAACCTTAGCGATAGATTTAGAGACAGATAGTTTAGACGTCAATGAAGCAAATATCATTGGCATTTCATTATCTAATGCACAGCAAGCTTATTACCTACCTTTTAAATCACCTGAAAATGAAATATCTGAGACAGATCAAAAAAAAATATTAAAAGAGTTGAATTTATTATGTGAAGATCCTTCAATTTTAAAGATTTTTCATAATGCTAAATACGATAGTGTTATTTTAAAACGCTTTAACGTAAATACTATTTCTTTTCAAGATACCTTATTAATGTCTTTTTTTGTCAATAACGGTTTAACAAAACATAATCTTGAGGATTTGTATTATTATTATTTTGGAGAAGAAAAAGAAAAATTTAAAGATGTCATTAAAAATGAGTCTAAAAGAAATTATAAAGATTTTTCTGAAGTGCCTTTACAGTCTGCAACAAATTACGCTGCTCATGATGCTTATGCCACTTATAAATTATATGAGACATTACATGATCAAATATTAGATGCCCCCGATAGTTATATTTATTTTGATATCGATAAAAAATTAAGCTTAGTCCTTCAACAGGTTGAAAACAATGGTTGTAAGATTGATCTTAAATTTTTAACAAAACTTGAAAAAGATCTAAATAAAGAAATTGAAAAAATTGAACAGAAAATTTTCAAAATCGCGGGTGAGGAGTTCAATATTGGTTCGCCAAAGCAACTTACTGAAATCTTCAAGAAACTTGATGTGAAGGTAACAAAAAAAACAAAAGCAGGAGATTTTCAAACTAATGTCAAAGTCTTAGAACAATTAGAGTCTGAGGGATTAGAGATTGCCTCACATATTTTACAATGGCGTCAATACTCTAAGCTCGTGTCGACCTATACATCTTCTTTAGCTGAACATGCTGATAATAACGACCGTGTTCACAGTACATTTAATATTGCAGCAACTATTACGGGTAGATTAAGTTCATCTGACCCTAATTTACAAAATATCCCTATTAGAACTGAGATCGGAAAGAAAATTAGAACAGCATTTATTGCTGAAAAAAATCATGAGTTATATAGCTTCGATTACTCCCAAATCGAGCTTCGTGTGCTTTGTGAAGCTTGCGAAGACCCTAATTTATTAAAGGCTTTTCAAGAGGATCAAGATATTCATCAAAGCACAGGCCAATTAGTTTTTAACAAAAAAACAATTAATGCTAATGATCGAAGAATGGCCAAGATTATTAATTTTGGAATAATCTATGGAATTAGCCAATATGGTTTAGCTAAACAGTTGGGCGTTAGCAATGCCGAAGCAAAGCTTTTCATAGATAACTATTTTCAAAAATTTCCAAACATAAGTGACTTTATGAAAGCAACTACCGATAAAGCAAAAAAATTAGGCTATGTTGAAAACCTTTTTGGAAGAAAGTCTCACATTAAAGACATCAATGCTAAAAATTTTATGCTCCGATCTTTTGCAGAAAGACAAGCTATCAATGCACCTATTCAAGGTACAGCATCTGAGTTAATTAAAATTGCAATGTTGGACATTCATAGCTATTTAGATAAAAAAAAATGTAAATCTAAAATGACATCGCAAGTTCATGATGAGCTTTTATTTGAAATTCATAAAAAAGAAAAAGATATAATTCCTGAAATCTCAAAATTGATGGAAACATCACATCAAAAATACAAATCTTTTAAAACTCCTATAAAAGTTGATTTTGGAGGAGGATTAAATTGGGGTGAAGCTCATTAGAACACTAATAATATTAATTTTTTTATTACCTAATTTTGCTTTGGGTTTAACTTTTAAAAGTGATGGCTCAGTTATTGATAACGAGGGAAATATTATAGAGCCTAGCAAAAACACCGAAGTAAATATATCTCAATTTGAAAAAGATCTTGAGAGGGTCTCAAAAGACTCAGGTTTTATAGATCAAGATGGGAAAATATATTTCCAAGATCAAATAACAGACAAAAGTAATTCTATAATTGTCATTTACAGTCATGGATCTCAAGGAGATCAAAAAATAGATAAGTGTTTGAGTAGTTGGGCAAAAGTCCCCCCCGTAATAAGAGATTTACATAATATGAAAATAAAATCTTATGTCTTAAAAATTTACAGGTTATGTTCTGGAGTAAGAGGGTGGACTAATGAAGAACAAGATAGAATGTGGAGAGCCCATGAGAAATTAGGAAAATTAGATCTTAATCTTATTGCGAGCGACGGAACTCAATTAATGGATAAACAAAAAGGAATTCAAAAGTTAAAAGTTATCAAAAAAAAACTTGATGAGCTCATTGAGCTTGGTTTTGATAAAATTATCCTTGCAGGTCATTCATCAGGAGGTTGGCAGTCTTTAAAACTAAAAACTTTGTATCCTGAATTGATAACTGGCGTTATTGGATTAAATCCTGGTGCAGGAGGAACAGTACAAAATAGAAAAGATTGGCCATGGTGGACGGATGTTAGGTATTATGGTTTTGGGAAGTATAATAATCTAAATGCTTTAATAATGACACATGACAAAGATAATTTTAATTCTTCAAAAGATTACGATGTATTTAAAAATATAGACTCTGTAAAAAAAATAAATTTGACAAAATCTACTTGCAAAGGAAAAATCACACTTGGTGGCTATCATGGTGTTACCTTAACCGATTGCTATTCAATAGAAGAGACAAAAAGCAAAAATATAAAAAATTATTTAGAGAGTCTGTTTTAATTTTTTGTTAATCATTAGAAATCTTCATCTGGCTTATTAAAGGCCATCCATCGTTCTAGTTCATGGTAACCACCAATTTTTTCACCATTAATTATGATTTGAGGAAATGTTTTGGCAGTTGGAAATATCTCAAAAAATTGATCACGGCTGTAATCCTCATCAAGCATTAATACTTGGGGGTTATGTGAGGATAAAACTGCCTTGGCTTTAGTGCAAAAAATACAGTTGTCTTTACTATAAATTTTGACTTCCACTTAGAAAGACTCGTCAAAAGACAAAGAACGATCTGTTGGACGCTGGTATTCAGATACCCTTTTTTCGAAGAAATTAGTCACGTTTTGAACATCAAGAGCTCTCATGAAATCAAATGGGTTTTCAGTATTAAATACCCTTTCAAATCCAAAAAGGTCAGCAATACGATCTGAAACAGCCTCAATATACATACACATCATTTCCTTGTTCATACCAATGAGATCAACTGGAAGCGCGTCAGTTACAAATTCTTTTTCAAACTCCACTGCTTCTCTCACTATTTCTTCGAACTCAGACTGTGCAACAGGACCAGGGATTAAATCCATCGATTTAATATCTTCATCTGACAAGGTTCCTTTATTAAATTTTTCACTTAATGTTTTAAACATCAAAGCTGAGAAACTGAAGTGCATTCCTTCATCTCTGGCTATCCAGTCATTTGATAAGGCTAAGCCTGGAAGTAAACCTCTTTTTCTAAAGTAATAAATGGCACAAAAGGATCCGGCAAAAAATAATCCTTCAACTAAACCAAAAGCAATTAAGCGTGTTAATAAATTTTGATTTCCGTTCAGCCATTTTGAAACCCACTGTGCTTTTTTATTAATACAAGGAACATTTTGAATAGCAGAAAACAGCTTATCTTTTTCTGATGGGTCCTCTACATAAGCTTCAATCTGTAAACCGTACATTTCTGCGTGAATAGACTCGTTCAGCATTTGCATGGTGATAAACAATCGAGACTCAGGAATTAAAATTTCATTATAAAATCTAGATGCTAGATTTTCATTTATCATTGCCTCTGAATTTGCAAAAAATGCAAGTACATGTTTGATAAAATGTATTTCTCCTTCTCCTAGTGTTTTTAGATCTCTTAAATCATCTTGAAGAGATACCTCCTCAGGTGTCCAAAATGCTTGAACGTGTTGCTTGTAGCGATCAAAAATTTCTTGGTGTTGAATAGGGAAAATTGATTTGCATCCTTTAGATATCATGACTTGCTCCTTAAATTAAATTGATTGAAAATCTTACGCACTACATGTTACACAATCTTCGGGTTCATTAGATTGCGCCTCTTTGACATAAGACTCTTTTGCTTTTTTTTCAGAAGACACTGTTACTTTAACTGCGTCTACGGCTGATCGGCTTCGCAGGTAATACATGCCTGTTTTTAAGCCTTTTTTCCATGCATACATGTGCATGGAGTTTACTTTTCCAAAAGTAGGTGTTGCCAACCATAAGTTCATGGATTGGGTTTGGTCAATAAATGGCGCTCTATCAGCTGCCATATCTATAACTGTTTTTTGAGATGTTTCCCAAACAGTTTTATAAACATCTTTTAAGTCTTCAGGAAATCCTTCAATATTTTGTACAGAACCATTTTCCAAAATAATTTGATCACGTAATTCTTTGCTCCATAAGTTTCTCTTCATAAGTTCTTTAACAAGGTGACGATTTACTAATAAAAATTCACCTGAGAGAGTTTGTCTTTTATAAATGTTTGATGTTTGTACTTGGAACGTTTCAGTATTTCCTAGGATAATACCAGTGGAGGCTGTTGGCATACATGCAGTGGTCAAAGAGTTTCGAACACCATGCTTTTGGATTTTTTCCATTAATCCCTTCCAGTCCCACATACTAGACGGTTTCACACCCCAAAGGTCAAATTGGAATTTCCCTTCAGATAGAGGGGAACCTTTAAAAGTAGAGTAAGGTCCCTTATCGGTAGCAAGTTCCATTGATGCTTCTAAAGCTCCAAAATAAATTGTCTCAAAAATTTGTTTATTAATTATTTGCGCTTGAACAGAGTCATAAGGGATATTCATTTTAAAATAAACATCTGCTAAACCCTGTATACCGAGACCGATAGGACGGTGACGACTATTTGAGTTTTCAGTTTTATTAGTAGGATAGAAATTTATATCAATAACTTGATCTAAATTTTTAGTCGCCAGTTTTGCAACTTGATATAAGTTTTGATAATCAAATTTGCTTTCATCAGTTACAAATTTTGGTAATGCAATTGACGCAAGGTTACAAACAGCAGTTTCATCTTTTTCAGAATACTCCACTATCTCTGCACAGAGATTAGAAGATTTAATAACACCAATATTTTTTTGGTTAGACTTATTATTAACAGCATCTTTGTAAAGCATGTATGGCTGACCAGTTTCAATTTGAGCTTCAATTATTTTAGACATTAAAGCTCTTGCCTTTATTCTTTTTAAGTCAGGCATTTCATTTTCATATTTTGTATAAAGATCAACAAACTCCTTGCCATATGTATCCGATAAACCAGGGCATTCGTGTTCACTCATTAGAGTCCAATCGGCATCTTCTTCGACTCTTTCCATGAATAAATCAGGGATCCATAAGGCATAGAATAAGTCTCTGGCTCTAAATTCCTCAGCTCCAGTATTTTTTCTAAGCTCTAAAAAAGCCTCAATATCTGCATGCCATGGCTCCAAATAGACAGCAAAAGAACCCTTTCTTTTACCTCCACCCTGATCAACAGACCTTGCTGTTTCATTAAAAATTTTAAGGAAAGGTATCAATCCATTAGACTTGCCATTGGTTGACTTAATACGGCTACCGCCACCTCTAATGTTATGAGCATGAAGACCAATGCCACCAGCGGTTTTTGAAATTAAAGCGCAGTCTTTTACAGTATTAAAAATTCCTTCGATAGAGTCATCTTCCATTCCAATTAGAAAACAGGACGACAATTGTTGCATCTTCAAACCACTATTAAATAGAGTGGGGGTTGCGTGTGTGTAGAAACCTTGAGATAGGCTGTCATAAGTTTTCTTAACCTGATAAAAATCAAACTTATCTCCGGACACACATAAAGCGACTCTCATCCATAAATCCTGAGGTCTTTCTGCTGTTTTATTGTTTGATTGTAAAAGATAAGCTCTGAACAAAGTAGTCAATGCAAAATAATCAAAGTAATAATCACGATCGTAGTCAATAATTTTTTCAATCTCTTCAGCGTTAGCTTTTACTTTTTCATAATATTCATCGCGTAATAAACCATCTTCATATAGATTTTTTGTTGCAATAATAAAACCCGGTGTTTCTTTATGTAGAGCATTAGCTTTAATCCTCCCAGCTAGATATGAGTAATCGGGATGTTCTACTGTTAGAGCAGCAGCTGTTTCTGCTAGGTAAGTGTCAATTTCATTTGTTGTGATACCATCGTAAAGACCTTGAATTGCCTTTTGAGCAATTGTAATAGGATCTATCTCTAAACCGTTTGACAAAATAGAAATACGATTTGTAATTTTTTCTAAAGAGATATCCTCTTTGTTACCATCTCTTTTAGTAACAGCCATTGTGGATACTTTGGCACCAATTTGTTCATTTAGTTGAGCAGTCTTATAACGTTGGTTAGCTCTTTGTTCTCTGTAGAGTACATAGGCGCGAGCTACTTTATGATGCTCGCCTCTCATGAGGGCCAATTCCACTTGGTCTTGGATATCCTCGATATGTATCATATCACCGTTTGCAATACGTCTGGTTAGGGCTGCGGTGACTGTTTCAGTTAACACTGAAACGCTTTTATCAATTTGCTTGCTATCACGAAGATCAGTTTGTGCCAAAAATGCCTTTCTTATAGCATTTGCGATTTTGTCAGATTTAAAAGGAGTTATTGATCCATCGCGCCTTACAACACTGAGACTTAGCAGGTTTATTTCTTCGTTTTGCTTGTTAATAACTGTATTTTTTGATGAATTCTCTAGTGTTTCTGCGCTATTTGTTTCCATTCTTCCTACCAAGTTTATGTGTACTTTCTTGAATAATCACTAGATGTAGTGTTTATTGCCTAGTGACTATACAATTTATAGACAAACATAGTCAATTTATTTTATATTTAATTCTGAAAACCCAGTAAATTCAATTGGAATTTAAAGATTCAATTAACAAGTAATTTGAAAATATTCACAGGTTTTTATCAAATTTTCCAAAACTACGAATATCTCTTAAAAAATATTATTTAGGCCTATTTTTTATGATGCGAATTCTGGCCTGATTCGCATTATTTACATCAAAAACAATTCACATTTATATTTAAATATTATTATAGATTAAGGATTTTTTAATAGATCTCTGTTTAAAATCCCTTACTTTCATGTGGTGAAAAAAATTCTAGGGGTAGGAACTGCATTAGTTGATGTCATTTGCCAAGTAGAGGATAGTGTTATCAATAATTTGAAATTAATTAAAGGCTCTATGACGCTAATTGAGGAGTCTCAAATTAAAGAAATTAGGTCAAATTTTGATAATCCATTAATAACTTCGGGTGGATCAGTTTGTAATACTATCCATGAATTAAACTTCGGCTCTCATGAGGCAAGTTTTTACGGCAAGGTCAATGATGATGAGTATGGAAATGCTTTTGTTCAAGATTTACAAAAAGAAAATATCTCGTTTAAAGGTGTTTCCAATAAAACAGATCTTCCAACTGGCTGTTGTAATATATTAGTTTCACCCGATGGTGAAAGAACCATGGCTACACACATCGGAATAGGATCACAATTAAATCCTGACGAAGTTAATGAAGATATACTCAATTCAATTGATCATGTGTACATGGAGTCATATCTTTGGGATCATGAACTAACAAAAAAAACACTCAAAAAATTTTCTGATATTGCAAAATCAAAAAACATAGAAATATCTCTTTCATTGTCAGACCCCTTCTGTGTTGATCGACACAGAGATGAATTAATGAATTTTATAATTAATAATGTAGATTTAGTGTTTTGTAATTTTGATGAAGCAAAGATGTTTTCACAATCTGAGTCGATGGCAGATGTGAGTTCTTTTTTTAAAAATTTTGGAAAAAAAATTGTTATGACCTCTGGTGCCGAGGGTGCATATTATTTTTTTGAAGACGATGTAAAACATCAATCTGCTCAAAAAATAGAAAATGTCCTGGACACAACAGGTGCAGGAGATAATTTTGCTGCAGGATTTTTAGATTTTTATTTATCTGGAAAACCTGTCGATGAAGCGCTTAAAAATGGTAACACAAAGGCTGAAGAAGTTATTCAGCAGCTGGGACCAAGGATAAAAAGAGCTTGATAATGAAGAATAAATCATATTTTATTTTAAATAGTCTGTCTAAAAGGAGGGTTAAGTGGATTACAAAGTAAAAGATATTTCCCAACATGAATTCGGGAGACAAGAAATTGAAATAGCAGAAACTGAAATGCCAGGATTAATGGCTATTCGTGAACAATATGGAGAGTCAAAACCGTTGGCTGGAGCTAATATTATGGGTTGCCTTCACATGACTATCCAAACTGCCGTCTTAATTGAAACACTTGTAGCTCTTGGTGCCAAATGTCGATGGAGCTCATGTAACATTTACTCTACTCAAGATCATGCAGCTGCTGCGATTGCCCAAAGCGGTACACCTGTTTTTGCCTGGAAGGGTATGAATGAAGAGGAATTTTGGTGGTGTATTGATCAAACAATTGAGGCAGATGGGTGGGAGCCTAATATGATCCTAGACGATGGTGGAGACTTAACACTTCGAATGCACGAGAAGTACCCTGAGCTATTAAAAAATGTTAGAGGGCTATCTGAAGAAACTACCACAGGCGTTCTTCGTTTAGAGCAAATGGCATCCAAAGGAACTCTTCAAGTTCCTGCTATAAATGTGAATGACTCGGTAACAAAAAGTAAATTTGATAATTTATACGGTTGTAAGGAGAGTTTAGTAGACGGAATTCGTAGAGGAACTGACGTAATGATGGCTGGTAAAGTTGCTGTTGTTGCTGGGTTTGGAGATGTTGGAAAAGGTAGCGCAGCTTCATTAAGAGGGGCCGGGGCTCGAGTTCAAGTAACAGAAGTTGATCCTATTTGTGCACTACAAGCAGCAATGGAAGGCTATGAGGTTGTCACTATGGATGATGCATGTAAGTATGCTGATATATTTGTAACAGCAACAGGCAACAAAGATATCATTACCCAAGACCATATGAGAGAAATGAAAGACCGAGCAATTGTCTGTAATATAGGACACTTTGATAATGAAATTCAAATAGATGATTTGCAAAACTATAAATGGGAAGAGATAAAACCTCAAGTTGACCAAGTAACATTTCCGGATGGTAAGAAGCTAATAATTCTTTCAAAGGGAAGGTTGGTGAACCTAGGTAATGCTACTGGCCATCCTAGTTTTGTGATGAGTGCATCATTCTCAAATCAGGTTTTAGCTCAAATCGAAATTTGGGAGAATTACAAAAATTATGAAAATAAAGTCTATGTCCTTCCTAAAAAACTAGA
This sequence comes from uncultured Alphaproteobacteria bacterium, assembly GCA_902575725.1. The sequence goes on along the minus strand of CACGSS010000002.1, from coordinate 48,374 downwards.
TGAAATGGTTGCAATGTTTCATTTACAAAAAGTTGGTGCTAAACTGACTGAAATGTCCAAGGATCAAAGCGATTATTTAGGAGTTGAGCAACAAGGTCCATTTAAGAAAGATACATATAGGTACTAAAATGAGAAAAAATTATATTTTTACATCTGAGTCAGTGTCTGAGGGACATCCAGATAAAGTTTCTGATCGAATTTCTGATGCAGTTGTCGATCATTTTATCTCTAAAGACCCATTTGCTAGAGTCGCTTGTGAAACATTAACAACAACTAACAAAGTTGTTTTATCTGGTGAAGTAAGAGGACCAGTCCAAGAAGACAAAGATGAAATTATTTCAAAAGTAAGGGAGTGCATAAAAGATATCGGATATGAGCAAGATGGTTTTCATTGGCAAACCGCAGATATTCAATATTTACTTCACGGACAATCTGCAGATATTGCAATGGGTGTAGACTCATCATCTGACAAAGACGAGGGGGCGGGCGACCAAGGAATTATGTTTGGATACGCTTGTACGGAAACACCTGAGCTGATGCCGGCACCAATTTTTTATTCTCATAAAATCCTAGAGATAATGGCTAAGGGAAGAAAAGACGGTAGCTTAAAAGGATTAGAGCCTGACTCAAAAAGCCAAGTAACTCTTAAATACGTTGATGGTAAACCAAGTGCAGTTACATCTGTTGTGATATCAACACAACATGCTGATGGATTGTCTCCTGCTGATGTTAAAGAGATAGTAAATCCAGCATTAAAAGAGTCTATCCCTGAAGAGTTATTAAAAAATTTAGATGATAAAGAATACTACGTAAATCCAACAGGTAATTTTGTTATCGGAGGACCAGATGGTGATACGGGTTTAACAGGAAGGAAAATTATTGTCGACACCTATGGTGGTGCAGCGCCGCACGGTGGAGGGGCTTTCTCCGGAAAAGATCCCACAAAAGTCGATCGCTCTGCTGCTTATGCTTCACGATACTTAGCAAAAAATATTGTTGCTGCTGGTTTATGTGATCAGTGTACTATACAGTTGTCTTATGCAATCGGTGTAGCCAAACCATTGTCAATATATGTGAATACTCAAGGCACTAATAAAATAGATGAAGCAAAAATTGAGTCTGCGATACCTGATATTATGAATCTTTCTCCAAGAGGAATCAGAGAGAAATTACAGTTAAACAAGCCAATTTACGAACAAACAGCAGCTTACGGTCACTTTGGTAGAACACATGACAGCTCTTCAGGAGCTTTTTCATGGGAAGCTCTAGATTTAGTGTCCGATTTCAAATCGCTAGCTTAATTGAGTTTGAGATTTGTAGTCTCAAATGAAATTGAGTTAAAACCTTTAGCTAGAAATATATCTAGGTCTATCTCTAAAAACCAGATTATTTTTCTTGAAGGAGAGGCCGGTTCTGGTAAGACAACTTTAATTAGATATATCTTAAGTGAAATTAGCAAGTCAGAAAAAAAAACTTTTTCCTTCCAAGGGAGCCCCACGTATCAAAGAGAACATATTTACAATTTTAATAAGTTTAATATTATTCACTTTGATTTTTATCAAGTTCAAAATAACAAACTAGATTTGGATGAGTATTTTAATGATAATTGTGTTCTTATTGAGTGGCCATTAGAAAATCTTATTAAAAGATATAATCATATAGCTTTATCTATTAATATTTCGGTTACTGGTGAGAAAAGAAATATAGAGATAAAATCAAGTAATAAAAAATGGCTTCACAAAATAAAATAAATCTAATCAAAATAAAAAACCACCTTCAAAATAAAAATTTTAAAATAGGGGGCTTTTTAAATTTCAAGTCTGATGCATCAGAAAAAATTTTCAAATTATGTAAAACAGCAAATCAATCATTACTTGTCCTCTCTTTTTTAAATAAACCTAGCGATTATCAAAAATATATTAAAGCAACTGATATTTTAATCTCTCAAAATGTTAATACACCAAAAATAATTGACCAAAGTAATTTATATAAGTTTGTAATCATGGATTATTTCCCTATTGCAAATGCATCAAAATATTTCCAAAAACCACAAATTAAAAAAATACTTCCATTGGCTGTGAGAGCTCTTACAAATCTTCAAAAACCCAAGAAAAAGTTTTCAGGCGTTCAAGTAAAATCACAAAATAATTTACTAAAGGATGCATTGAACGGTATTGAGACTTTTATTGACCACTATGATCACAAGATCCAAATTGGTTTTTATCTCAATAAACTTGTGAAAGTATCTCTGAAAAAAAGTACTGAAAAATATAGAAAATTTAAACCAACTTTAACTCACGGTGATTTTTTTTTAGATAATTTAATTTATTACAATCAAAAAGTTTATGTTATTGATCATCAAGATACTCACTACAACCATCCATTATTAGATATTTCTTCATTGATTTTTGATGCTAGGAGATCTTATTCTACCAAAGTCGAAGATAAATTATTGAAGCTTTATGCAAGAAGAATGAAACTTAATCTCAAGCAGCTTAGGTCAGACATTCATATGATTAGTCTTTTACGTAATCTGAGAATTCTTGGTAATTGGGTGCAATTATATAATGCTGGAAAACCAAAATATCTTAAAGTCTTTAGAAAAAATACATGGGCTCAAATATTTAAACATGTCGAATATTTAAGACTTTGGGATTTAAGAGAAATATTTATGGAGATATATAACAAAACAAGTTAAATGGACGCTCTAATATTAGCTGCAGGTTATGGAATGCGAATGGATAACTTAACCAAAGATATCCCTAAACCCTTATTAAAAATAAAAAATAAAACACTTATTAGCTATGCAATCGATCTCATTAAAAACATGTCATTTGATAAAATTTATATCAATACCCACTATAAACATAATATGTTAGAAAGATTTATCTCTGAAAATTACCCTGATATTACAATTTCTTATGAAGAAACTATCTTAGGAACAGGAGGTGGTATAAAAAACATACAAACAAACGATACAGTAATTCTAAATACAGATAATTTATGGGACCAGTCCTTTGAAAATGAATTAGAAAAATCAATTAAATTTTTTGATGAAAATAAAAGTTTTGATAGTGTCCTTCTTATAAATTCTAAAAATAATAATTTTGATCTTGAAGTAAATAATGAAGGGCTTATTAACTTTCCATCAAAAATATGCAATACTTCATTTCAAGGTTGTCATATTATTAGAAAAAACTCTTTGCATCCTTACCCTGAAATTTTTAACATTCAAGACTTTTGGAAAGATTGTTCGTTAAATGAAAAAATCTATGGATATGAGACTACTAAAATCAATGCTCATGTTGGGACTAAAGATGAGTATTTGAAATACAAATAATAATAACCATATTAAATATATGACAGTTGAACAAATAAATGACGATGAATTTAATCAAAAAGTTCTTGAAGGATCAAAAGATAAGCCTGTTTTGGTTGATTTTTGGGCTGAGTGGTGTGGTCCATGTAAGGCTATTGCTCCTATTTTGGATAATTTAGCTTCTGAAATGGGCGATAAGATATCTATAAAAAAAATTAATATAGATGAAAATCCTCAAGCACCAGCAAACTTTAGTATTAGGAGTATACCCACAATGATACTGTTTAAAGATGGATCAATGGCTGATGCAAAGATTGGCTTAGGCTCAGAAGCGGACTTAAGAAGTTGGATTAACAGTAAACTTTAGAAGAAATTCATCTCAGAACACGCTTTATCAAATGAGATTTTATTTCCAATGAAATTTTTTCCCCTTTCACCTTGAAAAGCATCCTCAACATATTTATCCCATTCAATTTTTGGTATTCCAATTTCATTTAAATTTAATGGTGCTTCAAGAATTCTCAATGTCTCAGAAAGTCTTTTTGAACTCTCAATGAGATCGACATTATAAATTTTTTCTAGGGATTTTTCTGTTTTTTCATCTTGGCCAATCAGACTCCTCATTATTGTCGGCAAAGTAAAAGAACAAGCTATTCCATGTGGAACATTAAAATTAATTGTTATCGGGTATGAAATATTATGTGCTATTGCAGTTTTAGTATTTGAAAAAGCTAGACCTGCATGAACACAAGCTTTAGCCATTAAAGTTCTCAACTCTATGTTATTTAAATCATTTACAAGTTTTGGAAGTGTATCGATCACGGTTTGAGCACCTGCAATTCCATGAAATGTTGAAATCGGATTTGAGTTTACATTCCAAATGCTTTCTAAGGAGTGGGACAATGCATCAAGACCAGTAGAAATAGTCAGATTTTTTGGCTTGTTGATCATTAACTTAGGGTCAATAACTGATATTTCAGGATATAAAGATTTATCTGCTAATGAAAATTTACTTTTATATTCTTTATCCCAGACTGTAGCCCAACACGTAAGTTCACTCGATGTGCCCGAAGTAGTAGGTATAGCTATAATTTTTTTTGGATCTTGAACGTAAGCTGATTTTTTATTTCTTACAAAATCATTTAAATATTTATTTTCACCTTTAAAAGCTGCAAGTAATTTGGCCGTATCCATGACAGAGCCGCCTCCAAGAGCAACAACTGTATCAATTTGACTTTCTATTTTTGAAAATTTTTCCCCTACAGAAATTAAATCTTGATAGTCTGGATTTGGTTGAACATCATCAAAGATTTCTAGAGGCTTATTTGATAAATTGTTAAAAAACTCTCTGTACGTATCAAAGTTATCATCAGGATGGGTAACAAGAATGTACTTTCGATTACTTATTATATGTTCAATTTCACTAAATTTTTCCGAACCAAAAATAACATTTACCGGATTATAATATTCCCACATAAGATTTAGAGATTTTTAACAGCTTTTGAGAGAATTTGCATTTTTTGTTTTGCTTGATTTCTATCAAAAAACCCTAGACCACAATCAGGAGCAGCAATTAATCTTTCCTCATCAATATGCTCAAGAAGTTCTCTGATCCTTTTTTGAATTTCCTCGACACTTTCCATACGACTTTTAGCTACATCAATCAAACCCATAATAACTTTGGTTTTTTTAAATTTTTCTAATAATTTTAAATCTAAAGGTCGGTGAGAGTCTTCCAAAGAAACTTCGTCTATACTAGAGTCTTCAACTAAGTCAGCAATTTTATCATATGCATCTAGATCTGCTTTTTTGTAGTGTTCTGAGTCAAGCGAGTTAGGATAACCGCAGCAAATATGACAAGCTTTTTGAGTTTCTTTTAGTATTCCATGCATTGCTCTTTCTAAATTTTCCATACCATAATCGTGTGTTTCTTCTGGTTTTCTGGCGAACACTGGTTCATCAATTTGAATGTATTGACAACCAGCTTCGGATAGAGCCTTAACTTCATTACTAATACATAAAGCTAGATCATAACCCATTTTTTTGGGATCATTATAATAGTCATCAGCAATGGAGTCAGTTATTGTCATAGGACCAGGTATAGTTATTTTCACTGGGTTATTAGTAAACTGCTGTGCAGATTTCCAATCATCTACTAATCGTAATGATTTATTTGAAACTTTACTTGTAATTGTTGGGAGTGTTGCTTCAAAAGCTCCTTTCCTGACTGATTTAGTCGTTAAGTGTTCAAAGCTTACCCCATTAAAAAATCTCAATTGATAAAAAATATAGTTTTCTCGCCTTACTTCACCATCTGTGGGGATATCTATTCCGCTACTTGTCTGATCAAGAATTACTTCTTCAATAGCTTTTAAGAATAGTTTTTCTTTTTCCTCATCTTTCTCTTCATATACTTTATGGTCTTCACTTTTGGGATCCCAATTTGATAACAATCCCTTGGATTGTTTTTTTTCTTCGTCAGATTTATCTTGGAGAAACCAATCTCTTATAGGTGTGTAATTAGGTTTTGGATAAGCTCCAATGGTTGTAGTTTTGATGCTCATTTAAAAAAAAACAGCAGCCAGTATACTAGCTGCTGTTTAAAAATCTAATGATAAACGGAATTGAAAAGACCTACATTAAGTCTTCAATTTCCTCCATCATTTCTTCCTGAAGATCGCCCATGTCGTCGGCGTCACCTGTAGCAATGGTCTCAGTATAATCATAGATTACCTGAGTCACAGCAAGACCGTTTTCTCCAGGATATGCGAACCAATCAGCTAACAAAGGCAGCTGATTAACAGCAGTTAACTTGTTGGGGTTTGCATCATAAAAATCACCTAACAGGTCATTTGCAGCTTTGTTAGGAGGAACGTAACCTGTTGTTTCTGCAACAGCAGCTGCTCCTACACCTGATGTGATAAACTTTAAAAATGTCCATGCCGCTTGTACTCTTTCAGGATCATCTGAAGTAGTAACTAACATCGCTGCGTTACCACCGGCAGGTAGTCTAGCTGGAGTTCCACCATTAACACCAGGTATTCCTGGGAAAGGCGCAGTCTTTAGTTCAAAGTCAGCTTTTGCAGCTTCAACAGAGCCTAAACTACTAGTACTCCAAAACATCATACCAATAGTACCTGCATTAAACGCAGCTTGTCCGTCAGCAATAGAATAGTTAGGCATATTACAGCCACCCATGATATCTTTCATTTGTTCTAAAGTTTTTAGACCAGCATCTCCTCCCATATTAACAGCTCCATCTTTAACCATTGGAACATTTTGGCTATGCATTAGAGCTTGATGGAACCAGTTACCTGTAATATTCCATCCAAAGTAAAGTGTACCGTGTCCTGCAGCTTCTAATTTATTACAAGCGTCAATGACTTCATCCCAATTAGATGGAATGCTGCTAACACCAGCACTTGCTAAAAGATCCATGTTGTAGTAACCAACTGGAGTTGATACTGAAAATGGCAAGCCATAAACCTCTCCTCCAAAGGTAGATAAGCTCAACATAGCTTCATGATAACCGTCTTTTGCAAAATCTGGCTCATTAGCAATGAAAGGCTCTAAAGATAAAGCGATACCTTTGTCTACTAAAGGTGCTTGTCTATTAAGACCTTGCATGGTGATATCAGGTAAGTTTCCTGATGTTGACTCTCTTAGTATAGTAGCAGTAGCATCTTCATAGTTTTCATAAGTTGCTCTGAACTTAACTTTAATGTCAGGATGAGCTTTTTCAAACTCTGGCATAATTGCCTGGTATGTCACATCGAACAAACCTGAATAAGGATATGCAAATTCAATTTCTACCGCATTAGCGTTGTATGCGAAAACTGATGCAAAAAATCCTAAGATTACTTTTTTCATAGTCCCTCCTTAAAATAATAATAATTAATTATTAAATCCTTAATGTTAAGAATAAGTTAAATTTTTAAAGCAAAGTATAAATAATCAGTATGTGTGAGAAAAAATCTGTGAATAATTCCTAAAAGCTATTAATTACCAAGGTAATGAGAAGGTTTTTACATTTGTATAACTTTTCATAGCCTCTATTACACCCTCTTTATAGCCTAATCCTGAGTCTTTTATTCCGCCAAAAGGTGACATCTCAATTCTGTAACCGGGCACTTCCCAAATATTAACTGTGCCCACATTAAGACCGCTTATGTATTTTTTAATTCTTCTAAAATCGTTACTACAAACACCTGATGACAAACCAAAGGCCGTTGAATTTGAAATTTCCATTACTTTTTCATCATCATTGGGAACTCTAATGACAGGCACAATTGGACCAAAGGTTTCTTCAACAACAAGTTCTGATTTATAATTAACGTTGTCTATAAAAATTGGCGGCACAAGAGCTTCTTGGACCCCAGGGTTATAAAGAATTTTTGCACCATCCTGTTCAGCTTTATTTACTCTGTCATTAAACATACTTGCTGCCTCTTTATTAATTACTGTGCCCAACTGATTATTAATATCCATGGGATCACCAAATTTTATTGCTTTAGCTTTTTCCAAAGCAAGCTCGACAAATTTATCAGCAACTGATTCTTGAACTAATATTCTTTTTACAGCAGTGCATCTTTGACCAGAGTTTTTTGTTGCTCCCATGATTGCTAGATCAGCTGCTTTATTTAAATCATCATCATCTAAGTCACTCAAAACTATTAAAGGGTCGTTTCCACCTAACTCTAAAACAGTTCTTTTGTAACCTGCATTTTCAGCTATCAGTTTTCCAACACCAACGCTTCCTGTAAAAGTAATTAAATCTATATTTTTATTTTTAATTACTTCATTCCCAATGTCTTCAGGCCATCCTGTTAAAATTGAAAACATTTCTGGAGGAAGGCCACATTCATATAAAATATCTGCTAGTAGCATAGCCGTTAAAGGGGTCAATTCAGTTTGTTTACAAACAGTACAGTTGTTAGTTGCTATTGATGGAGCTATTTTGTGAGCAACCATATTTAAAGGATGATTAAATGGAGTGATTGCAGATATAGTGTTAAGCGGTTCTCTAATTGTAAATATTTTTCTATGTTTTCCATGAGGTGTTAAATCACAAGAATAAATTTCTCCGTCATCCTGGATACAAAGCTGAGCAGTAAGAGAAAATACATCAAAGGCTCTACCAACTTCATAAAGCGTATCTTGTTTCGATAGCCCAGACTCAAGTGAAATTAGATCAGAGATTTGTTCTTTTCTCTCAACAAGTGTTTCAGCAGTCTTTTGAAGTATTTTTTGACGATCATATCTAGATAAATTAGGTTTATAATTTGCAGCAATATCAAAGGCTTTTTGAGCATGTTCTGCTGTGCCAGCTGGTACTGTGCCTATAACTTTACCTGTGAAGGGATAAATAACATCAATCTTGTTATCGGTGTGAACAGTTTTTCCACCAATCCTCATACCCTCATTAATAATTTTATCAATCATGATTAAGCTCCATTAATAGCATAAAAAAATGCATCATAGTTATTTAAACTTTGATCTTTGGCAATGTTTAGTTTTTTATTAGAAATAAAAGGAACTTCTCTTTCATGATGACCTCCATGAGATCTAAGGGGTTCCTTTAATTTTGAAAGATCATGATTAGCTTTTGAGGTACCAATTGTCATATCTTCAGATGACATGCATACGATATCACCTATTCTATCTGAAGGTAGCCTATATTCTCTACATGCTTCTTCTTGTTTAACAACTACTTCAATTTCTTTAATTGATGATATTTTGCTGATTGTTTCATCAATTTTTGATTTATCTTTTACATATATTGTGGCAAACGATCCCAGTGAACCATGATGAACTACATAAGGGTCAGTAATTGGAAGTATTACTTTAGCCTCATCTTTACCCATTTGGTCATCTAAATAATCTTGAAGGAAGATGGCATTAGGTTCTCCATTAATATTTGCTTTAGACTTCATTCCATGATCTGCAGTGATAACAACCGAATTCCCATTACTACAAATTTTACTGACATACTTATCAAACATCTGATAAAAATCATTTGCTTCTTTATCTCCAGGTGCATATTTGTGTTGAATAAAGTCAGTGGTAGATAAATACATAATGTCAGGATTAAATTCCTCAAGTAATTTTACCCCAGCAGCCATAACAAATTCTGATAGATCCTGAGAATATACTTCAGGTACTTTCATTCCAATCCAGTCATTAATATTTTCTATACCATTTTCACTGAGAGTGGCCTGATCTGATTTTTCTGATGAAAAACAGATTGCTCTTCCTTCATTAAATTTTAAACCATTACCTAAAAGAGTTCTTAATTTATCCTTAGCAGTGATTACTGCTATTTTATAACCTTCATTATAATATTTCTCAAAAATAGTTGGAGCTCTTAAATATTGTGGATCATTCATCATCACTTCTTCACCGGTTGATGGGGTATAAAAGAAATTACCACTTATTCCATGAACATCACTAGGCTGCCCTGTGACTATCGAAATGTTGTTAGGGTTTGTAAAACTAGGAATAGCACTGTTAGCCATCAGATATTGGCCATTTTCCAATATTTTATCAAGATTTGGTGTCAATCCTTTTGAAGAGGCGATATCAATATACTCTTTTTGACTACCATCGAGGCATATAACTACTACAGTTGAAGTAAGTGACTTATTATAATGTCTTTTATTAATGTCAATTTTATCACTCATAATTATAACTGCTCTCTACAAAGAACAAATTTTTGATTATTTTAAAATTTGTTCATAAAGTTTTAACATAAATATTACAAATTTACTTTTAAAATGTCTTAATCAGAACTATTTTAGTTTTGAGGAATAAAAATAGATGGGGACAATTTCTTTAAAGAACATCAATAAGTCATTTGGCTCAACTGAGGTGCTTAAACAACTAAGCCTTGATATCCAAGATGGTGAATTTTTAACATTAGTCGGTCCGTCCGGTTGTGGCAAATCCACTTTGTTAAAAATTATTGCTGGATTAGAGCAACAAAATAGTGGCGATGTAATTATTGATGATAAGAATGTTAACAGCACCAGAGCTAGCAAGAGAGACTTAGCAATGGTTTTCCAATCTTACGCTCTTTACCCGCACCTGACTGTCAGAAAAAATCTAGAAACACCTTTGAAATTAAGAGACTATAGTTTTGTAGAGAGGTTGCCTCTAGTTGGTAATTTTGTACCTAGTAGAAAAGAAAAAAAGAAATCAATTGATGACCTTGTTTTTAAAACATCTGAAACTTTAAAAATAACAGAACTACTTGATAGGAAGCCAGGTCAACTATCAGGTGGTCAAAGACAAAGAGCGGCACTAGGAAGAGCGATGGTAAGAGAACCAGTTGCATTCTTAATGGATGAACCTTTATCAAATCTTGATGCTGCATTAAGAGTTCATATGAGATCTGAACTATCTGAGCTTCATAATTCTTTAAAGACCACTTTCATTTATGTGACACATGATCAAGCTGAAGCACTTACAATGTCAACTCGAATGGCTGTAATGATTGATGGGGAACTTTTGCAACTTGATACACCAAGTGAGGTTTATAATAATCCATCATCTTTAAGGGTTGCAGAATTTGTCGGTAGCCCAAAAATTAACACATTTGCTGCTCAGATTAGCTCTGATGGTTCTGTTGAATTTATGGGCATTAAGCTTGAAAGAAAATTTAATACTAATAGTCAAAAAGCTTTAGTTGCTGTGAGGCCAGAACATTTAGAAATTACAAAAGACTCAAACAAACCTGCATTTGAGGCTACAGTTTCATACAGAGAAAACCTTGGTTCGGATATATTTTACCATGTTCAAGTTGATCAATCTGACTCTAAGATCATAGTCAGAGGCTCACCAGCTGGACTGATTTCAAATGGGGAAACAGTTAGAATAAGTCCTTCTCATGCAGAGGCTATGCTTTTTGAAACATCTGGTGAGCGTATCCAATAAATATGCACCACTCTAAAGCACATATTTGGTTTGTTTGGCCTGCAATCATACTAATGATTGTCATATTAATACTTCCAATTTTTTTAGCCGGAGGTATCTCATTTACTAATTACAATCTTGGTAATTCTAGTTTCGAATGGGTAGGTACGGAGAATTATGAAAAAATGTTCTCCAGAAAAACTTACATAAAAATGATTATATCAACAGCAACTTACGTGTTAATCGTTGTCCCTGTTTCAGTGGTATTAGGCTTAGTTGCAGCCATTATGCTCAACTCTCTTCGATTTGGAGCTGATATTTATAAAACAATTTTCTTTCTTCCGGTGATGGCTACTTTATTGGCAATGGCTATTGCTTGGGAATTTACTCTTCATCCAACTCTTGGAATTATTAATTCTTTTCTTGCCAATGGATGCGGAGGTATAAGAGAATTTATTTTAGGTTTTCATTGGCTACCTTGGGTTAGTTCCGAGGACAGTTGGTACAGTCTTGCTTGTGCTAACAATATGGATTTCCCGTATTGGCTCAAAGATAAAAAAACAGCGATTTGGACAATTTGTTTTATTGGAGTATGGCAAGCCTTTGGGTTTAATATGGTGTTATACTTAGCTGGTTTAACAAGCATACCAAGAGAATTGTATCATGCTGCAGAAATGGATGGCGCTCAGTCAACTTGGGAACAATTTAAACTTGTAACTTGGCCAATGTTAGGTCCTACAACTCTTTTTGTAGTTACCATAACGACAATAAGGTCATTTCAAGTATTCGACACAATTGAAATTCTTACAAAAGGTGGTCCCGCCAAAACAACGTATGTAATGATGTACGCAATTTTTGAAAAAGCAATTCAACAAAATATTACAAGTATTGGTGCTGCGATTACTGTTGTATTTATAATTTTTATAATCTTGCTAACATTCTTCCAAAGATATGTGATTGAGAAAAGGGTACATTACTAAAATGTTAGCTAGACATTATATTGGAGAGTCATGGAAGCATGGACTGCTCATCATTGGAGCATTAATTGTGTTGATCCCATTCTACATGATGGTTTCAATGTCACTTAAATCTCAACAAGAAATTCAGTCAATATCTGGAGGTTTGGTTGGAGCACAGGAGATTCAAACATTCCCAGTTTGTACTAAGCACGGATACACTGAAGAGGTATGTACAATGCGACCTTATAAATACAATTTCTGGTTTGCATTCAAAAAAGCCCCAATTCCAAGGTATTTAATGAACGGTTTGATTGTGACTGTTTCAATCTTTTTAATACAAGTATTGATAGCACTTCCATGTTCTTATGCACTAGCCAAGCTTAGGTTTAAAGGAAGGGAATTTGTCTTTTCAATGGTTCTGTTCTGTTTATTAATACCTGTACATGCAATCGCTTTACCGTTGTATGTCATGTTAGCAAAAGCTGGACTGGTGGATACCTATGCAGCCTTAATAATACCGTGGACGATATCTGTGTTTGGAATTTTTCTAATGCGGCAATTTTTTATGACAGTGCCAGATGAACTGATTGACGCTGCAAGAATGGATGGAATGGGTGAATATTCTATTGTTTGGAAAGTTATGCTTCCTGTAGCTATCCCAGCGTTACTCGCTTTTGCAATTTTCTCAGTTGTTGCTCACTGGAATGATTATTTTTGGCCTAGGATTGTTATCACAGGTAATCGTGATTTATTTACACCACCACTTGGTATTAGAGAATTTAGAGGCGGAATTGATAGTGATGAATTTGGACCTATGATGGCGTCGATTGTTACTGTTACAATTCCACTTATTGTGGCTTTCATAGTTGCTCAAAAAAGATTTGTTGAAGGTATCACTATGACTGGAATGAAGTAATTATTTACCCAGAGCGTTTACCATTACAATACCAAGTATAATTAGCCCGCAACCAAGTATTCCATATAAGTTTGGATTCTGACCAAACTTAATTATACTTAATATAAACGTTCCAAAAATCACTAAACCAGCATAAGAAGCATAGGCAATTCCCATTGGTAAAAACTTCATTACCTTAGAAATAAAAAAGACCGCGATTACTATGGAAATAGCACTTAGTGAAGTTGGTATGAATTTCTCGTATCCATTTGATATTTTTGCAAAATTATTTGAAAGTATCCCGAAGAAGACCGCTGCAGCTAAATAAAAATATCCAATCAGTTTAGATATCTATCTCATAAGGAAATGAACTTAGTTGCTTCAAGCCATCTTTGGTTACAACGAACTGATCCTCAAGTTTAATTCCTTCTTTGCCGCCAACTTCACCAACATAACTCTCTACACAGATAGTCATATTTTCCTCAAAATTGGCTGAGTAATCCGCATTGCTAAAATCTCTATTTGGGTAAGCAACAAGAGGCCACTCATCACAAAGACCAACACCATGAATAATGCATGGATAATGATTATCGTAGCAATTATCTGGCAATTTCCAGGATTTTTCTGCAAATTCTCTAAAATTTAAACCAGCTTTAATCAGAGATTTGTTATGATTAATATGCTCTAAAGACATTGAGTAAAGCCTTTTTTGTTCATCATTTAAACGATTGCCCTCAACAAAGGTTCGAGAGATATCAGCACAGTAACCGTACGGCCCAACCATATCTGTATCAAAAGCGACTAAATCTCCAGACTCAATGACTCTGTTACTGCATTCTTGAAGCCAAGGATTTGTTCGTGGTCCAGATACTAAAAGACGAGTCTCAAACCATTCCCCACCATTTTCAATATTGACTTTATGCATATATGACCAAAGTTCTTCTTCTGTCATACCTGCCTGAAGTTTATCTCTCATTAGCCACATTCCTTTTTCAGCAGTCTCAATAGAAGCTTTCATGCAAATTAACTCATCATCAGATTTAATAGATCTTGCAAGCTCAATATACTTTTGGGCGTTCACTAATTTAACATTAAACTGTTTAAGTAACATTTGTATACCAACTGGATCAGAAACATCTATTGCAAGGCAATTGTTGTCAGGTGAATGCTCTCTCATTAAATCTTGAACAGTGCCAGCCCATTTTTTTGCATTTTTATCAACAAAATTATTTGCTGAAAAAAAATCCCAACTATCAACTGCTCGAATCTCATCAATCGTGCATAAATGTTCTGAGAGATGTTCGCTCTTTGGATAATCAAATAGTATTACTTTTCCGTTTGCAGAAATAAATACAAATCGCACAAGTTCATGCATTGTAAATAAACTCATATTTCTACTGTCGGTTGCATACCTTATATTGATCGGATCAAATAATATGCAAGCACCAACATTATTTAATCGTAGTTGTTCTAAAACTCTATTGAGTCGGTACATACGTAAACGTTCGAAGTCTATTTTTTCTTCATAGAGTCTGGGTTTGTAAACTTGATTTTCAAAAGTTTGGTTAATTGTTTCGAAAAACTTTGGGCCAATTTTACGGTCTGCAAATTTACTTGTAAAATTACTCATCCAAATGACTTTTAAAATTATTCTTTTCAAATCTTAAAAGATAATCACTAAATTGCAATTTAAGTTTTTTTGCACTATTGCTAATTTTATCTAGAAAATTAATACTTATTTTAATACTTTTTTGTTCATTTTCGGATATTTGACCAACATAGGTGATAGCATTCCATAATCCAAGAGAGTTCATTGGTGAAAATTTTTTCTTAGAGGATAATGATAGGTTTATAAATGAAAATAAAAATGAAGATATGGATACTTTAAATTTTTTTCTAAAATGAGGTATTTTTTTATTCAGGCTTTCTACAAATTTTTTGGGATCACTAAATTGATAGGGATTAATCTTTGGAAAGAATAATTTGAGAAGTTTTTTTGAAAAATCATTTCCGGATGAATAAATAAAAAATAGCTGACCTTTTACATCTAACATTTTTAATAATGGAATAAGCACTAGCTTAAGTGTTCTGTCGTAAGGAGATCTTAGCCTGAAAGCTTGAGATGCAATTATATAGTCGTAAAACTTTGGAATACTCTCTAACTTACTTGGTATCAAATGCTTTAATGCAATTTTTTGATCTTTCCTATAAATAACCATCAGTGTCTTTTGTTTCGGTCTCAATATGGTTGAAGAAGTATCTTCTTTTATATCCCAATTTTTTCTTATAACCTCACCCATATTCATGAGTTGCTGATTGAAACTAAAACTTGAATTTCCAACTAATTCTTTTTTTATTAACTTACAATCTGTGAAACGATTATCATTAATTTCTCTGTAGGAGGCATTTGTTATACAGAAAACTAAATTCTTATGTTCAAAAAATCTATAACCAAGATAATTTAGAAGGCTGTTAATATCATCAATACTAATTTCTTTTCCAACAACTATAATTGGATCTTCAGGAAATTTGTCATGAACAGCCGATAGCAATGTGCAGATGACTGAGCCATCTCCTGTCCCAGCATCAAAAATTCTAAATGCATCTTTAGTAATTTTAGAATTTTTTAAATACTTCGCTAATTGAAAAGCTATTCGACTTTTTTCGTTGGTAGAATTTACAAATGATAAATATTTATCTCTTGAATCAAAAAAATCTGACTTTTTTGCCCCCACCTTATTTCTCCTAGTTTTTTTTTAAACTAGAAATGCATTGATTACCATAATAGAGTTAACTGGTTAGATCATAAATATGACTTTAGAAACCTCGCTTTTATTGGGTATATTTGGCGCAGTTTTAGCAATAGCGATAATGGTTTTTGATATTTACAAAAGAAACAAATAATCTAACTCAAGTAACATTTATTATAATAATAAGACATGACCAATATTATTAAATCAGGTGGAAGCCACGAAACAGACGTTGTAATTATCGGTGCTGGTCCATGTGGTCTGTTTCAAGTCTTTGAATTGGGTCTTTTAGATATGAAGGCTCATTTAATCGACAACCTTGATAAAATAGGAGGGCAGTGCGCAGAATTATATCCTGATAAAAATTTATATGATATTCCAAGTAGGCCTGCTATTACCGGCCAAGAACTAACCGATGATTTAATAAAACAAGCTGAGCCTTTCAATCCTTCATATCATCTCAATCAATTAACTTCTAAAATATCTTTAAATGATAATGATATTTTAGTTGAAACCGATAAGGGCACATCCATTAAATGCAAGTCTCTTGTGATTGCAGCGGGGGCTGGTAGTTTTGTTCCAAGAAAACTTCCTGCAGAGGGCTCTCAGGAGCTAGAAAATAAAAATATTTTTTACTCTGTTAAAAAAAGATCTGATTTTCAAGATAAGAATATTTTAATAATTGGCGGTGGTGACTCTGCGCTTGATTATGTTATGGGATTTCAAGGAATAGCCAAAAAAGTTTCTTTGGTCCACAGAAGAAAAGAGTTTAAAGGAGTTCAAGACTCTGTAAATAAAGTTATGTCTTTAGTTGATAAAGGCGATGTAAACTTCAACATGGGAAGTTTAAAAAAGGTTGAAAAAAATGATAACGATAAAGTCACAGTGACACTTGATGATGAGACAACCATAGATGATATTGATGCTATATTTCCTTTTTTCGGTTTAAAAATAGAATTAGGTCCAATTGCAGATTGGGGTTTGAATTTAGAGAAAAATTTAATATCAGTGAATACTGAAAATTTTGAAACTTCTGTTCCAAGAGTTTTTGCTGTTGGGGATATTTGTATTTATCCTGGTAAATTAAAGTTAATTTTGAGTGGATTTCATGAAGCTGCCCTTGCAGCAAAAAAAATGTTTGAATATTGTCATAGTGATAAGAAGTATGTGTTTAGATACACTACCTCATCAAGTGATTTACAAAAAAAACTTGGTGTAAAATAGTTTAGATAGACTTAAAAAACCCCTATTCTTCAATTAATTAAGCTCTAGTAATGCTGTAAATTAACAGTAATTATGTGTTTTTACAAAAATGATCTTATGCATCAATTTTGAACATTGGAAGAGAGGCATTTTTATAGTTTAATAAAATATTTAAGGGGAGGAATAAATGAAAGCACAAGTATTACATAGCTATGACCCTGAGATGAAACAGGATATTTGGGTGAAGGAAGAAGAAGTTCCAAACCCAAAACTTGAAAAGGCATCTGACGTCATTGTTAAAATTGGAGCAGCGGGTGTCTGCAGAACAGATTTACACGTCATTGAAGGTGAATGGAGACACATCCAAGATCCTGACGATAAACTTTTACCATGCGTAATGGGTCACGAAAACGCTGGATGGATTGAGGAAGTTGGAAGTGATGTAGAGGGTTTTAAAAAAGGCGACTCAGTTATTCTTCATCCAATTATCTCTGGAACCAATGGCACTTGTTTAAGTTGTAGAAAAGGTTTAGACACTCACGCCGAGAATGGAATTTTCCCAGGCTTGAATGTCAAAGAGGGAGGCTATTCCGAATTATTAAAAACAAGTGTTAGAAATCTTATCAAGATTCCTAATACATTAACGCCTAAGGACGTTGCACCGTTTTCTGATGCAGGTTTAACAGCATATCGTGTTGCAAAAAAAGCAACTAGACATCTTTTACCTGGTGAGAACTGTGTTGTAATTGGTGCAGGTGGTTTGGGCCACATAGCTATCCAATGTTTAAAAGCAATGTGTGCTGCAAATATAATTATTGTAGAAAAATCTGAAACTGCACTTAAGCATGCTATGCCTCTTGGTGGTGATCATGGTGTATTAATTGATGGCAATGAAGTAGAGAGAGTTATGGAGTTAACCAAAGGTCTTGGTGCTGAGGCAGTCATAGATATGGTGGGAGAAAAAGGTTCAACCTCAATGGGTCTTAGTATGACCAAAAACACTGGGTCTTATTATATAGTTGGTTACGGAGAAGATATCAAAATCAAATCCGTTGATATGATTATTTCTGAGAGAAATATCATAGGAAATTTAATTGGTACATGGTCCGAACTTTATGAGCTAATGGAATTAGCGAATAAAGACCTAGTAAGGTTATCCATGCAGGAGTACAAGCTTAGCGAAGCCAATAAAGCTCTGCATGATCTTAATAACGGTCTTGTAAAAGGAAGAGCAGTTTTAGTACCATAAAAAGTTTGTTATCAGATTTAGTTCTGAGCAAAAAACGAAGTATTAAGGGAGG
Organism: uncultured Alphaproteobacteria bacterium; assembly: GCA_902575725.1. The sequence continues at coordinate 30,036 of CACGSS010000002.1, read as the reverse complement.
GAAATATATGAAACTTAAAACTTTGATAAGCGCCTTGGCGTCTGTCCTCTTGATAGGCAGCCAAGTTGCACATGCAGACAACTGGGGAGATCAATTTCCTCACATCGCTGCTACAGGAGACATTCCTGGAATGTGTTCTTATGAGTCTATGTCTCAAAAAGACTATAGCGGAAGAACACTTACTATAAATACACATGCTATCCCTGTTATGGGAGAGCCAACCGCTCTTCACGCTGAGCAGTTTGAAAAATTAACAGGTGCTAAAGTAGAAGTAACACATACTCCTGCTGGTGACCTTTACTCAAAGGCAATGGTTCCTTTCCAAGCTGGTCAGGCTCCATATGATATCGTCTTTGGTTTTTCAAACTTTATCAATGACTGGAAAAGATATTTAGCGCCTGTGCCACAAGAATATGTGGACCAAATGGATGGTGTATCAGCCTCACACAAGGCTATCGCTTCATGGGACGGTGTTATGTATCAGTATCCTGTTGATGGTGACAGACACTACTTAAAATATAGAAAAGACGTCATCGATAATCCTGAGATGCAAGCTAAGTATAAAGCTGATACAGGTAAGGAATTAAAAGTTCCGACAACTTGGAAAGAGTACGGAGAAATGGCTTCTTACTTTAATGGTTGGGACTGGGATGGTGACGGAGAACTAGAATATGGTTCTGCTGAGGTTATGAAAAAAGATGACCTTATGTATGCTGCTTTCTATTCTCGTTCAGTTGCTTACGCCAAAAATGAGAGCACCCCAGGAGGTTTCTTCTTTGATTTAGAAACTATGGAACCATTAATTAATAACCCTGGATTTGTTGAAGCTCTCACAGATTGGGTTGATGCAGTTAACTATGTACCACCTGGTGGAATTAACTTTGGTCTAGGGGATGAAATTAACTCTTTTGGCGGAGGTCAGACCTTATTTAGTTTCTCATGGGACGATGCTTTTGTAGCAGCAATGCAACCAGATAGTCCAATCGCAAACCAAGTTGGTGCCGCACAACTTCCTGGTGCCGAAAAAGTTTGGAACAGAGGGATGGGTGCCTGGGAAGCAAGATACAATCAAGCTCCTTTCTTCGTATGGGGATGGGCAGTTGGTGTTGCAGGAAAGTCAGAAAATAAAGATGTCGCTTTTGATTATCTTTGCTTCTTTGCAAATGGCGCTAATCACCAAGCAGATATCGGAATTGGTCGATTTGGTGTGAACCCATTTATGGAAGAGGACTTTAAAGCTGATGTTTGGACACAAATTGGTTGGGATGCAGACATTGCTCAATCATATGTCGACACACTTGCTGATATGGAAAAAAGCACTAACAGAGTATTTCCATTAAGAGTTCCTGGTACTTTTGAGTTCAACAGTGCATTAGCAACTGGAACAGCAAAAGCTTTAGCAGGACAATTATCTCCTCAAGAGGCACTTGACGAAGTTTATGCTGAGTGGGTATCAATTCTTGATAGAGTTGGTGCTGATAACGTTAGAGATGCATACGCTGTTGGTGTCAAAATGGAAGATAACGAATTATAAATTATTAATTTGATTTAACTTAGTGATCGCTCATAATACTGAGCGATCACCCCAAAGACTAATTTTATAAAATATTTACTACTGAATGAACTTTAAACACAAATATGTATTTTTACTTCCCGGTTTAATAGTTTTAATTGGTATACTAATTTTTCCAATAATTTTCACTGTAAGATTAAGTTTATCAGGATGGAATAGTTTTAACCCTGGATTAGATTTTATAGGTCTTAAAAATTATATTCGATTATTTACTGATGACCCTCGTTTTTGGCAGTCATTTTTTAGATTAAGTTTTTTAGCAATAACTACGGTTTTTCTTCAATATATAATTGGTTTTGCTTTGGCTCATATGGTCTGGAAGGACATTAAGTTTAAAAGATTTTTTAGAGTCTTGTTTCTCATTCCTATGATGACCACTCCAGTGATTATGACTGTTATTTGGAGAACTTTTTTTCACGAGTCACTAGGACCTTTAAATGATTTTCTGAGTATTTTTGGAGTACAGCCCCCATGGTTATCTAGCCCTGGTTTAGCAAAAGTTTCTATTATTGTAGTAGAAGTTTGGCAGTGGACATCGTTTATGTTTCTATTAATGTTGGCTGGACTCTTAAGTTTACCTAAAGAGCCTTTTTTAGCTGCAGCTGTTGACGGCGCCTCCCCATTTAAAAAATTTATATATGTCACTTTTCCCTTGATGGCACCCATATCTATTGGTGCAATAATAATAAGACTTATTGAGGCTTCTAAAATTATGGATACAGTTTTTGTTTTGACAAGCGGTGGTCCGGGCACGTCTACGGAAACATCTAGCTTTTTCATTTTCATAAAAGGGCTTCGCGAATTCCAAATGGGATATGCTGCTACTGCTTCTTTTACTTACCTCATTATTATGATCATAAGTTTGACAATTATTGTTAAAGTCTTAACGAAGGTTTTGATAAGAGAATAAAATGCCTAAATTATATACATTTTTGAAATATTTCTTTGTTGTACTATGGGCTTGCTTTGTTATAGCGCCTTTTCTTTGGGCCATATCAACCTCTTTTAAGGATTTTAATTCAGTTACAGGTGGAGCGACATATATCCCTTGGTTGCAGTTTGAACCAACTTTAGACGGATGGAGTGTTTTATTTAAGCCCGGTTCTCAAGGTGGCATAAATATTATCGGACCATATTTCAATAGTATTTTTGTTACACTAACAGCAAGTTTGATCAGCATTGTTTTAGGCACATTAGCAGCATACGCTTTATCTCGTTACACCTTCAAAGCTGGAATTGTTAAAAATAATGATATTACGTTCTTTTTTATATCCCAAAGAATTATGCCACCTGTTGTATTGTCAATTCCTTTTTTTATTTTTTTAAGTTCCTTGGGGCTTCTAGATAGTCTCGCTGGTTTAATTCTAGTTTATATAGTTTTATTAATGCCAATTGCTGTTTGGATTATGGTTGATTTTTTTAATCGTGTTCCAAGAGAAATTGATGAAACAGCTTTAATTGATGGATGCAACCCATTTCAAGCTTTTTTTAAAGTCGTTCTTCCTAACTCAGTTCCAGGAATGTTAGTGGCAGGTTTGTTTTGTATTATATTTGGTTGGATTGATTTTTTCTTTGCCTTTATTTTAACTTTTACAAAAGTACAATTGCTACCAGTCAAGATTGTAGCACTAAATTCTTCAATTACACCATGGTGGAGTTTATCTGCAGCAGCACTTGTATCTGTAGCACCATTAATAATTGTTGCATTTATTGTAGAGCGTTATTTATCAAAGGGTAATTTATCTGGAGCTTTAAAATAATGTCTTTAATGCTCAATCATATTTCTTTTAAGCCAACAGAGGAATATCATTTAAATGATATTAGTTTGAGATTTGACTCAGGAAAAATGTACACGATATTAGGTAGAACTTTATCAGGCAAAACTACACTTCTGAAAACTATTGCTGGTCTTCAAACACCTGACTCGGGATCTATAAATTTTGAAGATACAGATTTTTTATCAATTCCTGTTTGGAAAAGAAATGTAGCGATGGTGTATCAGCAATTTATAAATTATCCGCATTTAAATGTCAGAGATAATATCGCTTTTCCACTAAAACAAAGGAAAATGGATGAAAATTTAATTGATAAAGAAGTCAAAGTTGCAATGGAGAAAGTTGGTTTGATTGGTTTTGAGTCAAGAAAAATTCAAGAACTATCTGGTGGACAACAACAAAGAGTAGCTCTCGCAAGGTCTCTGGCAAAAAAAGCTAAAATACTTTTATTAGACGAACCTCTCGTTAACCTTGATTACAAATTAAGAGAGGGCCTTCGAGAGGAATTTAAAAAACTTTTCAACTTATCTCATGAGTCAAACTCAATTTTAATTTATGCTAGCACAGACCCTTTGGAGGCGATGCAACTCAATGGTGATATTATTGTAATTGATGAAGGTAAAATACTTCAGACAGGTACAGCTAAAGATGTATTTGAAAATCCTGCAACTGCTAAAGTTGCTGAAATTACCAATGACCCTGCAATGAATATCAATAAATGTCTTATACAAGATAATTCCTTGATTATGAATGATAGCGTACAAATCCAAATCCCTGATGAACTCAAGTCTGTACCTAACGGAAAGTATTTAGTGGGCATTAGAGCCACAGATATATATCTTGATGATCAAGGTTTTGCTTTTGATTTAGAAATTTCTGAAATATCAGGTTCAGAGACCTTTCTTCACTTACGTAATAAAAATTTAAAATGTGTTGCCACAATTGAAGAGGTAAAAACCTACAATACAAATGAGGTTGTAAAAATTAATTTTGATAAATCAAAAATTTACTTGTTTGAGGAGTCTGGGGAACTGCGACATTCTCCCTATCAACAATAATGGCTAAAATAATTTTAGATAATATCGCACACACTTATGAGCCTAATGCAAGCAACCCAATATTTGCTTTAAAAGAAATGTCTCTTTCTTGGGCAGATGGCGGACGTTATGCTCTGCTTGGTCCCTCAGGTTGTGGAAAGACAACAATGTTAAATATTATGAGTGGTCTAGTAAATCCTTCCCATGGAAAAGTATTTTTCGATGAAAGAGAAGTAACCTCAATGATTACTGAAGAAAGAAACATCGCCCAAGTGTTTCAATTTCCAGTAATTTACGGAACAATGACAGTATTCGAAAATCTTGCTTTTCCTCTAAAATGTCGACAATTTCCAGAGGATCAAATAGAAAGAAAAGTTAAAGAGGTTGCAGAAATACTGAATTTACAAGATTATTTAAATAATCGAGCAAAAGGATTAACGGCAGATCAAAAGCAATTGATCTCTCTTGGAAGAGGTTTAGTTCGGGAGGACGTAGCTGCTATATTAATGGATGAACCACTAACAGTTATTGACCCTGACTTAAAATTTCGTCTAAGAAGAAAATTAAAAGAAATAAATGATAAGTACAAGACAACATTGATATATGTAACTCATGATCAGAATGAGGCTATGACATTTGCAGATAATATTATTGTCATGGATCAAGGTGAAGTTGTGCAGGCAGGATCACCAAAGGATCTTTTTGAAAGACCTCAAACAACATTCGTTGGTTATTTTATTGGGTCACCTGCAATGAATTTATATGAATGCTCCGCAAGTTCTGAAAACGAAATTAGTATAGGTGCTAATTCATTCAAAGTTCGAACAAATATTAACAATTCTAACTCAGAAAATCTAAAACTAGGAATTCGTTCTGAGTATATTACAGTTGAAAATGAACATAGTGATAATTCATTAGAGGCAGACGTTATAGAAGTAGAGGATTTTGGAAATTATAAACTTATCACAGCATCTTTTGATACATTTAAAATAAAAGCAAAAGTTAAAAGAGAATTAGACATACCGTCAGAAAAAGTTATTCTAAAATTACCAGCAGAACATTGCTGCATATATGAAGATAATAAACTCATTTAAAAAAACTTTTTTATTTACATTTTGTCTATTTTTCTTTAGTGCATACACATATTCTCTAACTTTAGAGAAGACATCAGTATCGTTAAATAATCCTTGGGGAATGAGTTGGATAGATGATAACTTATTGATCACTCAAAAATCAGGTGAAATTTTCCATGTAAATACAAACGATTATTCACAAACAAAAATTGATCATAAAATTCCTTTTGTTCAACATGGACAAGGAGGACTTCTAGATATAGTAAGTGATAAAAATATTATATGGGTCACTGGTTCCATTAAAAAAAATGGTAAATACACTACTGCCATTTATCGTGCTGAGTTTAAAAACAATATCCTCATAAATGAAAAACTTATTTATGAAGCACTACCATACTTCAGTAATGGTAAGCATTTTGGTTCACGAATAGAAATTCTTGATGATTATCTTTATGCAAGTATCGGGGAAAGAGGAAAGGGTATGATTGCCCAAGACTTTTCAAACTCTATTGGAGCGATAATCAGAATTCACAAAAATGGTGAATTACCTGACGATAATCCTTTCATTTCAGGCAATAACTGGTTACCTGAGTTATACCAAATTGGTGTTAGAAACCCTCAAGGGATGACATTGGATCCTCAAACAAATTCAATTTACATATCTAATCATGGACCTAAAGGAGGCGACTTCATAGGAAAAGTTGTAAGTGGATCTAATTATGGTTGGAAAAAAATAGGTTGGGGTGGCACTAATTACTCAGGGACTAAAATAGGTGACGGTAATGCGTGGGAGCCTGGATTTATAAAACCTGATTTTATTTGGGTGCCATCAATTGCAGTTAGTGGTATTAAGTTTTATCATGGAGATGCATTTCCAGAGTGGAAAAATTCACTCTTAGTATCTTCACTAAAATATCAATACCTGTCTATTTTACACAGAAAAGATAATAAATTTGTTAAAGAGGAGATAATTTTTAAAGATAAAATTGGAAGAGTAAGAGATGTAGAGATAGATCAACTAGGCAATATATATGTTATCGCAGATGAAAGGGACTCAAATTTATTTGTTCTTAAACCCTAATTATTCTCTATGTTCTAAATAAAGATTATTTTGAAATGAATATAAATAAGGTTTCAATAGCTCTAGACTGTAAAAATCTAATTGGAGAAAGTTGTTTTTGGGATTCGAAAGAAAATTGCTTAATTTGGACAGATATCGAGGGTAAAACAATTTGGAAACTTGATGAGAGTAATCAAAGTTTTAAATTTAATTTACCAGATAGAGCTGGTTTTATTTTACCTAGAAAAAAAGATGGATATATAATTGGATTTCCAAAGTTTATTGCAATTTCTAATCAAAATTTTTCATCTTTTGAAAAAATATGTGACGTAGAGGTTAGTATTAAAAAGACACGAATAAATGATGCAAAAGTAGATCCATATGGTGGAATTGTATTTGGGACTTATAATGAAGATCCAGATAAATTAAATAGAAAACCTATTGCAAATCTTTACAGACTTGCTCCAGACTTGTCCTTAACTCATCTTTTATCAAATATTACTGTCTCTAATGGACTAGCCTTCTCTCAAAAGGACAATATTATGTATTTTGCAGACACCCCAACTGGTCGGATACAAAAATTTAGCTACAATCAAGATTTTAAAAAATTAAATGAATTAGAGTCAAATATGATTTTCAAAGATGTTGGAGAACCAGATGGCGCCACTTTGGATAATGATGACAACTATTGGTCAGCAAGGGTTAGGGGAAAATGTATTATATGTATTGATACAAAAAATGGCAAAATCATTGAAAAAATTGATCTCCCTACAAAGACACCTACATGTGTAGCATTTGGAAATTCTGATTTATCGTGTCTATATGTGACCTCTCTAAGAGCAGATCCAATTAACGATAGTGCTGACGGAAATCTCTATAAAATTAAAACAGGGACTCAAGGTTCAAAGCAACTTTTGGCTGATTTTTGATTTTTATAAATATTTTTTATTCACTAAATTTTCGACATTTAATTCACTCATGTTATTTAAGAAAAAAACGATATTTTGTGAAGCTTCTAAGGACATCCTTTCCCTACATTCTAATGTTAATGCAGCGTTGTGCGGTGTCAGCAAAATATTATCTAACTTAAAAAATGGATGATTGGACTCAGGCGGCTCAGATACAAATACATCCATTCCTGCACCTTGAATTTTTTTTGACTCTAAAGCTATGCATAAGTCATTTTCGTTAACGATTCCACCTCTCGATGTATTTACAAGAATAGAGTTTTTTTTCATTACATTTAACTCTGTTTGGGAGATAAAGTTCTTAGTATCTCTATTTAATGGTAAATGGATAGTAATAAAATCAGCTATAGCTAAACCTTGGTTTTTCTCAATCGGTATACATTGATTTCTTATTATTATTTCATTATCTAAAAAAGGATCATATACATATACTTCCATATCAAATCCAAGACATCTCTTAGCAACTTCTTTTCCTATTCTACCAAAACCAATAATAAGTACTTTCTTTTTATACAATTCAAAAAAATTGGGTAACTGAGATCTTTTTTCAAAATTACCTTCTTTAACCAGTCTATCTGATAGGAATAAATTTTTTGTTAAATAAATAAAAAATGATAATACATGTTCAGCAACACTTACAGCATTAGAAGTAGATGTAATACCAAGCGCAATTTTATTTTCATTGAGAAAATCAAGATCAACATTATCGTAACCAACTCCATGTCTTGATATGATTTTTAAATTGTCACAATATTGTAAAATTTCTTTATCAAGTTTTGTAGTTCTTAATAAAATTCCATCAACATCTTTTAATTGTTCCTTTAAGTTTTGTATTTCAAAATTCTCAATTTCAAAGACCTTGAATTCGTTTTCTCTCAAAAACGATAAGCCTTTTTGGTCAACTTTACCTAGTACAGCAACTTTCATATTTTCTCTTGATTCAAAGTTATGTCAAAAAAGTGCGAATTTTAAAAGGTTTTTCATTCAAATTATCTTTCTATCGTGTAATATCATTTAACGGTTAAGTTTTTTGGAGGAATAATGAAAACCATCAAATTGTCTTGTGCTCACGCACTGTTTAAATATTTAATTGCGCAAAAAACTATCATTGATGGTAAGAAAGCTCCACTATTCCCAGGAGCTTTTGCTATTTATGGCCATGGTAATGTTGCTTGTTTAGGCCAAGCAATGGAAGAGTTCCAGTCTGACCTTCCTGGTTTTAGAGGTCATCATGAACAAAGTATGGCTTTGACTGGTATTGGATATGCGAGAGCCATGAGAAGAAAACAAATTTTTATTGCCACCTCATCAGTAGGTCCTGGGGCAACAAATATGGTTACAGCTGCAGCAGTAGCTCTGAGCAATCGACTTCCAATATTGTTATTACCAGGAGATACTTTTGCTAGTCGATTTCCTGATCCTGTTTTGCAACAAGTTGAAAATTTCAACTCACCTATTGAAACCGCAAATGATGCTTTTAAACCTGTATCAAAGTATTTCGATAGAATTACAAGACCAGAACAAATTCTTGCTTCTCTTCCTCAAGCTATCCAAGTCATGCTTGATCCCTCTGACTGTGGACCAGCAACTATTGCAATGTCACAAGATGTTCAAGGAGAGTCATTTGAATACCCTGAAGTATTTTTCGAAGAAAAAGTACATGAGATAAGAAGAGTTCATCCAGATCCAAGTCAGATCAATCAAGCAGTCGAAAAAATAAAAAACTCAAAACAACCTATTATTATTTCAGGAGGAGGTGTGCTCTACTCTGAAGCAGAGCAAGAACTCTCAAAATTTGCTAAAAAACATAACATTCCTGTCACTTCAACGGTAATGGGTATTGGTTGTATGACTAAAGATGATCCGTATTATATTAGTGCGGTTGGTGCGTTAGGAGAAGGCTCATCAAATAGTTTATCTAAAGATACTGACTTAGCTTTAGCCATAGGTACAAAGCTCGCAGATTTTACAACAGGCTCATGGGCAAATTTTGAAAATCCTAATTTCAAATTAGTTTCCGTAAATACAGCTCGATACGACACCACAAAACATTTAGCAACACCTGTTATAAGTGATGCTAAAGTAGGTCTTCAGAAAATATCTGAAGCTCTTGGTGATTGGAAAGCTCCTGATGACTGGTATAAAAGAGCAATTAAGGAAAAGAATGAATGGGATGCTTATGTTGAAAAACAAAGCGGACCCACCAATCAAGAGGAGCCCTCCTATGCTCACGCCGTAGGTGCAGTTTATAGAAATTCAGATCCAAGTGACATTGTAGTAACAGCAGCAGGGGGGCTTGTAGGAGAGGTTGTACAAGTTTGGAAACCAAAGCAGCTTAATACCTTTGAAACTGAGTGGGGTTTTAGTTGTATGGGATATGAAATTTCAGGCGCACTAGGAATTAAAATGGCGAAACCCGATCAAGACGTGGTGGTATTTGTTGGTGATGGTTCTTACTTATTAAACAATACAGATATATATAGCTCAGTAATATACGATCAAAAGCTCATTATTATAGTATGTGATAATGGAGGGCACATGGTTATTAATCGCCTTCAATTAGCTAAAGGAGGAAAAGAATATATTTGTAATCTTCGTGCGGCTAGAGCGACCAATCTTAAATTTGTAGATTTTGAAAATCACGCAAAAAGTATGGGAGCTAATGCAGAGACTGTAAGCTCAACTTCAGAGTTAGAGGCAGCTTATAAAAGGGCCAAAGATTCAGATAAAACTTATGTTATTACAATTAAAACTCATGGCTATGAATGGTTAGAGGGGACTGCATTTTGGGAAAGCCCAACATTACAAGATCCAATTACTGATAATAATAAAAATGCCCTTGAGGATTTTGAGTCTGGAAAGAGCAAACAACGTAAAGGTGTTTAATTTTTGACATCTAAAAAAAGAGTTGCCTTAATAACAGGCGCTGAGTCAGGAATAGGAAAAAGCACATCTAAAATTTTTTTAGATAACGGATACAAAGTTATTTGTACTTACCTTAAAAATAATAATAACAAAAATACTAAAGATATCGAATATCATCGCATTGATATTACTAAGAATAAGGATTGGGAAAATCTAGCTCTGTATATTAAAAAAAAAATTAAAAATATTGATGTCTTAGTGAATAGCGCAGGTGTCAGATTGAGTGGAAATTTAGAGACCACGTCTATGAGTGATTGGTCATACCATCTCAACAATAACGTAACTGGCACCTTTCTTGCTTGTAAGTATATTTTACCTTTTCTTAAAAAAGCTAAAAATTCTTCAATTATAAATGTTGCATCAATAAACAGTATTAGAGGAGCAAAAAATATGTTGGCATACGCGACTTCTAAAAGTGCGATAATATCTTTTACAGCGTCACTTGCTCTGGATTTAACAAAATATAAAATCAGAGTAAACGCTGTCGCTCCAGGGGCCATTGAAACACCAATGTTGGCTTCCTTTAAAAAAGATTTATCACTGAAAGAGTATCAAAAAAGAATGAGAGAAAACCATCCCATAGGAAGAGTTGGCAAACCAAAAGAAGTGGCCAATGTAATATATTTTTTAGCAAGTGAGAGTGCATCTTTTATGACGGGTTTGACTATACCAGTAGATGGTGGAAGAAGTATAAGGTAGACACACTTATTTCAAGTATTTTTGAAATTCATAATAAGAATTTTTGGGTATTCTCTTAAAGTTTTGGAAATCAGTAAAAACTAAACCAAATCTTTTTGAGTAACCAAAGGCCCACTCATAGTTATCAAGTAATGACCAAGCAAAATACCCTTTGACTGGTAATTTTTCATTCACGCAATCTAACACCTCTTTTAAGTGTATATTGAAAAATTCTATTCTATCATGATCTTTAATACTATTTCCTAAAGATAATTTGTCATTATTAGCCATCCCATTTTCTGTAATATAGATTGGAATATTATTATCGTATTCTTTATTAATTCTTTTAATAAAGTAGCTCAATCCCTCAGGATAAAATTCCCACCCCATATCTGTTTTTTTTAGCACCCCACTATTACACTCATAATTGATACCATCATCTGATTTTTTATATTTGATTAAAGACCGGGTGTAATAATTCAATCCTATCCAATCAATTGGTGAAGATATTAATTCTAATTGTGTTTTGTAATTTTCTGGGAGGTATTTTTCTAGGATGGATAAAGCTAATTCTGGATATTTACCTTTAAAGATAGCATCGGAAAACCATCTATTATGAATCTCATCAAACAGTTTTGTTGCTTGAATATTTTCTTCATTACTATCTATAGGTTGACCAAATTGATTATTTAAAACTATTCCGATCTGATGATCATTACATGACCTTAATGCTTCAACAGATTGCGAGTGTGCAAATAAAATATTATGCATAGTTTTAGCAGCTGATTGAATATTTTTAATACCTGGTGCATGCTCTCCTAAATAATGACTTAACCAAGAAACACACCAAGGCTCATTAATGGTTGAAATTTTTTCAAATTGATCTCCAAATGTTTTTGATATGAAAAAAGATAATTCTCCAAAATGTTTACAGGTTTCTTGATCTTCCCAACCTTTTATTTTTTGAAATCTTATGGGAAGATCCCAATGATAAATTGTTGGGAAAGCCTCTAAATCACAATTATTTATTTCTTCTAATAATTGCTTGTAAAAATCCACACCCTTTAAATTTACATCTTTATTGTTGTCTGGAAATAATCTAGGCCAAGCAAATGAGAAGCGATAGGCCTTAAAACCCGCGTCTTTTATAAGTTTAATATCCTCTTTGAAATATTCAATATGATTACAAGCAAGTTTCCCATCAATGCCATTCAATTTTCTCTCAGCAAAATCGTCCCAAATTGATTTACCACAATTGCCATACATCGTTCCTTCAATCTGATAAGAGGAAGTAGCAACTCCAAAGTTAAAATCTTTTGGAAAGTCTTGAAGAAAAGATAAGTTAATCAATTCTTATTTTATTACTAGAATTGAACAAATTTGTTTTGTTTAAATCAAATTTAATTTTAACATCATCACCAACTTTAATTAAACTATCCCCTGATGCTTCAACTACTATTGGATCACCTTCATTATCTAAATAAATAAAAGTGTTGGAGCCTAATTTTTCTACAACGAACGCTTTGCCTTGGAAGTCATAATCTGAGCCATCAGTAATTATTATATCTTCAGGTCTAATTCCAAAAATAATATCACTATTTTCATTTGAATTAATTTTTTTTGAAATTGTAATCTTTGAACCTAAAACATTAATTTCAACTTTATTTTGATCTATTGATGAAATTTGAGCATTTATAAAATTCATCTTTGGAGAACCAATGAAACCTGCAACAAATAAATTTTTTGGGTTATTATATAATTCTATAGGCCTACCTTGTTGAGAAATTTCACCTTGATCTAACACAACAATCTCATCAGATAAAGTCATTGCCTCAGTTTGGTCATGAGTCACATAAACCATGGTTGCATCCAAGTGGTCATGTAATTTTGCTAATTCAATTCTCATTTGAACTCTTAAAGCGGCATCTAAATTAGATAAAGGTTCATCAAATAAAAAGACTTTAGGTTTTCTAGTTATTGCTCTACCAATAGCAACTCTTTGTCTTTGACCTCCTGATAGCTGTTTAGGCTTTCTTAGAAGATAATCTTCAATTTGTAAAATTTTTGCAGCCTCATGTACTCTATCTTTAACTTCATCTTTAGGCCTTTTCTCTAATTTCAGTCCAAATGCCATATTATCAAAAACAGTCATATGGGGGTAAAGAGCATATGATTGAAAAACCATGGCAATATTTCTTTCTTTAGGAGGGAGGTTATTTACTTCTTCTCCACCAATTGATATTTTTCCCGAATTAGTTTCTTCTAACCCAGCTATCATCCGTAATAATGTCGACTTTCCACACCCAGAGGGCCCAACAAGTGTTGTAAATGATTGACTTTTAATATTGAGTGAAAAATCCTTTATTACATGGGTTTTTCCAAAGAATTTATTAATTGAGCTGAGTTCTATATCTGCCATCAGTTTAAATATCCTAAAAATTTTGATTGTTTATTAATCATAGTATTTAAGAGTTTCTCAGCCTTAATTGCATCATCAACAATAGGATCTGACAAAAGAGCTAAATACGCACCGTGTTTTGATTTATTTAAAATTGCCTCTGTTGTTAGTTGTATGACTCCTGTTTGCGAATTCAAAAGAGCGCCAAATGTTTTAGGATAATTATCTAGTTTTTTTCCATTCGCGCCTTTTTTGTTAATAACAGCTGGCACTTCTACTACAATATCATTTGGTAAATATTCAATAAAATTATTATTTGGGATATTTACTGCGTGTTCAAGTCTATTGTCATCCTCAATAATACTTTCAATAATTGGCACAACTCTCTCATCTAGTTTTGGTTTGCTATTATCAAAAAACCTTCCATACAAAAAGTCATCTTCATAAAAATTTAAACATCTATTTTTATATTTTTTATAAAAATCTGAAATTCCTTCGTGATCAGCCACGCTGAAAGCCCATTGCATGTATTCTCCGACATGACTGTCTGTTGTAATGGGAAGGTAAGAATATTTTTTAAATAACTCAAAGAAGACTCCTCTTTCAGCGCCAGGGTCTGACTCAAAACCTTCGTGATCATTAATTAAGTTAGAGTAGTAGCTATTAAATTTATCTCGAATAATAGGATATCCATCTTTTTTGGTGTCTTTATATTTGACATCCAATAGGATACTAAAATGATTTAGCCCTCCTGCTTCAAATTCTATATTGTCGAGGTCGGTATTGAGCAATGTTGGCAATTGTCTTTCCATAGAATGAATCTCGTGGCATAAGCCAATTATATTTAGATTTGGAAATTTTGTGGTAAGAGCATGACATATTCTTTGCATGGGGTTCGAGTAATTAAATACAACGGCGTTTGGGCAAATCTTTTCTATATCCTCACAAATTTCTATGATCACAGGTATTATTCTTAAAGCATGAAATAGACCTCCGGGGCCTCCGTTTTCTCCATAAATTTGTTTAAAACCATATTCAACTGGTACCCCCCAATCTTGTTCCCAGAGTTCAAATCTATTTCCAACTTCAATTGAGATTAAACAAAAATCAGCACCTTTGAGAGCTTCTTCTCTTGAAGTGGTAGCTTCAATTTGAAAATCTACCTGAAGTTTTTCTTTATAATTCTCGGCAATTTTCCTTGTTTTTTCGACTGCTTCGGGCCTTATGTCGTGGAGGACGATAGTGGATCCTTTAAGGATTTGAGATTTATAAAAGTCTCCAATTATCTTCAAACCAAAGTTAGTGCTTCCTGCTCCTATTATTACAATTCTTTTTCCCATAATTTATTTACCTATTATCATTAGCCTTTTACTGATCCAGCTACAAGCCCTCTAATAAAATATCTTTGAAGAGAGAAGAAAATAAATAAAGGGACCGTCATTGATACAAATGCACCTGTTGTTAAAATTTCCCAATTTTCTCCTCTCGATCCAAGAAGCTCTTTTAATTTTGCTGTTAATATAATTTCACTTGGGTGCTTGTCTAAAAAAACTAAACCAACAAGCAAATCATTCCACACCCATAAAAATTGTAAGATAAAAATCGATGCAAAAGAGGGTATTGATAATGGCACTACTATTTTTATAAAAGTATCGTAATGTGTCGCTCCATCAACTCTAGCTGCCTCGATCATTTCGCTAGGTAGTGTTTTTAGAAAATTCCATAATAAAAAAGTAGTTGACGCAAGACCAAATCCCGTATGTGCCATCCAAATACCAGGATAAGATTTAGCAGAGATACCAAATAATGCCCCAAAGTCATTGTATATTGTTAGTACAGGTATTAAGCACATCTGCAACGGAACAACAAGAGAGGCTATTATAGTAGCTAGTAAAATATCTCTACCGTAAAATTTCATCCACGTAAGTGCATACGCAAAATAAGAACAAATAATTAAAGGTATTAAAGTTGCAGGAAGCGCCACAGCAAATGTATTTAAAAATGCCTGCCCTAATCCCTCTTTAAGAAGCACCTCTTTATAATTATCAAGTGTAAAACTTGGAGGGCTCTTAGCTGATACAAAAATTCTTTTGCCTTTTTTCTTTTTAAACTCTTCTTTTGATTTCCAAATATAATCACCATTTTCAAAAACTGTTATTTCTGTTTCATCTTTAAATAATGCGGTCTCACCAACCTCATATTCATCAATGTTCTTTGAGGTGATTCCAAACCGATAAATCTCTTTAACTTGATTTTCATCAAATAAATTACTTTTTATAAAATAGTAATCTCCCTCTTTGATTTGATCCTCTTTACCTTTTGTACGATATATTTCATTGACCTCAGTAGTGGTAAACGAGGTCCACCACCCACTTATAGCTAAAACATCTTTATCTCTTAGAGAGCTGATAAATAGCCCAAATGTAGGAACAATCCATGCAATTACGAATAATAATAACAAAAGTTGTGAGAATACTGAGGTAAAGGTTAGTTTTTTCATACTTTTTGCTCTTGTTTATGTCTGTACAGGTTCCATGCTAATATTGGAATAACTCCAATCAAGATACAAAAAGCAAGTACACTTCCTCTCCCTGAGTCGCCACCCCCTCTGAACATCCAATCGTACATTAAATTTGCTAAAACTTCTGTTTGCCACTGACCATTGGTCATTGCATAAATAATGTCGAAAACTTTCAAAACTAGAATTGTAATTATTGTCCAAATTACCAAGATTGTTTGCTCTAGATATGGAATGATAATTGACCAGAAAATTTTCAATTCACTTGCACCATCTATCCTAGCGGCATCTAGTGTTTCATTAGGAATACTTCTAAGGGCTGCACTAAAAATGACTAGGGCAAGACCAGTTTGTATCCAGATCATAATTGCCATTAAAAAAAGATTATTCCACAATGGAATTGTTAACCATGCTTGTGGTTCAAAACCCAAAGCAACAGCTATAGCATTTAAAAGTCCAATTTGTTGATCACCAGGCCCTCTGTAGTCATACATAAATTTCCATATCACACCTGCTCCGACAAATGAGATTGCCATAGGCATAAAAATTATTGACTTTGCAATTGATCCCCACCAAATTCTATCTGCTAAATTCGCGATCACTAACCCAAAAAAAGTACTTAAAGTTGGAACGACAATTAACCAGCCTAAATTATTAATGATACTTCTTTTAAAATCAGGATCATTAATAGCCCAGTTATAATTGAAAAGTCCCACAAAGTTTTCACCTACTTTATCGTAAAAACTCAATCTTATAGTTTCAAATACAGGATAAATAATAAAAACAAATAACACTATAAAAGCAGGTGCTATAAAAATAATAACCCTTATAGAATTTTCAAAAGAAAAATTTTTTGATGATTTTACTCTAAAATAATCTAGTAAAAAATTTGATAAGTGAAAAAATAGCACAAAAAAAAGAACTCCAATAAGAACAGTAATTGCAAGGGAGAAAATACTCATTGTATTAGAAATGTGCTAAGGGCAAATAATATACTATTCGCCCTTAGTTTAGAAATTAACTATTTTTTTATTGACCAGCTTCCCAGCTAGCTTGGATTTCGTCAGCAACATCCTGAGCTGATTTACCATTGGTATAATCAACCATTCCAGTCCAGAAAGATCCAGCACCAACCCAACCAGGCATCAAGTCTGAACCGTCAAACCTGAATGTTGTTGCATTCATTAGGATCTCATGCAGACCTCTGAACGTATCGCTAGAATATTTGCTTGTATCCACATACTTATGAGGTGTTAAAAAACCACCTTTTTCCATGAATCTTTCGTTGGCTTCTGTGTGAAGCAAGAATTTCATGAATTCAGTGGTTACTTTTCTGTCATTAGTTGGGGCCATTAAAGTACCAGCACCTAAAACAGGCTTTCCTAAGTCTTGAGACTCAAAAGGTGGAAAGTAAAAGAAGTCATAATCAACACCAGCCTCAGCTCCCTCAGGGAAGAATGCTGGAATAAAGCTTGCTTGTCTATGCATCATACACTCAGCAGGTGATGTGAAAAGACCATTTGGAGAGTCTCTAAAGTCTGTAGTAGCAACAGCTTTAGTTCCACCATTAACATAAGAGTCGTTTAATGCAATTGAACCAAAAAATTCCATCGCATCAATCACTCTTTGATCATTAAATTTCATATCGTTAGATACCCACTGATCATAAGTATTAGGTGAATGAGTTCTTAGCATGATATCTTCCATCCAGTCTGTAGCTGGCCATCCAGTTGCTCCACCAGAACCTAGTCCGATACAGAACGGAGTATTCCCATCACTAACCATTTGATCAGCTAATGCTAATAATTCTTCCATTGTGGAAGGTGTTTCATACCCGTTGTCTTCAAAGTTATCTGGTGAATACCAAACTAAGCTTTTTACGTTGACTCTGTAAAAAACACCATAGAACTTATCAAAACCAGTTGGATCTTTATAAGTTGTAAGATCAACCCAAGATTGTCCTGCAGCATAATTGTCAAGAACCATTTGTTTGACGTCATCACCTAATGGAGATAAACAACCAGTAGCTGCAATGTTTGCTGCTAATCCTGGCTGAGGGAATACAGCTATGTCAGCTGGACTACCTGCTTGACAGTCAATATTAATAATTGATTCAAATTCATCAGAACCACCATACTCAACGGACGCTCCTGTTGCTGCTTCAAAAATTGATATGACATCCCTGAAATCATCATCTTGTGGTGCCAACCAAGGACCAAAGATTGTTAATTTTTCTCCCGACAGGTCAGGGCCTGTATATGCGTGAGAACCAGCATTTGCATAGCTTGCTCCAAATAGAGAAATAGCTATCAAAGCTGTAATTGTCTTAATTAATTTCATAGAAATCCTCCTCCTATAAAAATATGTGAGAATGAATTTAACAAAATGAATATGTTTTCAAACACATTAAAAGCCTAAATAATATGCAATTAACTGATATCAAAAGATCAATATTATCAATCTTTATTCATATTCGATCCACTTTCTAAGGGGATTTTTTTTCTCAGCTATGTTTAAAATTAATGTTTACTTATAGTGTCGTATTTTTTTTGAATTGACTCAGGCCAAACAGATTTCATATAAGCTAAAATAGACCATATGTCATCGTCATTTAATTTCTCATTACCTTGCATTTTACCATCGTAGTTTTCATTATAAATTTTAAACCCATACCTAATTATGCTAAAGAGCTGCTCTTGACTGTGATGCCATGTATGACCTGTACCATTTAAGGGTGGGGAGAGATTATGACCATCTTTATCTTTTTTAGTACTCCAGTTGGGTTGGCCTTGTAAGTTGTCCCCATGACATGACGCACAATGAGTTACATAAAGAGATTTACCTAAGTTAATTTGACTAATTAATTTTTCATCAATTTCGATATTAGTTATTTCAATATTGCCATTTTCTTTTTTATTAGGGTTTAAAAAATACAGAAGAGAAATTATTATCGCTGCGAAACCAATAACAAATAATAAAATTCTTTTTAATAGAAACGACAATGTTTTTAATTATTAAATTTTCTAAGTAAATCTTGTAATTCTTCTATTTTTTGTTTTTTTTGTTTGTCGTTTTTTTTCATAGCATCTACAACACAGTGGTCAATGTGCTTATTGAGTATGTTATTTTCTAGAGATTTTATTGCCGAAGTTATGGCTCTTGTTTGTTGTAAAATTTCTAGACAATATCGTTTTTCAACAATCATTTTTTCAACGCCTTTAAGCTGACCATGAATTCGATTAATACGATGAATATTTTTAATATGATCTGGATTTTTATTTATTTTAATTATATTTGACATATTAGCAATATACTATATACCAGTATATAGTAAATAAAAAAAATGTTTGTTACAACTCTCACCAACTTTAATTGGAAATGTAAACACACCTGGAAAAAAAGTGCTCATAATACTAAGTGGTGTTTAATTGGATGTGCTATAGGAGATCTTGGTACAATATTCTACTTTCAAGTTAATGAAATTGCTTGGCCTACCTTAAATATAATGATTTTAGCAATTATTAATGGACTGATTACTAGCATTATTCTTGAAACAATAATTCTTTTAAGACAAAATTTTTCTCTAAGACAGGCAATTAGCACTGCTCTTGGAATGAGTTTTATATCTATGATATCAATGGAAATAGCTATGAATGTTACAGATGTAATTTTAACAGGAGGGGCAATGCTTACTTGGTGGGTCGTTCCTATAATGCTTTTTGTTGGTTTTATTACTCCTTGGCCCTATAATTATTGGCGTTTAAAAAAGTACAATATTGCGTGTCACTAAAATTTTCTATTATTTACCTAGTTTCCTCACTGTTTTTACTCGTAAATAACCTATTTGCTTCTCATGTCACCGTAGTTGATGGAGACACAATTAAATTAGGTGATGTTAAAATACGTTTCAGTGGAATAGATGCTCCTGAAATTAATCAGACGTGTGTTGCTATTGAAGGGAAGGTTGCATGTGGAAAAATATCAAAAGATATTTTACTTACAAAAGTTACAAATAATAAAATTAGTTGTACAGATGAGGGAAAAGACTTTTATGGAAGGGTTTTAGGTGAGTGCTTTGTCAATGGAGAGTCATTAAGTAGTTATTTAGTCAGAGAGGGTTTTGCCTTTGCTTATAGAAAGTATTCAGATAAATATATTTTAGATGAGGAGTATGCTAAATCTAACAAACTTGGAATGTGGTCTATGAAATTTGAATATCCATGGGATTTCCGAAAAAATAATTAAATATTTTGTCAAAAATATATTTCTTAATAATAACTTTTATTATTAATTTAAGTTTTTATCATAATTTATATTCATCTGATCAAGATTACTGTGTTGGCTATTTAGAAGAAGTTTACTGGTCTTTGGATCCTATTGAAGAGATTGAAATACGAGAACAAATAATTGAATTCTTCAATGATAATTTTGAGGGTGCAAAAAACTTAGATTATGACTTATATTATGACTCTCAATCAAAGCAATTTTTAACTGACTTGGATGCCGTGGATGTAAGCAAATATAAAAAAGTCAATTATCCTAATTTTGAAATCTTAGTATTAGACGCATACATCAATCTATTTAAGGGAGATGGAATAAACTATTGTCCTGCGTTTTGGGATAATTGTAGTGAGGATTCATTGAGGTCTTTTTTTCAAGCCTCAGAGGATTTTAGTCGATCTTGGAGTGGCGAGGAAAATGCAATGAAATTTCTCACAGATCACTTCATCAATCATCATTGCACCATGTATCTTGATACCTCTATTGATCAAAAAACTTTTATAAGCGATCTCAATATTTTAATTAATGAATTAACCAAATAATTTATTAACAACTTTTTTAATTTATGCGTAACTTCTATCAAAGACTGACCATATTTATGATATTTATCATTAATGGGCTGGTGGAATGGTAAAGAGGAGTTATTTGAAAATAATGAAATTCCTTATAACAAGTGCACTGAATGTGGTGATTTCAAGGAAGTCTCAAAGAAATATATCAATAAAATCAACGATGAAATGATTACGATTTGCTACGATTGTAGCAAAAAGCGCTATATTGAGTCGTTAATGGTGGTTTCTGCTATTGATGGAGTTGACGACCTTTGATGGTCGTAGGTTAAGAAAGAAAATAAGACTATAAACACATATAATAAGACACCTACTATTACCACTAAAGGGATGAAACCGCTTTGATAAGACATCAAAGAAACAAAGACTAGAACACTCATAGAACTTTTTTTAAAAATACAAATACAGATAATCTTGAGCGATAATTTTTGAAGCAATAAAAACCTTTTCTGGTGGGAGCTCATCATAGCTGCTCCAACCGATGTATTTCAGAGAACCATCTAGACCAACGAGTTGGCGGATTTCATCTAAGGACCGAAGAGGGTGACCCTCTAAAGATAGATCGAGAAGATATGAATGGTTCTCATTTCCTTGGACATGCAAACTCACAACCTGCCATTGATTTTGATTTTGATAGGGAAACACATATATGTTCGACTGTGTTTCTATACTAATTGTTTGAAGGTAATTGTGTATTAGGTCATAAATTGTCTCTTTAAATAATTGCTTTGTTTCTTTATCTAAACTACCCAGCACAAAAATCGTTGACTGATTGATTTCAGCTTTAATTTGTAAAGAAGAGGTTAGGAACATGACCACAAATAATAATTTTTTAATCATGTCCATCCCTGGCACGTATCCAAAGCACTGTTAAGAGCAGAACTGAGTCCGTTAGCTTTCATTTCTATCTCTTGTTTTTCAAACCTATTGAGAGGATCATTAATAGAAAATGAAATTTGTCCTCTTTTGGATAATAGCTCTTCCAGCTTGGAGAAGTGATGTTTATAAAAACTCATTAACTCCCAACGAACGTATCCATCGGCATTCAATCGGCTTGCATTTTCCCCTTCATAAGATTGACCTGAGAGCTTCCAATCAAAAGTTTCACCACTCATGACGTCAAAATCTTTGGGCTCAAATCCTCGATTGGTGTAAACTAAACGGGCATCACAACTTAAATTTGGATCGACAATAAAAATAATCATTTGATCTTGGTTTTCCAAGCTAAAGACTAAGTCTAAGTTTTCTTCTTTAGCCTCCATATGTATCCAATTATCAAATTTATGATGCATAGGACTACCTTCTGCTTTTAGAGAACAATTAGTAAAAAAAACACTGATAAATAACAATAATAATGCTCTCATTACTTCTTTTCTCCTGGTTTAAAATGGCTCATTAAAAATTGCTGAGGAAAGGGCACTTTAAGATAAGAGGCATATTGCCTAGTAAAAAAGTAATTTAAGGGATACTGGATAAATTCTAGATTACCATTCTCAAGAGCATCAAGAGTGCTACGAGAATAATTCAAATGCTGCATTACATCCTCAACAGAAATATTATTTTCTTGCCTGATTTGTGCTAAACAACGCAAATACTCTTCAATATCTCTTAGGGATTGGGGTTCATTTTTTTTATTAGAGGACAACCTTCTACCTAAAGTAGGAGTAATATAATTAGACTTCATGATAACAATAATGAGGAATAATATTTCTACAAATAGTCCAAAGCTTTTTTACTTTTGGACATAGATTATTGATTACCCGCTTAACATAAATTGCTATAGTGAGGTATGTCTAAAACAAAAGAAATTATCACCATTGAACATACTCTAAAAGAGGTTCTTAAAAATTTAAGTGATCAAGACATTCAAGATATCACTGGGAAGTCTAAGTCTTATATATACAAATGTGCTGATCCTGATGATAGTGATAGGAATATACAATTTAGAACTGTCATACGGTTAGAGCATGCTATGCATAAAATTTACCAAAAAACTCCCTTTAGCAATTTTTTGAAAGATTATCTAGCAACCGCCCAACCTGAAAAACCTGCTAGTGAAAGTGAAGTACAATCAGAGATATTAGCAATTGGCGGAAGATTGGGAGATTTAATGGATGCTGTACGTGAGTCAATGGATGAGAAAAGTTCAGGAGGATCAAAAATAGTCCCACATGAAAAAGAGAAAATTTACCAAGACATCCAAAAATTAGATGATCAGTTGAGTA
Organism: uncultured Alphaproteobacteria bacterium; assembly: GCA_902575725.1. The sequence goes on along the minus strand of CACGSS010000002.1, from coordinate 6,956 downwards.
AAATTAAGAGTGTGTTAAAATCACTCTAATTTGTTTTTAAGGGGGATAATTTTAGGATTTTGGGTTTTCTTTTCCAGTGTTAGCTGGGGAGCAGAAATTTGTGAACGACTTCTAAAAAAAGACTTTAGAGAGACGTCTAATATACGTCTGGCCTATAATGATGTCGGTGTAGTTTTAGAGGAAAACGGCCCATTTATTGACAAAATACGCTTTGGCTCTTCTGCTTTTGAGTCTTCTATATCTACAGGGGATCAGATTATCGAAATTAATGGGGAGGATATATCCAATATTGAGGAAGATAATGTAAAGAAATTTTTAGCAACTAGGAATGTTTCGCTAAAGGTAATTGGATCAGATGGTGAAGCTAAAACAATTAGTTTAGAGAGAACCCCTTATTTGGGACATCCTATTGTCGAATTTGATATTATATTGAGAGACATAGAGATTATTCAACAAAGTAGTAAAACTAGTTTAGATTTTGAAGTACATCTAAAGTGGAGAAATGAAGATTTAATTCATAAACTACCTCTAATATTAGGTTTGGATAAAGCCAAGTTTGCTGAAAATGAAGACTCTGAAATAAAATGTATTTTTAGAAAATCCGCTGAATTAGAAAATATTCTCCAAAAAATATGGTATCCTAATTTTGATGCATCAGATATCACTTCATTTATTAATCGATCTGAGTTTCATAGCTTATTAGTAACAAGTAATAAACCTTATAATTTTCATTTAGTTCAAAAAATAAATTACCAGGCAAATAACATTTCGGAATTTCAAAAATTTCCATTCGATAGAATAGCAACATCAGCAGGTTTTGTTTTCCAAGACACTGATCTGAGTACATCTGCATTATATAATCCTGAATTTGTGATTGATAGGGGCAATGAAAATCTTTACGAGTGGCAAATAACACATCATGATTTTGATTGCTGTCCTACAAAAATTTACGGTCAGGGTGTGCAACAAGAAGTCCATTTCAACTTTGAGCTCACAAGAAAGTCTTTCTACTATATTTTGAAAATAATTCTACCAGTCATCTTTTTAGTTTATCTATCTTTTAGTGTATTTTGGATACCGGCCCGTGAACTTGAGTCTAAGCTAGCAGTATCATTGGGTTCTTTGCTGACTCTCGTGGTATTTCAATTTACATTTGGTGATGGACTTCCAAAAATCAATAAAATCAGTATTTTAGATGCTTGGATTTTGATATCTTATTTGTTCACAGGTCTTTCTACTATTATAACAATTTGGAGTTACTGGGATTACCATCGTGATCATCAAACGGGTCGCTATAATACAATTGATAAAAAATTATTTTGGTCTCTATGTCTGAGCTATTTTCTATTTATGGCCATCTTTGGATGGGCTATTAAGAATAATTGGAATATTCTTAACAATGGTGTAACTGTCTAAAATTTCATAAACTTTTCCCAATTTATATTTTTAAAATTTAATATCTTTGTCTTCAGTGCAAAGACCTCTCTCTTCCTTTCTGTTTTCTAGTTACTCCTTCTCTAAGTCATTTCCTACCAAGTTAATAAATGACAAACAAAAAAAAGAGAGAGGAAAAATTGAGGTGGTTTTTTCATGGTTCCTTTCTGTGCTACGGCTAATCCCATCCTCCTGTACATTAGCCGTGGTGCAAAGAGGAAAATACTTAATACTAATAATTACTTCTCTATTTATTGTCTCCTTAAGTTCAGCGATGACTTTAGAAAAATTTCACGGTTGGAATATTCAATTACTGGAGGAGGAAATGATTGCAATCGAACGTAGTGGTGATGTTGAAGACTCAGAAAATATAATTTTTGTCATGACAAAAAATAATTGTGATCGTGTTCTTCAATTTTTTGAATTATTTACATTATCAGTTCACCCTGATCTTACAAAATTAATAGATAAAGAAATTGAACTCCAGGAAAATGGTCATTCAACCACCGGAACGGTGTATGAAATATATCCGTATAAGAACGGACACATGATTTTAATAGGCATGGGTTCATACAATCATGAAACAATTAAAGAATATTATACTTTTCATAAACGCTCTCGCTTAACAGTCACTGATGTCCCATTCGAGGAACCAGTAGCCTTAAGAACTTTCATAGACCTGCCTACAATTCAGTGGGCCATGCCTCAAGTAGAGGAGGCGATGGACAGAGCCCATAGGCATTGCAAAAAAATACCTGATCCCATCTCGGCTAGCCTAAATAATTCTCAGAAAGGGTTAAAAACATGACTTTTTTACATTTTTTAGCTGCAGTTATATTCTTGTATGTTGCAGATGAGCAAAATCACAGTCAACTTCATTTTGGCAAGAAGTGCTTTCAAAATGAAAACGGGGATATTATTTTTTCACACATCTGGGTAACACGCCCTTTTGATGAATTACCTGCTAACAAAGAGCAATGTACATTGCCAGAGGAGCCCGAGCCTCCGGTAGTTCCTAAATATGGGAAATAAGACTTTTTATGAAATCAAAATTTACTTATGCGGCCTTAGCTTAAATGGAAAAGCGTCCCACACTGAGATTTCTTGCGGGAAGGGAAGATGCAGGTTCGACTCCTGATCCGGCTGCACCAAAACTATTTGGGGAGTTTTCAAAAAAACTTATAATACCTCTTATGGGTCATAGCTATTTTATTGAATGTCAAAAATGTGATTACAAATCTGAGGAGATTACCATGGGTGTGGGCTTTCTGTTTGGAAACATTGATGACATCCTCCATGCACTGAGAGGCAATGACAAAAAAACAGTTCAACTTCTAAAGCACCGAAAACAAATTCACACACATTACTCACGAGGATACTCCCTATATCAGTGTACTAGTTGTCATTCTCTAGAGAACAAGTGTCACCTGACATTGTACAACCAACAAGGGGATCTTGTATTTCAAACAGACTCGTATTGCCGCTCATGTCAAAAGGCAAGGGAGTACATGCCAGAGGATAGTGATAATGAAACTATCCCAGATCTGTGCTGTCCTAAATGTCACCAGCAAGACCTTCAAGTCCTACTAGGAATACTTTGGGACTGATGTACTATTCAAAGATGATTTTCAAATACATTTTAATTTTCTTCATTTGGCTGACGCCAACTTTTCTCTTAGCAGATCCATGGCAAATAGATCAAGATGAAAATTTCATCACACTAAAAAAAAATGGCGAAATTCAACATGGAAACAATATTCACTTTAATTTTGATAAAGACAACGGCTGCAAATTTAATGTTTTTTTCTTTATTTACACCATGCAAGACAACCCCTCACCTTTAGAGGAAATCTTTGAAGATCCGCAAATTTATTTGAATTTTGGTGGTCAAGATATCCTTGCGAGCGTTGGCTTTACGTCACCATTTGGTCTAGGAGAAATTGCGGGCATCTACGTCGCTACAAACATACCTCTATCAAATGATTTCATCCAAATGAATGAAGATATGCTTCAAGACAATTTAATGACCATGACCATACAAAAAGAGTATGCAAAGTATTTCGATATCCCTGAAGAAAATTGGAGTTTTGAAAATTTTGGAGACAAAATGCATGAAGCTCATAATACCTGTATAGCTAATCAAGTTTAAAATTTCCTAACGCGTGTTAGGTAATGATTTAAATTAATCTTATTTATGATAAAGTGTTATCAGCACCGATTTACTAACACAATATTGCGGGTGCTTAATAAATGCAGCTAAAACGGTGAATCTTAAATTTCCCCAATAGTTGCCTTGTTTAAACCAAAGGAGGTTAACAATGCCAATGAAAAGATTAACGCTTAAAGAAATAAGAGAACTAGGAATACCTATTCATCGCTCTTACATTCAATTTCATCAAAAACCATCATCTAATAAAAAACTTAAAAAGTTTTTAAATTCTGCCAATAAACCAAAGGTCGGTAAAAATGGTTAGAGTTATAAAAAGTATAATTGCCAAAAAGCCTGAGGATTTAGTCAAACTAAAGTATAAAACAGGAATAATATTTGGAAGAAATATAAGGACAGTAAATAAAAGAAAAGAGGTTAATTATGTCAGAGCAAAATATTAAAATCTATAAGGTAAAATCTAAAGAAGACTTTATTAAACAAAGGGAAAAAGTCACAGGTTCAAAAAATATATTTCTCACTGAAATAAAACCTGAAATGTCTAGAGATGAAAGATTAGAAATCTTAATCAAAGCTCTTCAAAAACAAGGTTGGAAAATTAAGCATTAAATCTTGACGGATACACTGCAGAGCATAATTTAATAACTTTTATAATGTAGAATTATTGTTTTGCAGTGTTTTTTTCTTTGATATCATCCTTGTTAATAGTTCACTCCTTGACGATAATGAACAAAAATCGACAAAAACTTGTTCTTTTGGGTAATGCTGAACCAAAGTGTGCATTTAATTTCAATAATTCATGAACAATAAGCGAGCATTTTGTTTGCAAAAAATTAATAAAATTATCTAATGCCTTTAGATTAAAAAATTGATTTCTCAATGATAACAAAAAAAAAATTTAATGAGCTTTTAAAAGATTTTCCAAATAGATTTGGATTTAATGGTGGGATGAGTACAAAAAGAAATAAAAAAAAACAACTTCAGAAGAAAATGATAGATAAAATATCTTATGGTCTAAGCTCTAGTCATTCAAAATTACAAGGCAGTAAACCAATTAACAAACAAGCTGCTATAGCTGTAAAATTTAAAAAAAAATAAATTACATTTCCTGCACATTCCTTTCACACTTTTAAAATCTAGTAGTTGAGAACTTAAAGAACAAATAAAAGATGACCCTCTAAGGTATGAAAAGAATTTATCAAACAGAATAAAGGTTATTACAAATTCATAGAGTCAATAAAGAAGTTAAATAAATAATACTCTTTAAGGCTAAATTATATCCACATTTTATTAACAGTTAAATTTTAAGTCTGTGTCCGCTTATAAAAGGGCAATGTTAAAATTTCATTGAGAAGAGTAATGAGGTTTTTTAATTCAAAAATATTATTGAATATAGTATTTATTTTTTTGCTCGTTTACCTGGTTTACCACACTCTTAATGGGAAATACAATTTACAGAATTACCTCATCAATAAGTTTGAATTAAAATTGTTTCAAGACTTTCATTATAACCTGAAGCAAAAGTCATTAGCTGTCGATATGGATTTAAAAGCTTTATACTATGAAAAAGATGATTTTTTAGATGAGCTCTCAAAACAATTTTCTGAACCTGAAAATGGAGAGATCTTATTAAAATTAGATTAATATTATAGATGAATAGAAAAAAGAATAAATCCTAGCCCTTGACAGGGTGAAATAGTTATAAAGCTAGACTAATTTTTTGGAACAAAAATAAAATCACCTCCATCATGTCCGCTTTTATGAATGGGTGCAAATTCAGGAGTTTGATCTGAATTAGTTATCACATATGGAATAACTTCCTGAGCTATCTCTGTTAAGGTAATCTCCTTTATATTCTTTTCTAAAACATTGATTAAAGATTTTGCAAAAATTGAGTGATTGCCTCCCCCTCCATCTTGAACTGGCTCCTTACCGCCTGATGTAAAAACCAATCTTGATTTTTTATTTGAAAGTCTTTGCAGTAATATTTCTCTGTTATCAAAAGTATTTTGTAAAACACTATTCCCACTTCTTGTTAGTAACCCGGAATAGCAGCTATCAGCAATAATTAATACATGTTTTGCTTTCATTGAAGCAATGATGGATGTAATAGTGTTATTATCTATCCATTCAGTAGGAAGCTCTGGAAGAGCATCGACTGGCTGCCAATAACCTTCATTTATCTGACGATCAATTTCGCCGTGTCCTGCATAATATATGAATAAGTTATCTTTGAATGAAAGCTTTTTTCTCAAATCATACATTGCTACAAGTATCTCTTTACGAGTAGCGTTTTCTAAAAGTATAACCTCTTTAAAACTATAGTTTGAACTCAATATAGAATAGATTTTATTAGCATCATTAATTGCTGTCTCTAGTTTAGGTAAATAATCATAATCGTTATTTCCTATGATTAAAGCGTAATAGTCGCCATAATTAATATTTAAAGACTCAACTACTTTATTTAATTGAATATTCTCTGAATTTCTATTGCCCCATTTGTCATAAGCTTCAATTAGAATTTCTTTATTTTCACTCCCAACAAATATTGTTTGTTCGACATTTATCATTCCGCCATTATCTGAGTCAATGATAATAGGAACACCATCAACATAAAGACCTGCAATATTGTATTCATCTTTTACGGTTAAATTAATATTTGCAACTAGACCTTCAATTTTTATATCCTTATCAATAATTATCTGAGGAGGGCGGTCATCATCTACTTTAGAAGAGATTTTCTTTTCAATTTTCGATTTTTTTTCAATAATATCTTTTTGAAAATCAGAGATTTGACTTGTATTAGAATTATTATTTTCCAATTTTTTTACTATAAGTCTCTCATTTGAAATAGATGAAGTATTACCGTATATGTATTTGAAAATTTCAGTGTAATCCTTATTAATTTCTGCCAAAGCAATATTAGCCTCTTTCAGTTCCGTCAAACTTAGAGATTTTTTTAATTTATCAGCTTCTTTCTGATCAAAATCGCTACCTGAAAGTGTTTCATATGTATTTTCAGCTCTATAAGCGTGGAGAATATAGGCAATATAAGGATTCTTATCTACACCATATCCCTCTCTATATATATCAGCAATTAAAGCAACGGGTGAAGACCCCCCCTTATTTTTGACTTCATTTATTAATATTTCTAGAGCTTTTTGGTAGTTTTTATATTCTTCATTATAAAGATATGAATATGCTAAATTAGTTCCTGCTACACCTCCGCATTTATTTTTGTAGGCCAATTCAACATAATTATACTTTTCTTCATCTGTAAATAAGCTTTCATCAAGAGAACTATCAGCAAAAATTAATGCGTTTATGGCATAACACACCTCTTCTGTAATTGGAT
>CACGSS010000001.1 GCA_902575725.1 uncultured Alphaproteobacteria bacterium | reverse complement strand
GCTCACCGTAAGAAGGGTCAAATTTTAGTAATTTTGAAAAACCAAAAACTCTCTCATACGCTGAAAAGTCAAAATCAAATATAAATAATTTTGGGGGTAATGAAAAAAGATCAATATTATTTTTAAAAGAAGATGTAATTAGAAAAAATATCGGAAATATAAAAATTAAAGCAATAGAGAATGCTAAAATTTTTCTAATCAAACTACTTTATTGTTTTACTGAACCTAAAGTCAGTCCTCTTACTAAATGTCTTTGAACTAAAAGTATAAAAATGAAGGCAGGTATAATAGCAGCTGTGCCTAATGCTGCCATGTTATCCCACGCAGTTCCAGTAGAAGTAACAAAAGATGTTGAAACCACAGGTATTGTTTTAAGTCCCGTTTGTGTGAGCATCAGTACAAAGATAAATTCTGTCCAACTAAATATAAAACAAAGCACAGCAGTTGCCGCTATTCCACCTATGGCTAAGGGTACTACTAATCTCCAAAATACAAAAAATCTCGTAGCCCCATCTAGTAACGCAGCTTCATCTATGTCCTTTGGAATGTCATCAAAAAAGCTTTTCATTAGTAAAACAGCAAGTGGGAGATTCATTAACGCGTGAATGATAATGATACCTAGATGCGTATCCATTAAGCCTATATTTTTGTATATAAAAAACATTGGTATTGCTACTGCAACTGGGGGCATCATTCTTGTTGATAAAATCCATCCCATAAAATGCTGTTGACCCCTAATAGGTAATCTTGAGAGAGAATACGCTGCTAGTATAGATATAAGCATTGCTACTCCTGTAGAGCCTAAAGCAATAATGATACTATCCACAAGATTTGGCATCATATAAAAATCTCCACCACCAGGTCGAACAGCTCCCATATCTTCTACATAGAGAAAGCGTGAAATACCAAACACCTCTTCATAAGCAGCGAATGATACTTCAAAATCAAATAATTTCGGAGGTAGAGCAAAAATATCTTTATCCTTTTTAATTGATACGGTAATCCAGAAATATATAGGAAAGAAAAATATCGCAGCAATAAACCAACCTAATACTTGTTTAAATACTTTATTCAATTCCTCACCATTTTACTTTTGCGAAATGAATAAATGCATTTCCGACTATTAAAATTACAATTAAAGAAAATAAACTAATCGTTGCTCCGTAACCCCATTGAACAAAAGTAAACCTCTGCCACGAATATAAACTTAAAGTGTAAGTGGCTGTACCTGGCCCACCTGATGTTAAAACAAATACATAATCTACCATCCTCCATAGATCTATTCCTCTTATCAAAATTGCTACAGCAATAACTTTGTGAAGCATTGGTAGTGTTAATCTTCTAAAAACTTGAAAAGGTCTTGCACCATCTATGACAGCTGACTCAAAAGGTTCACTTGGCAAAGATCTTAAACCAGCAACTAAGATTAAAACCATAAAGGGAGTCCATTGCCAAATATCAACTATCATTACACCCCACAGGGCTAGTGTTGGGTCAGCTAAAATTGTATCTTCAGGACCTATAAGCCCAACTGATTTCAAGAGCCATGGTATTAAACCATAATTAGCATCCTCCATTATTAAGAATATCATACCAGCAATTGCTGGAGGTATGACTAAAGTGAGAGTTAAAATAGATCTTATAATTCCAAATCCAGGATCGTCGGAGTCAATTAATAGAGCAATTCCCATGCCCAAAACTAGTTGAATTAATAAACACATAAATGTGTAATATAAGGACACCTTTAAAGATCCCCAGAATACTCCATCAGTGAATAGCCTTATCCAATTATCCCATCCCACAAAAAGTAGTGCCCTTTTTGCTGGGACAAACTCATGAAAGCTTAGGTAAATATTGTAAAAGAAAGGAATAATTGCAAATACTATCAGCATAGTGATCAATGGCAAAAGCCAAGGCAGAGAACTGTCAGAATTCATAAAACTTGGCAAAGAATAAGACTTTTGTGCGGCCATAATGAGACTATACACTTAAATTTCAAAGAGTTTATTTTAAAATACTTCAATTTTTCTATTAGAAATTCTTAATGAAACTGAAGATTATTAGAAGAAGTCAACATAATAAAATAATATTTTGTGTATAACTATATTAAGCCTCTTGCTAAGAAACATTGTTTATGCAAAAATTTTTATATCGGAGGGATATCATATGCGCGATATGTATAGAAAAATGCACCTTGCAAACATTGTAGGCAAGTACGTAAACGGTAATATGAAGAGAAGAGATTTTCTTAAAAATGCCGGTATGCTTGGTCTAGGAGCTGGTTGCTTGGGCACAATGGGAACTATGAGCAGAAAATTTATTCCTCAAGCTCATGCTGGTTCTCATGGAATAGAATGGAGAGGGGATATGATGGATTGGTTAAAAGATGTATCATCTCCTTTCAGAGGCCAAACAGTATCTTTGGCAACTGAGTCTACTCCTCCTTCTAATGCGATAAATACAACTTTAAAACCTTTCTTTGAGGAAGTAACAGGTATTAAAGTTAACATTGAGGTTTTACCTTTAGAGCAAGTTTTACAAAAACTAACTTTAGACGTTGCCTCTGGATTAGGAACTTACGACACTTATTATCTAGATCAAAGTTGGATGGCAGCCTTTAGAGGTGATGCAGAAGATCCTCGTGAGCTTTATGCAGCAAATCCTACCTTAGCTATGCCTAATTATAACTTTGACGATTTCCTAGGACCACTTGTAGATGGTATTTCCATGTACGACGGCACTATGGTTGGTGTTCCTTATGACATTCCTGTCTTTATTATGATGTATAGAGATGATGTTTACAAAGAGCTTGGACTAAGTGTTCCAACAACATTTGATCAGTACATGAGTAATGCTCAAGTAATACAGGCAGCAAAACTTGGTCATTTAAATCCAGACGGAAGACCAATATACGGAACTAATGGTCAAATGAAATCTGGTCACTACAGCTTAGAGTGTGACTGGACTATGTTTGCCTGGGCTTTCGGTGGTTCAATTACCAATCCTGATGGAAGTTTTGCAGGTAATGATGCAAACGGTTTAGCAGGTATGGATTACTGGACAAAACTTAAAGAGTATATGCCTTCGGGTGTCACAAGTTGGACATGGGATGGTCAAGGACAGGATATCCTTCAAGGTGGTTCTGCTCAAACAATCTCATGGGGTGAATTCTTCCCATGGTGGGACTCTGATGAGTCAAATGTTCAAGGGAAAATGATGGCAGCAGCCTGCCCTGCTCCTGCGAGTCCTTTAAGATCAACAAGTGACTGTGGTTATGGTGAAATTCCAGGTGTTGCACACCAAGGTGGATCTTCACTAGCTGTTTCTAAATATTCAAAAAATAAAGATGCAGCTTGGTTATTTGCTCAATGGGCAACTAGCTATGAAACACAAGTCTATATCACTGCACTTGGTGGTGGTACTGGTCCAACTAGATCAGCTGTTTATGACGATGAGAGAGTTAAAGCTAATAATAGAAGCGGTAACGGTACAACTCGTCACCTAGATGTTGTTAGAGATGCTATCTTTAATGATATGGGATCAGAACCAGATCTTCCTGAATGGGCTGACATGTCAAGCAACATGATACCTATTGAGCTTGGTAGGTATTTTGCTGGAGAATACGGATCAGCAAAAGATTGTCTAGACACTATTGCTAAAAACTTCAACAAAACTGTTGGGGTTTAATTAAAAAAATTAACTAGGGTGGTTTTAACCACCCTAGTTATGATGTGTTAGATTAAATATGAAAAAACCTTTAGCAGTTATAACTGGTGCAAGTAGTGGTATAGGTGCAGCGACTGCAAAAGCATTTTCAAAAGCTGGGTACCCTACTTTATTGATAGCAAGAAGATTGGATATAATGGAGTCGTTTAAATTAGAAAACTCGATGTGTAGAAAAGTAGATGTTCGAGATAGAGAGGCGCTCATAGCTGCTGTACGTGAGGCTGAAAAAGAGTATGGACCAACTGACATGATTTTTAATAATGCTGGTGTGGCTAGACTAGCAGAAATTGGAACTCAAGACCCATCTGAATGGGATGAAATGATTGACGTTAACACTAAAGGTGTAATGAATGGAATCTATGCTGTGATGGGTGACATGAAAGCCCGAAAGGGTGGCACTATTGTTAATATGAGCTCAATAGCAGGAAGAAAAATTTATGAAGATCATACTGTCTATTGTGGGACAAAATTTTTTGTCCATGCAATATCAGAGAGTATTAGAGGTTATCTGTCACCGCATAATGTTAGAGTGATAGTAATGTCACCTGGAAATATTGAAGCAGAAGTTTTAAATGGAATTACTGACCCTAACACTTTAGAAGCTTATAAAAAAAATATCGAAAGAATTGGGGGAAGAATATCCCCAGATTATGTTGCAAAAATGATACTTTTTGCATATGAAATGCCACAAAATGTAATCATGCAAGAAGTGGTAGTGACACCAACAAAACAAGATTACTAAATGACACGTCTAGTTATCGGCGTCGACAGTTCTACACAATCAACAAAAGCAATTGCCTGGGATGATAAAGGCAATGCGATCGCTGAGGGCAGATGTGATATTCCTTTAAATAACCCAAGCCTTGAAAAATTTGAACAGGATGTCGAGGATTGGTGGAAAGCTTTTTGTGTATCATGCAATGAATTAGCTAAAAAAATAGATATGACTAAAGTTGAAGGACTAGCCATATCTAATCAACGTGAAACATTAGCAAAATTAGATAAGTCAGGGAAAGCAGTCTACCCAGCTACAGTCTGGATGGACAAAAGATCTGTAGAGGAAGTAGAAGAGTTGAATTCTATAATGGGTGAGGGCCAAATTCACAAAATCACAGGACGTCCAAAAGACCCATGTCCATGTCTTTATAGAGTTTATTGGCTTAAGAAAAATGAAAAAAAAATATTTAATGAAGTTGCTTGTTTTGCAGATGTTCAAGCCTTCTTAGTTCATAGGTTATCAGGGGAATTTAACACCGGTTGGATTAGTTCAGATCCTCATGGAATGTTTGATGTTGTTAAAAAATGTTGGTCTAAAGATATATTGGAACACTTGAATATTGATGAATCAAGACTTCCTAAATCTTTCAAACCAGGAACCTGCATAGGCAAAGTTTCAAATGATGCATCTCACCAAACTGGTTTAAAAGAGGGTTTAAGTATATTTGCTGCAGGGGGTGATGGTCAACTTGCCGGTCTTGGCACAAATTGTACAAAATCAGATAGAGCATATATCAATCTTGGAACAGCTGTCGTTTCCGGGGTTTGGTCAAAGGACTACAAAATTTCAAAAAATTGGAGAACAGAAATTGCTGCACATGGAGAGGGTTTTATAATGGAAAATGTTTTATTGTCAGGAGCTTTGCTAGTCAACTGGTATGTTGATCAATTTATTCATGGTGATAGGAAAGATCCAAATTTTTTTAAAAACTTAGAAGAGCAAATTAATAAAATACCAATTGGAAGTGATGGATTGATTTTACAACCATATACTGGTGGAGTAATGGATCCTTACTGGGACTCATATGCTAGAGGTATTATAGTTGGTTTAAGTATAAGTCACACCCCATATCATGTATATAGATCGATATTAGAGGGATTGACTTTAGACTCCGTTTTTAGAACTCAAAATATCGAAAAAGAAACAGGTATAAATGTAAAAGAATATCTAGCTATAGGAGGAGGGGCGAATAGTCCTGCATGGGTTCAAATGTTGGCTGATGCCTCTGGAAAGAATGTACTTATCGCAGACACTGTAGAAGCATCTTCATTGGGCGCTGGTATGATAGCTGCTTATGGCGCAGGTTGGTATAGCAGCATAAAAGAATCTGCAGAAAATATGTCAGGAAAAACTCGTCTTATCGAACCTAACTTAGATAACAAATCAATATATCAAGATTTAATTAATATTTACCAAAATGTTTATGACTCAAATAAATCAATTAATAAATCTCTTGTTCAATTTACTGAAAAATATAAATTATGACCGATTATAATGGCGTAATAAAAGATTTAATTGCAGGCAAATGGGTTAACCCTGAAGATCAAAGGAAATACGGTATCCCAATTAAAAAAATTGAAATAGATAAAAGCTTAGACGGTAAAGAGTCATTATTGATTTCTCAATTACATTCAAACCAAAATCTTCTTATTGTAAGTGATCAATTTACACACAAAGCCCTTGGTTCAAGAATTTATAAAAATCTTCAAGGTAAAGTAAAAGCAAATGAGTATATATGGGAGAGCCCATCTTCAAGTATTGAAGGTGTAGAATTTTTAAGAAAAAAAATAAAAAATTACGATGGAGTTATTGCTGTAGGGTCAGGAACAGTCAGCGATAGTATAAAGTATGCTACTTTTCTTGAAAAAAAATCATACTCTGTCTTTGCGACCACTCCCATGAATGCTTACACAACAGGCACAGCCTCAATATCTTTTGATGGGATCAAAAAATCACTGGTTGCGCACTATGCACAAGGTGTTTTCTTTGATTTGGAAGTTCTCAGTATGTGTCCCAAAAGACTTACTGCTGCTGCTTTTGCAGATGTAATTTGTCGAACAACTGCACAGGTTGATTGGTTGATGTCTCATAAAATTTTAAAAACTGATTATCAAACAGCACCGTATTCTCTTTTAGCTTTATATGAGAAAGATATGATTGAAAGCGCTTCATTAATTGCAAAAGGAGATATAGAAGCCCTTGCTTTACTTACACGTATCTCTGCAATAATGGGATTGGGTACTTCATTTACACAGACAACTCATGTGGGAAGTATGGGTGAACATGGCATTTCTCATTACATAGATATGTTTGCAAAAGACAACCATCCCGGAACGTCTCATGGAGAACAAGTGGGAATTGCAACTATTAGTATTTCAAAAATCCAAAATTCTATTTTAAATAATGATACTCCACCAATAATAAAACCAACTCAAATACCTGAGCAAGAAATTATTCAAAAACTTGGTCATCAAATGTTAGACACAATTCACGAAGCAATGAAGACAAAAATATTCGATGAAAAGAGAGCAGAAATGATAAATAATTTTTTTCACAAGAACTGGCTCGAATTTGTTCAACCCTTAAGAGAGAAAATGTTAGACTTTGACATTATCTGGAATTCTATGGGAGAGTGCGGTGCATTAAGAACTCCCGAAGACGCTAAACTTGATAGTAATTTTTATAAAGATGCTCTAAGATATGCTAGGTTCATAAGAGATCGATACACTATTCTTGATTTAGCCGGGGATAGCAATCAACTAGATGGATTAATAAATGTCTGAAGTAGAATATATAAATATTAAAAAAACTTTGGTTCTGTAGAGGTACTTAAAGATATAAATCTAAATATTGGTAATCAAAAATTTGTTGTTTTACTTGGCCCTTCAGGCTGTGGAAAGACTACTTTACTGAGAATGACCGCTGGATTAGAAACTATATCTAGTGGGGAAATTTCAATAGGAGGAGACATCATTAATAACATTCACCCAAGAGATAGAGATATAGCAATGGTTTTTCAAAACTACGCTTTATACCCTCAAATGAATGTCTTTGATAATATTGCATTCAGTTTACAGATCAGAAAAATGGCTAGCCAAGATATAAAAGAAAAAGTTGAGTGGGCTGCTTCTGTATTAAATTTAACAGATTTTTTAAACAGAACACCAAAAGAGCTGTCAGGTGGACAAAGGCAAAGGGTAGCTATGGGCAGAGCATTAGTAAGAGACCCAAAGGTATTTTTGTTCGATGAGCCTTTGTCAAATCTTGATGCAAAATTAAGAGCTCATATGAGATTGGAAATTAGAAAATTACATAATCAACAAAATGCTACCACTATTTATGTAACTCACGATCAAATTGAGGCTATGACTATGGCTGACGAGATAGTGATTATGAACAATGGTATTATTGAACAAATAGCAACTCCAAATGAAATTTATGAAAAACCAAATAATTTATTTGTTGCCGATTTTATTGGCACTCCTGCAATTAATCTTCTTCAGGGAGTTGTAACAGATAATAGTAGTATTAAATTAAAGTCACAGGACCTACCTCACTCAAAAAAAAATGTATCAAATAATCAAAATGTAGTTTATGGCATAAGACCTACTGACGTGAGCATAGATCCAACCTCAAATATCAAAGCAGAGGTAGTTTTAGTTGAAACAACTGGTTCAGAGACTCATATAATAGCAATGTTAGATGATAACGAATTTAGAGTAGTTCAAAATGGTGGACGTACCACAATTAAAAATGGTGATGTCATTCCTCTTTCAATCAATATTGAAAAAGCACATTTATTTGATCATTCATCAACCAAAAGAATAGATTAATTTATTTAGCTAGTTAGATGAAAAGTAAATATAACGAGAACGAAGCAAAATCTTACATCAAAAAATATGCAAAAAGAGGTGTTCCTAAAGACTTAGCACTTCGTATTTATACAACACAACTTTTGGGAAATGATCCAACCGTTGTTCTTCACGGAGGAGGAAACACATCTGTGAAATCATCATTAGATACCCTTCTAGGTAAAAATGAGGAAATTATTTATGTAAAAGGTAGTGGGAAAGATATGGGCAATATAGAGGAGGACGGTTTCCCAGCTTTAGAAATGAAAAATCTTCTTAGTATGAGAAAACTCATTGAGCTAGATGATTTTCAAATGGTTAATTATCAGCGTAAATATATGCTTGATACTTCTTTCCCAAATGCTTCTGTAGAAACTCTTTTACACGCGTTCCTTCCTCACAAATTTGTTGATCACTCCCACTCTAATGCAATTCTCTCACTTATTGATCAACCTAATCCAGAAAAAATTTGTAAACATGTATTTGGTTATGAGATGGGTATCGTTCCATACATTATGCCTGGTTTTAAATTAGCAAAAAAAGCTTCTGAGGTATTTGATAAAAATCCAAATGTAAAAGGATTAATTCTTTTAAATCATGGAATTTTCACTTTTGCAAATAATGCAAAAGAAAGTTACGAAAGAATGATTAAATATATAACAAAGGCTGAAAAAGAGCTCACAAAAAAATCTAAGGGTATTGGGGTTAGCAAATACTTTGAAAAAAAAATTAGTATTTCAGAAGTTTCAAATCTGATAAGGCAACAAATAGCCAACAAACGTGGTGATGATTTTGAAAGAAAGGTTGTACATTTTAATAAACCGAAATTCTTTGACGAATTATTTTCACATCCTAATTTAAAAAAATTTACAAATGAAGGACCTGTGACACCTGATCATGTTATAAGGATTAAATCAAAACCATTAATAATCGATTTATCAAAAGAAAAATCTAATAATCTAGAAAAAATTATTATTCAATCCATTGAAAATTTTAAAGAAAGTTATAAGAAATATTTTAAACGTAATCATAAATATAACTCTACCGCCTCAATGTTAGACCCCTATCCAAGATTAATTTTAGTAAAAGGCATTGGTATTTTTTCCACAGGACCAACATTTAAAGATGCCAAAATAGCAATGGATGTAGGTTTAAATTCTCTCTCAGTGATTTTACAAGCTGCAAAGTTTGGAAATTTTAAGTCAATACCTGAAAAAGAAATTTTTAGAATGGAATATTGGCCCCTTGAGCTAGCAAAAATTAAAAATTCATCTCAAAAACTTAAAGGACAGGTAGCTGTTGTTACAGGCGGCCTTGGAGGTATCGGTTATGTTACAGCACAAAAATTTAAAGCAGAAGGAGCAGATGTAATAATATTAGATATTATCAGCCCAAAAGATATCAAACAGGATATAACGGGGATGAGTTATATAAAATGTGATATTACAAATGAAGACAAAATTAGGGATGTATTTAAAGAAATATCCTCTATTTATGGCGGTGTGGACATCCTCATTTCTAATGCAGGATTTGCTACTGTTGAGTCTTTGGAAAAACTCACAAGGCAACAATTTGATAAAAGTTTTGATTTGAATCTTTTTGCGCATCACTATTTCGTAAAACATGGAGTTGAAATAATGAAAAGGCAAAAAACCAGAGGAGTAGTTTTGTTTAATATTTCAAAACAAGCTGTAAATCCCGGAAAAAATTATGCTGCTTATGGTCTTACAAAAGCTGCCCTATTATTTTTAATGAAACAATATGTAACAGAGTATAGTGATTACGGAATTCGTTTTAATGGAGTGAATGCTGATAGAATAAGAAGTGGTTTAATGACTGATGATATGATTACAAAGAGATCTAAAGCAAGAGGCCTAACCACTAAGCAATACATGTCTGGTAACTTATTAAAACAGGAAGTTAAAGCAATAGATGTAGCTGATGCTTTTTATCATTTAGCTTTGTCTTATAAGTCGACCGCAAGTGTAATAACTGTAGATGGTGGAAATTTAGAGTCTTCTTTTAGATAAAGTTATCTATAAATTCTTTTTAAATTAAGCCCTAACTTTTTAAATTTATTTTTGAAACTATAGAATTCCTTATTATGTTTGGCAGTATTTTGTTTTAAAATTAGTTTTTGGTAGTAATGAACCATCTCATGACCAAGAATTTCAACAAATTCTCTAAAATTTTTAAATTTATTATGAATGGTTATTTTGTAACAAAATTTTGTAGCGTAAGGATTAAATTCAAATAGACCTAGAGCTCCATGCATTCTTCGTATTGTAATCTTTGGTTGTTTGAGGCGATTATTGAAGATATGCCTATTTAATATTTTATAAATAGCAGGCACTTTATTTGATTTAGGGTTATATATTCTTTCTTCTCCGTAATGTTCTATTAATGTAGCTAAACTTTTTGTTCTAGGCATGATTTTTAGTTTACAAATAAAGTTTATCAGAAAAAAATCAAGACAATTTAATTAGGATTTTTTCTCAAATGCTCTAAAAAAAAATGACCTCTTCGTATTGATCATCAGGAATATCTTTGTAACTGCATCCATATTTTTCTTTAATGCTGAGTGCAATATGTGCGTATGCATTTCTACCCCTTGGATGAAAAGGCGAGGGCTTCAAAAGTGATTGAATTTCGTCCCCAATTAACTGAACTTTATTCCAAATTTTTTTTCTTTTATCTTCATTCAAAGTGATATTCCACCAGGAAAAAATGACTCTAGTAAAATTCTTATGATTGCAAACCCTATCCCACAAAAAATGATAATAGTAATTAATTGTTTATTCATCATGATATATAAGTACCCAATATGAAAAACTTTATCATTTTTTTCTTTATAATACTGCCAAATTTAACATATGCAGATTTATTAGATAAATTTTCTCTCGCCTGTATTTGTGATAAGAGTATCAATGCGCTCAAGTATTTTGACTGTAAGCAAAAAGTTTCTGGTACACAATTAGATTTACTAAAAGAAGAAAAATTAAAAGATAAAATTTATATTTATAGTAGTTTTGATGAGAAAAAATATGAACTTATCGAAAATTACCCCAATTTTGTTTTTAATTATGAGACTGAGGACTATATTTCCATTTTATCAATTAACAGTAATTTGGATTTAGATTTTTCAATATCATACAAAGAATTCGACAAAAACTGGTCGTATGAATTAAAGTGTGTTTCTCTAAAAAAATAATGATCTCATTTTTCCTTAAATGATTAACAGAGTTTTTATAATACCTTTTTTTGTATCTTTAATTGGATTTGTGTTACTAGTTTCAATGGACTCTGTAATTAAAATTCTAGGTGACAGATATCCTATTTTGCAATTATTATTTTTAAATGCATTGTTTTCTTTAATACCCTTAGCTTATTTCATATTTAAAAATCACGGCTTTAAATTTTATCAAAATCAAAATTACATTTTTCAGATTATAAGAGGAATAGTGCATACGATAGGATTTCTTTGTGTTTTAAAAGGAGTACTGCTTCTACCTCTTTCAATTGTTTATCCCGTTTTATTTACTTCGCCTTTAATGCTTTTAGTTATGTCTCATTTTTTTTTGAGTGATGATATAAACATTATAAGAGTGATGGCAATACTGATGGGTTTTTTTGGAGTATTAATTTCGGCAGAACCGTTTAGCTCTAGCAGTGTATCTTTTGAAGGAGTTTTGTATATATTTATTGGTGCTTTTTGTATTGCAGTTACCCACTTAATTACGCGTAAATATAATTATCTAACATCTTCATATTCTGCAGCTTTTTTTAGCATGGCCGTTAGTGTTGTAATCTTTTTTTTTACAACGAAATTTCAGTTCGTAATAATGACATATAATGACCTGTCTTTATCGATTTTAGGTGGTCTCTTTGCGGGACTTGGTGTTAGCGCTGTAATATATGGATCAAGAACACTACCCTCTACTGTATTTGGTCTAACAAGTTATTTCCAAATTATTTATGGTGTATTTTTAGGTTGGATTATTTTTAATCAATTACCCTCAATTTATAATTATTTTGGAATTCTAATAGTTATAATTGCGGGTGTTCTTCTTTTTTACTTCGATAATAGCAAAAATGAAAGTTAGGGTAATGTTATCTATCATCACTCTTTACTTCATTTCGTATTTAATTTTTATATTTCCATTTGATGTTTTATCTACTTGGCTAGGTAATCCAACTTCACTATTAGAGGTCTTTATAACCACTACTTTGGTATTTTCACTTTGTCTTTATTATTTTAGATCAAAAAGCACAAATAAATTTATAAAAATTTTTGTTTATGAGGGATTTGGTATAGGCACAGTATCTTTTTTTTTAATATTACCTCTAATTGCTTTTGAATATCTTAAGATTGTAAGTAGTTATAAGCTAGCAATTTTTTTCTTTTTCATTCAAATCCCTACAATCATTTACGGATATATTAATTCAAAAAAGACTAAAATAAAAAATCTCTCATTAAATTCAGAACTGGTAGACAAGAGTTTTAAATTTGTTTTTATCAGTGATGTCCATATAGGTTCAAATCATCCATCTTCACTTAAAAAAATTGTATCTGAAATCATTAAACTAGATCCATCTTTTTTAATTATTGGTGGTGATTTAATTGATAGTAGTTCTTTTAAAATCGAAGATCTCAAAGAGTTTAAAAAACTTAACAAACCCATCTATTTTGTTACTGGCAATCATGAGTACTATATCAAAAACTCAAAAAAACATCTTGATGATCTTGATAGTGTTGGAATACAAACACTAAACAATGAGTCTTTAAAAATTAATGGAATTAATTTAATTGGACTCTCAGACAACATAAGTGATAATTCAAAAATTTCTAATTTTGAAAAACTTTTTCAAAAAGACTTATTTAATCTGTTGATTGTTCACAAACCCTCTATTTGGGAAAAAGTATCAACTAAAGCTAATTTAATGCTTTCTGGCCACACACATAATGGGCAGATATTTCCTTTCAATTTTATTGTAAAACTTAAATTTCCTCAAATTTATGGGCTTTATCAAAGACAGAATAACTATTTATATGTGAGCTCTGGATCAGCAACATGGGGCCCAAAGATAAGAGTAGGATCTAACAATGAGATTGTCCAAATAAAATTAAAAAATTAACAATTTCTCTGATTGATGTAGATTAAATTTATGTTTTCTTTTTTATCTAAATTAAATTTTTTTTTCTTTTTTTTTATAAGCACGCTTTTTGCAGAAAGTCATATTTTGGAGCAAGAAAACTTTGAGGCTTGGAAATACACATGTGTTTCTGAGCAAAATCAAAAAATATGTGACTTAAGAGAGCTTGTCTTTGATTCCAACACAAATGAAGTCGTCAGTTATATATCTGTAACTATAAATCCAGATAAATTAACACAAATGCAGATAGCATTTCCCCATGCAGTCAATTTGAAAAGTCCAATTAAATTACAAATCGACGAAAAAGATCCAATTGATCTAAATTATGCATATTGTAATCAAAGCGCATGCTTTGTTGCAGAGATAATTGGAGAGAATTTTGTGAATTTTTTCAAAGCTGGAAATCAAATTTCTATAAAAGCTTTATTTTTAGATAATCGTGAGGCTACCATAACTTATTCTTTGAGTGGTTTTACAGCTGGTTACAACAGACTGTATTCTTCAATAAACAATTAATTATTTAGTTTTTAACTAAATTAATTTTATTTTTAATTAACAATAAACAAATCAGAGATGGTATTACCATGATTGCAGTTATCATAAAGAACAATCCCCAATCACCACCCAAACCATCAACCATAGCGCCTGAAGAAGATGCCAACAACGTTCTTCCTGCAGTTCCAACAGAGGCTAGTAAAGCGTATTGTGTAGCAGTGAAGCTTCGATCAACAAGAAGTGATATGAACGTTACAAATGCCACAGTTGCAAAAGCTGCTGCAAGGTCATCAATGATTACTGCAAATGCAAATAGAACTTTCGAGGGCCCTACCCATGCCAGAACTGAAAATAGAATATTCGTAGCTGACATTGCTATTCCTGCAATTATTAAAGTTTTAATAATACCAGACCTCATTGCAATAGCCCCTCCAATAAGAGTAAAAACAATGGTAGTAATCCAACCAAGTGCTTTTGAGTAGATAGCTATATCCCCCTTAGAAAAACCGATTTCTTTATAGAAAACTAAACTCATCCTTCCCAAAAAGGCTTCTCCAATTTTAAATAAGAAAACAAAAGCCAAGATAGCAATTCCAATTCTAACTCCATTATTATTAAAAAAACTACTTAGAGGATTTGCTACAACATTATTCAGGTAGTAAAACGTTTGAGAAATAGGATTTTCCGCACCAAATTTTTTTATAAAAAATGAAAAAATATAAAATATAGCTCCAATTATAACAAAAGTAAGACCTCCGTTCGTAAACCATATTTTTTCAAAGAATTGCCCAATTAAAAAACACAGCGCTCCAATTGCTATAAATAGATAACTTGCCTTTACAACACTTTCGACATTCGTATTAGATGCATCAGTATTTAAAATATTTTGAAATCTCTCTTTATTGGACTCCGGAATAAAAGATAATCCTACATTACATAAGACTATTATACCCATTAAAAAAATAAAAGTTACTTGCCAATATTGGTCAACTCCAGAGTTTTCTAACTTTTCAGCAATCTCTAAACATACATAACCACCTAATTTAAATCCAGTCCACCATCCAACGACTGCCATTGCAGCTCCTGCTGCCATACTAGCCGATTCTTCTTTTTTAATTTGCTCAATTCTTAAGGCGTCTATTGTTATATCTTGCGTAGCAGATGATATTGCAATAGCTAAACCTACACCTATAATTAATGCTAAATTTTGAGATGGTTCAAGGACACTCCAAATAATTAAGCAAATTAAAATTATAGTTTGCATTAAAAGGATTATGGATTTTCGATGCCCTATTTTATTTGTTATAAAAGGTAATTTCATTCGATCAATTATTGGTGCCCACAAAAAATTAAATGCATAAACACCAAATATTAACCCAGCCCATCCTATTGTACTTCTGCTAAGCCCTTCTTCTTTTAGCCACAAAGATAAAGCGCTAGCAATAAGAACCCAGGGAAACCCACTTATGATGCCTAACAAAAGAATACGTAACATTCTTCTATCATAATAAGCACCAATTAAGGATTTTAATTTATTCGAATCTACTGAAACCGAACTCATCAATAATTATGTTATTCTAAAAAATAATTAATTAAACTTTAATCGCTAAGAGAATTTAACCACTTTATTAAATCAGCCCTATCTTGGTCTTTTTTAATACCGTTGTAGTTCATTTTTGTGCCAGTAATATACTTTTTTGGTTTTAATAAGAATTTGTTGAGCTCTTCTACACTCCAATCGCCACCAAATGCTGCAAGTGCTCCGGAATATGCGAAGCCCTCTGCTGATCCTTTTTCTCTATTGACTATACCCCACATCGCAGGACCAGTTTTATTTTCACCGCCTTTAACATGAGTATGGCAAGATGCACATTTTTTAAAAATCTTTTCACCATTTTCCATACTAGCTGATGCCAGCATAGGTGTAATGTCTGGTAAAACAGCAAAAATATCCACATCTTCACTTACAGAGGTTGTAACACCACCTTCAGGTATTTCAATTTTGTATGCAAGTTCATCTGGAAACTCGGGGTGTATCGCCATATCAGCAACTTTTGAGAATACAGCAGCAAGAAGTAAGGCAAGTATTATTGCACCTAGAATTTTATTAGTTTCCATATTAAAAAGAGAAGTCTATGTTTAAAAATATACCACTAAAAACGGATTTTTGTCGCATTAATGAATGATACGCTAGTTATAATACCAATAAGATTAAAGGCATCTAGATTTCCAAATAAGCCATTTGCAAAAATTGGTGAGTTACCAATGCTGCATCACGTTTATAATCGTGTAATAGATTTTACAGAAAATGTAATTTTAGCTATATGTGATCAAGAGGTAAAAGATTATTGTGATAAAATGGATCTCAAGCACGTTATGACAGATCCTAATCATCCATCAGGAAGTGACCGTATTGGAGAAGCATTAAAAAAACTTGAGGATACAATAAATTTTAAATACGTAATTAATGTCCAAGGAGACATGCCATTTATTAAAGATAACCACATTAATGTATTAAAAGAGAGACTTCTAAAATTTCAAATGAGCACTTTAGCGTGTCCATTCGTAAACTTAAATGAAGCTTATAATAGTTCTAAAGTGAAAGTCTTAATTGATGAAAATAATTGTGCTTTAGATTTTTCAAGAAAATTAAATGATAAACAAATAGTTAATAAGAATATTTTTCATCACATTGGTATCTATGGGTATCATAAAGATTTTTTGTCAAATTTTATCTCTTTACCACCTACTAAAAGAGAGCTTAGTGAGAAACTCGAACAACTTCGTATTATTGAAATAGATAAAATTGGAATTTCAATAATTAAAGAAGAGATTTTGGGAGTTGATACACAAGAAGATTTAGATAGAGTAAATCGATTAATTTATAAAAAATGAATAAAAAAATATCTTTTCAAGGAGTCGAGGGAGCATATAGTCATCTTGCAGTGCAAGAGTTCTTTCCTAGGGCAGAACCGTTACCCTGTAAAACATTTGAGATTGCTTTAAACGAGGCTGAGATTGGAAATGTTGATTATGCAATGATTCCCATTGAGAACTCTGCTGCTGGCAGAGTAGCTGATATTCATCGATTGATACCAAAATCTAATTTGCATATTAATTTTGAACACTTTCAAAAAGTTGAACACAAGCTTTTAATTCATCCAGACAGTAAAATTGAAAATATCAAAAGTATTATCAGTCATGAACAGGCCTTAGCACAATGTAGTGAAAAAATTCAAAAATTAGATTTAGATATTTTGATCGGAGCTGATACAGCAGGTTCAGCAAAAAAAATCCAAGATGAGAAAATAATAGATACAGCTGCTATTGCTTCAAGTTTGGCGGGAAAAATCTATGGCTTAAAAGTTATTGATGATAATTTCTCAAACTCTGTTAACAACATTACAAGATTTTATATAATGTCTAAAAATGAAAATTTAGAATTTGATGAAACTAAAACATACATATCATCCTTTTTATTTTCAGTTAAAAATACACCAGGATCTTTATTTAAAGTAATGGGGGGATTTGCAACTAATAATGTTAATATGATCAAACTCGAAAGTTATAATTATGGAGCAGATTTCGTAATTACACAATTTTATTGTGAAATTGAAGGACATCCTGAACAGCAAAACACTAAATTTGCCCTTGACGATATGTATCATTATTGTTCAAAGGTTAGAAAATTAGGAGTTTTTGAAAAATCTCCATATAGAGTAAGACAATAACTTCATATTTCTATTTAATACTGTTATAAGATAATTTGAGAATTACATGGGCAATTTTTTATGCCAATCCGGTCAGGTTCGAAAGAAAGCAGCCGTAACATAAGGGATTGGGTCGTGTAATTCTCCTTTGACTAAATTATGAAACATCAATCGAATATTCTTGCATTAAAATATAGACCTTTAAATTTCCAAGATCTAATTGGTCAAGAGTATTTAGTTGAAACTATTCAAAAATCAATTGAGCAAAATAAAATTCCTAATGCATATATTTTTACAGGTATACGTGGAGTAGGCAAAACAACAACAGCAAGAATTGTTGCAAAAATGTTGAACTGTTCAGTTTTTGATAAAGATAATAATCCTGATTTAATCAATTGTGAACAAGCAAAAGCCATCACTGAAGATAGACACCCAGATGTTATAGAAATTGACGCTGCATCAAATACAAGCGTTGAAAACGCTAGAGAGATTATAGAAAATGTAAAATATAATCCTGTTTTAGGAAAATATAAAGTTTATATAGTCGATGAGGTGCATATGCTATCGAAAAGTGCATTTAATGCTCTTCTTAAAACTTTGGAAGAGCCGCCCCCTCACTCAAAATTTATATTTGCAACAACTGAGATTTCTAAAGTGCCTATTACCATTCTCTCAAGATGTCAAAGGTTCGACTTAAGACGAGTTGAGAAGAAGACTCTATCCGATTTTCTAAAAAACATTGCTAAAAAAGAGCACATAACAATTTCTAATGAAGCATTAAATTTAATAGTTAAAGCTAGTGATGGTTCAGTAAGGGACTCCTTAAGTATATTAGATCAAGCTAATATATTTAAATCACAAAAAGAAATTCAAGTTGAAGAAATTGTCAACATGCTAGGTTTTGCAAGGCAAGGTGATTTATATGAATTATCAAAATGTATATTTGATAATAATTTGTCAAAGCTAATTTCTATACTTGACGATATGTATCAAAGAGGTTCAGAGACCTCTAAAATTATTGAAGATATGATGAATATAATAAATTGGTCATGCAAATTAAAAATCAACCAAGATCTTATTAAGGATGAATTTTTAAATGATGAAGATAAAAATTTTGCATCCTATGTTATTCAATTTGATAGTGGCAAGTTAAATATTTTTTGGCAAAGTTTGATGAAAGGCTATGATGAAATTAAAATTTCATCTCAACCACATATAACTTTAGAAATGGTAATGCTTAGGTGTGCTTTCTTGTTAAATGACAATCAATCAACAGACTTAGTTGAAAAAAAAAAGTCTGAAATAAATCAAAAAATAATTCAATCCTCTCCTAATATTGATCATGTAATTCAAAACAAAGTTGAACAAGTATCACCAATTTCTCTAAAAGAAAAAATTGATATTCATCAGAAATTTTTTCAATTTTATGGAAAAAATTTCTCACCTCTTATGGCAGGAATTATTATTGAAAATGTTGAAATAATTGATTTTTCAGAGAAAAATAAAATATTACGATTAAATGTGTCTGACAAAAATTTCAACGGAAGCGAAGAATTATACAAAAATTTGGAAAATGATTACAAAATCGAAATGAAACTTAAAACACAAATAACAACTTTAGAGACAATTAAGTCTCTCTATAAAAAAGAATTAATTGATCAGGAGATGAAAACTGATGAATTTAAAAAAGTTCTTGCTAAATTTCCTAATGCAAAGATTATAGATATTGAAGAATTAGAAAGAGGTGATGGAAATGATGGGTAATATGGGCGGTATGATGAAAAAAGTACAAGAAATGCAAGCCAAAATACAAGAAATGCAAAAGGAGCTTGAGAATAAAACCGTTGAAGCTGAATCAGGAGGAGGAATGGTTAAAGTTATAATGAATGGTAAACAAATTGTTCAATCAATTGATATAGATCCATCACTGTTGTCTTCTAATGAAAAAGAGGTATTGGAGGATTTAATCAAAGCTGCACTCAATCAAGCTAAAGAAAAAGTCGAGGAAATGTCAGCTGAAGAAATGAAAAAAATAACTGGTGGGTTACCATTGCCTCCAGGAATGAAGATGCCTTTTTAAATTGTCACAGGACGAACTTCAAAAATTTATTAATTTAATTTCTAGGTTACCTGGTGTTGGCCAACGCTCTGCGCAGAGAATAGCCTTATATTTGATAAAAAATAAAAATGAATTAATGTTACCTTTAGGAGAAAGTATAAAGGAAACGGCTTCTGTGGTAAAAAAATGTTCTAATTGTGGAATATTAGATGTTATTGTTCCATGTAAAATTTGTTCTTCAGAAAATAGATCAAAAACTACAATATGCATTGTTGAAGATATGGCTGATGTATGGGCATTTGAAAGATCTGGATATCATAAAGGTCTTTATCATGTTATTGGTGGGCTTTTATCAGCCTCAAAAAATTTTACAGAACAGGATTTAAATTTAAATAAACTCAAAGAAAGAATTATAAACAATCAAGTACAAGAAATTATTCTAGCATTGAGTGCAACAATTGAGGGACAAACTACAGCTTTAGTAATAAAGGATAAACTAGAAAATCAAAATATTAAAATTACGCAACTCGCATACGGTGTTCCTGTAGGAAGCGAAATTCATTATCTAGATGATAACACATTAGGGGCAGCTTTAGAGTCGCGTAAAAACTTAAGCTAATTTAAACAGAAGTAACACTCTAAAAGTTTGATTTATTGTCTCTGATAACTGTATAAACTATATTAAATTCTATGTTGAAGCTTATTTATGCACCAGATCCCATATTAAAAAAAGAGAGTATATCTATACCTCAGGTAGACAATCATCATAGAGAACTTATAAAACAAATGTATGAGATTATGTATCTTGCAAATGGAGTTGGTTTAGCTGCTCCACAGATAGGTTTAAATATTCGCATATTTGTTCTTGATGCAGGTTCTAAAGATGAAGAAAAAAAACCTATCACAATGATAAATCCTAAAATTTTATCATTACATGAAAATAAAGTGCCATATGAAGAGGGTTGTTTATCTTTCCCAGAACATTTTGCTGAAATAGACCGTCCTGAAAAAATTAAGTTAGAGTATCTTGATGAAGACAACTCAAAAAAAACCTCTACATTTACAGGATTTGAGTCGAGGATAATACAACATGAATTGGATCACTTAAACGGTATTTTATTCGTTGACCATTTAAGTCGTTTAAAAAGAGACGTGATTATTAGAAAGATGAGAAAGTATAAAAAAGAAAAAGAAATAATTTGAATGAAAAAACAACGTGTAGTTTATTTTGGCTCCCCAGAATTTTCTCTTCCACCTTTAAAGACCCTTTATCTTGGGGGATATGATGTAGTAGGGATTTATACACAAGAGCCAAAAAAAAAATTTAGAGGACAAAAAAAATATAATACACCAGTTCAACAATGGGCAGAAAGTCAACTTCTACCTGTTTTTAATCCCAAAATACTTGATGATACATCTTTGAAAGAATTTCAATCATTAAAGCCTGATGTAGCGATACTTTTTGCTTATGGAAAAATAGTTCCACTAAATTGGTTAAACACTCCTTTAAATGGTTTTATTAATATACACGCATCACTTCTACCAAGATGGAGAGGAGCAGCACCTGTTCAAAGAGCTATTGAAAATAATGACAAAGAGACAGGTATTAGTATTATCAAAATGAACGATAAAATTGATGAAGGTCCAATTTTAGCCCAGGAGAATATAGAAATTAATGAATTAACTGATGGAAAGCAATTAATTGATCAAATTAGTCATGATTCTTGCTCATTATTATATAACACTTTAAAAAAATATTTTTTAGGTCAAATTCAATTAAAAGAACAAGACCATTCACAGTCTACATATGCAAAAAAAATAGATAAATTTGAAACACAAGTAGATTGGGGATTATCTGCAAGTATAATTGAAAAAAAAGTAAGAGCGTTTTACCCATCTCCAGCAATGTGGTTTAAACATAAGGGTCAGAGATTTAAAATTTTAAAAGCAAAAACTTCTAACTTACAAGATGAAGAGGGTAAGATAATAAATCTACCTCTAACTATTGCATGTAAAAATAATAGTTTAGATATTTTAGAAATTCAAGCTGAAGGTAAGAAACCATTAAACATTAAAGAATTTGTTTTAGGAAATAATCTATTTCAATTAAATGCAATTATCGATAATGACTAATATAAAACTTACAATTGAATATCATGGTTTACCTTATTGTGGTTGGCAATATCAAAAAAATGAGAAAACTGTGCAAGGTGAAATTGAAAAAGCCATATTTAAATTCTCTGGTGAAAAAAAAACTATTCAAGGTGCTGGAAGAACTGATGCAGGTGTTCACGCTATTGGACAATGTGCTAATTTTGATTTAGAAAAAAAATTTGATGACTATCAAATTCTAAATGGAATTAATTTTCACCTTGGAACCGAAAAGATTAGAGTTACCAAAGTTGAAAATGTTGATGATGAATTTAATGCTCGTTTCACTGCAAAATACAAAATTTACAATTACCAAGTTTTTAATAGTCTAGCCCCATCAGTTATAGAGGACGACTTCAGTATACACATTCGTCAACCTTTAGATTTAGGGGCTATGCAAGATGCAGTTAAGTTGTTGCTTGGTAAACATGATTTTTCTTCGTTTAGAGCACAAGGATGTCAAGCAAACAAACCACTTAGAACTATCAAAGAAGCATCAATTGATGTTAAAGGTAACAAAATCATTTTTGTATTTAAAGCGCAGTCCTTTCTTTATCAACAGATAAGAATAATGGTTGGATCTTTATTGGAAGTTGGATTAAAAAATAAAAATATCAATTGGATAAGTGAATTAATTGAAACTAAAGATAGAAGGCAAGCAGGACCAACAGTCCCTTCAAAAGGATTGATTTTAAAGGAGATATCTTATTAACATTCTTATTTACACACAATGTTTTGCTCCAAAAGTAGGTGGCATCGAGTCTGTAATGACAAATATAGCTAATCATGCATTTAGCACGCGAAATAAAGTAACAGTTCTCTCTGATGGGTCTAAACTGTTTTCTTCAGAATTTGACAATAAATGTAAGTTTGATATTCACAGATTTGATCAAATCAAGTTTCTTAGAAAAAGAATTAAATCAAGTTTTGCTCAGAATTTTTTAAACAAAAATAAAATTGATATTATTTTCTTTGACAGTTGGAAATCATTAGAACTATTTGATCATACTAAAGATACTAAAAAAATTTGTTTAGTTCATGGAAATGAAATATTAAAATTAAGTGATAAACAGAGAGTAGTAAATTCTTTAAATAAAGCAGATTTAATAATTTATAATTCTCAATTTACTAAAAATAAAACATTTAAAAATTTTAAAAATTTAAAAAAATTTAATCATAAAATAATATATCCAGCTTTTATAAAAAAAATTTCTGAAAATAAAAATAATAAGAAAAAATATGATTTATGTACTGTAGCCAGGCTAGAATACAGAAAGGGGCACCATTTAGTATTTGAAGCAATGTCTATACTAAGAAATGAACATAAAATTTTACTTAAATATGCCATTCTTGGGGATGGACCAGAATTATCAAGATTAAAGGATTTAGTTTTGAAATTCTCACTACAAAAGCAGGTAGATTTCATACACCACGATGTCTCAAGTGAAAAAATTTTTAAGAATTCTTCTGTTCATATAATGCCAACTATAACCACACCCGAAAGTATTGAGGGCTTTGGAATATCCAATGTTGAAGCAGCTTCTTATGGAATACCTTGCATAGTCAGTAATAGTGGAGGAACTCCAGAGTCAATAGGTAACAATGGTATAATTGTAAAAGAAAATAACTCCAAACAACTTGTCAAAGCAATTATCGATATTTTTAAAAAGTATAAAAGTTATAGTAGGAAAAGTTATTTATTTGCTAATAATTTTGAGTCAAATAAAAAAATAAAAGAGTATTTAAATGTTATCTAAAATAGCCTCATAGCTTGTATCTTTTAACTCGCCTGGATTATCACAAATTAATTTTTCAACTTTAAGATTATTTATTATGATAATTGACCGAATAAGTCTTTGACCCATAAAGCTTTTTTCATGATTTCTTATTAATTGAGAAGATAATAAAAATTCATTATTTCCATCTGATAAAAATAAAATTTCTGATTCACCTAACTCTTTTCTCCACAAATCAAGTACGTAAGGATCATTAGTGGTCATGCAGCAAATTTGATCAATTTGCTTTTCAGACATCAACTTTTTTGCACCTTTAATAAACGGAGGAAGATGTTGTATGTGACATGTTGAAGTGAATGCTCCTGGCACACAAATTATCATTGCCCTTTTAAATTTGAAATTGTCGTATAATCCAAAATTTTTTGTACCATCTGCCGAAACAGATCTTAAAGTAATATCAGGAATTAAATCTCCTTCTTTCAATTATCAAAAAAGTTTTCTAAAGTTTTATAGTAAATTTGTTCAGTCGTTTTAAGATCCTCTATAGAAACACACTCATTAACTTTGTGCAGGGTTTTGTTAATCGTTCCAAATTCGAAGACAGGACAGACCTCTTGCATAAATCTAGCATCTGATGTTCCACCTCCAGTATCTTGGCTAGCTTCTAATCCCGTAACATCTTTAATTGCTTTAATACAATGTTTTGTAAATGGATTATCGAAAGATTGGAAAGGCATACCTCTAAAAGTTAATTTCAATTTATACGTACAATTATTTTCAGAGCAAATCTTAGTTAAGTGTTCATCAAAATAGTTTTGTATTTTTTCTTGATCCCAGTTGTCATTAAAGCGCATATCACCAACAGTAATCAATTTTTCAGGTATTACATTCTTTGCCTTGTTATTTAAATTGATCTGAGTAAATTGCAGAGTGGATGGTTCAAAGTATTCTGCACCATTATCAAGTTTTTGATCATCAAAAAATGAGATAACCTTAGACAAACAATGTAGAGGGTTTTGAGCTAGCTGAGGATACGCAGCATGCCCCTGCTTTCCAATAATTTCAACTTGAACATCCACAGCTCCTTTTCTTCCAACTTTGATCTGATCACCGATTATTTTCTCAGAGGATGACTCAGTGGCTATTGACCCGTCTATTCTTATATTATTTTCTTTCAACCATTTTACGACTTTCTTTACACCATTTACGGAGTCTGCTTCTTCATCCCCAGTTATGATAAAACTTATTGTGCCATTAAAATCTTTATTTTCCTGTATGAATTTAAAGACACTTACCATGCTAGCTGCCGTACACCCTTTCATATCCTCTGATCCACGACCATAAAGATATCCATCTTTAATTGTTGGTTCAAAAGGTGGAGTGTCCCAATCCTCTAAGTTACCAGGAGGCACTACATCAACATGACATAAAAAATTAAAATGTTTTCCATTTGTATTAATTGGACCATACGTAGCCATGATATTAATTACTTCGTAACTCCCATCTCCATCAAAGTTTAGTTGTTTTGTTGTAAAACCATTTTCTTCAAATACTCCCATTAAGAAATCAAAAATATCTTGTTTTGCTGGGGTAACGGAGTCGAAAGATATTAATTTTTTTGATAGCTCTATTGTGTCTAACATTTTAATCTCTTAGTAATTCATTGACGGAGGTTTTTGAACGAGTTTTTTCATCAACCGTTTTCACAATAACAACACAGTACAATGATGCATCTCCTTTAGAACTTGGAAGACTACCTGGAACAACTACAGAATATGGAGGAACTTTCCCCATATATATTTCTTTAGTTTCACGATTATAAATTTTTGTTGAAGCACCAATAAATACCCCCATGGATAATACTGATCCCTCTCCAACAATTACACCCTCGGCGACTTCTGACCTCGCACCAATAAAACAGTTATCCTCTATTATAACTGGATTTGCCTGCAAAGGTTCTAAGACTCCTCCTATGCCTGCACCTCCAGAGATATGACAGTTTTTTCCAACTTGAGCACAAGAACCAACTGTAGCCCAAGTATCAACCATAGTTCCTTCATCTACATATGCGCCCAAATTAACAAAACAAGGCATAAGCACCGCACTTTTAGCAATAAATGCAGACCTTCTTACAACACAGTTAGGAACAGCTCTAAATCCTGCTGATTGAAAATTTTCTGATTTCCAATCTTGAAACTTTGAGGGAACTTTATCCCACCATGAAGTAGTTCCATCTTTTACACTAGGACCGCCAGTGATTATTTCCATATCTTGAATTCTAAAACTTAAAAGAATTGCTTTTTTAAGCCATTGATTTACACGCCATTCATTTTCTTTTTTTTCGCATACTCGAAGCTTTCCCTCATCCAATAGGTTAAGAACATTTTCTATATTTTTTTTTGCCTCATTATCCTCAATAAAATTTATCTGATCTCTTTGATCCCATAATTTTTCAATTATATCTTGATGACTCATAATACTTTTATATCACGTTTTTTAAGAAATTTTCCAAATCATCAGTAACATGAGATATGTAACGTTTTTCATCAATAATTTTTTGGATATCTTCTTGTTGATTCACATCTTTATTTAGGTTGTATTCAAGGTTATTCGTTACCCAAACTGTCTGCCAACCCATTTTATGCGGCTCTTTCAAATTAATATGAAGATCCTCAAACATAGCTGTTGAACTATTGTCTAAATTGAATTTATTTTGGAATGAGTCGTAAACTTCTTTGTGAGGTTTTGGCATATAGTCACTTTCAGAAATATCAAAACATCCATCAAAAATATTAGTCATATGAAGTTTTTCTATAACTTTTTCTACATGTTCAAGATTAGCGTTTGTAAAAATATATTTTTTTCCATTTAAGCTTTTTAATATTTCCGCAAGATGAATGTTTGGTTGAACTACCTCATAATTAATTTGATGTACGTAGTCCAAATATTCATCAGGATTTACTTGATGTTCAATCATAAGACCTCTGAGTGTTGTTCCATATTGGTGATAATATTTAGACCTCAGAGCTTGTGCATCACCAGAGGCTAAATTTAATTTTTCCTCAATAAACTTACCCATAAGTATGTGTACTTTATCAAATAAACCACACTCCGCTTTATAAAGTGTATTGTCTAAGTCAAAAACCCAATTTGTTATATTGTTCATAAGCGTGTTAAACTAATGTTTATTATATAAAAGCCAAGAAGATTTATAAAAATTCAAAAATTTTTTTTTGGATTTCAAATATGTTTTCGTTTGTTTTTGAGCTTACAATGTAGTTTTCAAATTCAGTATTTAAATTGTCTAAAAAAGCAGACTTTTCTTTTATTTTTTTGTCACTTTTCGTATAGCAAATAATAATTTTATGTTTTATTTGTTCCATCGAGTCAATCATCTCTATGTCTATTTTTTTTGGCCCCAATGAATTATCAATTAATACAAATATTTTCTTTAAATTTTCACGAGAAGTTAAATATTGAGAGACAAGATCTGATATTTGAAATGCCTCCTTTTGAGATATTTTTGCAAATCCATACCCAGGAAGATCAACAACCATCATTGAGTCCCCGTGATTAAAAAAATTAATTTGTCTTGTTTTACCTGGGGTATTGGAAATATGTGCCAGTTTTTTCATAAAAACTGCATTGATTAAACTAGATTTTCCAACATTTGACCTACCTATGAAAGCTATTTCAGGAAAACTTACATTAGGATATTGACGAGGTTGTGTAGCGCTTAATAAAAACTTAGTTTGTTTTTTGAAATAATTTGAGACAAGGCTCATTAACTCTTCATAATTTTTCTTTGTATTATGTATTGTTGAGCCATTGATAAAACATTGTTAGTTGTCCAATAAATAACTAGCCCTGCTGCGAAGCCACCTAATATGAAAGTAAATACTATTGGCAATAAACCAAAAATTTTGGCCTGCATTTTATCTACCGGAGCTGGGTTCAATTTAAATTGAATATACATTGAAATACCCATTAAGATTGGCCAAATTCCAACATTAAGAATTTGCAAAATACCTGGAACGTTCCATTCCACAAAACCAAAAAGAGTAAGAGCCCCTAAGGGATCTGGCGCTGAGAGATCATGTACCCACCCTATAAAAGGAGCATGTCTCATCTCAATAGTTACAAATAAAACTTTGTATAAGGCAAAAAATACTGGAATCTGTAAAAGTATAGGCAAGCAACCAGCTATAGGATTTGCCTTTTCTCTTTTATATAAAGCCATCATTTCTTTTTGCATTCCAGCTCTATCATCTCCGTATTGCTCCTTAAGTCTTTGCATCTCAGGAGCAAGTTTTTTCATTTTTGCCATCGATTTAAAAGATTGTTGAGCAAGCGGGAAAAAACAAATCCTCATTAAAACTGTAAATAAAATTATTGACCAACCAAAGTTTCCTACGTACCCGTATATAAATTCTAAAACGTTAAAAATAGGTTTTGTTAAAAAATAAAACCAACCAAAATCTACAGAGCGATCAAAACCGTCAAACCCATATTCTTCCATATATTTGTCGATAATATTTACGATTTTTGGCCCTGCAAAAATTTTAAAATTGTGGGAGATACTCGCATTATTTGAAACAGCCATTCTTTCCCCGACAATATCAGTTTGAAAATTATCTATATTATCAACAAAGCTGTAACTGTATGTTTGCTGAATAGGTTCGTTTTGGTTAGGGATTATCGCAGTCTGCCAATACTTATCTGTCATCCCAATCCACCCTCCAACAGATGAATGTTTAATTTTTTTATCGTCTTTTAAATCGTCATAATCATATTCTTCCAATACTCCATCAGTGATTGACAGGGGACCCTCGTGAAGGATGAAGAAATTTTGCATCTCTGGGATTCCTTGTCTTTTGGATAATCCGTAGGGATATAGGTCAAAAGAAAGACCTGAATTATTTATAACTCTTTGATCGATGCTAAATAAATAGTTTTCATCAAGAGTTATAATCTTTTCAAAAGTAATATTCTGATCACTAGTCCAAGTCAGTTTTACAGGTTCATTAACACCAATAGTGTTTTTATTAGCAATCCAAATACTAGAAATATTAGGTAACTCAATCGTGCTATCAGAGCTTACCCAACCTGTATCCAAATAATAGGCATTATCAGACCCTAAAGGATTCAAAAATTCAATTAAGTCAGATGTTGGATCTAAAGTTTCCCTGAATTCTTCTAAGATTAGATCATCAATTACTGCTCCATTTAAATTAATAGAGCCTTTAATTTTAGAGTTATCAAAGTTCACTCTTCCTGATTTATTTATCACATCACCTCTATCAGCTAAAACAGTAGAAGAGGATTTTTGAATACTGAGATCAACAAGACTTTCATCATTTATTTGTTCTTCAGTCACTGGCGCTCTCTCTGGTTGAGGCACCAGTAATTGAAAACCAAAAATAATTGCCATTGAAATAATAATAGCTAGGAATAAGTTCTTTTGATTTTCCATATTATTTTTTTATTGGGTCGTAACCAGACGATCCTAACGGATTACATTTAAGAATTCTAACCATTCCCATTGTTATTCCTTTCAAAACACCAAATTCTTGAATAGCTTCAATTGTATATTCAGAGCAAGTTGGAAGATGTCTACAAGTTTTTGGTAACATAGGTGATATGAATAATTGATAGAATTTAATTGGTGTAATAAAAGTTATTCTCCAAAACTTTTTGATATTATTTTTCATGAGATAAGAATTTTTCAATATCTTGTTTTAAATCAATAAAAGGTACTTTCAAAACTGTTTTTTTAAGTATTATTACAAATTTAACATGATTTAATGTATTTATAAGACTGCATGTGCGAATTGCCTCTCTAGCCCTTCTTTTAGCCCTATTTCTTTCAACTGCATTACCAAGCTTTTTACTGGCTATAATACCAACTAGAAAAGTTTCTAAATCTGCGTCGTGAAGAATATAGCCATTAAAACTTGAACTTTTAAAGTAGTTCCCTTTGTTTCTGATTTGAGAAAATTGGGAGGATTTTTTTAGTGTAGGAAGTCTCAAAAATTAAGCGGATAGTCTAGATCGACCTTTAGCTCTTCTAGCATTAATGACTTTACGACCACCAACAGTTGACATTCTAGAACGAAATCCATGCCTTCTTTTTCTTACTAATTGACTTGGTTGATATGTTCTTTTCATTGCTAATATACCTAAAAAATTGGTTCCTACATTTAACAATTATTGATATGAAGTCAATAAATAAAAACAAATTATGTTGATAATTAAAGACATTTCTAATTTACAGTCATATTTGACTGCTTATCAAAATCGAAAATACTCAATTGGTTTTATTCCAACTATGGGCGCCCTTCATAAGGGACATGGAGAACTGATAAAAAAATCAAAAAATGATAATCACAAAACTATTGTAAGTATTTTTGTAAATGAAAAACAATTTAACAGTAAAGAAGATTTTAACTCTTATCCTAGAAATAAGGGCCTTGACTACGATTTTTGCTCTGACAACGATGTAGATCTATTATTTGAACCATCAGCAGAAGAAATTTACAACAAAGATGAAACTATTTTAAAAAATAATAACTATAATAATATTCTTTGTGATAAATACAGAAAAGGACATTTTGATGGTGTAATCACTGTATTAAATAAATTTTTTTCAATTGTAAAAAGTAACAAGGTTTATTTTGGTGAAAAAGATTTTCAGCAACTCAAGATAATTGAAAAATTTATTCAAGAAAAATATAAATCTTTGGATTTAGTGTCTGTTCCAACAAAGAGAAGTGAAGAAGGCATTGCCTACTCATCGAGAAATGAAAAATTAACTAAAAAACAAACCCAAGATTTTGTTAGTTTTCATCAAAAAACTGTGAATTTTTTAAAATCTTTAGAAAAATCACTTGGTATTGAAGCTGCAAACAAGAAAGCAAAAGATTTCATAGCTGAACAAGGTATCAAAGAATTAGATTACTTCGAATTTAGAAATAATGAGGACCTAAGTTTTAATGGCATAGTCTTAGAGTCGAGACTTTTTTATGCAATCTATAAAGGCAACGTTAGACTCATTGATAATTTAAAAGTTTAAACTGGCGGTCCTGCAAGGATTCGAACCCTGAATTCTTGATCCGTAGTCAAGTGTGATATCCGTTTCACCACAGAACCTTAATCAAAGTATATCACCATTAATCAATCATTGTACTTAATCCTACGAAACTCATACGGCCTCTATACGGCCAAATGTTTCGGAAAGGTGAATATGGGAAGTATAACTAAACGAAAGTTAAAAGATGTAAAGGGCAATCGGTATGTCTTATTTCAAGCATAGGTGAACATTAAGGGACAAAGATATTCTCGAGCTTTTCAATATATGCGGGATGCAAGGGGTTACATTAGCGAACAAAAGGGATTATTCAGTAGAGGTTGTTTGTCGGGGGGAGGGAACAACGTTGTGTTTCCTCCACCCTTAGTGTTGCAGAGGTGTGAAATCTTCAAACCTCTAGTTAAAGGGGTAAAGTTCCCAAACTGCTTTGCCATCTGCATCGGCTTCGTAAGTAAATGCGTAAAATTTACCATTCAGTTCAGATAACGCTTCAGATGTGGTTTCGAATATAGCGCCGCCTCTAAAAGAAGTGCCTCCATCTTTCCTCTGGTTTCCGACACCCGTAGCTTTATATGTGGCGACACCTTCTGCACACATTACAACCCCAGCATAGGCATTTCCTGCCCATG
The DNA here is from genome assembly GCA_902575725.1 of uncultured Alphaproteobacteria bacterium. Next base: position 180,993 of record CACGSS010000001.1, on the reverse strand, counting down.
AACCATCTGGTCTCATTTCGGCTGTAAATGCGCCCATAGACTGAACATCATGACCTAGCATCGTTCCGCTCCCTTCAGCAGTAATGTCCATAGCAGGTAAACCATATTTACCAGAGTCTATTGGCTTATTAGTTTCCTGTAATGTCATTGTTCCAATTTTATCACCAAGCATTGTTAATCTCCTTTTCTAAAATTTATAAAGTAAATGATTATAATAATTACTTGTTTATAATAAATTTAAATTACAGAACCATTATTTCTATTTTTAAATATATATATTACTCATTTGCAATAAATAATATTTTTTTAGATGTTATAAGAGCTAAATGTATTTTTATATCAAAAAACTAGGATTTATACTTCTTTTTTCAATTTTTCTATTTAGTTTTGGATTTTTATATTCTGAGGAACATCTCAAAACTAAAATTTCCCCTGTTCTAAAATCTGCAACTACAATATTAGGAAATGAAATATATTATCCTGATGGAAACGCTGAAATAGTGTCATTTATAGTTGAGGTGCCTCCTGGTGGTGTTACTCCGAACCATGTTCATTCTTACCCCGTTTATATTTACATTATGGAAGGAGAAATGACATATACTTGGGAAGACGGAACAGTTACTACTTACAAACCTGGTAAAGCATATATAGAGGATAGTAAAAATGCTCATTACGGAAAAAATTTAGGTGACATAACACTCAAAGCATTGATAGTTGGCATTGGTGCTGAGGGTATAAAGTTTACAACCTCTCCTTAAAATTAAATTTTTAGCTATATCTTTATTACGGTCAACATTGATTAGATATTGTTAAATCTCTAAGAATAGTATTGATAATAAATGAATTAAAGAGACGTAGGATATCCGTAGTCAAGTGTGATATCCGTTTCACCACAGAACCATTAACTTGATTTATATACTCTTTTTTTAAATAATAAACTTATATGGATGTGCTATAACACACTCATAACACACTGAAGGAATTATTTATGAAAATCCTGTTACCTCTATTGTTATTAATCCCCAGTATGAGTTGGGGCTTAACATTTAAAAATGGAGAACAAGTAGGGAGTTACAAGGGTATTGGTTGGCCAACTATTGAAAAACACGGATTAGATGCTGGTAAAGATTGGAGTCAAAGCGTTGATACCGGATTTTCAAGACTTGGTGAGTCATCACATAAATTTGAATTAAGAGCACTTGACTGTAAAGGCTTTGATTGTAAAAGAGGAAAATTTAAAGGCTCTTTTGGAAGAACTGAGACATATATAAATACAAAAGAGAGCGGAGAAAACTGGTATGCATGGTCATTTTTTATAGACAATTCTGAACTTTCTTATTCGTCAACTTCTCATAAAGAAATTGATAATCATTTAATTCAATTTGGACAAATGAAATTATCATATGAAAATAAAGCTTTTTCACACTGTAGAGAAAATGGTTCTGAAAATGTTTTCATATTTCAATATAAGAAAAGATATAAGGGATTAGCCATTAATAGAACGCACTGTACAAAAAAGACCGTTGTAGAGACTGATGAGACCGCAACGGTAATTCCAGAAAATATTTTATTTAATCAATGGCATGATGTAATTATTCATGCAAGTTGGGGCAATGATGGATTTCTAAAACTTTATATAAATGGTGATTTAAAATATGTTGAAGAGGGCTTTATAACTAATAATTATTCTTACAATGGTAAATCTTACGGACCCTCTTTTCGATACGGTATTTACCAAAATAATGCTCCTAAAAATTTTAATGGTAAAATCACAGCTTGGTATGATGGAGTTGCCAGAGCAAAAAAATGCACAAACAAAATTTTCTCTGAAATGTTATCTGACTTAGGATACTCATGTGACTCTTTGGGGGACAAAGATAATCAGGTTATAAAACCTACTTTTATCCAATATCAAGATTGATAAAACTTGCCCTATTGTTATTAATCCCAAGTTTGAGTTGGGGTGAGGATACAAAGCTTAGTTGTAATTACATAAAAGAAATGATTTATGGACCAGATAGAGAAACCTCATTAAATTATATTTTTGAAAATCCAAATATATTTATATTTAATGATATTGATAAAACCCTAACTAGATATTATGATTATGGTGACAAAGAATACTATTTAGATAATGAACAATCTAATAAAACTTTTTATAATTTTACATACGAGAATATTTCAATGAATGTAACACATTCTGAAATTCTTAAATTAAATAGATTTACTTTAGAGATAAGTGGCGAAACTTTTAAAGATACTACGCTTAAAACCATGTATTTTATGGAGTGTAAAATAACTAATTAATTATTATAAAAATTCTTTTAGCTCTATTTTTATTAATCCTTAGAGAATGTACTAGGTATTATTATAAACTAATACTCTATAACTAGGAACACTCTACAACGCATTCATAACACACTCCAATGATGAAAAAGTGTATTAGCCCAAAGAATTGTATTGATAATAAATGAATTAAAGAGACGTAGGATATCCGTAGTCAAGTGTGATATCCGTTTCACCACAGAACCATTAGTTGATTTATATACTCTTTTTTTGGATAATAAATTCTTTAAAAATATGAAACATATCTTTTTTAAAATCAAAGAAAGTAAGTTATTTCAATACTCAGTTTTATTTATCATCATATTTAATGCATTTACTATCGGTTTAAATACTTACAATTTAGGAGAGTTCTCAAGAGAGCTCATTAAATATCTTGATTATTTGATAACTATTTTTTTTGTTATAGAAATTTCAATACGTTTTATTGGCGAGCCTAGAAAATCAAATTTTTTTAAAAATGGTTGGAACATTTTTGACACTTTTATTGTTTTGGTATCATTGATACCAATACCTAACAATTCCAGTTTTCTTCTGTTGAGATTATTGAGAGTGTTTAGAGTTTTGAGAGTTATATCCATTATTCCAGAGTTAAAATTAATCATTGAGTCTTTGATCGGATCTTTAAAAAGAGTTTTTTATGTAAGTTTGTTGCTTTTCATAATTCTTTATATTTATGCAACTATTGGAGCAATTGTCTTTTCAAATAACATACCCGAAAGATGGTCTGATGTTGGGGTTTCAATGATTACTTTATTTCAAGTTTTAACATTATCTTCTTGGGAACAGGTAATGTTGCCTCTTCAAGATATTTATTGGTGGGCATGGATTTATTTTTTTAGTTTTATAATTGTTTGTGCAATTACAATGTTAAATCTTCTGATAGCAATTTTGGTTGATGTAGTTGTTAATCAGAAAGAAAAAAAAGATGATGTGATAAAAACTAGAAATAATGCTGAAAAGTTAAATGAACAATTTTCTGAGGAGATTAGTTTAGATAAACTAAGAAAAGATCAATAATGTCAGCAGAAATCATAATGCCTATTATTTATTTTATATGTCTACTGATTTTAGTAGGTCCTCATTTTTTGGATACAAACTCTTCTTTTAAACAGTTTTTGAGTAATTTAAGTATATGGGCATTAATAGTAATTGTAATAACTCTGTCTTATCAGGCCTATAATTATTTTACCTAAATTTTCTTTGTTTGACCGTGAGTCATATAAGAAAATTCATCTTTGCTTATCTTTAACTGTTTAGTTAGATCTCGGAGTAATTTTATTGGTTCATCCATCGGTTCATCTGTTAATTGAAATGTTCCCCAATGCATAGCTATAGATTTTTTAGATTTAACGTCTTTGTGAATTTGAATTGCCTCTTCAACATTACAATGCGAGTCTTTCATAAACCACCTTGGAGCATATGCCCCTATAGGTATTGTTGATAAGTCAAACGATCCAAACTTTTTTTGAATATCCTTAAAATCTTTTGAATATCCAGTATCGCCTACAAAAAAATACTTAAAATTATTTGCTTTAACAACCCAACCACACCAAAGTGTTTTATTGGTATCGTTAAATGTTCTCTTGCTCCAATGTTGTACTGGGACAGAATGAATTTCTAAGTTTTTGAACTGAGTCATTTGCCACCATTCATGCTCCAAAACATTTCTTGCACCTAATTTTGATAAAATATCTCTTAATTTTAGTGGTACAAAAAATGTAGGTTGATTCACATTTTGTTTTTTTAATAAAAGCTGGATAGTCTTTGAGTCAAGATGATCATAGTGATTATGAGAAATTAAAACAAAGTCAATAAAAGGTAGTTCCTCTATTTTTAATCCAGGAGGTGTCGTTCTTGATGGTCCCATAAAACTCAGAGGTGATGCTCTTTTTGTGAAATGGGGGTCAGTTAATATATTAATACCATCAATTTGTAGTAAGAAAGTTGAATGTCCAATCCAAGTAATTGTATTTTCAGATTTATTAGACTTTAAGTATTCAGGGTCATTTTCAAACATAGGAAATGCAATCGGTTCTGGCTTACTTGACTCCCTCCTCCATTTCCAAAAATCTTTGAAACTACTTTTATGTGAAACGTAGTTATTGACAAAGACTCCATCTACTAGATTGAAAGGTTTAAAGAGAGTGTTTGCCATAATTTTTGTTTTTAGAATTACAAAGGATAACGAGAAAAGTATAACCTTTTTTATAAAATCTCTTCTGTGCATCTAAATTAAGTTATAAAAAACTAATTATTAATTATTTTAACGAAGTTTTTATACATTTGGTTGCACTGCATCACCATAGTATCAATTTCTTTAGCTACAATATCTTTCATTTGAGGTAAGGCATCGGCTCCGAGAGATTTTTCGAGAGCATTTTTATATTCAGGAACTTGAGCCCAATCATCAACAGTAGTTTTTCGAATTTCTAAATGAAATTGAATTCCATAGGCATACTTATCATAACCAAAAATTTGATATTTTGTTGAGGGAGAAGTGCCTATAACTCTCACTTTAGAGTTAGTCTCCAAACCTACCACTTCATAAGAATGCCATTGCAATGCTTTTATTTTATTTGGAAGAAAATCAAAAATATGATCTGTTTTTGCACCTGTTTCAATGTTAATATCCAATACGCCAATTTCAGGTGGTTTAGACTCAACTACCTTTCCTCCCAATACCTCACCTAAAAGCTGACATCCTAAGCAAAACCCTAAAAAAGGTTTCTTAAGGTTTAAAACGTATTCACCTATTGCTTTTTTTTCAGCTATTAACCATGGATATTGATCTTCCATAAATGTATCCATAGGACCACCCATACAAAGCATAGCGTCAAATTCATCTAAATTATTTGGAATACTATCACCCTCATCCAATTGGATAGTTGTTATACTATGACCATCTTCTATAAGAAAATCTTTAAACGTCCCCGGATCCTCAATTGAAATATGTTGGAGAGATATAAATTTCATTAAATTAAATTAATTTGAACTCAGCAAAGGACACGCCTTTTAAAGCGCTAAACTTAATCGTCGTCGCCACCGGTTACTGTATCTTTAACTTTGTTGTAACCTTTAGATACGGCACCCGCTACAGTATCGTAAGCGTCATTAGCTTTTTCGCTCACAGTTGCGCAACTAGTGACTAAAAAAAATGAGGAAAGTATTATTAATATTAGTTTTTTTGACATTATTGGATTATCAGAAATCTACCTAAAATGTCAATTTATTTAAATGATAATCTAAAATATATTTCATAAAGGATAATAAAATTTTTTTATAATGATAGAATTTTCTTTAAATGAAGATCAAAAAAAAGATTTTCAAAAAAATGGTTTTTTAATTATTGAGAGTTTTCTTGATACCACCCATTTTAGGCGATTGCATGAGAGGTTTCATAATTTATTTAATGGAAACTTTGAAACAGGTATTGAACCTGACGAGTGGAATTGGAAGTTTGAAAGTGGACCCAAAGATGTTACTAGACAAATTTGTAATGCATGGAAATCAGATAATTTAATAAAGGAAATAGTTTGCAATGAATTTTTAGGAAAAGCTTGTGCTGAACTAATGGGCTGGAGTGGATCAAGACTTTTACAAGACAATGTTTTATGGAAACCACCTGGAGGTAAAACTTTAGCTTATCATCAAGATGCTGCGTATGATGATTGGATTATTCCACAAACTATGATGACATGTTGGATGCCCATCGATAATGTCGATAAAGAAAAAGGTACACTTGAATATGTAAAAGGATCACATCTTTGGGGACTAAGTCCTCCTAAGGGGCAATTTCATTCTCCTAGAGATTATAAAAAAGAGTTAAATGATTATGCGTCAAAATTAAATAAGGAAATTCAAATTCAATATGTTGAAGTTCCAGCAGGTGGAGTAGCATTTCATCATGGATACACTTGGCATGGGTCAGGTATTAATAATACAAACAGTAATAGAAGGGCAATAGTTGCTCATTGCGTTCCATCTTACTCTAAATTTCATCCAACAAACACAGGAGGTACAGCGAGAATTTATAAAAAATATAAAAAATTAGAAACAGATGAGTTAGATGAAAGTTTTTTTCCAATTATTTGGACAAAGGAGGGATATAGAACAAATGTTTGATGAAGAAGAGCCAAAAAAAACTAAACCAATTGATTTAGATGATTTGAGTGTTGAAGAAATTGAGGAGATGATTGGCAATCATAAATTAGAAATCAAAAACCTAGAGATTTTACTGAAAAAGAAAAAAGACAAACTCAAATTAGCCGATCAATTTTTTAAAAAGAATTAACAACCCTCTATCAATATAAGGTCACTTTTTGTACTTTTTTGCCTAATTTTCATAGCCTTTGAGTATTCAACAGACTCATAACATTTTTTAGCACTTTCAAAGCTTTCAAACTCTACTACGGTAGTTCTGTCTACAGGCCATTTCCCTTCTAAAACATCAGTTTTTCCACCTCTAATTATGTACTTACCCCCATATTTTTTCATCACTTCAGTTGATAAAGGAGGATATTTTTGAAATAGTTCATTGTTGTGAATTGAAACTCTTACAATGATGTATCCTTTTTTCATAACCTTGAATAAATTAATACTTTTAAACAGAGTTATCCACAGTAATTCATTATGCGAGTGGATTATTAATTGAATGATGATAACACATTTCCAATTAATTAAAAAAAAAACTACGTTTATCAAGTTTTTTTTGTAGTTTGTTCTTTTGTTTTAAATCCAATCAAATTGTTTGTACAACTTTTGTGAAAATACATTAATCTTTCAAAAGTTATGCACAGCTATCTTGATATGATTAAAATGATCGTTTATTTCCTGATTTTTCAGGCTTTTTTTGTAATAAAAACTTCATATTCTGATCATCTAACAGCAAAAATCACAGGCTTTGTTGATGCTTCAAGTCCAATTCACATTCTGGGTTATGATAGGAAATATTATTTCGAGGAAAATTCCGCACCTCTTTTTATTATTGTAGAGGAGGATATAAATAATTTTAATAATGTTAATTTAAAAGCTTTCCCTCATATTAATATAGGTCTGTTTGCCTTTCAAGATACTGATGGAAATGGAGAATTTTCAAGAGATTTTAAAGGTAAACCTCTAGAACCATTCGGGTTTTCATTAAACCCTAATTTAAATTTTGAAGATGTTGTTTTTGAAAACATAGTTTTTGATATGACTAAATTTCAACAATTGGAAATTCGACTTAATTAATAATATTCAATATTTTTTTTACAGCCTTATTTAAAGAAACTTTAGAGGTATCAATTTCCAGTTCAGGATTTGTAGGTTTTTCATAGATACTGTCTATACCTGTGAAGTTTGGTATTTTACCCTGTCTTGCCTTCTTATATAAACCTTTTGGATCTCTTTTTTCAGCTACTTTTAAAGGAGTTGAAATATAAATTTCTTTAAATTCATTCTTTTCAAAAAGTGATCGAGCCATTTCTCTCTCTAATCTAAACGGTGATATAAATGCAGTGATCACAATTAGTCCAGCGTCACACATAAGTTTTGCCACCTCTGCAACTCTCCTTATATTTTCAACTCTATCTTTGTCTGTAAAACCTAAATCTTTATTTAATCCGTGTCGGATATTGTCTCCATCAAGAATGTATGTTTTTTTACCTTGAGAATATAATATTTTTTCTAGTTCATTAGCTATAGTGGATTTTCCTGATCCCGAGAGGCCAGTCATCCACAGCACTTGACCTTTGTGACCATTAATCTTCTCTCTTAAATTTTTATTGATGGTTAAGTTTTGAAGTTGAATATTTTGTGATCTACGAAGAGAAAAGTTTATCATTCCCATTCCAATAGTTTGATTATTGATTGGATCAATAATTATTAAAGATCCCAAAATTTTATTTTCTTTAAAAGTCGAAAAGGGAACAGTTTTATTAAATGAGATAGAAATTTCTGCAACATCATTGAGTTTAAGTTCATTTCCAGCAGCGAATTCTAGCGTATTTACATCATATATTTTTTTTATGTTCATAATTTTAATACTGGTTGAGATATTATGAATCTTCGCTAAATAAGTTCTTCCAGTAAAACCCTTATCCTCTGACATCCAAATAACATTTATGTTAAATTGGTCAGCCATATCAACTGTGGAGTTTTTTGAGCAGAGTATATCGCCCCTAGAGGTATCTATCTCTTTGTCTATGGTAAGTGTAATACTTTGCTTTAAATTAGCTGTTTTTAGAGATCTTTCGCCTACAAAAATATCTTTTACTTTTACTTTTTGATTTGACGGAAGAGAAATTAACTCATCACCCTTTCTAATTTTTCCCTCAGCGATGGTTCCTGAATATCCTCTGAAATTTAAATTAGGTCTATTGACACTTTGAACAGGTAACACAAAACTGTCAGAGCTTTGTATTTTAGTTTTAGTAGTTTCTAAATAGTCAAATAGGGTTTTATCATTGTACCATTTCATGTATTTAGATTTTTTGTGAATATTATCTCCATTAAGTGCTGATATAGGAATACTTTGAATATTTTCAAAATTTAATTTTTTTGAGAATAATTTGTATTCTGAGCTTATTTTTTCATAAATATTTTTATCATAGTTAACTAAATCCATTTTATTAATTGCCAAGATAATATTTTTAATTCCTAGAAGAGATACAATAAAAGAATGTCTCTTAGTTTGTGTAAGTATGCCATTTCGGGCATCAACAAGTAAAATAGCTAACTCAGCTGTTGAGGCCCCAGTCGCCATGTTTCTTGTATATTGCTCGTGACCTGGTGTATCTGCTACAATAAACTTTCTTTTGCTACTTGAAAAAAATCGATATGCAACATCTATAGTAATACCTTGTTCTCTCTCAGCTGATAAACCATCGACCAGTAATGCAAAATCTATATTCTCACCTTGTGTTCCATATTTTTTTGAGTCGTTTTTTAAGGAAGCAACTTGATCATCAAATATCATTTGAGATTCATAAAGCATCCTACCAATTAATGTACTTTTACCATCATCAACAGATCCACAAGTGATAAACCTTAATAGATTAAGGGAAGCTTGACTTTTTAAGTATCTGCTAATTGTACCGGCTTTATACATTTAAAAATAACCATCAATTTTTTTGATTTCCATAGAGCTACTTGAATCTGTATCGATAGCTCTTCCTTGTCTTTCAGATGTTTTGGATTGAAGAAGTTCAAGAACAATGTCTTCAAGTGAATTTGCATTTGATTCAATAGCACCAGTTAAGGGATAACAACCAAGTGTTCTGAACCTAATTCTTTTTAATTCAATTTTTTCGTTAGATTGAATATTAAATCGATCATCATCTACCATAATAATCATTCCATCTCTCACTACTACAGGTCTAACTTTTGCAAAATATAAGGGAACTATTGGTATTTGTTCTTGGTATATATATTGCCAAATATCTAATTCTGTCCAATTAGATAATGGAAAAACCCTTGTGCTTTCACCCTTATTGACTTTAGAGTTATATAAAGACCAAAGCTCTGGACGCTGATTTTTGGGATCCCATTGATGAGAGGGGTTTCGGAATGAAATAACCCTTTCTTTAGCTCTTGTTTTCTCTTCATCTCTTCTTGCTCCACCAAAAGCAGCATCGTATTTATACTTGTTCAAGGCTTGTTTTAGACTCTGAGTTTTCATTATATCAGTGTGGAGAGCAGAGCCATGATCAAAGGGATTAATATTTGATTTAATACCATCAGGATTAATATGTGTTATTAACTTCATACCACTATTTTTTTCTACCCAATTTCTAAATAAATACATTTCTCGGAACTTCCATCGAGTATCAACATGTAGTAGAGGAAATGGGGGAAGACTAGGGTAGAAAGCTTTTTGAGCAAGCCTTAACATTACTGAACTATCTTTTCCTATTGAGTAAAGCATGACAGGATTTTTTGTTTCACTAACTACTTCTCTGATAATATGAATACTCTCCGCTTCTAGATCTGAAAGATAACTGTTTGGAGGTAAATTAAATTTATTGAGTAATTTCGTATCATTAATTTTGAGATTATTTATATAAAATAAATACTCAGGAAAATGAATTGAGAGTTTTGATTTATTGTTAATTTGATTTTCATCAATTTTTTGATCGAGAAAGATTTTAAGAAGATAAGCGTCAGGAAAGATAATAATATTTTTTTTTCTTAATTTTGAGAAATATTTTAAACTCTCAGAAATATCTTTTAATTTATTTGATTTAACTTTGACCCATAGTCTTCCATTACGTCTATCATTTGCAAATAAAAATTTATTATTATTTATCTCAGCGTATTGAATGAACAAAATAAGTGATCTTTGTTTTTCAAATTTTTTTATGGAATCTTCATAAATTAATTTGTTTATATGACCTGCATATATGTTTAAAAAGCTTTCTATATTTAAATTCTCTGGAAAAATTGATATTTTTTCCAACCATCTTTCATACGATCTTTTTGTTTTAAATAAATTTTTACTAAAAAGGAATTTATAATGACTATCGCTATCCCAAGCAGGAAATTTTATTGATGGGTTAATTTTAAAAAATAAAGTATGATTCATTATAATTGACCATTTGTCGTATTATTGAAAAAATACAAAAAATAATCTAAATGTATATAAAAAAAAGTAAATTTTTAAAAAAATGACAAATAATAACATAATACGACAATTTGAGTTTTTCAATGAAATCACTGAAAATCTTGAGTTATGTTCCCAAAAAATTCTTAATATTTATGATAATTATGATCACAGTATTGAATTTAAAGACGATAAAAGTCCATTAACAGAAGCAGATTTAGCATCACATGAACACATTTCTGATTTATTATCATCTATTTCAGCTTACCCCATAATTTCAGAGGAGGGCGAGCAAAAGTACACTGATGAGCCAAAATACTGGTTAGTTGATCCTTTGGATGGTACTAAAGAATTTATCAATAAGAATGGTGAATTTACAATTAATATTGCTTTGATTAATAACAATTATCCCACCCAGGGGTTTGTTTACATTCCAAAAGATAAGACATTATTTTTTGGGGGTGTGAACAAAGGTTCATACAAGTTATTAAATAACAATATCAAATCTATTTCTGTGCAATCACCATCCGATAAATTAAAGATTGTTACGAGCAGAAGTCATCTCAATAATGAGACTAAAACTTATTTATCTCAGTTCAATAATTTTGATACTCTACAAGCCGGTAGTTCTTTAAAGTTTTGTATGATAGCAGAGGGTTTGGCAGATTTATATCCTAGGCTGGGACCTACTTCTGAATGGGATACTGCAGCAGCACAAGCGGTAGTAGAGGGAGCAGGTGGTACTGTAAAAGACCTAAAAGGTAATAGGTTAAAATATTCAAAGAAAGATATAATCAATCCTCATTTTATAGTTAGAGGTAAAATCTAAATTTATTTACTAGGGTTTTTTTCTTTATAAGTTTTTTCTAAACTTATGTCATCTACTTCAGTGTATATTTGAGTTGTAGACAACGAACTATGTCCCAGTAATTCTTGAATTATTCTTAAATCCCCACCATTTTTTAATAGGTGAGTTGCAAAACTATGTCTTAATGAGTGAGGTGTTGCTGTTTTTGGTAGCCCCAAATTAACTCTGGCATTCTTCAAATCTCTTTGGAAAGCAGAGGCTTTAAGCGGATTACCTCTATCTCCCACAAATATCGAAACATCGCTTGGCAAATCATATGGTATTTCTTTAAGATAATTTTCTAATGAGTTAGCAACAATATCAAGAACTGGCACTAATCTCTCTTTATTACCTTTGCCCAAGATAGTAAGAGAATTTTTATCAATTAAATGGCTTTTAGTAATAGAGAGGGCCTCATTAATTCTTAGCCCACATCCGTACAAAAGATAAAGCAGAGCTATATTTCTTTTTTGAACCCAGCTTTTTTTTGATATTTTTTTTAATTCTTTAATTAAAAGCTCAATATCTCCCTCTGCTATAGGTTTAGGAAGGGATCTTGGAATTTTTGGATTTTTTAATAATTGAACCTCACTATAAGCAACTTTATATAAATCATTATTTAGAGATGAATACTTAAAAAAATTTTTAATAGAACTAATCGCTCTCCTCCTTGATCTTGCTGATAATGGTTTTTTATAAATATTTTGATATTTTCTATGCTCACTGAGATCTGCTAACCAAGCCCTAAATGTCTGCAAATTTAAATCTTTTAAATTTGATAAAGATATGGAATTTCCATTATAGAATTTAAAGAAAATTAAAAAATCACATACATCAAAGCAGTACGATCTATATGTATTTTCCGAGTGACCTTTTATGTCTTTTAAATAAGTCGCCCATTTATCAAAGTCTTGTATTGAGGATTTATCTATTTTTAACTGTTCTAATAGTTCAATAAAATTCATTACATTATATTATAAACTAGAATCAAAATTTAAAATGGATTATTACTACCAAGTTATGCCGATAGGGCAAATAAATGAGAGCCTGACTTATAAATACTCACATTCTATTGAGGTAGGCTCTATTGTTGAAATTCCTTTAAGAAAAAGAAAATCATCAGGAGTAATTATATCTCAAACAAACATTAAAGATTTAAAATTCGATCTCAAAAAAGTACTTTCAATAAGTAATTATTATCAATTTGCTGTTTGCACAGAAAATATTGATTTTTACAAGTATGTGTCAATACATTGCTTCATAGATTTAGGTATGGTTTTGAAAATGGCATTACAACAATTTCCTAATACACAATTAAAAAATTATTATCTTTTTAAAAATAAAATTTATGAAACTCAAAAAAATCTCATTGATAAATACAATCTATCAAAAAAAGATTGGCAGAAATTATTAGAAGAAAAAAAAATATCACAAACTATAGATAGTTTTATTTTTGATGGCATGGCGCAAAATATCTCTTTAAACCCTGATCAAGAAAATATTTTTAAATCACTTCAAACAAATAAAAATAATGATTTTCAAGCTCACCTTATAGATGGTGTTACAGGTTCGGGTAAAACAGAATTGTATTTAAAAGCTGTTGAGTCAAATTTAGTTAGGGGAAATCAATCTTTAATACTTTTACCAGAGATAGCTTTAACTGAAGAATGGTCTAAAAGATTTTTTAAATACTTTGGTTGTAAACCCTTTATTTGGCACTCCAAACAATCAAAAATTCAAAAAGCTAGAATAATAAGATCTCTTTTATCGGGTGAACCATGCGTTTTAGTTGGAGCAAGGTCATCAGTTTTACTTCCTTTCAAGAATTTAAAATTAATTATATGCGATGAAGAGCACGACTCATCTTATAAACAAGAAGACGGCCCAAAATATCAAGCAAGAGATATGGCCATATATAAAGCAAAATGTTCAAAGGCTTTATGTCTTTTAATAAGCGCGTCCCCATCATTAGAGAGCCTTCATAATTCTAATCAGAGAAAATTTCATATTCATCATCTTTCCAATCAATTTCATAAAACTCAATTACCTTCAGTTGAAATTGTTGACATGAATCAATCAAAACCTAGCTCTAGGGCTTGGATATCAAAACAAGTATTTGATGAAACAAATAAGATCCTAAAACAAAAAGGACAAGTTTTATTTTTTCTTAATAGACGCGGTTATGCTCCATCCAAAATATGTGTAAGTTGTCATACACCAGTACAGTGTCAAAATTGTGCGGTAAATTTAGTTTATCACAAAAAAATTGATAGACTCATTTGTCATCATTGTTCTAATAATTTTGAGTCTAACCAAATATGTAAGATGTGTTCATCTGAAAAATTTATATCGATTGGCATAGGTTTAGAAAGACTTCAAGAGGAGATTACTCGTCTTTTTCCTGGATATTCAAATCAATTATTTTCTAGTGACACATTAAAATCAAAAAAAAATAAAAAAGAGATCATTGAAAATATTTTTAATTTAAAGACTAATCTGTTGATTGGCTCACAAATAATTGGCAAGTCTTTTCATTTTCCAAATTTAAAATTAGTAAATATTATTGACGCAGACTCAAGTCTATATAGTCCTGATTTCAGAGCTATGGAAAAAACATACCAGCTTTTGCAACAAGTAGCAGGGAGATCTGGAAGAGAGGGTAACAGGGGTAAAGTATTAATTCAAACCTACAATCCTAAGCATTCGATTTACAATTCTCTTAAGAACCAAAGTAGAGATCAATTTATAAAATTAGAACTTCAAAGAAGAGAAGATAACAATTTACCTCCATTTTACAAAATTGTTCAAATTCAACTAATTCACCCTAATGTCTCAGCAATAAGAGAGGCTTGCCAAGAAATTCTTGATATATCCAAAGAGAGTAGACTAGATATATTAGGACCTGTTCCTTCATTGATTCCTTATAAAATGAAGCACTTTCATGAGAATTTTTATTTTAAAGAGAGGACATATAAGGTTTTGAGAAAAAAAATAGGCATCTTAATGTCAAAAATAGCCCCTAAATACAGGCGTTTTATAAATATTGATATTGATCCACTATCAATTGCTTGATGCGTCATTTGTATGATGCCGGTTAGCCTAGTGATGTGATAAAAAATTGTGGTTAACTATACAAAATGACCAATAAAATCGCATCTAAAAGGTATTCCACTGCCTTGTTTGACTCAGTCAAAAACGAAGAATTAGATGCCTTGCTAAAAGATGCTCAAAGTTTATCTGAGACTATGGCCGATAGCCAAGAGTTATCCTCACTTTTAAAATCACCTCTGACCAAAAATGAATTAAAATCAAGTATTCTTTTAAAAATAATCCAAGGATTGCCATCTGAAAAAATTTTATCTGGCCTTGTCAACACACTAAAAAAAAATAAAAGACTTAATCTATTTGAAAATGTTTTGTCTGATTTTCAGGATGTTCTTTTTGAAAAAAGGGGATATCAAAAAGCTAGAGTCACAACATCTAATGCAATTAATGATGAAATAAAAAATAGTATTCAGGATTTATTACACAACCAATATGGTCCCAAAATTAATTTAGAGTTCCACGTAAACAATTCTTTACTAGGAGGAATGACTGTAGTGATCGGATCAAAGATGATCGACCTAAGTATTCTTAATCAAGTTTCTAAATTTACCAACAACGTGAAAGGAGACATTTAATGTCAATAAAAGCATCGGAGATCTCTTCTATCATCAGAGATCAGATTAATAACTTTGAAAGCCAAGCAGATATTTCAGAAGTAGGAACTGTACTAAAAGTTGGTGATGGAGTTGCTCAAGTTTATGGTTTGGACAATGTCCAAGCAGGTGAAATGGTAGAATTTACTGCTGGTGTCCAAGGAATGGCACTTAACCTTGAAGAGGATAATGTTGGTATTGTTATTTTTGGTGATGATAGGGGTATTAAAGAAGGCGATACTGTTAAAAGAACACAAAAGATTGTTGAGGTACCTGTTGGTAAAGGCTTGTTAGGAAGAGTTGTAGATGCTCTCGGAAATCCTATTGATGGTAAAGGTCCTATCCAAAGTAGTGAGTCTAGTAGAATAGAAGTTAAAGCACCTGGTATTATTCCTAGACAAAGTGTAAGCGAACCAATGCAGACAGGGCTCAAAGCCCTTGATTCACTAGTCCCTATTGGTCGAGGACAGCGTGAATTGATTATTGGTGATAGACAAACTGGCAAAACAGCTGTTGCTATTGACACCATAATTAACCAAAAGGAAATTAACCAGTCTGATGATGAATCGAAAAAATTATATTGTATCTATGTAGCTATTGGGCAAAAGAGATCAACAGTTGCCCAGGTTGTTAAAACCTTAGAGGAAAATGGAGCTATGGAATACACCATCGTGGTTGCAGCTTCAGCTTCTGATCCAGCACCACTCCAATTTTTAGCTCCTTATGCAGGTTGCTCTATGGGTGAGTTTTTCCGTGATAATGGAATGCATGGTCTAATCGTTTATGATGACTTATCAAAACAAGCTGTTGCTTATAGACAAATGTCTTTATTGCTTAGAAGACCGCCAGGGCGTGAAGCGTTTCCTGGTGATGTTTTTTATCTTCACTCTCGTCTTCTAGAAAGAGCAGCTAAAATGAACCATGAAAATGGTGGAGGTAGTTTAACAGCACTTCCCGTAATTGAAACTCAAGCTGGTGATGTATCTGCTTTTATCCCAACTAATGTGATTTCAATTACAGATGGTCAAATTTTCTTAGAGACAGAATTGTTTTTCTCAGGTATTAGACCAGCAATTAATGTTGGTTTATCGGTGAGTCGTGTGGGTTCCGCAGCACAAACTAAAGCTATGAAAAAGGTTGCTGGTAAAATCAAATTAGAGTTAGCCCAATATCGTGAAATGGCCGCTTTCTCTCAATTTGCATCAGACCTTGATGCCTCTACCAAACAGTTACTTGCAAGAGGTGAGAGGTTAACAGAACTACTAAAACAAGATCAATACGTTCCGATGTCTGTGGCTGATCAAGTTTTAAGTTTGTACTCTGGTGTTAGGGGTTTCTTGGATAAAATTGAAATATCCAAAATCACAGATTTTCAAGTTAAGTTTCTTGAAGGACTTCGTGCCGATCATTCAGATATTTTTGACGAAATTAATAACACAGGCAATTTTAGCGATGAGTCTGATAAAAAAATCGAGGATTATTTAGAAAAATTCACTACTAATTATAGTTAATGCCAAATTTAAAAGAATTAAAGAATAGAATTTCTAGTGTAAAATCCACTCGTAAAATTACATCTGCGATGAAGATGGTAGCTGCGAGTAAGTTACGCCGAGCTCAAGAATTAGCTGAGTCATCTAGGGTCTACGCAGATAGTTTAAGTTTCATTCTTTCATCTTTGGCTGGAAATACTAAAAATAGCTCTGATTTACCAGAAATCTTAACTGGCAGAGAAAATTCAAAAATTAGTCTTTTAATAATTAACTCCTCTGACCGTGGTCTATGTGGAGGTTTCAACTCAAATCTTTTTAGAAACGCAAAAAAATGGATTAGTGATCAACAAGGACAAGGTAGGTCTGTCAAAATAATGACTGTTGGCAAAAAAGCATCTAGTTTTTATAAAAAAACAGACTTAGATATCGTAGCTAGTTTTGAAGATTTAAATTCTAATGATAGACAACTTCAGGTTTCTGAGGAAATAAAAAATAAAATTATGGAACTATTCGAAAGTAACGAAATAGATGAAGTTTCTATTTTATTTAATAAATTTGTTTCTGCGATTTCTCAAGAGCCAACATATCAATCGTTGATACCTTTAAGCAATGAAGAAACTAGTGAAGATGAGAGTGAAGCCAATAAAGCTGTTTTTGAATTTGAACCTGATAAAAATGAACTTTTAGAATACCTGGTTCCAAGAAATTTTTTAACACAAATTTATAGAAGTGTTCTTGAAAGCTCTGCGTCTGAACATGCAGCAAGAATGACTTCCATGGACAACGCAACAAGAAACGCGGGAGATATGATTGATCGCTTGACACTAACATATAACCGAACAAGACAAGCATTCATCACAAAAGAACTTATCGAAATTATTTCTGGAGCAGAAGCTGTTTAGGAAAGGAGCAACAAATGGCAAGTAATAAGGCAGGAAAAGTCACACAGGTATTAGGGGCTGTAGTTGACGTCGCCTTTGAAGGAGAATTACCCCCAATTTTAAATGCATTATCTACGAAAGTAGGTGATCAAGATTTGATTTTAGAAGTAGCGCAGCACCTCGGTGAAAATACTGTTCGAACTATTGCTATGGATGCAACGGAAGGTCTTCAAAGAGGCCAAGAAGTTCAAGACAATGGTGATCCTATTTCTGTGCCAGTCGGACCAGAAACATTAGGTCGAATTATGAACATCATCGGTGAACCTATTGACGAGCGAGGTCCAATTGAATCAAAAAAATCTCTTCCTATTCACAGAGCAGCTCCTGATTTTGTTGATCAATCAACCGAAACCGAAGTTCTTGTTACAGGTATTAAAGTTATCGATCTTTTAGCACCTTACTCAAAGGGAGGAAAAATTGGTCTTTTCGGTGGTGCTGGTGTTGGAAAAACTGTTTTAATTATGGAATTAATAAACAACGTAGCTAAAGCCCATGGTGGATACTCTGTTTTTGCTGGAGTGGGAGAAAGAACTCGTGAAGGGAACGATCTTTACCATGAAATGATTGAGTCAGGTGTTATCAATCTTGAGGGCGATACTTCAAAAGTGTCTCTAGTTTACGGTCAAATGAATGAACCTCCAGGAGCTAGAGCAAGAGTTGCTTTATCAGGTTTAACACAAGCTGAATATTTTAGAGATGAAGAAAATCAAGACGTATTATTTTTTGTTGACAACATCTTCCGGTTTACACAAGCTGGATCAGAGGTTTCGGCTTTACTAGGACGTATTCCATCAGCTGTGGGATATCAACCTACCTTGGCTACAGATATGGGCGCACTTCAGGAAAGAATTACGACTACCAACAAAGGATCAATTACTTCTGTGCAAGCAATCTATGTTCCTGCTGACGATTTAACTGACCCTGCACCTGCAACATCATTTTCTCACTTAGATGCTACCACTGTGTTAAATAGATCAATTGCAGAACTTGGTATTTATCCTGCAGTGGATCCTTTAGACTCCACTTCTAGAATCTTGGAGCCAAGAACTCTGGGTGAGAAGCATTATCAAGTTGCAAGAGATGTTCAAAAAACTCTTCAAACCTATAAGAGTTTACAAGACATTATTGCAATCCTAGGTATGGATGAATTATCTGAAGAAGATAAGCTGGTTGTATCAAGAGCTAGAAAAATTCAACGTTTCTTAAGTCAACCTTTCCATGTTGCAGAGGTGTTTACTGGCTCGCCAGGTAAGTTTGTTTCTTTAGAGGATACTATCAAAGGTTTTGATGGATTGGTCAAAGGTGACTACGATCACATCCCTGAAGCAGCTTTTTATTTGGTTGGAACAATTGAAGAAGCATTAGAAAAAGCTAAAAAAATGGCTGAGGAAGCAACGAAGTAGTTATGATTAATTTGAAGGTCGTATCCCCTCAAAAAGTGATTTTTGAAAAAGAAGTTGAAATGGCAGTTTTGCCAGGAGCAGAGGGTGATTTTGCTGCAATGCCTAATCATTCTCCGTTCATCAGTTCTTTGCGACCTGGTCAAATGGCAATTATGTCTTCAAACAAAGTTGATGAGAGTTTCTTTGTGTCAGGTGGTTTGGTTATGCTTAAAGAAAAGGTTTGTGAGGTCTTAGTAGATCAAATAGAGCCATTGTCTGATGTTAATAGCTCTAACTACCAACAATCTAAAACCTATCAAGAACTAGAGGGTAATGAAACTGCTCTCGGTACGTTTGAACAAGTGGTAAATAATCCGACTTATAAATAGTCTTTAAATTCTTTTAATAATTTTTCGTAAATTGCTTTTTTAAAAGGCACTATGTTGGGAACCAAGAAATCTGGTTTAACCCATTTATAATCAGAAAATTCAGGGTGAGATGTTTCAATATTTATATCTTTCTCACTTCCTTTAAATTCATACAAGAACCATTTTTGACGTTGACCTTTGTATTTACCTTTCCAAAGAGTTTTTGACAAGTCTTTAGGTAAAGAATAGTAATACCAGTCTTTGCTCTGTGAGATTAATTTAACTTTATTTTTTTTAATACCAACCTCTTCTTCCATTTCTCTAAGAGCTGCCAATTCAGATTTTTCTTTAGGATCAATCCCACCTTGTGGCATTTGCCAAAATTCTGAAGGGTGGTCTATTCTTTTTCCAACAAATATTTCTTTATTTTGATTAATAATCATCATACCAACATTCGGTCGATAATCTTTGGGGTTTATTTTCATTAATTTAATACAGCTATGGTTTTGACTGCATCAATGGCACGAGATAGCTGATAATCTCTTTCAAGAATATCATCAGTGGACTCTTCCTCCTCACTTTCTTCATTTGTCTCGTTATCTAAAGCTTCTCGATAATCTGATTCTCTAAACGTAAAGTTATTATCAATCACATTTAATTCAGCTCTAGGCACTACAACATCTGGCTCAATACCAACTGCTTGTATTGAGTCTCCACTTGGTGTGTAATACTTTGCGATGGTGAGTCTGATTGCACCGCTGTCAATAGGTATAATGGTTTGCACAGAACCTTTTCCAAATGACTTTATACCCATAATTACTGCCCTATCATGATCTTGTAATGCACCAGCAACAATTTCAGACGCCGAAGCAGAACCCTCATTGATTAATATAATCAATGGTTTTCCATTAATTAGATCCCCTTTTTTAGCAGAGTAAACTTGAACATCTTTCTTTTCTCTTCCTCTGATTGAAACTATTTCTCCTTTATCAAGGAACATATCTGTAACTGACACAGACTCATTTAATAATCCTCCTGGATTATTTCTTAAATCTAGGACATAACCAATTGGAGGATCAATACCGTCTTCAAGTTCTTTTATACTTTTTTTTAATCCTGTTGTTGTTTGCTCATTAAATTGAATTATTCTTATATATCCCACATCGTTAATTAGACGATGTTTAACAGATGCAACTTTAATTATATCTCTTTTAATATCGACATCGAATGGTTCTTCGGAAGATCTAAAAATTGTTAAAGTTATAGTGGTCCCTGGTTCACCTTTCATAATATCAATTGCTTCCTTTAAAGTCATATCAACTACTGATGTGCCGTCTAAATGCGTTATATAATCTCCAGCTAAAATTCCAGCTTTATAAGCAGGGGTATCGTCAATTGGAGAAACCACTTTTATGAACCCTTTATCTGTTGTGATTTCGATGCCTAATCCACCAAAAGAACCTGACGTGTCCATCTGCATTTCTTTATAAATTTCTTCACTCATAAAACTTGAGTGAGGATCTAGAGCCTGTAGCATTCCATTCAAAGCTTTTTCTATTAACTCTTTATCAGTTACCTCTTCAACATATTGATTTTTTACTCGGTTATAGACTTCGTTGAAAATACTTAATTGTTTATAGGTTTCTTTAGTGTCAGAAAAACTGACATTCGCATTAAAGATTAAAATTAAAATATAAAATATTTTTAGCATATTTGATTTTTTAAGAGGCAGTATTGATAGTATTAAAGTCTTCAGACCATAGTTTTTCCAAATCGTATATTTCTCTGACTTCATTTCTAAAAATATGCACTAAAACATGTCCAGCATCAATGACCGTCCAGTCGCAAAGGGGCTTTCCTTCTGGTTTATTGCAATAAAGTTTATTTTTCTTAAGGTATCGGTAAACCTTATCTGAAACTGAGTCCACATGCTTATTTGATCGCCCGGATGCAACGATCATGAATTCAGCAAATTCTGCCTTTCCTTTGAGGGAAATAACTGAGATGTTTTCAGCCTTATTGTCTTCAAGACTGTCGACTATAGCTTTAACAGATGGGTCTTTATCGTGTTTAAGAATTTCGTAACTCACTAGATGACATCTCTACACCTATATTATCAAGTATATGGAAACAAGGAGTAGGGCAGTTAATAAAACTATTTAAATTAGGCATAAATAAATGGGAGAATTGTTTTTGGACTGTTGAATTTTCAATAAATTCATCATATCTCGGTCTATAAATAACGCAAATACTAATATTTTTTAAAATCCACTCATATTCTTTCCATTCGTGAAAATGACCAAGCTGATCAAGACCTATAATTAAATAAAAAGAGCTAAGGCCACATTTAGTCTTAATTTTTTGCAACACATCATAGGTACATTTCATTTTATAACGATGTTCAAAGTCAGAAACTTTTACTAACGGCTCTTTAATTTTTGATCGGATATTTGATAATTGAGAATTTATTGAGTTTAAATTTTGATTAGCCTTAAGAGGATTTTGATAAGTGGGAAGGACAAATAGTTTTTTCAGATTTAAACTTTTTATTGAACTTTCTATTACATGAACGTGTCCCTCGTGTAAGGGATTAAAAAATCCACCATACAGTCCAATCTTTCTATTCATCTATTTTCCTCAAAAATTTTTTAGAGACACCATTTTCCTCGAGGAATTTGTTTAGAATATCTATAAATTGTGATTGTAATTTTGAACTTGTATGAAATAAAATCGGCACTCTTTGTTTAAAAAAATAAAATAAAGATATAATAAATTGCAAATCATTTTCTTCCTCTATGTAAACTACACCTTTGTTTATCAAACGCTCTTTGTTATATTTAAAGAAAAGGTTATTAAAGGGCTCACTTATAAGAGTCACTTTATTAATTTCATTTAATTCTTCTTCATTGAAAAATTTTAAACTTTCTAACTCATATATTGAAGATTTGATTATATGAGTAACATCTTCTTTGTTTAAAGAGCTAAGATATTCGATCTGGGATTTTAATTCTTGAAAATTATTACGGAATTCCATTAAGGCCTTGTGGTGTGATTGCCTATTACTTGATATTTAAATGTTGTTAGATGTTTTGCTCCTACTGGCCCTCTCACATGAAGTTTGTCAGTAGAAATACCTATTTCTGCACCAAATCCGAATTCCCCTCCATCAGCAAATTGAGTGGAAGCATTATTCATTAAAATAGCACTTTTACAGTTTTGAAAGAAATACTCTATAGACCGTAGATTGTTACTTAAACAACTCTCGGTATGTCCACTAGAATATTTGTTTATATGCTCTACACATTCTTCAACGTTATCAACTAGTTTTACTGTAATTTTCTTATCTAGATATTCAGTTGACCAATCTTCTTCTGTTGCATCTCGATCGATAGGATAAATATCTTTGAGGCGACTACATCCAATAATTTCACATCCTTGCGATTTTAAATTATCTAAAACAGATGAAATATCTTCTGCTGAATTATTAGAGTTTATAAGTAAGGTCTCTGTTGCACCACAAATCTCTGGTCTTCTTAGCTTGGCATTTGCGATGACTTCAGTGGCTTTATCTTTGTCATATCCTTCATCCCAAAAAGTATGACACAAACCTTCCAAATGTTTAATTGTAGGAACTTTTGAATTTTTAGAAATTGTTTCAATTAACGATTTTCCCCCGCGAGGAATAATCACATCTATATCTCCTTCAGCTTTTAACAACTCTTCAACAAAACTACGATCAGTATTTTGAATGAAACAGACAAGATGAGTATCAAAATTTAAATCTTTTAAAGCATCTTGAATGCAATCATAAAGTTTTTTATTGGTTTCGATACACTCAGAGCCTCCTCTAAGAATAGAAATATTTCCTGATCTAAGGCAAAGACATGCAGCATCTATTGTGACATTAGGTCGAGACTCATAAATAATACCAATCACACCAATAGGCACTGAGACTTTTGTAAATTGCAACCCATTAGTGGCATTGGTCCAACTTTCTAAAGTTTGATCAAGGGGATCTTGCATTTGGGCTATTTTCTCAACGTCACGAGAAAGTTGATCTATTTTCTCTGAAGTCAAAACTAATCTATTAATCATAGGTGCAGAAATATTATTTGATTTAGCTCTTTCTATATCTGCTTGATTAGCTTTTAGAATTTCATTTTTATTAGATAATAGAAAACCACTAATATTCATTAAAATTCTACTTCTATCCCCTGCAGATAGTTTGGACATGGCATTCGATGCCCTCTTCGAATGATTTAAAATTTCTTGAAAATAGTCACTCATCTCGATCTCACCAAGTTATCTTTATGAACTATCTCATCCTCTCGGACAAAACCAAGAATTTCACTGAATTCTGATGATTTTTTACCTTTTATTTTGTTCATTTCCTGAAAATCATAATTAATCATGCCTCTAGCTAACTCTTTTTTATTGTAATGGATCGAAACAGTATCACCACGATAAAACTTTCCATCAATTGACTTTACACCGATAGCCAACAGACTTGAATTTTTCTTGAGTGCTTTTGAGGCCCCTTCGTCAATATGGACAATTGCTTTTTGTATTGGTCTATTCCAAATCCATTGCTGGCGACTTGTCAGAATATTTTTGGAAGGATGAAACCATGTTGAAGATTGAGGATCAATCTTAC
Organism: uncultured Alphaproteobacteria bacterium; assembly: GCA_902575725.1. Next base: position 156,689 of record CACGSS010000001.1, on the reverse strand, counting down.
TCAAAGGATTATTCACCAAACCATTTGATATGATCATGGTGGATCCGGATTGAATACAGAGTTTTGCAGCATTGATTTTTGCCAACATCCCACCAGAACCAAACTCACTTAAATCTTTATCAATATATTTTTCTACTTGTTGATCAACCTCTTCAACAGATGTAATCAGTTTAGCTTGCAATGACTTTTTAGGATTTGCAGTATACAGACCATTCACATCAGATAATAAAATTAATAACTCAGCTGACAGGGCATTTGCGATCATAGCAGAAAGTTTATCATTATCTCCAAAACGAATTTCTTCTGTCGAGGTAGTATCATTTTCATTAATTATTGGAACAACATTTAAATCCATGAGAGAGTAAATTGTATTTCTGATGTTCAAATATTTTCTTCTTTCGTTTAAATCTTCAGCTGTTATTAAAATCTGAGAACTTTGAATATTTAATTTTGCAAAAGCTTTTTGCCATTGTTGCGAGAGTTGTATTTGACCTATTGATGCAGCAGCCTGCTTTTCATGCAAATTAGTCAACTTTTTTTTTGAGAGTATATTCCTACCTAAAGCGATTGCACCAGATGAGACAATGATTATCTTAGACTCTCTCTTTTGGAGTTCTTTAACATCTTCAATGAGGGAGTTTAGCCATTTTCTCCTCAGCACATGCTTTTCGTTAACCAAAATATTCGAGCCAACTTTAATGACAATAACTTTTGATTTTTTCGCTAACTCTAAAAATTTTTTATTCATCTTGTAAATATTCTAAACATAAATTTGTTAATTGATCTAATTGATGTCCTGTTGCAGCTGAAATCAATTTAACCTCTTGATTTAAAGAAGTCTCAAATTCTTTTTTAATTTCCTCAACCCTTTTCTGATCAGCAATTTCAATCTTATTTAGTGCAATAATTTCTTTTTTTTGTTCTATTTTGCCTCCATAATTTAAAAGTTCTTGTCGAATAACTTTATAATTTTCAAAAGGTTTTTCTTCAGTGATATCTACGACGTGAATTAAAATTTTACACCTTTCAACATGGGATAAGAAATCATGACCTAGTCCTTTCCCATCACTCGCATGTTCTATGAGTCCAGGTATATCTGCTAATACAAATTCAAGATCTTCCTTTTGAACCATTCCGATGTGTGGATGAAGTGTTGTAAACGCATAATCAGCAACTTTTGACTTTGCATTTGTTACAAAATTTAATATTGAAGATTTACCTGCATTTGGCATTCCCACCAAACCAACATCAGCTAATATTTTTAGCTTTAATCTGACAGTTGATTCTTGTCCTTTTTCTCCTTGTTGGAACTTACGAGGCGCTCTATTAGTAGAACTTTTAAAGTGAGCATTGCCTTTGCCTCCCTGACCTCCTCTTAAAAAATGATAAGTTTCATCATCTTTTAAAATTTCATGAATTTTAATACTCATGTCTTCGGTGTATATCTCAGTTCCACAAGGGACGTCTAAAATAAGATCTTTGCCACTTGCGCCAGTTTTTAATTGACCAGCACCACCCATACCATTTTGAGCATTATGATGTTGGTTAAAACGATATCGTTGTAAGGTGTTAATCCCTTTGTTTCCTCGAAAAATTACATCTCCACCTTTACCACCATTGCCACCATTGGGCCCTCCATACTCTACAAATTTTTCTCGACGAAAACTTAGAGCCCCATGGCCACCATTTCCCGATTTAATATAAATTTTTGCTTTATCAATAAATGCCATAACAGTTTAATTTGAAGTTTTTTTAGTGGGATTAGTTAACGCAAACAAACTGTCTGTTACGTGATTTTTTGAACAGAACTTTGCCTTCGACTAAGGAGAAAAGAGTGTGGTCTTTTCCAATCCCAACATTTTCGCCCGGGTAAAATTTTGTACCACGCTGACGAACAATAATATTTCCAGGAATTACGTGTTCGCCACCAAACTTTTTAACCCCAAGCCTTCTACCGGCTGAGTCTCTTCCGTTTTTGGAACTTCCACCTGCTTTTTTCGTTGCCATATTTCTACTTTTTTACCTCAGTTGTTTCTTTTTTCACAGTCTTTTTTTCTTTAGCCTCGACCTTTTTAGGTTTTTCAGCTTTAGTTTCAACTTTTTTTGTTTCTGTTGCTTTTACTTCAGTTTTTTTTGGAGTTTCAGCCTTTTTTTCAACTTTTTTTGGAGTTTCTGCTTTTGGCGCAGCTTTTTTAGCTGGCTCTTTAAAGCTCTCTTCTCCAATGGCGGACTTGATTGCCATGACCTTTAATATAGAGATATATTGACGATGACCTTTAGTTCTTTGAAAATGTTTTCTTCTATTTTTTCTAAAAACTCTAATCTTATCGTCCCTTGTCTGGTAAAGTAATTTTGCAGATACTTCTGCACCTTTTACTGCTGGAGAACCAAGTTCAAACTTATCGCCATTTCCAACTGCAACGATATCTTTAAAAGATATGGTATCACCAACTTTACCCTCTATTTTATCAATCTTTAAAACATCTCCTGGAGACACTTTAAATTGCTTACCAACTGATTTAAGTACTGCGTACATAATAAGTCGGTCAATATATATAGGTCTTTATTTATGTCAATAGTCAAAAATGTAATAAAATAAGGGTTTATAAGACTATATGTTTGTTATTAATTTATTTTGCAAGACTTACACAAAACATAAAATTCAAGGTTATATCTTGTAATTTCTAATTGATTATCCTTAACCAGATCGCTGACACCACCCGTTAAATCTCTATTTTTAATCTCTTTTACTTTTCCACATCTCTCGCAAATTGTAAAAGCAGTGTTCTTTGCACAATTTGAGTTGTTACATATTATAAAAGAGTTAATACTCTCGATTTTGTGAATTTTTCCTAATTCAACCAATTTATCTAAAGCTCTGTAAACTTGAAGAGGTGAGTTTAAGCCCTCTTTCTTCAGACTATCTAATATAAAGTATGCCTTCAAAGGTTCGCCACTGTTATGTAAGAGATCAAGAACAATTCTTTGATTTTTGGTTAAACTTTGACTTTTTTTAGAGTGTGTATGTGTAGAACTCATCTTTTATCTGACAATTCTATTTTTTTTTTCGAAATTAGCAATTTTTTCAGTGGCAGTAACGTGATAATAAAGACACCTAATGTTATTACTAGAATTGTTGGGCCTGTAGAAGTATTCCATATCATTGAAGTTTGCAGACCAATAACTACTGAACAAACTCCAATTATTGAAGAGATAATAGCCATCTGTATTGGTGTGGAGGATAAATTTCTTGAGGCAGCTGCGGGAATGATTAGAAGACCAGTAATTAATAATATCCCAACAATTTTTATAGATATTGCAATGACACTAGCTATTAGCAAAGTAAAGATTGTAGTAGCTAGCTCAGGATTTAACCCTTCTGCTTTGGCTAATTCTAAGTTGACTGTTCCAGCAAATAATGGCCTCCAAATTAAAATTAATGTAGTTAAAGCAACACCCCCACCAATCCAAACAAATAAAACATCAGTGAAATTAACTGACAAAATGTCTCCAAAAAGTAAACCCATAAGGTCAATTCTAATAAATGAAAGTATACCTAAAAGAACCAATCCTATCGCTAACACAGAGTGAGCTAACAGACCTAATAAAGCATCATCTGGAAGACTTGTTCTCCTTTGTAAAAAAAGTAAAGATATAGCAAGCAAGCATGAAACAACAAACACGGCTATGATTAAATTGAAATTCATAGCATAAGCTATAGTAACCCCCAATAATGCTGAGTGTGCTATTGTATCACCAAAATATGAAAGTCTTCTCCAAACAATAAAGCATCCTAAAGGGCCTGTAACTAATGCCAAACCAATTCCTGCTGCAAAAGCTCTTACAATAAAATCATCAAACATTATGAGTCTCTCCCCGAGTCATCAATGCTCCCATCAGGTAAGTGTTCGTGATCGTGGTCATGTTGATAAAAAGCTAAGGTGGGATCAATATTCTTTCCAAATAATTTAATATATTCTGGCTCCTTTATGACAGTGTTGGGAGCTCCAGAACAACAAACATGCCCATTAAGACAAATAACGTAATCAGTTTGTGACATCACCACATGTAAGTTATGTGAAATAAGTAATATTCCACATTTTATTTTTTTTACAATTTCTTGAATTGTTTTATATAACGCAATTTCTCCAGGATAGTCGACTCCTTGAACAGGTTCATCTAAAACCAGAAAATGAGGTTCTTTAGCTATTGCGCGAGCCATGAGTAATCTTTGAAATTCTCCTCCAGACAAATTTCTAACATCTTCATAAATAAGATGTTTGATTCCAGTGATACTGAGGGCATCATCAATCTCACTGGTCTTATGTTTTTTTACTAAATTAACAAAATCTATAGCCCTTAATGGGAGAGACCAATCAATTGAAATTTTTTGTGGCACATATGAAATTCGCATTCCTTTTTTGATATTATTTGTGCCTTCGTCAGGCTTTAAAATATCCAATGACATTTTTGCAGTTGTTGATTTGCCAGATCCGTTAGGTCCAATCAATGTTACAATTTCACCTTGGGAAACTTTTAATGAGACACCTCTAACCAACCATTTATGGTTTCTTAACACTCCACAGTTATTTAATTCAACTAAATAATTATTCATTTTTTAATATTGACATATTTTTATGGTTATAATATTACGTATGTAATAATATAACACTTAGAGGTAGGTAATAGACATGAATTTCTTTCAAAAATCAATTATTTTTGGACTTTCTATTTTATTTAGTGGTTTTTCTGCTCACGCAGACGTAAGCACAGACATCAAAGTAGTAACCACAATAAAGCCATTACATTCATTAATATCTAGAATTATGGAAACAAGAGGAGAACCACAATTAATTATTGAGGGCACAAATAATCCTCACACTTTTGTCTTTAAACCATCACATGCAAAAATGATTGAAGAGGCAGATATTGTTTTTTGGATTGGAGAGGATTTGGAGGCATTTATGGAAAAACCTTTAAATTCTCTAGCAAAAGACACAAAAAAAATTGCATTTATGGACACCGAGTCTATTGAAAAACTAAAATTTAGAGAAGAAAATATTTTTGATGATCACGACGACCATGATGATCATGACGATCACGATGGTCACAAAGATGATGACCATGACGATCACGATGATCATGATGGCCATGATGACGAACATGAAGGACACGATGACCATGACGATCACGACGGTCACAAAGATGATGACCATGACGATCACGATGATCATGATGGCCATGATGACGAACATGAAGGACACGATGACCATGACGATCACGACGGTCACAAAGATGATGACCATGACGATCACGATGATCATGATGGCCATGATGACGAACATGACGATCATGCAGGACATCACGACGGTCACAATCACGGAGAGTTTGATGCTCACATATGGTTGGACCCAGAGAACGCCAAAGAGATGGTTAAAATTATCCGTGATGAATTAATAAAAATTGATCCAGAGGGTCAAAGGCAATATTCAGTAAATGCAGCTGGAGCTACTTTGGAGCTAGATAATCTGATTAATAATGTTGAAAAAGAATTATCTAAAGACATTAGTTACATTGTATTCCATGATGCCTACCAATATTTTGAAACAAGATTTGGTGTGAAATCTGCAGGAGCGTTAACTTTAAATCCTGACGTCCTACCTGGTGCTAAACAAATAGCTGATATACAAGATTTAATTAGTGATAAGGGTATTAAGTGTATCTTCTCTGAGCCTCAATATAATCCAAAGATAATTGAGACACTCGGCAACGATATGAATATCTCTACTGGTGTTATGGATCCTTTGGGAGCTTTCATAGATGCAGGACCTACAATGTATGTTGAACTAATTAATGGAATTGCAAATTCTATTAAAGATTGTCACTAAGGAATTTTGAAATAAGTTTCAGATAATTTCAATAATCTAAGAAACTTAAAGTCAAAAAAAAAACTAATTTACAATTTTCTCATATAGGCATTTTATATGCCTTATGAGAAAAACTAAAAACAAGGTTTGTAATCACAAAATAAAAAGAATCGTCGAAGAGAAGTATTACCCCATATCATTTATTGAAAGAGTGAATGTTATGTATCAATTGAACTCTCAAAAAAAAAATAAAGTTAATGCCACTAATATGACTAAGCCCCGATACAGCTTAATAAACAAAGTTATTTAAAACCCATTTCAATCTAATAGTGCTATTTTGTCTTTAAATTTTATCCTGAAAGCATTGATAATTAATGAAATTTAACATAGTTTAACCCTGATGAACTTATCAAACGCTGGTAAAAAAGACATTGATGTAGTCTTAGAAAATTGTGGTTGGAGACAGACTAAACAGAGAGTGGTGCTTTTAAAGTCAATTTTTGATGGCAATCATAAACATTTTTCTATTAATCAAATTAATGAAATTCTAAAAGATAATAGAAGTTATTTTTCCCTGACTACTCTTTATGAAAATCTAAATACTCTTGTTGATAAAGGATATTTAAAACAAATTGTTGTTGATAAACAATCATTTTACGACACTAATACTACCGATCATATACATGTTTATAATCAAGAAGAAAACCGAATCTATGATTATGACGATTGCAAAGAGCTTCACAAAGATCTTCCTATACCAGCTTGCTTATCACTTCTTGAAGAATACTCACTAGTTATAAATTTAAAAAAAAAGTAAATTTTTAATCTGTAGTTCGTTTCAGAAATAGTTTTTTTTTATTCGTTTGTAACATTCATTTTTTTTTGTATTTAGATTTTTTCAATTTGAGATTAGTAATATGATATGAAAAATTTAATTTCTTTTTTAATAAAGATTTTAGTAATTAATTTCCTTATTGGTTTTAGTGGTGCACATGCGGATGATGTATTAAAAATTTACTCAGAAAGACAACCAATGTTAATTGAACCTCTTTTAAATGAATTTGAGAGTCAAACTGGTATTGATGTTGAATGGATATATTCCAAAAAAGGCTTAGTTCAAAAAATTATTTTAGAAAAAGATAAGCCTGTAGCTGATGTATTCTTAGCATCAGATATATCAAGATTAATTGATGTAGCTGAAGCAGGAGCCTCTATTAAAATTAATAATTCTTCTGCTGTGCCCTCTCATCTCCAAAGTGATAATTGGATAGGCCTTACTCAAAGAGCAAGGATTATATACGTAAATAAAGATTTAGGTCTTAATAATATTACTTATGAGGATTTAGTATCTGAAAAATATAAAGGAAGAATATGTACAAGATCAGGTTACCACCCATATAATGTTTCATTGTTTGCATCTTTGATGGCTCATCATGGTGAGGAGTGGTTAGAGAATTATTTGATTAATTTAAAAGCAAATTTAGCTAGAAAACCTCAGGGTAACGACAGAGACCAAGTCAAAGCAATATATGCAGGGGTTTGTGATCTAAGCATCGGCAACCATTATTATTATTTCAAGATGCTCAATAATGAAGAACAAAAGATATGGCTAGAGAAAGCAACAATTGTTTTTCCTAACCAAAAGGATAGAGGAACTCATGTTAATATTTCTGGTATAGCTTTACTTAAAGAAAGTTCTAGAGATAATTCTGAAAAACTTTTGGATTTCTTAGTTAGTCAAAAAGCCCAGGGCATATACGCAAATGACAATAATGAATTTCCTGTTTCACCCGAAGTACCTTTATCAGATGGTGTTAATGAATTAGCAGGAGGTGCTAAGTTTGACAATATTGATTTATTAAAAATAGCTGAAAATCGAAAAGCTGTTATTAATATTTTAAATAAAATAAATTACGACGAGTAGAAGATTTTTTATATTTTAAAGGTTGGTCGCTTCAAATAGGCCCGATGCACCCCATTGGTTAGGGTGCATTTTTCATAAATGAATGTGAAATTGTAGCAATCGCTTCAGTTGAATAAATAATCTTTATAACTAAAATTTGCTTATGAATAATTCTGAAATACTCAGTGTTTTATTAAATTCTGATAAAGAATTAATAATTTATAGAAACTCAGATAAAAATAATTTCGAAATATATTCGGATTTTACTGAAAAAGTTAATTTAAATATTGGTAATTTAGATAAGTTTTTAAATAAATTAGAGAGATTTAAATCAAATAAACCCTATGATTGTTATATTGGCTTCTTCGGTTATGAATTACTTTGTAAGAATATTAATTTAAAAGTAAATAAAGATAATTCATCTTTTCCTGAGGGAGTTTTTTTTCGACCACAAACTAAAATAATTTTAGATAAACAAGTTAAAATTATAACCAAATCTAAATCAAAATTACTAAAAGACCTTAAAGCTTTAGATAAAACTACTTCTTCAAATAGCAATAAAATATCTGTAAGTCCAAACGTCCAAGTATATGAAAAAATCTTTAATAAATTTAAAAAAAATATAAGGGCTGGTGAAACCTATCAAATTAAAATTGCTCAGAAATATTCGAACAAAAAAGATTTAGATGTAGTGAATTTATTTTTTAATTTGATGAAGAAAAATCTTAGTCCAGAGTCTTTTTGTATTAGAACAAATGATTTTAATATAATTAGTTGCTCTCCTGAAAACCTTTTTAAGGTAAAAGGAAAAAAAATCATCACCTCACCAATAGCAGGAACAGTAAGTAGAGATAAGGTAAAATCAACTAAAGAGGCTAGAAAGTTTTTTGAAAATAATCAAAAAGAAGACAAAGAACATAATATGATTGTTGACTTAGAAAGAAATGATTTAAGTCGTATAACTAAGGCAAACACTGTGAAAATTCAAAATTTAAAATTTGTTCAAAAATACCAATACATTTTCCACAATGTCTCTGAGATTACAGGAACACTTCTTGATAATGTAAGGTTATCTGCAGTGATTAAGGCGATGATGCCCGGTGGCTCAGTTATAGGTTGTCCAAAAATTAATACTTTAAAATTACTCAATAAAGAGGAGAAAGAACCAAGAAGAATTTATACTGGTTCTTTTGGTTACTATCGCTCTAAACAGGATATGAGTTTTAACATAATAATTAGATCTATTTTAAATTTTCAAAAAAATAATGAGGTATTTGCTGCTAGTGGTGTGATTTTAGATAGTACTGCAAAAAATGAATACCATGAAAATTACTTAAAAGCTAAATCGTTATTGGATTTATTAAAATGAACTTACTTTTAATTGACCACGAAGACTCCTTTACTTATAACCTCGCACATTTGTTGTCAGGATTTGGTAATTTAGAAGTAAAAAATTTTTATGACATTAAAGAAAAATCCATAAAAAAATCTGACATCATTATTTTTTCTCCAGGACCAGGCAAGCCCTCAGATTACCCAGTATCACTTGATATTTATAATAATTATAAATCAAAGAAAAAAATAATTGGTATTTGTCTTGGTTTTCAACTTATTGCTAATGGAGAGGGTGGAACTATTTCTAAGCAAGAAAAAATATTTCATGGTTATCAGACTTATATTAGAACGAATTCAAAAAGTTTAAGATTTCCTAATAATGCTTTATATCAAGTAGGTAGATACCATTCTTTAAAACTAAAAGAGCCATTTAATTCCTCTTCAATGCATATTACAATGAGATGTGAAGAAACTAATGTTGCAATGTGTTTGGAAAGTCATAAATATGATATTTGTGGTTTACAATTTCACCCAGACTCGTTTTTGACTCCAAATGGCAAACAATTTATTCGAAAAATCATTCAATATAAAAAATAATTCATATTACTCCTCACAATTTAAGCCACTGTGGGGTCAAAAAGGTGTTTTTACATCCATACCTGTAATTGGAAAAACACCAAGGTTAATAGGTTTAAATAAATATTTGAGGACTTTTAACACAACATGTCGGGATTATAAATTTGCTACCAAAATAGATTTAAACATTATCAGAAGTTTAGTGGGAGAGGATTTAAAGAAAATCAAAAATTTCAATCACTTGTTGAGAATAGCAACTAATGGAACAACATTATCAATTTCGTTTAGAAAGAGAACAACAACTAAAGATAGTGTCATTGGATTTATAAAAAAATACAAAAGAAGAGACTTTAAAAATAAAAACTTATTTTACAAAAAATTATTAAAATTCATGAGTGAAATAAATTACTCTGAAAATGAAATTATATTACTAAGAGATAATGAAATTACAGAAGGAGCAGTCACAAATTTAGTTTTCGTAAAAGGAGATAAAATTTATATTCCTAAAACTGGGTATTATCATGGAAATACTTTGAAGCTTATTGAAGAAATATCAAAATCGAAATTTATTAAAAGAAAAATTTTATTAGAGGATCTAAAAGAATACAGTGAGATATTATCGATTGGCTCTGGTAGAGGTATTACCTCAATAAAAAAAATTCAAAGTATTTTATGGAAGAGAGCGTCTACAAAATATTTTCAAAAATTAAAAAAAGATTATGAAACTATGATAAAAAGGAATTATTATGAAATTTAATCAACATTCCTTTGCTTTGAAAAAGCCTTTATTAGTCGGTATATGTAATTTTACACCTGACTCATTTAGTGATGGAGGAAAAACATTTTCACGATCTACTGCATTGAAACATATAAATGCAATGGTTAAAGATGGTGCACAAATTATTGATATTGGTGCTGAAAGCACTAGACCAAATAGCGAGCCAATTACATATATTGAAGAAATAAATCGTTTATCCAAAATCTTACCATATTTAAACTATAAGAAATACCTTGTCTCTGTGGACTCGTATAAAATTGAGTCCCAAGAGTATGCACTAAAAAAAGGTGCCCATATTATTAATGATATTAATGGAGGGTCAGAAGAGCTATTTAAACTTATAAAGAAATATAACGCAGGTCTTTTCTTAATGCACAAAAGAGGAACGCCAAAGGAAATGCAAAAAAAACTTAACTCCAGAGTAAATATGGTAAGAGAATTTGATTATTTTATTAAAAAAAGATTGAAAATACTTAATAAAATGAAGATTAATCTCAAAAAGGTATGGTTTGATCCTGGTATAGGATTTGGCAAAACACTAAATCAAAATTTACAATTAATGAAATCTTTGAAGAAATTCAGTAGTGCAAATATCCAAGTATTATTGGGATCCTCACGAAAAAGTTGGATAAACTATATTGATCCATCAAATGCCGATGAAAGGATTGGAGGATCTTTAGCTTCTGTAGCGCATGCTCTCGAACAAAATGTTCATACATATAGAATTCATGATGTCAAAGAGACAAATCAAATGGTAAAAGTTTTGAAAGCATTAAATAAATGAAATTTTTTATCGAAATAGAAGAGCTAAAAGTCGACACAATTATTGGGGTGTTCGAAGAAGAAAGGTTAAAACCCCAAACTATATTAATAAGTATAAAATGTCAGTTAGACATTGATCATAATCAAGATCTTGACAATATTGAAAATGTTACAAGCTATTCAGATATTAAAAATGAAATAATTAAATTTGTTTCAGCTTCTCAATATAAAACATTGGAAAAATTAATAACAGACCTTAAAAAACAATTAGATGATAAGTTTCCAATTCAAATAGAAAAATTAGAAATAAATAAAATTGAGATTGCTAAAAAATACAATGCAAAAAAAGTTAGCGTATCGATATAAATCATATATTGCTATCGGATCAAATATAGGCAATTGGAGAAGTAATTTTAACAATGCATTAAATTTAATGAATAAATTTGGTTATGTTAAAAAGGTAAGTAGGGTTTATTTTACCAAGCCCTTTGGTTTAACCACCCAAAAATATTTTCACAATGCTGCCTTTTTATTTCTCACTAATTTATTTTTTAATGATCTATTTATAAAAATGAACGCTGTAGAAAAGCTGATTAAAAAAAATAAAATTTTAGAGAATGGGCCAAGAAGAATTGATTTAGATCTTATTCAATTCGAAAACTTGAAAGTTAAAAATCATTTAATATCAATTCCTCATTCTTCCTCACATTTAAGAGATTTTGTTATACAGCCTGTTTTAGACCTCAATCCTAATTTTATTGATTTAAAGACCCAATATACTTACAAAAGACTCATAGATAATTTAGATGAACGATTTATTATTAAGAAATCTCGTCAAACCCAAGATTATCAAGGATTTTTTTAAGCTTTTCCTCATCCACACTATTAGATTGTTTTAAACCTGTTGAAATATCAATTCCATGAGGAGATATTGTTTTAATTGCCTCTTTTATGTTATCTATATTTATTCCCCCACCAAGGTAGAGAGGTTTTGCAAAGATCTTTAATTGATTGATTTGTTTTTCACATTCCACAAGAGATTTTTTTTCAATAGTATCTTTTCTGTAAATATTTAAATCGTAATAAAAACTACTTATATTATTTAAAATCTCTTCAAAGAAATTATAGTCAAAATTCTCATAATTTACCGAAATTGAAATTTTTGCATCTGTTTTATTATTCAGCAATTCAATTTCTTCATTTTTATATTGATTAGATATGCAAACCTCTTTTATTGCTACATCATTTACGATACTAATTACTTCTTGTATCTTTATATTTCCAATCAATAAAATTGGATTTAATTTTAAATTGTAGGATGCAATAGTCAGTTCTTGAATTTCTTTAGTGCTAAGTGTATTTGGGCCATATAAGAAATCACTTACAAGGCCCACCCTACTTACAGAGTACTTTTGAATTACTTCTAAAGATTTTTGATCTGTAATACCACAAACTTTAAGTTGGATATTACCATAATTGAACATTAATTAATTATTGTTCAATTCAAATCTATCGGCATTCATTACTTTGTTCCAAGCTTTAACAAAATCAATTACAAACTTTTCCTTGTTATCATCTTGTGCATACACTTCAGCATAAGATCTAAGTATAGAGTTCGATCCAAATACAAGATCCGTTGAAGTTGCCGTCCATTTAACATTATTTGTTTTTCGATCAATAATCTCATAATGCCCATTAGACGCTTTCCATTTATTACTCATATCAAGCAAGTTAACAAAAAAGTCAGTTGTTAGAGCACCTACTTGGTCAGTAAAAACACCATGTTTATTCTCACCATAGTTTGCGCCCAGAGCCCTCATACCTCCAACAAGTACAGTCATTTCAACTGCAGTAAGACCAAGTAAATGAGCTCTATCAAGCAACAACTCTTCTCCTCTTACTTCATAATTATCTTTTTGCCAATTTCTAAAACCGTCATGTATGGGTTCTAATTGAGAAAATGACTCAGAGTCAGTCATATCCTCAGAGGCATCACCTCTTCCTGGATTGAAAGGAACAGGTACTTTAAAGCCCGCAGCTTCAATTGCTTTTTCTAGACCAACATTTCCAGCTAAGACAATTGTGTCTGCAATGCTAGCGCCTGCTTCTTTTGCAAGGGGTTCTAATATATCTAATACTTTTGATAATTTTTGAGGCTCATTACCTTTCCAATCTTTTTGAGGTGAAAATCTAATTCTCGCTCCATTAGCTCCCCCTCTTAAATCCGACCCTCTAAATGTCCTCGCACTATCCCATGCAGTTGAGACTAGTTCTTGAACAGTTAATTCAGAGTTTCTGATTTTTTCTTTGAGTTGTTCCACATCAAAACTAGGTGTTCCAGCAGGAACTGGATCTTGCCAGATCAAATCCTCGTTTGGAAGGTCGTGTCCTATGTATCTAGATCTTGGACCCATATCTCTATGGGTGAGTTTGAACCAAGCTCTAGCAAAAGCATCACAAAAATACTCATGATCATTATGAAACTTTTTGGATATTTCTAAATAAATTGGATCTTTGATCATTGCCATATCAGCATCTGTCATAATTGGGTTATATCTAATTGATGGATCTTCTACGTCTACAGGCTTATCTTCTTCTTTAATGTTGACAGGTTCATATTGCCAAGCTCCGGCAGGGCTTTTTTTAAGTTCCCACTCATATTTAAAGAGCATGTCAAAATATCCATTATCAAATTTTGTTGGCTCAGTAGTCCATGCACCTTCAATTCCAGATGTTACCGTATCTCTTCCAACTCCTCTGGAAGTATTATTCATCCAACCAAGGCCTTGTTCGTTAATTGCTGCCCCTTCAGGTTCTGCTTCAAGATTATCAGCATTACCATTACCATGCGTTTTACCAATAGTATGACCTCCTGCAGTAAGAGCAACAGTCTCTTCATCGTTCATAGCCATCCTTGCAAATGTCTCTCTAATATGCTGAGCTGTTTTTAATGGGTCAGGGTTACCTTCAAATCCCTCTGGGTTCACATAGATTAAGGCCATGTGATTTGCAGCAAGTGGACTTTCTAACGAAGAGGCATCTTCTTTATCTGAGTGTCTATCAGATGCTAATGCTTCTGTTTCTGGTCCCCAGTATATATCCTTGTTTGGGTGCCAAATATCCTCACGCCCATATGAAAAACCAAATGTTTTAAATCCTGTTGATTCATAGCCAATGTTTCCAGCTAAGATCATAAGATCAGCCCAGCTAATCTTGTTTCCATATTTTTTCTTAATCGGCCATAAAAGTCTTCTAGCTTTATCTAAGTTAGTATTATCAGGCCAAGAATTTAAAGGAGCAAATCGATGATCACCGGTTCCACCGCCACCTCTCCCATCAGCAGTTCTATAAGTACCAGCAGAGTGCCAAGCAAGCCTAACCATTAATCCTGCGTATGTCCCCCAATCAGCTGGCCACCAATCCTGACTTTCTTTCATTAATTTATGCATATCAGCTTCTAATGCTTTAAAATCTAATTTTTTTACTTCTTCTCTGTAATTATAAGTACCATTAAACGGTTTTGTTTTTTGATCATGTTGATGGAGAATATCTAGATTTAAATTTTTAGGCCACCAATCAGTTGATGACTTCTCCATATTTGAATTAGCTCCGTGAGCAACGGGACATTTGGCTTCGCTCATTTTTCTCTCCTACTTAATTAATATTGAAATCATTAAAATTTAACCTGTAAGTAAGTCAACAATACGAATTGTCTCTGTTAATAATTTACAAAAATCCTTGAAATTATTTGCTTTTAAAGAACTGGTTATACAAAATGTAGGCAGCAAACATCCCAATAACTTGACAACTAATAAAAAATATTACAGTGGAGGGATTGATACCCGTAAATGACTCTGTAAACATTCTAGCAATTGTTACAGCCGGATTTGCAAAACTTGTAGATGATGTAAATATAAGAGCTGCTGTAATATAAATACCAACATTAAATGAAACTACATTTTTACCATCTGCTCTAGATAAAAGTATGACCAATAATAATCCAGTTGCAGCAAAAATTTCGGAAATATATATATTTACTCCACTTCTTATATTTGAAGAAATCTCAATTACATTTAATCCAAAAATATAATTAGCAAAAAGTGTGCCTAGTACAGCTGCAATGATTTGTATTAGTATATAAAGAAATAAATCCCTAGAACTCAATTCTTTTTGTAAGAAAAATATAATTGAAACAATAGGATTAAAATGAGCTCCAGAAAAATTTGCAAATATTCTAATTATAAAAATTAGTGTGAAACCTATTACAACAGCATGACTAAATAAAATTACCATTTGATCATTCGTATATTGCTGTCCTGCTATGCCAGATCCAACAATTGATACTAATAAAATAAATGTGCCTATAAATTCAGATATGTATTTTTGCATTTTTAAAGTCTTAATGTATCATTGCTAAGTTTTAAAGAAATGTATTATGAATTTTTAGTTACATACCTTGATTAACCATCTCTATTGTTTTCTGCTAGCACTAGTTTAATGATACATATTTATTACAAATAATTAAATCTAGGAATTAATCTAGTGAATTAATATCAGACTCTAATATTTCCTCTATAGGTTTATGTACACGCCAAATTTTTGTTAATTTGTCTTTTTTTCTAGCTGTAATTACAGTTTCTGTAGGTGGACAATCGGGTTCATGACAATTTAGTTCTGCAACATTTAAAATTGTATTTTCTGTCAATTTAAATTTCTTTGTTAATAATTTTTTTAAATTTCTTATAGCTTCTGCATTTGGTTTTTTTTTGTTAAACATTAATTATTTTCCTCATCGCCCCATATTGATGTCCACAAAATATTTCCACCCATATCACCTATCAATAAATTTGAACGATCACTAGTTACTGCTATAGCTGAGACTTCAGAGCTAGTAGAACTCCGAATAATAATTGTATTATCTAAATTTTCAATTTGAGACAAAAAAACTGAGCCATCACTAAATCCAGTAAAAATTGCATTTTCATTAGGAAATGGCTCTACTAATTTGACTAGTTTTTTTCCTAAATATGGAAAACAAATAGGTTCACGACCCTCTGGTCCATCTCCATCAAATGGCCAACAAACCGTATATTCAGCCCCTGAAGTTGCTAAATATTTTGAGTCATGAGCAAAAGCAAAACTTTTAACTTTTGTTACATATCCTGACATTCCTGCAGCATATTTATCTTTTAAACGCCAAAAATGTAAGCGGTTTTCTTGCATAGATGTCACCAAGTATTTTCCATCAGGACTAAAAATTACTTTGTTGTGAGAGCCTTTCCAAATCAAGTCTGATGATTTCCATTTATTACTGTAATCTTTCTTCCAAAGAGTTACTCCTCCATATCGAGAAACTGCCATTCTTCTTCCTTTTTTATCGAATGCAACTCCCCCAATGGTACTATCATGTTCAAATAATTTTGGCACTTTTTTATCCGGTGCCCAGAGATATACAACCTTTCCAGATGAACAAACTAAACTCCCATTACTCGCAGTTACATTATCTACCCAACGAGATCCAAAGTTCCCAATTTCCTTAACCTCACCATTAAGAGAGATTTTTAAAAACCGACCATCATCTCCACCAGTTAAAATATTATTACCATCTTTGGACATGCATAAAACAATACTTTTGTGAGCTTTTATCGGCTCAGAACTTTGTTCAGAGTTAAATATTCTCACACTACCATCTCCAAAACCAACTGCTATAGAATTTCCTATTGAGACAGCATTAGTGATTGGGATTCCAAAATTAAATACAGTTCCTCTTTGTTCAAATTTAGTTTTATTTAATTCTTGGAAGTTTTTAGCATCAGCATTCATGCTGATTTACAGTTTTCAAATCCTTCTCTTAAATTCATACTTTCAAGATTTCTGCCAATAAAAACAATACGAGAGCTACGGTCTTTCCCCTCTGGCCATTTATCCATTTTTGATGCATCCATCAACATATGTACACCTTGGAATACGTATCGATCACTCTCTCCTTTAAAGTCAAGAATACCCTTAGATCTTAATATATCCTGACCCTTTGTTTGTAATAATTTGCTAAACCAGTTTTGAAATTTTTCCATATCTAGAGGTGTTTTAGAGACAAAAGATAAACTTGTTACGTCATCATCATGCTCATGGTCATGATCTGATGTGAGAAAATCAGGTTCTACATCTAAAACTCGTTTTAAACTAAATGCATCTAAATCAAGAATCTCACTTAAAGGAGCACCACATTTTGTTGTATTAATAATTTTTGCAAAAGGATTAATCTTTTTTATTCTTTCTTTAACAATCTTTAATCCGCCCTCATCTACAAGATCCATTTTGTTTAACAATACCACATCTGCGAATGCAATTTGTTCCTCTGCTTCATGATGATCTGTTAATTGTGAACTTAAATGTACAGCATCTGCAACTGTAACAATCGCATCTAACTTTGTTCGATCAGCAACGTCTTGATCAACAAAAAATGTTTGAGCAACGGGGGCAGGGTCAGCTAATCCTGTGGTCTCTACTATTATTGCGTCTAGTTTGTCGGCCCGTTTCATAAGTCCACTTAAAATACGGATTAAATCACCTCTAACAGTGCAACAAATGCAACCATTATTCATCTCAAAAACTTCCTCATCAGCATCAACAACAAGATCATTATCAATCCCTTGTTCACCAAACTCATTAACAATTACAGCATATTTTTTTCCGTGTTGTTCTGTTAAAATTCGATTTAAAAGAGTTGTTTTTCCTGCTCCAAGAAATCCTGTTAAGACTGTTACTGGCACTTGATGAAGATTATCCAATTAAGATACCTTTTTTATAAGTTGATTTGTTTTCATTATTAACTGTTTCAAAATACTGTAATCAAAATTTGTAATAATATAACATTTATTAGTCAAGTAATAATTTTTGCTGACATAGTTCGAAATAAAACCTCTATTTTTTTTATGTCTTTTTATAAAATCATTTTTTCAGGAAGTCTTGATATAAAGATTGGTAAGTAAATGTGAAATTACACATACAAAGTTGCATTTTCGAGTCAGCGTAAGGTTGAAGTGGGGAACGTTTTTAGTCTACTTGTTCCAGGGCTTTTTTTACTTTTGTAAACATTTCATCGACCTGATTTTCGTTAATTATTAAAGGTGGAGAAAATGCGAGCGTATCTCCGTTAGCTCTAACCATTAAGCCAAGATCCCAAGCTTTTTTCATGGTTTCAAACCCTCTTGCACCAACTGCGTTACCTTTAGGCTCTAATTCTAGTGCAGCAATCACTCCTAAATTTCTAATATCGATTAAATGTTTTGTACCCTTCAGGCCATGAGCGGCTTCCTCAATAATAGGAGCCATATGAGCAGCATTATCAAATAATCCCTCTTCTTGATAAATATCTAGTGTTGCTAAGGCTGCAGCGCAAGCAACGGGATGACCAGAGTAAGTATATCCGTGAAATAATTCTATTGGAGCGTCCGCATTTTCCATCATTGATTCATAAATAAAGTCTTGAACTATAGTTGCACCCATAGGGATGGTGGCATTTGTAATACCTTTTGCACATGAAATAATATCTGGTGTTACACCAAAAAACTCAGAGCCAGTTGCTTTTCCCATACGGCCAAAAGCAGTTACGACTTCATCAAAAATTAATAAAATGTCATGTTTTGTGCAGAGCTCTCTTAATCTTTTTAAGTATCCTTTAGGCGGAGGCAGCGCACCAGTTGATCCAGCAATTGGCTCAACAATTACAGCTGCAATAGTTGATGCATCATGCAATTGAACAAGACGCTCTAAATCATCGGCAAGTTCTGCTCCATGTTCAGGTTCACCTTTTGAAAAAGCATTTAATTTTAAATTGTGGGTATGGCGTAAATGGTCAACACCATTTAGCATTGATCCGAAGTACATTCTATTTTTTACCATACCACCTACGCTTATTCCTCCAAAACCCACACCATGATAACCTCTTTCGCGACCTATTAATCTAGTTTTAGATGAATGTCCACGTGCTCGTTGATAAGCTAGTGCAATTTTTAATGCACTATCAACTGCTTCAGATCCTGAATTAGAAAAGAAAACATGATTCATTCCTTCAGGAAAAATCTCTGCTAAACGATTAGCTAGTTCAAATTGTTTTGGATGTCCAAATTGAAAAGGTGGAGAGTAATCAAGATTTTCAATTTGTTTATTTACAGCTTCTTGAATTTTTTTTCTACCATGACCGGCGTTTACACACCATAGTCCTGCAGTACCATCTAAAATTTCTCGATTATCGTCACTAATAAAATGCATATCTTTAGCACCGACAATAATTCTTGGGTCTTTCTTAAATACTTTGTTTGGAGTGAAAGGCATCCACAGAGGTTCTAGATTATTTGGCTTGTTCATTTTCTCTCCTGATTTAAATAAAGATACAATATTCCCTCACAAATGCTTCAGCAAGGGTAATAATGTCATCTTTTAGGGTAGGGAGAGGGCAGCGTGGACTGCCCTCATCAATTACATTTTTGATCCGATGAAACCTGCTATGAACCAAATAATCATAACTATTAAGGGGTAGTGTCCTGTAAACATATCTGCCATTTAAACCTCCATGATTCCTTTAATTAGGTTATAGGATTTCATAGTAATATGCAATATTTGCATATGTACAGACAAATTTTGTTAATTTATCCACATTTATTGTCAATTATGGGGATTTATTATGCATTTTTTTTATACCAATAAGCACCATTGTTATTTCTTCGTCCTTATAATATGTATAACTAGCTTATGAGCGTCGTTTCGAAAACAATCAAATATTTACTCGATAAAAACATATCAGTTTCAACAGCAGAATCTTGTACTGGTGGTTTGCTTGCAGCAGAATTTACAGCTGTGTCTGGTATATCTAAAATTTATAAAACTGGTTTGATAACATATTCAAATGACTCAAAAATTAAAAATCTCAAAGTCAAATCTAGTACTATCAAAAGGTACGGTGCGGTCAGCCGTCAAGTATGTGCTCAAATGTGTTTACATTTACACAAGATTTCCAAAAGTCAGCTAACATTTTCAACAACAGGTGTAGCTGGTCCAAACGGTGGTACTAAATTAAAACCTGTAGGTTTAGTTTTTATCGGATTATATTTTAAAAAAAATATTTATATCGAACAATTAAATTTCAATCCAAAACTTTCTAGAATTCAAATTCAAAAAGGCACAGTGAAAGAATGTTTTCACATGTTAAATAATATTATAGATGAGCTATAAGCGAAATTATAATAGTTTACTACCTGACGATTTCGAACTCAGTAAAGAATTTGAAAATATCATTGAGCAACTAGAAAACACAAAAGATCATTTTTATATTACTGGTAAAGCAGGTAGTGGTAAGTCTACACTATTGGCCTACTTTCGATCTATAACAAAGAAGAATACAGTTGTTCTTGCCCCAACAGGAGTTGCTGCAATTCGAGTTAAAGGACAAACTATTCACTCATTTTTTGGTTTTCCACCAAAGGTTATTCAAACACGACATATAAAAAAAGTAAGACAAATCGAAATTCTTCAAAATTTGGAAACATTAATTATTGATGAGATATCTATGGTTCGTGCTGATGTTTTTGATGCGATTGATTATAGCCTTCGTGTTCACAGAAAAAAACTTACACAACCATTTGGCGGAGTTCAGTTAATAGTTTTTGGGGATTTATTTCAACTACCTCCAGTTGTGAATATGGATGAGTCAGGACTTCTACAGCGCATTTATCCTAAAGGTCATTTCTTCTTTCACTCAAACATTTTCCAAGACGCACAATTTAAAACACTTGAACTACATAATATTTATCGTCAAAAAGATGACCATTTTATTCATTTGCTTAACTCTGTAAGAGATGGCTCAATTACTCACACGCAGATCGAGAATATAAACGACTCTTTAACTGATCACATTGAGATGGATGAAGGTAAAATCATACTTACTACAACTAATGCTCGAGCGAGTAGCATTAATCAAAAATATTTAAGCCAGCTAAATCAGGAGGAGTTTTCTTACAGGGGACAAGCTACTGGCCAATTTTATAAAGAATTATTTCCCACCGATGAAATCTTAAAATTAAAAAAAGGAGCCCAAGTAATTATGATTAAAAATGATCCTGAAAAAAGGTGGGTTAATGGATCCATTGGTATAATTCATGATATCGCTCAAAAAAAAATAAAAGTAAAAATCAATAATAAAATATATGAGGTTAAAAAAGAAAAATGGGATCGTATTCAATATACCTATGATGATGATCAACAAGAAGTTCAAGAGGAAATAACAGGATCTTTCAAACAGTATCCAATGAGATTAGCTTGGGCAATTACAATTCATAAAAGCCAGGGACAAACATTTGAAAAAGTAATTATAGATATGAGTCAAGGTTCTTTTGCTCCAGGACAACTTTATGTTGCACTAAGTAGATGTATAAGTTTGGAAGGTATAGAACTGCTTAGACCTATTAAAAAATCAGATATCATTGTTAACAATCAATTGATAGGTTTCCAAGACAGATTAATTTAAGATGGGTAAAAAAATATTATATAGTATTGCAGTCTTTGGCATTATAGGTTTAGGCCTATATATTACTTCGACATTTGAATACCATGAATACTATGAGGAATGTGAAAAACAAAGCAACACCCAAGGAGGTATAGAGTCTTGTGTTGATTTTATGATAGAGGAATCAAAAAAATGATTTATCTCAAAGATAGTTATACAAAGAGTTTTGAAGAAAAAATTTTATTAGTCGAGGGTGACAAAATCATTACTCAAGATAGTTCTTTTTATGCTCAAAGTGGTGGGCAACCCGGAGACAAGGGAGTACTTGAAATTAATGATAAAAAATTCAATGTTATCAACACAGTTAAACATGAGTTAGGTATTGCCCATGTTGTTGACTCAGAAAATCTAAATCTATCTGGGCAAATAAAAGGCCATATTGATTGGGATCATCGATATCGATTAATGAAGATGCACACCACAATGCACTTAATGTGTGCAGCATTACCTTATTATGTTACAGGTGGATCAATTGGTTTAGAAAAAAGTAGGATTGATTTTGATTTAGGTGAAGAAACATTTGAATTTGAAACTTTAAATAAAATCATTAATGAATTTATTCAACAATCTCATTCTATTTCTTATCATTGGATAACAAATGATGAGCTAGATCAAAAACCTGAGCTAGTGCGAACCTTGTCAGTTAAACCACCAAGAACAAATGATAAAATTCGCCTTGTTAAAATAGGAGATATTGATTTACAACCGTGTGGGGGAACTCACGTGGCTAATACAAATGAAATTGGCGAATTTAATTTTATGAAGTATGAGAGTAAAGGAAAAATGAATAAACGTGTTCAGTTTACTCTCATATAATGCACAAAGCATCCTTTAAAGATTTTTTACTTTTATTTTTATTAGCTGGTATATGGGGAAGTGCGTTCTTTAACATCAAAATTGCTTCAGAAAGTTATACACCCATGGCACTTGCCTTTGGTAGAATTTTTTTTGCTGCAATAGTAATGCTTGCTTACTGTTGGATAAGGAAAATTTCAATTGAAGCATTTGGAGAGAATTGGTTATGGTACGCAACTATAGGATTTGTGAATTTAGTTCTCCCCTTTTTTTTTATTTCATTCGGTATATTAAAAGTTCAAAGTAATCTAGCAGCAATCTTGATGTCCACGGCACCTATTGCAGCAACAATATTAGGACATTTATTTATTCAAAATGAAAAAATTAATCTTTTAAAATTTGTTGGAATATTAATAGGCTTTCTTGGTATCGTTTATTTATTTTCAGATAACATTCTAATCAATCAGTCAAATATCTTTTATGCTTTTATGGTAATCTTGGGTCCAGTTTGTTACACCATAGGTGGATTATTTTCGCTCAAGCTCAAACATATAAAAAATGAAGTACTTACATCAAGTATTTTAATTTGGGCAGTTATTCTTTTATTGCCAATTATGTTTATTTTTGAAAATCCAACAGAATTAAGACCTTCTCTTAATGCTACAATTTCTCTTCTGTATCTCGGTATCGTTGCGACAGCGATAGCTTGGTTAATGAGATTTTATATTCTTAAAAATAATGGCTTAGTTTTTCAATCGCAAGTAGCCTACATCATTCCAATTTTTGGTTTGATATTTGGATATCTTTTTTTAAATGAAAAAATAACTTATAAAATTATTGTTGCCCTCATTGCTGTTTTAATTAGCACTTACTTAATTGAAAAAAGTAAAAAAAATAAAATAACTGATAAACTATCTTGATGTTATTTGCTTATAATATACTGTACGCAATCTAATTATGTCAGCAGATATCTTAATTAAAATTGATAATCTAAAAAAAACTTTTCTAGGAGGTTTAGAAGCTCTTAAAGGAGTTAATTTAGAAATTCAAAGAGGTGAAATTCTTGCACTTCTTGGTCCAAATGGTGCTGGAAAAACAACACTCATTAATGCCATATGTGGGATAGTTTTGCCTACATCAGGAACCATTTCAGTTGATGGATATGATGTTGTTAAAGATTACCGAAAAACTCGATCGATGATTGGTCTTGTGCCCCAAGAACTCCATTTAGAAGCCTTTGAAAAAGTTTTTCAAAATGTCTCTTACACCAGAGGCCTATATGGTAAGAAAAAAGATCCTGCGTACATAGAAAAAATTCTTAAAGATCTTAGTCTTTGGGATAAAAAGGATAGTAAGCTTCGTGAGCTTTCTGGAGGTATGAAGAAAAGAGCATTAATTGCAAAAGCATTGAGTCATGAACCAAAAATCCTTTTTCTAGACGAGCCTACTGCAGGTGTTGATATTAATTTGCGAAGAGATATGTGGAGAGCAGTGAAAGAACTCAAAGAAAATGGTGTGACAATCATCCTTACAACTCATTATATTGAAGAAGCTGAGGCTATTTCTGATCGAGTATCTGTAATCAATAATGGCGAAATCATAATTACTGATAATAAGAATGATTTAATGCAAAAAATGGGCCAAAAGAATTTAACCATAGAATTTCAAGAGCCTTTTAGTCAAATCCCATCTACTTTAGAGTCGTACAACTTAAAAATGAATAGTAATAACTCTTTAACATATTCATATGACTCGCACGGATCTTCGACTGGTATTACCGCACTTCTTCAAGACATAAAGTCGGCAGGTCTAAAATTAAAAGATTTAAATTCCTCCCAGACATCTTTAGAGACGATATTTGAAAAACTTTTGGAGGAGAGTGTATGAACTGGACAGGCATAATGGCAATTTACTTGCATGAGATGGATCGAATGAGAAGAACAACTGTTCAAAGTATATTTTCTCCTGTTATATCATCCTCTCTTTATTTTGTTGTCTTCGGTGCTGCAATAGGGAGTCGCATCCCTGTGATAGAAGATATCTCTTATGGTTCTTTCATAGTGCCAGGTATGATTATGTTAGCTTTACTTACACAAAGTGTTTCAAACGCTTCCTCAGGTATTTTTTTTCCAAAGTTTCTTGGAACTATAAATGAAATATATGCTGCACCACTATCAACAACAGAGATTGTTATTGGTTTTGTTGGTGCTGCTACCACAAAATCAATAATTTTAGGAAGTTTAATATTAGCAACAGGGTTATTTTTTGTTGAAATATATATTATGCACCCTTTTACAATGATTTTAATGCTCGTTTTAACATCTTTAACTTTTAGCTTACTTGGTTTTCTTATAGGGATGTTGTCATCAAATTGGGAGGAGCTATCAATATTTCCAACACTAATTTTATCTCCACTCGTATTTCTTGGTGGATCGCTATATTCAATAAATTGGTTACCAGAGTTTTGGCAAAACGTTTCTTTGGTAAATCCAGTTCTTTATTTAGTCAGTGGTTTTCGATGGAGCTTTTATGAAATGGCTGATGTAAGTATTACAACAAGTTTGATTATGATATTTACATTTTTAATTTTAAATATTTCTGCAATTATTTATATTTTTTCAAAAGGCTTCAAAATTAAAGATTAGAAACAGATGTCAAATAGGGTCGTCTGGTTTAAGAAGAATTTAAGATACAAAGACAATGAAATTCTTATTGATGAAAATAAAAGATCTATACTAATTTACATAATTGAACCTGAGCTGTGGAAGCAAAAAAATATGTCATTAAGGCAGTGGCAATTTACATTAGAGAGTGTAAATGATCTTAAACGACAATTACTCAGAAATAATTTACATTTAAATATCTTTTTTGGTGATGCATTAGAAGTATTCAAGTTTTTAAAAGATAAACATAACATTTCAAGCGTAATTAGCGAACAAGAAACAGGAATTCAATGGACTTACCAAAGAGATAAAAAATTAAAAAAATTTTTTTTTCTAAATAAAATTGATTGGATTGAGTGCTCTTACCCAGGTGTTAAAAGAGGACAACATGATAGAAACCTATGGGCTAAAAATTTTAGAAACGAAATTATTAAAAAGTCTAATTTGCCCATCATAAAACAATCAGTTAATTTAGAATTAACAAACCATGAATTACCAAAATTTTTTTATGACTCAACACCATGTCCTTATAGGCAAAAAGGTGGATCTGTTGAAGCAGAAAAATTACTTCAGTCTTTTTTAAATAAAAGAGGGGAAAGTTATCAATTTGAGATGTCTAGCCCAATAACTGCCGAAAAAAGCTGCTCAAGATTATCAACTCATTTAACCTACGGTACAATATCACACCGCACAGTTTTTCAAGAGGCTGCAAAAAGAAGAGATCAAATAAAGTATACCAATAAAAATTTTGCTAAATCTATAAATTCATTTTTATCTAGGTTGCATTGGAGATCGCATTTTATTCAAAAATTAGAGGATCAGCCATCAATTGAACATACAAGCTTTATTCCTGTTTATGATCAAATACGTGAAAAAGATGAAGAGAAATTAGAGGCTTGGATTGAGGGTAAGACCGGAGTTCATTTTATCGATGCGTGTATGATTTACCTTAGAGATTATGGATGGATTAATTTTAGAATGAGAGCAATGTTAGCTTCATTTGCTTCTTATAATCTATGGCTTGATTGGAGATACTTTGCTCCACGCTTGGCAGCATTGTTTACAGACTTTGAACCTGGAATTCATTACAGTCAAATACAAATGCAGTCTGGAACAACTGGTATCAATACTATTAGAATGTATAACCCTTATAAGCAAGCTATGGATCAAGATCCACAAGGTAAATTTATTAAGTCACAAATTCCTGAAGTAAAAAATTTCCCGCCTGCTTTTTTTCATAAACCCCCAAAAAAAAGTTTGAACGTAAATTTATTCGATAATGAGGCTCAAAAAGAAATAATAAATGTAAAAGAAACTGCTCAGTATGCTAGAAAAAAAATTTTTGATATTCGCAAATCACAAGAGCATAAAATTCTTGCAAAAAATGTTTATTTGAAACATGGGAGTAGAGGAAGAAGCTAACTTATTCAATATTTGGAAAACCTAAATAATTTTCATCACCTTCATAAATTTTTCCTTTATTCATGAAATCATGAATGTGGAAAGTTAAATTATTTTCATTAGCAAAGATAATACCATAACTAGGCTCTTCCATTTTAAAATTTTCAACATCACTATCAAAGTCCAACTCCCTAGCATGTAACAATCCCCTCAAGCTAGCGTAAGGTACGTTTTTCCATTTCCCACTTAATGGTCTATGACCGTGACCAAAAAATAAATATTTAATTTTAGATGAGTATTTGTCTAAGAATTTAGCAATAATTTCTTGGTCTTTATCATTAAAAGAATAGTTATCCATCGACTTCATGAAAACATTCATTGGGTTATGGTGCATAAAAATTATATTTGAATCTGACTTAAAAGATAAAATCTCTTTTTCGAGCCAATTAACTCTTTTGTGACAGTAATAACCTTCGTGAATGTTATTAATATTTTTATTGTCCCACACTGTGTCACAAAATATTAATTTATGATTTTTGATTTCTATAGATGATTGAATAAACCCATTATCATCAATTTTAGTCACACTTGATAGTTCCGCTTTAACTACTTCACGATTATCATGATTTCCAATCATAATTACTGAAGGTAAGTCAAGTCTCTTCAACTCCTCTTTGAACAGTTGATAGCTTTCTTTAATGCCGTTATGGGCAATGTCTCCTGTTATTACAACTAAATCAACATTTCTGTGGTTTTTATTAACATCATTTACAAAAGCCCTAAATCTATTGACCGGATTCGCGCCATACATAGTCTCACCATCTTTTAAAAAATGTAGGTCACTGACTTGAATAATTTTTAAATTATTATCATTCATTTCTAGATGGCTTTACTATTCATAATTTCATATTAACATAAAATAAAATCTTTATATTTAGATTAAATTAATAATTAATTTTTATTAGATGAGTAATTTTGAAAACCCTGATTATATTGTAATTGGCTCAGGATCAGCGGGATCTGCAATTGCATACAGACTTGGGGAAAACCCTCAATTAAAAATTTTAGTATTAGAATTTGGAGGAAATGACAACAGTCCTTTTATACAAATGCCTGCAGCTCTCTCATACCCAATGAATATGAATAAATTCGATTGGGGCTACAAAGCAGAACCTGAAACTACTTTAAATGGTAGGTCTCTCGTTTGCCCCAGAGGAAAGGTTATTGGAGGATCTTCATCAATTAACGGAATGATTTATGTCAGAGGAAACGCTGGTGACTATAATGAGTGGGCTGAAAGTGGGGCAAAAGGTTGGGATTATCCCAGTGTCCTTCCATATTTTCAAAGAATGGAAGCTAGCCATGGAGGCAATTCAGAGTTCAGAGGAAAATCAGGTCCTCTAAACATAACTCATGGCAAAAGAGATAACCCATTACACAATGCTTTTGTAAAAGCTACCGAGCAGGCGGGATATACCTACACTGATGACTACAATGGCTTTCGACAGGAAGGTTTTGGACCAGCTGATATGACTGTTTGGAAAGGCTCTCGTTTTTCAACAGCAAAAGCTTATTTAAAGCCTGCATTAGCGAAAAAAAATGTACAACTCATAACAAAGGTTCTAGTCGATAAAATAATTTTTCAAAAACACAAAGCTAAGGGAGTTGAAGTATTCCATCGGGGCCAAAAAAAAACCTTTAGTGCAAATATCGGTGTTGTTTTATCAGCTGGCGCTATCAATAGTCCAACAATTCTTCAAAGATCGGGTATTGGAGAGGGTAATGATTTAAATAATTTGGGGATCAAGGTTATTAAAAACTTACCAGGTGTTGGTAAAAACTTACAAGATCATTTAGAAGTTTATTTTCAAGTTAAATGTTTACAACCAGTAACACTTAATAAATATTTAAATCCTTTTTCTAAGTTACTTATAGGCATGCAATGGATGTTTCTTAAAAGTGGGCCAGGAGCAACAAACCAATTTGAAACTCTTGGTTTTATTCGTTCTGATAAAAACATACCATATCCAGATATACAATTTCATTTTCTTCCAGTCGCTATTAGATATGATGGAAAGGCGCCTAGCGAAGGTCACGGTTTTCAATTGCATGTAGGGCCAATGCGTTCAAAATCTAGAGGTTTTGTAAAATTAAAATCTAGTAACCCATTTGATCCACCAACTATAAAATTCAATTACATGTCTCATGAAGATGATTTTCCAAACTTTAGAAAATCACTTAGACTTAGTAGAGAGATATTGAGTCAAGAGGCCCTAGTTCCTTTTAAAGGAGATGAAATTCAACCTGGTGATGAAGTAGTTTCGGATGAAGGTCTCGACGAATTTATAAAAAATAATTGTGAAAGTGCTTATCATCCATGTGGTACCTGCAAGATAGGAAAAGAAGATGACTCTTCTTCTGTCGTTCTAAACGATTGCAAAGTAAAGGGTTTTTCAAATTTATTTCTTGCAGACTCATCAATTTTTCCTCAGATATGTAACGGCAATCTTAATGCACCATCGATAATGACTGGTGAGAAAGCCTCAGATCATATCTTGGGAAAACCTCTTTTAGCACCATCAAATCTACAACCTTATACCCATCCAAATTGGCAAAATTCACAAAGATAAAATTAATGATTAGGTCAGTACTTTTGTTCCTGATACTCCCATTAACCGCATATTCTGATAAACATATTCCATATTATAAATCCCTTGCTCATGATGAGTCTTGGTTACGTCATTATCCAGAAAATCAAGATTTGAATAAACAAACAGAGAAATTTCTCCTTACAGAGGAAAATATGCCTGTGAAGGTTATTGAAGAGTTCAGAAATAGTTGGAGTTCTTACACAGATTGGTACCGCATTGAATTATTTAATGGGATACAAGGTTGGATTGCTCACAATCAGTTATCTAAAAAAAGAACTTTACTCATATTAGAGGATATTGAACTGTATGCATTGAAATCTTACGATCCTGAGTCTTTGATGACTATTCAAAAAGGAATAATACTTGCACCAAAGATTGTAAACTTGTTAGAGGTAAAAGAATTAATGGTAAAAATAAGCATACCTAAGGGCAATAAATCTTCTGTCAAAGGATGGATACCCATAGATGACAGATTATGGGGAGTCTCTGATAAATAAACGCAAATTCTAAATGATTAAATACTTACTATTTATACTACTCGTGGTACAAGACTTGATGGCCTATAATGAATCCCCTTATAAAGTAGTTCATCAGACAGATACTTATGAAATTAGATTTTATGAGGAACGTCTAGTGGTTCAAACCCAATACACTAATCAAAATAATGGATTTCGAAAACTTTTTAATTATATTTCTGGCAATAACAAACAAAGTGAAAAAATTGCAATGACCACACCAGTGAATGTTACTCAAATTGAAAACGAGTACTTTATGCAATTTTATTTACCAAATAAATACAAACCAAATGAAATACCTTTGCCATCAGATAATTCAGTAAAAATTTCTTCAATTGAGACAGGTTATTTTGCAGTAATTAGATATTCTGGCTTTGCTTCAGATAAAAATTTTTATAAACACCGAGATATTTTAAAAAGTGAGTTAATTAGTGAAAATATTGAAGTAATTGGACCCGCTATTAAAGCTACTTATGATGGCCCCTTTACATTGCCTAACCTACGAAGAAATGAAGCTATTTTTCAAGTTGACTGGAAGTAGACCCTTTGTTTTTTAATAAAAGCTCAAATAATTTCTTTGACTCAAATACTAATAGACATTGATTCTATTGCCCTATCTTTAGATATTCACTGGATGCATAGTTAAATTAACTTCTTAGCATTATTTTTTTTGTGAATCTGTAACTATAAGTCATGTATTACTCAAAATATAGAGAGGTATTTATGAAACTAATAACAGCTATTATCAAGCCCGATAAGGTTGAAGCTTTGAGACAGGCACTAACTGGTGTCGATATCCAAGGTTTAACTATTGTTGAGGCCAAAGGATATGGGCGCCAAAAGGGTCATACCGAACTGTACCGAGGCGCAGAATATGAGGTACATTTTCTTCCTAAATCTCGAGCTGAGATTTTAGTGGACTCTGCAGACGTCGAAAAAGTCATTACTACAGTTTCTGAAGCAGTAAAATCAGGGAAAATTGGTGATGGTAAAATATTTGTAACTGAGGTGCAAGATGTTGTCCGAATACGTACAGGAGAACGAGGCGCTGAGGCAATTAAATAAGGAGATCGTATGAAAAAAATATTAACTTTTTTAATCCCTACTTTGCTTCTCTCTGGAGTTGCAAGTGCAGAGGTTTCTGCTGAAACAGCTTTTGTATTCAATACATTTTTATTTGTTTTTAGTGGAGTCTTAGTGATGTTCATGGCATTAGGTTTTTCCATGTTAGAAGCAGGATTTGTTCGTAAAAAAAACACATCTGCAATTTTACTTAAAAATATAGCTTTATATTCAGTAGCTGGAATAATGTTTTATCTAATAGGTTACAGTTTAATGTATGTAGATGTTTCAGGTTGGATAGGCTCATTAAGTGGTGCATTTTACGATACAGCTGATGATTTGACAGTTGCAACAGAAGAGGGTGGATACTCTTTAGCATCAGATTGGTTCTTCCAAATGGTTTTCTGTGCTACAGCTATTTCTATTGTATCTGGTGCATGTGCTGAGAGAATAAAAGTATGGCCATTTATTATATTTGCTGCTTTTATGACAGGAATTATTTACCCAATTTATGGTTCATGGACTTGGGGTGGCGGATGGCTAACTGAAATGGGCTTTTCTGATTTTGCTGGTTCGACAATTGTTCACTCAGTTGGTGGATGGGCAGCTTTAACTGGATGTTTAATCCTTGGTCCTAGAGCTGGCAAATATGGTTCTGATGGAAAAATAACTCCAATCGCAGGTGCAAATATGCCTTTAGCTTGTCTAGGCACTTTTATCCTTTGGTTTGGATGGTTTGGATTTAATGGTGGATCACAGCTAGCTCTTGGAAGTGCTGCTGATGCTTCTGCTATGTCAATTGTGGTCGTTAATACCAATATCGCTGCATGCGGCGGTGTTGTAGCAGCAATAATTCTATCACAGCTAATGTATAAGAAAATTGATCTATCAATTGCGTTAAATGGTGCCATTGCTGGTCTTGTTGCTATTACAGCTGGTCCTGATTTAAGTAACCATTTCTTATCTATGATTGTTGGTGCTATTGGTGGTATTCTTTGTACAATTGCTATCCCGATGCTCGATAAAATGAAAATCGATGATGTTGTGGGAGCGATTTCTGCTCACTTAGTTGCAGGCATATGGGGAACTTTGGCTGTAGGTATCTTTGGAAGTGGAGATTTCTTGGTCCAATTGATCGGTATCGTGGCTGCTGGTGTATTGGTTGTGCCTTTAAGTGGCGTTTTCTTTTACATTCTAAAAGGAACAATTGGCTTAAGAGTATCTGAAGAGACGGAAGCTTCAGGTCTTGATAAAGCTGAATTGACAACAGAAGCTTACCCAGAATTTAAATAATCTTAATTATAGTACTCCTAAAAAGGGGCGCATTATGTGCCCCTTTTCTATATTAAATCATCAATTAAATTCGTAATTTTTGAACTATCAGGTTTGGTCATAGAAGACCAACTTTTAACTAAATGACCCTCTCCATCAAAGAGATACTTATAAAAATTCCATTTTGGAGTTTCATTATATTCTGATGTAATCCAGCTGTATATTGGATGGGCATTTTCACCAACAACGCTAATAATTTCTGATATAATAAATTTAGTTTCGTAATTAATTAAACAAAATTCTTTAACATCATCATTATTACTCAACTCTTGATGAAAACTATTAGAAGGAGTTCCAATAATTACTAAATTCTTTTCAAAATACTCACGATGAAGATTGGATAGATTAGCGTATTGTTTTGTAAAACCACATCTACTAGCTGTATTAACAAGAAGAATTGGTTTACCTTTAAATTTATCAAGATTAACTGTATTTCCATCAATATCTTGAATACTAAAATTATATAAGTTTTTCGCCATAGTACTCCCTATGCTTGTGAGTAAAATACTCAAAGTTATCAAGAAAATTCTCATGACAACTTATACTGACTTTAATTTTTCTGGATTTATAGATTTTAAATTTTAGGTAAACCTAAAACTTCATTTTTTCTGATGTATTCGTCTTTATAGGGGGGTCTGCTAAATACCTCTTTAATCAAAGGTTTAAAAAAATCTAGATCTTTATTTTCATATTCGGGATCAAAAGATTTTTGATCCCATCTTTCACAGAAATCTGCGCAAGTTTGAAAATAAATATTATCTTTAAATTTATCTCTAGCATTTTTATCCCATCCATAATGATGAGCATAGTAAATCATTTGAAAAATTCCATGATGCTCAATCACCCATGTTATTTCATCTCTTACATAAGGTCTTATAACTTCAGCAGAAAACCTATCGTGATTTTGAGGAGCAAGCCCATCTCCAATATCATGAAGTAAGGCACCAACAATCCAATCAATGTCAGCTCCATCATTATGAGCTCTAGTAGCTGATTGAAGACCATGATCTAATCTTGTTATCTTGTAACCTTCCATAGTATTTTTTCCTTGTCTTGTTAGTTCTTCGATTATTCTTTCATATGTCAAAGAAACGTACTTTTCCTCATATTTTTGGAGCAATAGATAATCTTCTTTATCTCCATCTTTCATATGTTTAAATTTTACATTTTTCTCAGTCATAAATTTGTCTCACTTAGATGATATTTTTCATGTAAATGTCTCAATTTTCCATCAGTTGAGTCAAATTCTAGATAACAACCTTGTAAATGTCTAGCTCCCTCACTTGAGTCATAAGAAGTTCTTCCATGGAGAAGTCTGTGGTTGTCAAACATCATGACATCTCCTGGTGAGAGCTTAAATTTTATCTCGAAGTCAGATGAAGTGTATAAATCTCCTAATAATTTTCTCGCTTTGTAAAAACTCTCTAATTTTTCGTTTTCTAAAGGCGGCACGTAATCAACTCTTGTACTATACCTGACTTGCTTATAGTCGCCATCCTTGTCTAATTCAATTAACTCTCCCCAATTTTCTAA
Source organism: uncultured Alphaproteobacteria bacterium (assembly GCA_902575725.1). Next base: position 122,952 of record CACGSS010000001.1, on the reverse strand, counting down.
AATTATATCTTTATCTTGAAATCGGTAACGTAAATTTGTTTTGGTTAAAGACTCAAATGCTTCTGGCTCATTTAATTTAATATATTCTGCCACTGAAAAACCATCAACAAGAGTAGAAAAACCACCACTTACTTCGTTTTTTAAACAGTGCAAGAACTGTATCCCAGGTGCTTCTGGTTTTCTATAAGGGTTATCAGTATGAGGCGGTAATGCAATAGGTTTATAGGCTAAGTCATTTGGATTTGGTTTAGACATTACATCAAAAAATTCTCCAAAATTTGTGACCTTAACTGGGCCGATTGAATTTACAAATTTTAAAATATACTTACTTTCAGTTGGTACATTTTTAATAATAACAAATCCATATTTATAAAAATCTATAAGAAGATTATACATAGATTCTTGTTTAACCATATCTACTTCAAAAATAGCTTCAGGTAAATCTTCAAGTTTAGAATTCCATAAAATTCTTTTTGGTAAGGGCCCTCTTTTATTTTTTTCTTCATCCATTTCAATCAAAAGATCATCTAAACGATATTGACCTTGTGCCCCATCATTAAATTCAACATCAAGTTTGTTATCTGTTAATTTACAATTTTCAATTTTCAACTTTAAATCAATAGAGGATGGCTCATATAATCTTTGATTAGTATCTAAATCAAAATACTTTTCACCCGGTAGTCTTTCTCTTAACCAAATGGGATGTAAATGAAATGTCTTATTTTGATGGATTATCTTAATAGTATTGTTTTCAAAATGAAAATCCATAATTCAAACTCCAAGCATTAATAAATTAATATTTTGCTAAATTTAATTAATTGTCAATTAAGAAATTAACTCTTGATTTTAAACACTGCCTCAATTTCTACTGTAAAACCTAGAGGCAAAGAATTAACTCCTACTGCAGCTCGAGCGTGAACACCAGTCTCACCAAAAATATCTTTCATCATATTTGAGCAACCATTGATTACTAAAGGCTGCTGTGTGAAGCCCTCAATACAATTTACAAAACCAGTCAGTTTTATTAATTGATCTACTTTATTAATTGATCCAATTTCATTTTTTAAGGCAGATAAGATAGCCAATCCACATAGCCTGGCATGATTTTGAGCTGTCTTTAAATCAACATCAGCCCCAACTTTTCCTTTTGCAAAAGACCCATCCTCAAGTAAGGGGCCTTGACCAGATATATATGCAATATTATCTACAATAACGCAGGGTTTATAACTCCCTGCAGGTTTGGCAGGTTTTGGTATTAAAAGACCTAATTCAGCTATCTTGGCTTCGAAATCCATCAATTAAAAAATTACTCTTTTTCATCAATTTTACTAATCATTTGTTCAGTAGCAGTTTGCATTCCTATTGCTGATGTGGTGCGAGGCACAATCATTGATGGTGTATTCTCATCATAAATTTCACTAGTTCTTCCAACACTAATTCTTTGATAGGTAAATAGTGCCAGAAAAACATAAACTATTGCACAATAATAAAATAATCCATAAGAATCAAAATAAGACATAAATCCAGAGACGATAATTGGCCCTAAAACTAAACCTAATGCATTAACTAATGTCAGAGTTGAGCTAGCTGAAACAACCTCATCCTTTTCTAAAAAATCATTTAGGTGAGAAATAACAACTGCATAGTAAGGAAGAGATACAGCTGAATGTATTCCAACAAATAATAAAAGAATATTAAATGAAAAAGATCCAAAAATAATTACACAAATAGATGAAACCAAAGCAATGATATTTAATATCAGTAAAATTATTCTTCTATCAAATGTATCCGATAGTTTACCAACCGGATACTGAAATAAAGCTCCAATGAAAGTATTTACAAAAACAAGTATAGAAATTTGAAAAATACTTAAGCCTGACTTAGCTCCAAAGACTGCAATTAATCCAAATAATGCTCCATATATCATACCAATACCAAAAGAACCAATAAAAGACATGGGAGAATTTTTATATAGATTTTTTAAAGATATGAATTTAGGTGTAGAAAATTCTGGTGCTGATTTTTTAGTAAGCAAAATTGGAACTAAAGCAAAAGAAATTAATAAAGATGTTAGAATATATAAGTGTGCCTCAGTAGTTTCTTTTAGATTTATTAGCAAACCACCTCCACTAGTTGAGAAGTATAATATCACCATGTAAAATCCAATGAGCTTCCCCCTTGTTTTATTATCAGCACGATCATTTAGCCAACTTTCACAAACTATATATATTGCTGCCAATGAAAACCCCGTGAGTAATCTTAAAAAAAACCAAAAATATGGGTGAACATAAATCCAATGAAATAAAATTGTAATGGAAGCAATGGATGCGAATGCTGCAAAAACTCTTATATGTCCTACATTTTTGATAATTTTGGGACAAATATATGAGCTTGCTAAATAGCCTATAAAATAACCTGTAAAAACATATCCAATTTCAAAATCGGAAAAACTAAATAATACGGCATTAATATTTAACAAGGTTCCTTGCAAAGAATGTGCAAGCATAATGAGTCCAAAACCTGTAAATAGAGCCCAAGAACTATAAACGATATTTAACACCCGAGACTACTTAAACTTTTAGTTTAAAAAAGCAATTATTATTTTTTGAAGGGGAGGTTCGTCATTACAGACTCAACCTCTTCGCCATCAACAAGAAGTGTCTGTTTTTTTTCTAAACTTTGATATTGGGTTTGAACCATAGCTATTCCAAGACAACAGCCAAAATCTGGACTAAAGCATGCGGCTCTTAGTTCACCTATAATATTAGTACCAATTTTTAAAGGTAACGCTTTTGTAATTTCAATTTTATCCAGTTTAAGTTTTAAGCCAACTAAAGATCTCTTGACTCCCTCTTTGTGCTGTCTTTCTAACTCAGCTTTTCCTAAATAATCTATCTTAGGATTGAAAGAAACAAACGAACCCAAACCACATTCTAGTGGGGTATCATTCATATTCATATCATTTCCAAATGATAATAGACCACCCTCTATCCTTTCAATTAAATTTGGACAACCTGGTCTTACATCCAAATCTTCACCTTTAGACATAAGGGTATCATAAAGATCTAGGCCGATTTCATCATGATCTACATAAATTTCAAACCCACCTTGTTTGGACCAACCTGACCTTGCAATTAATAATTTATGATTTTGAAAATCAAATCTTTTGAAATTAAAAAATTTTAATTTATCTATGTCTTTAAACACTCTTGACATAAGTTCAAATGATTTTGGTCCCTGAACAGCAAGAATGTTAACATTGGGTTCAGTAATCTCGACATCAAGGTTCATACCAATTGCAATTCCTTTTGCATAAAGAAGCACATCTGTATCTGCTATTGACAGCCACCATGTTTTTTCACCAACTTTCATTATCAGTGGATCATTAATAATTTTACCCTTGTTATCAATAATTGGAGCGTAATAGCAAAGATAATCTTTTGCCTCAGATAAATCTCTACACGTAATTAATTGTGTAAGTTTAGCTGCATCAGGTCCGTAAATTTGAACTTGTCTCTCGCCAGATACATCCCAAAGTTGAACATTATTTTTTAGGTGTTTACTATCTTCCTCTATACCTTTAAAAGACGCAGGTAAAAGCATGTGATTATAAACTGTGTATGATTGTACACCATATTCCTCAATTCTTTTGGTATAAGGGGTAGAGCGGAGTCTGGCACTTTTAGCAATTAAGTGGGTCATAAAATTCAGTGTAGTTAATATGTATTCTTGCTACAAAGCAATGATATTATTTCTATAAGACATTTAGCCCTAAAATAAATATTAAGAAGGTTACTGATACAAGAGATACAAAGCTAAAAATCATACCAATGAAGATAGCAACATACCCCTGATTAAAGATTTTTCTTAAATCAATAGAGGCTCCAAGGGCTGTAAGAGCTAGGCCAAATAGAATTGAAATTAATTTTTCAAGTATTATTAAAAATTGTATCCATTGCTCATTATCAAAAAAATATAAGTCCATAATTGAGCGAAAGGTTACAAATAAAATAAAACCCACTACAAAAAGTGGAATTGAATGAAAAATTTTAACAAAGACTGATTGACTTTTATTTTTATTATTTTTTGAACTCTTATTAAATACTATTAATATTGGTATCAAAGCTAAAAGAAATAAATTTCTAATTATTTTTGTTATCGAAGCGATTTCTAAAGTCTTTTGATTAGGATGTAAATCACTATGAACCATAGCAGCTGCTAAAACTTGACTTGTATCATGAATACTAACGCCTAAAAAAATGCCTTTAGCTAAATCTGTCAAAAAAAATAACTCCACAAAAAAAGGATATGTTAATACAGCTATACTTCCCCATAAAACCACTATCAGTACAGCCACAGCTACATCTTGATCCTTTGATTTTAATATCGTTGAGGAAGTCATAATAGCAGTGACACCACAAATGGATGTACCGATTGCTAATAATTTTGAAACTCCTTTTTGAGTTGGACAAATTTTTTTTATAAAAAAATATGTCAGAAAAATCGATATTATTGTGATAATTATAACAAATATAGACTCCATACTGACTCTCCATAACTGAGTCAAACTTATCTTAATACCTAATAAAACAATTGCTAATTGAAGTATATTTTTCTTAATAAATTCACGACCTTCAACAATATTAGAAGATAAGGAGAATATATTAAAAAAAAATATTCCCAAAATGAGTGATAGAAGACTTAATGGCAATAATGGTATGTTAAAGACATATTCCAGGGGTTGCTTTAAAAATATAGCTAGTAGATAAATAAAAGTTATGAAAAATACACCAATTAGACTTTTATTTAACATATTGATTAATTAATAAAAATGTAAGTTAAAGTTTTTATAGGTAATAACTTAATTTCTAATTTATTCTCTTGAACCACTTCTATGTTGCTGAATACGATGACCAAATGATTGGGAAACTCTGTCAAAAATAATAGCTAATGCAACAATTGCTAAACCATTAAATAAACCCATAGCAAAGTATTGATTAGTAATTGCTTTTAAAACGGGTTGACCAAGTCCCTTAACTCCAATCATTGAGGCAATCACAACCATTGCCAAAGCCATCATGATTGTTTGATTAATTCCTGCAAATATTGTTGGAAGTGCCAAAGGTAATTGTACTTGAAACAATTTTTGTCTTGGATTAGCACCAAAGGCATCAGCAGCTTCCAAAACTTCTTTATCAACTTCTCTTATACCTAAGTTTGTAAGTCTAATAATAGGTGGGATCGCATATATTACCACAGCTAGAAGCCCTGGAATTTTTCCAATACCTAATAACATAACTACGGGTATTAAATATACGAAGCTTGGCATTGTTTGCATGACGTCTAGAATTGGTGTGCAAATTCTTTGAGCACGCTCTGATTTTGCCATAAGCACACCAACGGGTATTCCAATTCCAATAGAAAGCATGGTACAAACTCCAATAATACTCACTGTAGACATGGTGTCTTCCCACATTCCAAATATTCCTATAAGCAAAAAGGCAAATAATGAGCCAATAGTTACAGATATTTTTCTACTACCAAAATAAATTACAGCCAAAAAACATATCAGTACAATTGGCCAAGGCGAATTTTGTAATAATTTTTCAAACCAAACTAGAAAATATAATACAGGATCAAATACTGCTTCTATTGCATCACCATATTCTCTTGAAAAAGCTCGATAAGATGCATCAAAACCTTTTTTGATAAATCTAAGTGTTTCTCTGCTAAGTTCAGGAAACTCTGATAGGAAATCTTCCATAAAACTGATAATTAGAGGTGGGCTTTAAGCCCACCTTCTTTTAATAAAAATTGATAATTAGTCTATTGCAGCCTCAACAGCAAGTGTAGTTTCAAAATCTACCCAGCTTTTCCACTCTGAGTAATTTTGTAAGAAATAAATTGCTGTGTCCTCACCTGTTGCCTGGTTGTCGTCCTTCCAAGCTAAAAGCGCATTAACAGTTGAGTTAGGAAGGGCTCTTTTTGAAATATATTCCATTCCTGGTCCAGTAGAGTTCATGAAATTATCAGTTACAACAGTAAAGACTGATGATACAACCCATGAATTTTTCTGTGGATCTTCACAACCTTCTTGAGAGGTACAAGTACTCCACTCGTCAAAGTCATGAGGTACTCCAAAGTCAAGTTTTTTCATTGGATACTTACCTAAAATAGCCGTTGGTGCCCAGTAGTAACCCAGCCAACCTTCACCTTTTTCGTAAGCTTCAGCAATTGAACCAGCTAATGCTCCACCAGAGCCTGGATCTACAAGATTAAATCCTTTTGACTCAGCATCATATGCTTGGAAAAGGTTTCCTGTACTGATTTGACAGTTCCATCCAGATGGACAAGTATAAAGTGCTGCCCCATCACCCTCTGGGTGAGGAAATAATTCTGGTCTTGCCAGAGCATCTTCTACAGTTACGATGTCTGGGTTTGCATCAGCTAAGTACTGAGGTATCCACCATCCTTCTTCACCGGTATCAGACAAAACTTCAGCGGCGTAATGAAGTCTTCCTTCATCAACAGCAGCATCTAAAGCAATACGAACAGAGTTAATCCATAATTCTGGAGCCACATCTGGCTCACCTTTTTCCATCATTGATGTAGCTGTTGGCATAGTATCACCCGGAACTAGTTCAACATCACATCCATATCCTTCTGTAAGGATAAGTTTATCAACGTGGGCAAACATTTCGGCGGATGCCCAGTTCATTTCAGCGATTGTGATTGTGCCACAATCAGCCTTTGCAACTGAGTTAATTCCAAATAATAGAACTGAGCTCAGAAGTATTTTTTTAATAGAGTTCATTACATCCTCCCTGATATAAAAATGTAAGATAACATTCCTGTATTGCATTAACAGTGAAAAAATCTTTAAAATGGATGCTATTTGACGCAAAAAAGCAGAAAAATGTTAATTTATTTATCTTTTTAGTATTTCAGAGAGTCTTTTTGTAGACAAATAGCCTATTTCGTCATTATTTTTGTTTTTGACAATCAGACAACTTGGCTTATCAGAAATAACTTTATCAATAAATCTATCAATAAAATCATCTTGATCTACAAACATAGCGTTATCTCTGTCTTGCCCATTTAATTTTGACATGATGTGTTTTGCTTTGATAACCCTAGCTCTATTAACATCCTCAACAAAATCTTTTACATATTGTGTCTTTGGAGTTAATAAAATATCTGCGGGGATACCCTCTTGATCCATTATGCCATCTTTTAAAATTGCGATACGATCTCCAATTTTTAAAGCTTCATCTAGATCATGAGTAATAAATACAACTGTTTTATGAAGTTCGTCTTGCAGTTCCAACAAAATATCTTGCATATCTTTTCTAATTAGAGGGTCAAGAGCGCTAAAAGCTTCATCCATAAGCAAGATTTCCCCATCGTTAGTGAGAGCTCTTGCGAGTCCAACACGTTGCTGCATGCCACCAGATAAATGTTGAGGATATTTTTCCTCATATCCTGATAATCCAACACGATCAATCCATCTTCGTGCTCTGGTATCTGCCTCTTTTTCATCAACGTTTTGAATATGAAGACCAAACAGTGTATTTTCTAAAACCGTCTTATGAGGCAATAAAGCAAAACGCTGGAATACCATAGCGGTTTTTGTTCTTCTGAAATTCCTTAAACTTTCATCATTCATTTTTAAAACATCTTCACCATCAACAACTACACTGCCGTCTGTAGGTTCTATTAATCTGTTTATATGTCTTATTAACGTAGACTTACCTGAACCAGAAAGGCCCATTACAACTTGAATTGATTTTTCTTTAATATCCAAATTAATATCTTTTAGACCCAGAACATGATTATGTTTTTCTAAAAGTTCATCTTTATTGACACCATCTTTAACTTGCTCTAACGCAGACTTTGAGTTTTTACCAAAAATTTTATATAAGTTTTTAATTTGAATTTTTATTTCAGACATATTTTTTTAGAGAAGATTTTTAAGAAATTTTATTATTTATATAAATACTCAGCCCTCCAGGAATTAATTATTTAAACATTTGAAACATAATCATGCAAATTAATTTTGAACATATAGATAGTTACTTTTTTGTAACGGCATATGGCGCAAAAGTATTATCTGTTTTTTTGGATTTAGATTGAATATTTTTTGCAGGTATACCAACCATTATTCCTCCTTTTGGGACATCTTTAGTTACAACAGCATTAGATCCAATTCGAGCACAACTTTTTATAATTATTGGTCCTAATATCTGTGCCCCAGAGCCAACAATCACATCGTCTTCAAGAGTAGGGTGACGTTTCACACCAACTTGTTCTGATGATTTAACAGCAGGCATGATTCCTCCCAATGTGACACCATGATAGATAGTTACATTATCTCCTATTTCAGCAGTTTCTCCGATAACAACTCCCATCCCATGATCAATAAAAAAATTTTTTCCAATTTTAGCAGCAGGGTGAATTTCTATACCAGTTAAAAATCTTGATAATTGAGAGATCATTCTTCCTAATAATTTCAAATTTAGTGACCAGATAAAATTTGCTATACGATGGAAGAAAACAGCTTTTACACCGGGATAGGTTAATATCACTAGTAACAATGAAGTTGCAGCAGGATCTCTTGCCTTTACTGACTCAAAATACTTCATTAAATTTTCAAACATTAATATACAGATAAGACTTATCCACCTAAGATCAAGCTTTTATTGAATAATTATGTAAATGATTGAAATTAATTGTTAGATTAATAGTGAATGTTCACCATTGAAAAACCTAAAGAAATTCACCTTAATAGTTGGAAAGAAATCATTAATGAAAGTGCATCATCAAATTCTTTTCAGTTTGAAGAAGTAAATTTCAGCTTATTTTGGACGTGCATATTTCGAGATGATTATTTTGCGTTTGCTGCAAAAAACGAGGATAAATTTATGGGAATTGTTGTAGCTAAAATCAACGAAACTTATTATGAGAAGAATATAGTATTGGACGTCTTGTATGTTTTACAAGATTTTAGAAAAATTGGTGTTGCTAGAGCATTAATGAACAAAATTGAAGAAATAGCAAAAGAAAAAAATCTTGATCTGATAATCAAAGGTGTAGAAAAAAGTAACTTACTCGCTCAGAAACTTTTTAAAAATTATGCTGTTGTAAACAGAACAAGATACTTAAAAAAGCATAATTGATTTTAATAAATAATTATTATATTTAAATATTATGGCAGATCCGAATAAAAATGGCGAAAACTACGATAAGAACAATAGATGGGTTTGGATTATCATTGTTTTAATTACTCTGAGTTCTATCTATGTGATGTCTAAAATATTTATTCAGACACCTTGGCAGTATCTGTCGTAGACTTTAGTTTTCTCTCAAATTCTCTTAATCTTTTGTAAACACTTGCAAGCTCAATAATTGTTGGCCATGATTTTAACAAGTACTGCATTGATCCCTCAACCCTGCCAAAAGCACGAATAATTTGTTGCATAACACCAAGGGTAATAATACCTGCAACAATTGCGGGAGCTAAAAATACATAAGCACTTAAAACATTAGCCTGCAAATAAGCAATTCTTCCAATATTAAAGTACAAGTACCGAATATATGAGAGAAAATGAATTTTTCTTACATCATCAAATAATTCTTCTATTGTTTTAGGACGAATAGTTTCATCATCTTCGGCAATAACTAAAACTTTTCTGTAAGCTGCCTCTTGTTTTTGTAAATCATATTCTACACCAACAAGTCTGAGAATTATTCCAAGGAGTATTAAAAAAACTGTTCCACCAACTGACCAAATTAATGCACCAACAACTAAACCATATTCCCAATCGCCAAAAAAGAATATCGGAATACCAGCACTAAGCCCTAATAAGATTGGAAGGAATTGTACAATTATCATCACTGACTCAATTAAGCTTGTTCCAAGACCTTCCATAATTCTACCAAACTTAATGGTGTCCTCTTGAACTCTTTGAGCAGCACCTTCGATTGTACGGGCATAGTTATAAACACTGTGATACCACTCAACCATAGCAGTTCTCCATCTAAATAAGAAATGTGCAGTGAAAAAACTTACCAAAACTGCAATAGCCACATATATACCTGCAAGCGTTATAAAAGATAGTAAGCCCGCCCAATATTCTTCAATTGTAATTGAATTTGGCTCAGCGAGTGCTTTTTGAATCATATCATAGAAAGTACCAAACCACTCATTAATCCTGACATCAATTTCTACTTGCACCCAAAGACTACCTAATATGGCGGCTGAGCCTGCCCAAGCCCATAAAAACCATTTTCTTGAGTTAAAAAATCTAAACATTTTATTTTGCAACAATAATTGAAAAATTAAAGTTTTTGAAGACCTAAAAGTGCTTCAATACGCTTAATTTATTTAAATCCTCCAATGCCTATATAATGCTTTAATGCCAAGTATTAAGTATATTAAAAAAATTAAACTTAATGATGAATATATATTTTTTGGTCCTGAGTCTATAGTAAGTGAAATTGCAGATAGTATGGATATAAAAAATATAGGGGCTGTTCCTATACTGAATGAACAAAAAATATTACTTGGTGTTGTATCAGAAAGAGACATAGTCAGAAAATGTGTCAAAGACGGTAGAGATCCAGATTTGGTCACAGCATCAGATATTATGACATCTGAAATTATAACTGTGGACTTAAAAACTTCCTCAGAAATTGCAATAAAAATTATGGGGGAAAATAACATCAGGCACCTACCAGTAGTAGATGATCAAAATAAATTAATTAATTTTATTTCTCATAGAGACCTTATAAGCTCTGTTAGAGATAGCACAAAACTAAATATAATTTTAATTACATTTATATGCATGATTATCCCGATAGTATTTCTCGTTAAGTCATTCGGCTGGATATGAAAACTAAGGGGATTATTCTTGCTGCTGGTAAGGGTACAAGATTAATGCCCGCAACAATACCTGCCTCAAAACCTTTGTTACCTCTTTACGATAAACCTATGATTTATTATCCACTCGAGACTTTAGTAAGATTAGGTATAAAAGACATCTTATTTATTGTTCAAGGGGACGACCTTTCAATATTCAAAAAAACATTTGGAACAGGATCAGAGGTTGGTCTTAATTTTTCATATGAAGTTCAAAAAATTCAAAGGGGGATAGCAGATGCTTATTTTATTGCTGAAAAATTTTTAGACGGCAGCCCATCAGTATTAGCATTAAGTGATAATGTTTTTCTTGGAAAAAATTATTTTAATTTTGCCAATTCAGCTCTTCTTAAGATGCAAGAGAACGGAGGAAGTGTGTTTGGATTGCCAGTTCCAGATCCAGAAAAATTTGGTGTTATTGAATTAGATAACAATAATAACATTGTTGGCATTGAGGAAAAACCATCAATGCCTAAAAGTAATTTGATTATTCCTGGTTTATATTTTTTTGACTCCGAAGCTTCAAAATTTGCAAAAACACTCAAACCATCAAACAGAGGCGAATTAGAAATAACTGATTTAATTAAAATATATTTATCTGAAAAAAAACTTGCTTTAGAAATTTTAGATGACACAATTGTTTGGCATGATACTGGAAATGCAAAGGCTCTCCTAGAGGCAGCACAAAAAGTAAAATTATATGAACAAAATAACGATGTAAAAATTGGCTCTTATGAAATAGCTTCGTACGAACAAGGCTTTATAAACAAAAGTAATTTAAATGATATTGCAGAAAAATTAATCAAGTCTGATTATGGACAATATATCAAAGAATATCTAACTCGAAATTAATCTTAATTCCATTTTGCAGATTCATTATTTAAAAATGTTATAACTTTTTGTTTAAACTGAATTTTTTCATCCTCATCTATAATCATTTTATCTAGGTCGGTCTCTAAACTAGAGAGAATTTTATTTTTAGAATTCCATTTAGATTTGTCATCATCATTAAAACGCTCTTTAATTTCAAATTCATAATTTCTTTTGTCATTTTCAGGCAGAGTGTGGGGGGCTATTTCATATAAAATTCGTACAGCTATTTCTTTATATCGGTCATCTTTGAATTGTTTTGCAATTTCATATTTCTTATCGTTAGGTGCAATATGAAAATCAATCATTAATTTCTTATCTTGATGCGATGGGAAACTCTCAAATATTCTATCTTCAACATTGAATGGTTCAGGCCATTCTTTTTGATTTGATAGATGAAGTTTAATAAGACGTGAGCAAAATTCTTCATTTTTTTTAATAAAATTTGCTCTTTTTCTTAGTTCATCTACTCCTATTTCTGCATATTTATTATCTTTGAATGAATAACTTTCATTTAAAAGTGTTTTCGACTTTGACCCATCAAAAACTTCACAAATTCTTTTAGCCCCATCATTCATTTTCTTAATTAAATCTTTATCTTCTAATTCTACCATTGTAACAGGATCAAAAAGCAAATTATAAACTAAATAGTGATGATTTCTTGATGGAATGCCTCCGATTAAAGTTTGAGCTTTGATTGTGGGTCTTCTTCCCCAAAAGGTCGTGTTTGTAAAAACTAAATTATCTAGCATGAATCTCTTAGGAGTGTCTCTATGTCGAAATTCATATGCAGAGTTCCAAATCTTTGGACATCTTATATTTAATATCTTATTAAGCTCCAATGTGATTAAGCTATCAAAAACAGCATCATGAGGACCTGCATCATAGTTTATTGAAATATTATTGAGTTTTGAAATTTCATCTAACTTTAGTATGGGGTATCCCTGATCGTCAGTATTAAATTTAATATGTTCAGGGCTATAAACTGAAACTAATCTTAATATATCAAAAACATCCATACGCACATTATTGTTAGTCACAGTCATATAAATTTCAGGTAATAAGTTTTGATAAAGTGCCTGTCGTAAAAAGGGTTCATCAAAATTTATATTATTGAAACCTACAAAAATGGCTGATGAGGACGACCATTGTTGAAATGTTTCATACAATTGAGCACTGGCTTCATAATAATTTGGGTAATTATTTTGTATTAAACTAGTTGGATCTACCCCAGTTGTTATTAAAGCACCTGGCTCGAACCATTTTCCCTCTCTTAACTTACTATGTATTTCTAATTTGTCTTTAACTTCAAACTTATTATTAGTTAACACAGCACCAACTTGTGTTATTTGATTAAATTTATCATTACGACCTGTTGTCTCAAGATCCCAGAAAATATAGTGATCGCTCATATTAAAAAATTATATCAATTAAATATTATAATAAAGTTTAAGTTTAATTTGTTATTTTGAGAGATTATAAAAACTAGCCCCGGAGGAATAAGTAAGGATAGGAATAAGGATGGAGCTAGTTTTTGATTGGTGATTTATACTAATTTTTTTTCTAAAGTCAAATTGCAGATAATAGAACTTAGCTGTGCAAAATTTGCACAGCTAAATGTATTGAATTTATTGATTTTTAAATAATTTTTTAATTTTCTTGTAATAAATTAGTGAACATTTGGCATCACAAAAAAATACTTTTTTTGGGATATCATAAAACTTAGGATCAGCCCAATATAAAGGCTCCACAATCTTTTTTTTACATACTTCACAACTATTATTCATTTAGTTATCCTAAAAATTTAACTCTACTATTCTACTTTCTTCTATCGGCTCAGGGTCAAAGTACGGAACTGAACCATAGAGTCTGTTATCTAAACCCAATATTTCATCATAATATCTCATCATAATCTTATTAGGGCTGGCGTGTGGTGCAATTTCTTTTAAGTTTTCAATTATAAGCTCAATATTTTCAGGGGAGTATTTTGCGGCTATGCCTAAACTTGTTGCAGTAGATCTACTTATACCCATATGACAATGGACTAAAATAGGTTTGGTTTTATCCCAATCATCTGTGAAATCTAATAATTCTTGAGTATGATGTTTCTCTGGTAATATAAATCCCTCTCTTGGCTCAGAAATATCATCAATTAACATTTTCAAGTGTCTATTTTTATCCATACCTGATGGGGTTTCAGGCTCAAAATTTTTATTAATAATGGTAAGCATTTTATCTGGGCTGAATTTATCAACACACTCTTGGATATCTGCTAATCCACAAATAATTATTTTTTTTTGCATAAGAAGTTTAATTAATATATAGCTTAAACAATCGTTAAGAAAGAATATTTATTTTCATGGTATCTCAATTAGATAGTCTTAAAAAATTTTCATCAGTTGTTGCAGACACCGGAGATATTGACAGTATTCAAAAATTTAACCCAGATGACTGTACAACCAATCCATCTTTAATATTTAAAGCTGTTCAATCAAACAAATACAAAAAATTAGTTGATGAAGTAATAAGTAATTCAAAAAGTAGAAAATTTTCTCAAACTGAGGATCAAGTTAATTACATTGCTGATCAACTAACTATTGCTTTTGGTATAGAATTAACAAAAATTGTGCCAGGATATGTTTCTACCGAGGTCGACTCTGATTTATCATTTAATACTGAAGCTACTGTTGAAAAGGCAAAGCAAATAATCAATAGCTATGAGCAATCAGGCGTCCCCAAGAATAGAATATTAATTAAAATTGCAGGCACATGGGAAGGAATACAAGCAGTAAAAAAATTAGAGGCAGAGGGAATTTCTTGTAATTGCACACTCATTTTTTCTTTAACACAAGCAATAGCTTGTGCTGAAGCAGGAGCATTTTTAATTTCACCATTTGTGGGAAGGATACTTGACTGGTTTAAATCAAATACACAAAAAGATTATGACTCATCAAATGACCCAGGTGTTGAGAGCGTTGAGAAGATTTTTAATTATTTTAAAAAATTTAATTATAACACTATTGTTATGGCAGCATCATTTAGAAATAAGGATGAAATAATTAATTTAGCAGGATGTGATAAATTAACAATTAGCCCAACTCTTTTAGAGGAGTTAAGCCAAAACGATGACGAAATTAAACTTAAATTATCAAAAGAAAACTCATCTTCATTAGATATTGAGAGAATTAATGTGAATGAGAGCTCATTTCGTTGGCATTTAAATGAAAATCAGATGGCATCTTTTAAATTAGCTGAGGGTATTAGATTATTTAATAAGGATTTATTGAAATTAAAAGAATTAATTAGTAGCCAATTATAATTATTGCACAAATCACTTCAAAATTATAAATAATTAATATGGAAAATAAAAATATAACAATTTTAAGTCAGTACGCTCAAAGTAATTTATCCAAAATAGTATTTTCTCTTTTGGGAATTATTCTCTTATCAGTTTCTAGTAAAATTAGTATTCCTTTCTATCCTGTGCCGATGACGCTACAAACCTTTGTTGTATATTTTATTGCTGCTTCAATGGGCATAGTTGGTTTTTATGCAACTGTCTCATACGTAATTCTTGGACTAATTGGTCTTCCCATCTTTGCTGCTGGTGGAGGTTTTGGTTATGTCATGTCTCCAACATTTGGATTTCTTTATGGAATGATTTTAGCTTCATTTGTAATAGCATATTTTTCAAAAAACCTTTTCAATAAAAACTTAATTAAAATTATTTTATCTATTTTTATAGGCGCGTTAATTATTTTTGTTTGTGGTATTGCCCATTTATCAAGCTTCATAGGACTAGAGAAATCTATAAACGCAGGCTTATACCCATTTATTTACAGTGAACTTTTAAAGATAGCACTTGCTATTTCTTTAACGTATTTGCTAATTAAAAAAAATTAATCTGGAATAAAGTTTAAAGCTATACCGTTATTACAGTATCTTAAACCTGTAGGTTCTGGACCATCTTTGAAAACGTGTCCGTGATGCCCACCACATTTAGCACAGTGATATTCTTTTCGTGGAAACACCAATTTAAAATCTGTTTTAAAACCCAAAGCATTAGGAAGATAATCAAAAAATGAAGGCCAGCCAGTTCCGCTATCATATTTCATATCCGATGAAAATAGTGGTAGTTCGCATCCTGCACAATGGTAGGTACCTTTCCTTTTTTCACTGTTAAGCACGCTAAACCCGGGTCGTTCAGTTCCATGCTGTCTCAATATATAATACTCTTCATCTGATAATCTCATTTTCCATTCCTCATCTGAAAGAATTAATTTTTCCATAGCAACCAAAGGGTTATATCCAAAAAGACATCCCCCAATAAATACTGATATAAATCTTCTTCTGTTTAAAACAACCATAAAATATCAGGGATAAATTATAATAATTGACAATACTATTTCTTTTTAGCTCTTCTTTTAGCTCTTCTTTTTCGTGAACCTATTTTTCTTCTACCTCTGTGTTTTTTAGGATAACCCATGACGGCGTATAATAGATATTTAACCTCAAAAATAAACATATTTTTTTGATATGATTCATATATTTTAAGGAAATGAGAACAATTCTATTAGTTTTAGTTGCTGGATTAATATTGTCAGTAGGAAACGGATTTAGAATGTCTCTTGGGATTTACGTCCCAGATCTTTTAAGCTCTACAGTTTTTAGTGCGTCTATAATAGGTCTAACATATGGTCTTTTTAATTTGCTTTGGGGAGCTATGTCACCCATTGCAGGTGCATTTGCTGAACAAAAGGGTTATGTAAAAACTCTTTGTTTTGGTTTCTTTGGTGTCTCTCTTAGTTTCTATGTTGCTTCTTCAGCGATACATCCTTTACATTTTTTATTTGGTATTGGCATAATTGGAGGTATTTCAGCTGGTGTTATTTCTGTACCAGTTATAATTGGTGGAGTCTCAAAATATTTTGAGGATGATAAAACACAAAGTACAGTAACAGGAATACTTATGTCTCTTGCTGCGACAGGGATGTTTATATTTACACCTATTAACCAATTTTTAGTCACAACCTTTAAATGGAGTTTTTCTTTTCAAATTACATCTATGTTTTTTCTATTCATAATTCCTCTTTCACTTATATTCCTTTTACCTAAGCCTCAAAAAAAAGATAAGAAAGAATTTACAAAAAGAAAAATATCAGATGTATTAAAAAAAGCTTTTAAGGATAAAAGTTATAACTATCTTATTTTAGGATTTTTTGTTTGTGGCTTACATGTTGCTTTAATTTCAAACTATCTTCCAGTTTTTGCAAAAATTAAAGGGTTAGAAACTACAATAGCTGCAACAGGACTTACTTTAATTGGGTTATTTAATATGATTGGTACTTTAATTTCAGGTAAGGTTTCAGGCATTATAAAAAAAAAATATATTTTATCTTTTATTTATTTTGTAAGAAGCATAGTAATTTTTTTGTTATTAATTTTGCCTACTAATAATTTCACAATTATAGCCTTCAGTTGTTGTATTGGTCTTTTATGGTTATCAACTGTCCCACCGACTTCAGGAATTGTTTCAAATAGATTTGGCACAAGATACCTTTCGACCTTATTTGGGATTGTAATGGTTTCCCATCAAGCAGGAGCATTTCTTGGCTCTTTTATTGGAGGATTAGTTATAGATATTTATGGCTCACTCGATATAGCTTGGATAATGGCGATAGTAATTTCTCTATTTTCTGCAATCATCCACTTTCCAATTATAGAAAAAGAAAAATCCGAAGAAGTTTTTGCCTAATTTAAAAATTAATCCTTTTCTTATTCTAATTATAGGTGCAGTAAGTATTGCTTTTTCTCCTATATTTGTTCGACTTTCAGAGGTTGACCCAATAATGACAGCTTTTTTTAGGATATTCGTGAGCCTTCCCTTTTTTTTAATGTTTGGGTCACTGAAAATTATTGAAAAAGTAAACTTTCCTGTTTTAAAAAATAAATTTTTAATTATTTTTATTTCAGGTGTCTTTTTTTCATTAGATTTAATTTGTTGGCATTTGTCTATCAAACTTACCACAGTTTCTAAGGCAACATTTTTATCTAATTTAGCTCCAATTGTAGTAATTTTATTTTCTTTAATATTTCTTAAAGAAAAATTTTCTAAGTTTTTTTTTATTGCCATATTTATCTCGATGAGTGGTATGACCTTGTTATTAGGTGAGAGTTTTCAATTTTATAAATCACAATTTTTGGGAGATCTTTTAGGTGTTCTAACTGCAATTTGGTATGGTTGTTATATTCTTACTATTAGCCAATTAAGAAAAAATATAAATTCAAGTACGATTATGTTTTTTTCAGGATGTGTAAGTTCAATTATTTTACTTTTAGTCGCGATATTTTTTGAACAAAGTTTAGTACCAAAGTCTTTTTACGCGATAGCAATTCTATTTTTACTAGGTTTTGTATGCCAATTCATCGGACAATCTTTTATAGCTTACTCTCTAGCATTTTTATCTGCTTCTTTATCATCTTTGAGTCTTTTAATACAACCTATCGCTGCAACCTTATTGGCGTACTTTTTTTTTCAAGAAAAACTAACATTGATCCAATTTTTTGGAAGTACATTAATCCTGATTGGTATTTATATTGCTAAAACAAAATATGAAAATTAAACAAATAAAAGTTGTAGCAGGATTAATACTTCAAAATGATAAACTTTTAATATGTCAAAGACCAAACTTTAAGGATCATCCATTAAAATGGGAATTTCCTGGAGGTAAAATCAAAAAAGATGAGACAAATGAAGAGGCCTTGATTAGAGAAATAAACGAGGAACTCTCAGTAAACATAATTAATTGTGAGGAATTGATCAGTTATAATTTCAATTATAAAGACTTGAATAAATGGGTATTCATATATTTTTATTTAGTTAATAATTTCAGTGGTAAGGTTTTAAATAATTTTCATAAAGAACTAAAATGGATTGAAATAAAGGATATTCGTGAATATGATTTTCTAGAGGGAGACCTTAAAATAATTGACTATATAAGTAGTGATGACTTTAAATATTAAAGATAAACCAAAAGATGGATTTGAAAGAGTAGTCTATGCTGAGGAGGATAAATTTAATTTCTACTCAGTAATTGCTATTCACAATACTAAAAGAGGCCCTGCCTTGGGTGGATGTAGATATTTCAATTACCAGGATTTAAATAAGCAAGAAGAGGATGTTCTAAAATTAGCTGAAGCAATGACATATAAGAATTCTTTGGCTGAACTTCCCTTTGGTGGTGGGAAGGCTACTATTCACTCTAAAATAAATAAAAAAGATGCATATAGTTTATTTGGAGAAGTTTTAAACAAGCTTAATGGTACTTATATAACAGCTGGAGATATGGGAACTGTTGATGAGGACTTAAGAGGATTTAGAGAATACTCATATCATGTTTGTAACCCTATAGGTTCTGACTCCGGATTAGGTACCGCATTAGGTGTTTATTACTCAATGTTAGGATGTGTAGAATTTAAATTCAGACAAGACTCATTAGCAAATAAAAATATATTTATCAAAGGATATGGTAAGACAGGATCAAGAATTGCTTCTTTATGTAAAAAAGAAGGTGCAAATATTGAAATTTCTGACTTAGAGCATAAAAAAGATTTGATTGAGAAAGATGGTTATAAATTTTGTAGAGAACTCCAAGATACATCCTTTGAAAAAATTGATATCTACTCTCCTTGTGCTGGAGGAGGTGATTTGAATACAGAGTTTTTAAATTTTGCAAATAATAAAATATCAATGATTACTGGATCTGCAAATAATCAACTGGATAATAATGACGTAGAAAAAGAATTATTTAACAAAGGTATATTATATTGTCCTGATTATTGTGCCAACGCTGGTGGTGTAATTATATTAGGTTCAAGAATTAGTGTTAAAGAAGATCTCGAACCAGATGACAAAATTGTAGATGACCTTTTAAAAAAAATAAAATCACGTACAAAATTTATCTTAGAAAAATCTCAAAAGATTTGATTTTAGCATCCAACATTGCAAGTGAAATGGCTTTAGATGGATTAAAATAAAATGAATTTTTTTCAAGCTTATATTCACCCTCAACAAAAGGAAAGGTTACTATTTTTGGGCTACTGGATTGGGTCACTGATTATTTGGTCCTTTGCGATGAATATAAGTTTAGTAATTGTTATCGTATTTTCTATAATTGGAAATTACTTAGTCGTAAGACCATTAGCAAAATTATTTTTCTTACTTAAAAACTTTGTAAATAAGAAGTTTTTCAATAACATTGATATATTTGAAGCTTATTATGCAGGTTTTGAACCTGGAAGAGTAACTAGAATTTTTTTAAAATTATCTTTTTTTATAATTACTATGATTGTTTCAAAAGTTTTTATGGAAGCTTATTTAACTTTTATAAATTAAATTCAACGTAACAAACAATAATTCTAGATATAAAAGTTATTAAACATAAAATCCCAAAAATAATAGATATTAAAATAAAAAAATTTGGTAATAAGAGACACAAAATCATGTAAATTATTGTTTCTGTGCCTTCAACTAATCCTGAAGTATAATGAAAACTTTTTGGCAATCTTTCAACAGTATCATTTGTCTCTGAAATTTTATCTAATTGAGTTTGAATTGCCGCTTTTGCAAGAAATGTTGTGCACGTTCCTATGTACAAAAAAAGTAAAATCATTGATAAGCTTGTATAACTAATATTACTGAGCCCAAAAGCTAAAACAAATCCGGAATAAATTGTAAAGTCACTAACAATATCTAAATATCCACCTAAAGGAGTTGGGGTTGTAAGTCTGGCCATTGTTCCATCTAAGCCATCACAAACCCTGTTTAAAATCAAGAGTGCTAGAGCAGCAAAATGGAACTGAAAAAAAATTAAAATACACATAACAAAACCTAATATGAAGCCTAATATTGTCATCTGATTAGGTTTTAAAAATTTTAAAAAAAGTTTAGCTATTATTATTAATGGCTTTTGGGTAAAATTTTGAATTTGGCGATCAAACATCTGTGTTATTTTACGGTCAGTATAATGTTACTATAATTAAATGATTCAAGATATCCCTATAACTATAGCTTTTTTAGCTGGTGTTCTTAGTTTTCTCTCACCTTGTGTCCTACCCATAGTTCCAGGATTTATATCATATATTGTTGGCAAATCTTTTGCAGATTTACAAAATTCATCAGCGGTAAACACACTAAAGTTATTACCACATATTTTATTATTTACTCTAGGTTTTTCTTTTGTCTTTATATTAATGGGCGCCTCAATCGATTTTTTGAGTGACATATTTTTTGATTTTAAAAAGCAACTTAATTTCATATCAGGAATATTAATAGTTATTTTGGGACTATATTTTATAGGAATAATTAAAATACCTTTTTTAGATTTTGAGCGTAAATTCAATTTAAAAGGTTTTCAAAATAATCAATTATTCCCTTTTATAATTGGAGTTGCTTTTGCTTTTGGTTGGAGTCCATGCATTGGGCCTATTTTAGGATCTGTATTAGCAGTTGCTATAAAGGATAGCGTTAATGGAGTTATATTATTGTCTTTTTACTCAATCGGTTTGGCAGTTCCTTTCATAGTCGTTGGAATAATGATGAGCAAAATATTAATCATGACTAGTTTTTTAAATAAATACATTCGTTATTTCCAATTCATTACAGGTTTGATCTTACTTATAACAGGTATTTTGATTTTTAATGGTTCAATTCAATCTTTAGGATTTCAATTAAATTCAATTTTACCATCATTAGAAATGCTCTTAATATAGTGAAATTATCAAAAAAATTATCAATTTTATTTTTATTAATATTATTCGTAATTTTATGGACTATATATTTTTTTAATAATGATTTTTTTCAACTTGAAACTTTTTTTTATAATTTAGATAATATACAAAATTTTATATCTCAAAACTTCTTCTTATCGGTTTCTGTATTCTTAGTTTTATATAGCTTTTTAATTTTATGTAATTTTCCATTTGCCTCATTATTATCAATGATAAATGGTTTTTTGTTTGGAACTTGGATAGGGGGGCTAATATCTCTAATTGGTGGAACGCTTGGAGCATTTGGAATTTTTATAATTGCTAAATTTTTCTTTTTAGATTTCATAAAAAGTAAATTTTTAGATAAATACTCTAATATACAAAATTATTTTAACCAAAATGACTTAGAATTGATGATATTAATTCGTGTTATCCCAGGAACTCCTTTTTTTTTGCAAAACCTAATTTTAGCAGGCCTAGGAGCAAATAATAAGAAATTTATTTACACTACAATATTTGGACTTGCCCCTTGGTCGTTTATTTTCGGAAGTATAGGTCAAGGTTTAGAGGAAATATTTATTAATAAGACCAAACTTAATTTTTCTCTTGTAGCACGGCCAGAGTATTTGATACCTATTGCTTTTGTTGCTTTTGTAATTATTTTGGTAATTTTATTTAAAAAAAAGTTTAAAAATAGTTAAGATATTTTAACTTTTGTAGGCTAAACAACACCAATAAGGCGTGCTATCAGAAAATATTATTTTTTCAAATCCATTTTTCACTAACATCATTTCAATTTCTCTCTTTGAAAATCTTTGTTCTAATCTTGTACCAAAACGATCTAATGCATCATTTCTTAAATGATAATAAGGTTTGTTCTTATAATCAGAAAGTGGAACATTAGAGGAATTGAGGCCAATTTTTTCAAAAAGAAGAGCCAGTTTGCTTAGAGGGTAGTAAATAAAAAAAGCAATTAACTCACAAATAATTTTTTTTAAATTCTGTGGCAAAATAGATATAACTTTTCTTACTAAATCAGAAATTTTCCATATTGATTTGAACCATAATGGTTTATTTTCAAAATTGTAATATACATAAATCAAAAAAGGAGCACCTTTTTTAAGTAATTTAGAGCAATCACCAATAGCTTTTTCTGTGTCAGGAATGTGATGAAGAACTCCAAGACAATAACCAAAGTCTTGACTATAATTTTTTATAGAACAATTTTCTGTAGTTTCTTTAAGATAATTTACATTATTAAAAGAGTTTAAATTTTTTTTTGCTATATTTATCGCTTCACTTGGTTCTACACAATTAAGTAGTCCAACTTTTGGAGCAACAAACTGCGCCCATCTACCAGAACCACAACCCATATCAAAACCCTCTGATTTGTTATCAATTATATTCCACGGAAATATTTCAAAATATTGTACGAAGTTTTTAAAAAGTTCATCTTTATTTACCTTATTGTAGTTATATTTAAGCCACTCTTCACCAAATTCTTTAATTACTCTCTCATCTTTGTTCATTTTTATACCAATATGAGACTATTTTTTTTTAATCTATTAATCATTTATTTTTATCAATATATCTGACTTCTCAGAAAAATAACCAACAAGATAAGGACGAAATTTATTCACATTAAAAAATTCCCTCTCAAAAGAGTCTTTTTTATTTTCATCAATAATAATTAGTAAAGGCCCATTTGTCTGCGGATCATATAATATATTTGTTAGTTTATTTTTATTACTATTTAGAATAAATTTGTTTGTAGACTCAAAATTATATTTAAATCCAGTGCTTTTATGATTAGTTAACAAATTTAAATTATTATTAATTAAGATATTTTGTTTTAAACTAATATTAGCAGTTAAGTTTGATGATTTAGATATATCTGATAAATGTGCTCCTAAACCAAACCCACTTACATCTGTCATAACTTTACAATCATTTTTTCTTGCAACATCTGCGGAAAGATAATTACTTAATTTTAAAAAATAAATAATTTTTTTATAATCTTCTATGGAAATTAAATTTGAGTTTTCCATATATGCAGATAATAAATAGCCAGTTCCCAGTGGTTTAGTCAGATATATAAGTTCACCACAGTTAGCAAGGTCTTTACTCGATTCTTTTAATGGCTCACCATTCATTGTGATTGTTATACCTGGCTCGTTAGTGTGATAAGAGTGTCCTGATTCAACAGTTGAATGATATTTATTTGCCTCAAAAAAAATTCCATTCATGAAATAATTAAGAAAAAAATTCTCCGCTTTATCCTCTGAAAAAGGCACTCCCAAAGACACACTTAAACTCTCTACTTTCCCACCTGCAGCCAAAATATCATTTTGACTATGTAAATAACTAATTCGACCAAAATCAAATGGATTCATAGAGTTAAAATGTTTTATATGGTCTATTGTTTGTAATATGGATTTAGATTTAATCATAATCTTAGATGAGTCTGATAAATTTGTGCTAAATTTTTCTTTTTTCAAAAAATTTACAAGGTTTTTTTTTGATACCTTTGAACCACATCCTTGACAATACATCTTTATCTTTTTTTCTTTTTCTAATTGTAGTGATTTTTTTTTCATAAATTTTGTATTAGTAAACTTAAATTTATTAATAAAACGCTTATCTATAAAAACTTTAAGCTTCCAACAAAGACGACTATGTAATGATAAATAAAAATAATTTAACAAAGCATAATCTGGATATGTTCCAATTAAATATAACCAGTTTTTTTGTGGCTTAAAATTTTTTAGAGGCTTGTTAAATAATTTTAAAAAAATATTTTCTTTTAGTATTTCTCCTTGCCTAACAGCCATAACTCCAGATTTTGACCTTGGAGCATTTATTATACTGCATGCATCACCAGTTATAAAAACATCTTCATTATTAATTGATAATAAATTCTTATTTACAATAATAAATCCATTTTCATCTTTGTCTAATTCGCTTTCTGATAGCCACACTTGTAAACAGGCTCCTGTTGAAATTAAATTTAGGTCACTTTCAACAGTTTCACCATTTTTACATTTAATAAATTTTTTTGAAATATAAGTAACTGGTTCATTCAAAATCTTAATACCTAAGTCATTTGCAATTTTTAAAAGTTTTTTTTTAGCCTTACTGTTCAAATTTCTTTCTGCTAAAATTTTTTTTCCTAATATTGTTAAATCAATATTTTGCTTGTATCTTCTAATCATACTAAAAGCTACTTCAAATGAAGCAACACCTCCACCGACAACTGCAACTTTAGTTTTTTTAATTTTTAAAAATTGATCGACTTGTTTTATATTTTTTATCAGATGACTAATAGGTTTTACAGAAATACATCTTGACTCATTTTTTATTTCAATTCCTTTAGTGCTAGATACCGAACCAGTATTAATGGACAACAAATCATAATTTATCGATGGACTTTTTTCCAATTCTAATTTCTTTTCACTAGTATCAAGTTTAATTACTTTATCTTTGATAAATATTGCACCTGCGTTTATACATAGTCGTTGAAGATCTATACTTACGTCTTCTTTACTAAAATCATTATGAATATACCCCGGAGTCATACCTGAATATGTAGCTTCAAAATTTTCACTTACCAAAATAGTATTTAGACCTTTGATTGTGGTCATACTGAGTTTTTTTAGAACTTGAACATTTGCATGCCCACCTCCTATCAATACCAGTTGTTTAATTAAATTATTTTCAAACAAATTTAATTGACCTATTTCGAGAAAGACCTTAAAAAATGGACTTCGCTTAATAAGTTTGGATTTATATAGTTTTGCATAAAAGGATAATCATTTAATTTCAAGAAAATTTCAATATTTTTCAATTATTTCAATAATCCTCTTGAAACTCCAAATATATTTACCATTTACTTAACATGTTTAGCACTCTATAACAGTGACTGCTAAAAAAATATTATATAGATATAAGAGGTAAAAAAATGAATTTAAAACCCTTACACGATAGAGTCTTGGTTGAAAGAATCGAGCAAGAGGATCGTACAAAAGGCGGTATTATAATCCCTGATACTGCTCAGGAGAAGCCCATGGAAGGAAAAGTTATTTCTGTAGGCGGTGGTGCTAGAAATGAAAACGGACAGGTCGTAGCTTTAGATGTAAAAAAAGGCGATAGAATTTTGTTTGGTAAATGGTCTGGTACTGAAGTTAAGATTGATGGTAAAGAACTCTTGATAATGAAGGAGTCAGACATCATGGGAATTATCGAGAAATAATTGAAAGGAAACTAATTAAATGTCAGCAAAATTAATTCAATTTGGCACAGACGCTAGAGCAAAAATGCTCAAAGGCATTAACATACTAGCTGATGCAGTCAAAGTAACTTTAGGACCCAAAGGTAGAAATGTTGTTATTGATAAATCTTTTGGTTCACCAAGAACAACAAAAGATGGTGTCACTGTAGCAAAAGAAATAGAGTTAGCCGATAAATTTGAAAATATGGGCGCTCAAATGATTAAAGAAGTAGCGAATAAAACTAATGACTCAGCTGGTGATGGAACTACAACCTCAACCGTATTATGCCAAGCCCTAGCTACGGAGGGTATGAAAGCTGTTGCTGCAGGATTAAATCCAATGGATTTGAAAAGAGGAATGGATACTGCAACTGATGCAATAATATCTGAACTTCAAAAAAATTCAAAAATAGTTAAGTCAGATAAAGAAGTGCAACAAGTTGGAACAATTGCCTCTAATGGCGATAGTGAAGTTGGTGGGATGATATCTGAGGCAATGCAAAAAGTTGGAAAAGAAGGAGTTATTACTGTTGAAGAGGCTAAAAGTCTTGACACGGAGTTAGATGTTGTCGAAGGAATGATGTTTGACAGAGGTTATTTGAGTCCATATTTTGTCACTAACGCCGATAAAATGAAGGCTGAAATGGAAGATTGTTTAATCCTTTTACATGAAAAAAAATTAGCAAGTCTTCAGCCTATGTTACCACTACTAGAGTCAGTTGTTCAGTCAACAAAACCACTATTAATTATCTCTGAAGACGTAGAAGGTGAAGCTTTAGCTACCTTGGTGGTTAATAAGTTAAGAGGCGGTTTGAAAATTGCTGCTGTTAAGGCTCCAGGTTTTGGAGACAGGAGAAAAGCGATGTTGGAAGACATTGCTATATTAACAGGTGGTCAAGTAATTAGTGAAGATCTTGGTATTAAACTTGAGTCAGTTACAATGGATATGTTAGGCAAAGCTAAAAGAGTTGTCGTTGATAAAGAGAACTCAACAATTGTTGGTGGTGCTGGCAAGAAGAAAGATATTGAAGCTAGATGTGATCAAATTAGAAAACAAATTGATGAAACAACATCGGACTATGACAGAGAGAAGCTTCAAGAAAGACTTGCTAAGTTAGCTGGTGGTGTAGCTGTTATTAAGGTTGGCGGTGCTTCTGAAGTAGAAGTTAAAGAAAAGAAAGACAGAGTTGAAGATGCAATGCACGCGACGAGAGCTGCTGTGGAGGAAGGGATCTTACCTGGTGGTGGAACTGCTCTGCTGTATGCTACAAGCGTTCTTAAAAACCTAAAAGTAGACAATGATGATCAGAGATATGGTGTTGATATTGTCAGAAAAGCTTTATCAGCCCCTTTAAAACAAATAGCCCAGAACTCCGGTTTTGATGGTGCAGTTATAGCTGGTAAGATACTTGAGAGCAAAGATAATTCTCATGGTTTTGATGCACAATCTGGTAAATTCTGTGATTTAGTTAAGGCTGGTATAGTTGACCCAACTAAAGTTGTTAGAACAGCTTTAATTGACGCAGTTTCAGTTGCAGCATTGCTGACAACTACAGAGGCAATGATAACAGATAAGCCTGAAGAAAAATCATCAGCCCCAGCAATGCCAGATATGGGTGGAATGGGCGGTATGGGCGGTGGAATGCCCGGCATGATGTAATTACCAAAAAAATAAATTAAAAAGCCGCTTTATGCGGCTTTTTTTTTAATATATAAGACAAATTAAGTGAATATTTTTCATAATTTCTACGGTCAGGTTTTGAGCGTTATAAATAATGGAGCTTTAGGGTTGAGTCTTGGAAACTTATTTATTGTATTTATCTCCATTTTATTTGCTCTTGTATTGAGAGGTATCATTGCAAATTTAATAGTAAATAAATTAAAAAAATTTGTAAAAAAAACTGGCAATAAGATTGATGATAAACTATTTGAGGCTTTAATCCCACCATTCAAGCTACTACCCATTGTTATTGTTTTTTTGACAATAACACTTTATTTTGATGTTGACTCAACATTGGGGTTATATTTTCAAAAAATTAATAACACATTGGCAACAATTTTTGTATTTTGGTTAATACATCAGTCTCTCATTCCTTTTTCAAATTTTTTTCAAAAATTAGAGGGTATTTTGTCCAAAGCTCTTACTCAGTGGATAACGAAATCATTAAAATATTTGATTATTTTTTTAGGAATAGTTGCTGTTTTAGAGGTATGGGGCATAAAAATAGGACCTGTCATAGCGGGTTTAGGGTTGTTTGGAGTTGCTGTAGCTTTAGGGGCACAAGATTTATTTAAAAACTTAATTTCAGGAATAATGATATTACTCGAAAAAAGATTTCAAATCGGTGATGTAATTAGTGTACCAGGACAAACAGAAGGCACAGTAGAACATATTGGTTTTAGATCAACACTTATAAGAGAATTTGACTCCAGTCCAATTACAATACCAAATTATATTTTTGCAGAAGCTCCTATAATTAATTTTTCAAACAGAAATCATAGAAGAATTAAATGGATTCTTGGTTTAGAGTACTCAACCTCTATTGACCAATTAAAATCTATTACAGATGCTATAAAAAACTATATTAGCGAAAACGATAAATTTATAGTCAACGAAAATTATAAATGTTTCGTTAGGATTGAAAAGTTTAATGATAGCTCAATAGATTTATTACTTATATGTTTCACAAAAACAAATAATTGGGATGAGTTTTTAAAAATTAAAGAGGATCTTGCCTTAAAAGTTAAATCAATAGTTGAAAAAGAAAACTCTGCCTCTTTTGCATTTCCTTCAAGAACTATTTACAATGTTAAAAATTAATTAGAATTTCTTATAAGACTCTCTCTATAAAGAAAGTATAATACAAATATTATTATGAAAATTAGGAAAGAATAATTAGGAAAGAAATTATTAATTGCTACACCTATAATTATGAATATGAAATTTAAAAGTAATATTAAAATCAGTGCAAGTTTGCTTGATTTTATTAAATCCATTATTAAATAATGAAAATGATCTTTACCAGAGGAAAAGATACTTTTTCTTCTTATTAATCTAGAGAGTGTTGTTGCTAAAAATTCAAAGCTAACATAGGCCAGTAACCAAATTACCATACCATCATCAATTCTTAAATCAAATGTAGTATGTTTAGAAAAGTAAATACAAAAAATAGAAATTAGGAAACCCAAAAGAGTGCTACCATTATCTCCTAGGAAAACCCTTGGTAATTTTAAAAAACCGAAATTAAAAAATAAAAAAATTATCACAGGTATTAATGTGTAAATCAAATATTCTATTTTAAATATAAAAATAAAATAACTTAGTATTGAAATAAATATCA
The DNA here is from genome assembly GCA_902575725.1 of uncultured Alphaproteobacteria bacterium. Next base: position 93,788 of record CACGSS010000001.1, on the reverse strand, counting down.
AACTACATAATCCATCTATACCATCAATATAGTTAAATGAATTAATGATATAAATAATTGCTATTATTGTAATTAGCTCACTATATCCACCCAGGTTTATACTGATATCCTCAGTAATTTGTATATGATCAATATAAAGACCTGTTTTATAGAGAAAATAAGTTATAATTCCTATTTGAGCGAAAATTCTAATAAATGGATCTATATTAAATTTATCATCTATAAGTCCCAAAATAGCGACATATGACCCAAAGAGAAAAATATTTATGATTTCATTGGGTAGGTTAAGTTTATAAATCATAAACATATAAGATACGAAAATAGACATTCCACCAACGCAAACTATTTTTGTTTCGTGGATTTTTCTTTGAATATCAGGATTATCTATAATATTTAATCCCTTTCCGATAAAGTAGGTAATGGTATTGATTAAAAATACAACTCCAGTATAAACAATTAAATCAAAGTACATTTATAATTTTAATTTATGCATTTAAATTACATTTTCTTCAATAATTTATTTAGTTTTCTTGCAGTTTTAATTCCCTTAGCGCTCATTACGGGTGGATTTATACCAGACCTATTTTTATCTCTGATTGCAATATATTTTCTAATTAAGTGTATTCACCTAAAATATTGGCAATTATTTACAAATAGATTAATAATTTTATTTTTATCTTTCATTATAATAATTTCTTTTAATTCTTTATTTTCAAGTGACCCTTTCATAAGTTTTTTTACATCTTTAGTATATTTAAGGTACTTATTCTTTTCACTAGCAATTGCTCATTTTATGAAATATCAAAAGAATTTTGTAAAACATCTGCTTATTTGCCTTGGCTTGTCTCTTTTTATAATTATACCAGATACATATTTTCAATGGTTTACAGGTCAAAATATATTTGGATGGACTTCTTATGACGCAAACAGGTTATCAAGTTTCTTTAAAGATGAACTAATAGTTGGAAATTATATATCAAAAATATTTATGCTTATGACAATTTTATTTATTCATCAAAATTATAAAAGTAATTTGTTTAGATTGCTTAATATTACTCTTTTGCTTGTAGTAAATATAATAGTTTTTGCTTCTGGTGAAAGAGCAGCTTTTTTTCACATATTTTGCTTTACAGTTTTATTAATAATATTTTCAAAGGACAATTTTTTTTATTTCAAAAAAATATTTATAGTTACCTTTTCTTTGTGTCTTTTTATTTTATTATTTTCTCTTGAGTCAAATGTAAAGAATAGAATGATTGATCATACTATTAAACAAATTAATAATAAATCTATCCCATTCCTTCCATACTCTGCACATCATGAAGAACATTATCTTTCAGCATTAAAAATGTTTATTGATAAGCCACTAATTGGACAAGGGTCTGGAATGTTTAGATATTTATGTCTTGAGGAAAAATTTTATAAAAATAAACTTACTTGTTCTTCTCACCCACACAATTTTTATATTCAGTTATTAGCAGAAAATGGAATTATTGGAGCAATATTTTTAATTACTTTATATTTATTTTTTTTGAAAATTATATTACATAGTTTTTTTCAAATTTATTTATATAAAAGACATGAAACTGTTAATTACAAATACCTAATCTGCACTATTGTTCTATCTCTTTATTTTTGGCCCATAATTCCAACTATGGACTTTTTTAATCAATGGTTAAATATTATTCATTTTTTAGTGTTTGGTATCTTTTTGTTTTATTTTTCTGAGAGAATGCTTATCAAGAAGAATTAATTCATTCAAAATAATTATAAGCAATGTTATGATTTTTTGTAACCTTATTAATTGATAAATTTTTTCTAGCATATGATATACAATTTAAGGACATTTTATAAATATCATTATTAGATAGTTTTTGAAACTTATCAAAAATATTTGATAGATTTTCAGGGTCTTTTTTCCTACAAATAAATCCATTGTTACCTTTGTCAACTAACTCTCTACATCCTCTCTGAAAGGTTGTTATAATTGGAATTCCTGAAGCTAGAGACTCTAACAATATTTTTGGCACGCCTTCACCGTAGTACGTAGGCAATACAATAACAGAAGCTTTTTTAAATAATAAATCCATTTCATCTTGATGATCTAAATAATTGATATTCTCACCTAGTCCATTGATATAAGAAATAAAATCATCCTTTGTTTTCCATTTCAATTCATTCTTAATAAATTTTCCAGCTATTAAAAAAGTAAATTTTTTTTTATCAATTTTTAAATTTTTATTAAATTCTCTTGCAGCTTCTATAAAATCGATAATACCTTTTTCTTTAATTAACCTACTTGCATAAACAAATGTTTTTTTATCAGATAAATTTTTACTATTAAAAAATTTATAGTATTTGTCTGTATTTACACCACTTCCTTGTATCAAAGTATAATTATTTTGTTTTTTAAATTTTAAAAAACTATTCAAAATATTTTGATCAGATGTATTTTGAAAAATGAGATAAGAATTTTTATTATTTTTTAGGCTATAAATAAGTAAAAAAATTAATATTTTTGAAGAAATTTTTTTTTTATCCATACTCTTAAAATATCCAAGACCACTAAAGGAGCAAATTATTTTCTTATTAAATATTTTTGATACCAAAGATCCATATATTATTGGCTTTAAAGAAATTAAATGATAAATATCTGTCTTAACAAATAGCATTTTTACAAGTAAATCAAAAAAGCACAACAGTTCAAAAAAAATATTTTTTCCTCTTTGTCTCATGAAAAAATTTATAATGTTGTAATTATATTTTTTTCTCTTCATTAACCTAATCTTTGGACAAAGAATGTTAATTTTTTGATTATTATCTTGGAGAAATTTAATTAAATTTTTTCTATGACTTAATAAAAAGTTTAAATCATTTACAACAAATGTAATGCTTTTAATTCTTTTCATAATATTATATTTTTACGTATATTATTATGTTATCTCTTTTTAAGAAGCCATTATATTTTTTTTTTGGTACATTTTTATGTTTAAATATTATTTCTATTTTATTTTATAGTTTAGAAGAAAACAATCATGTTATCTCTAAGACTTACTCCCTTGACTATGAACTTTTAGAATTAGTGAGCCAACTAGATGACATGATATCTACAACCTCTACTAATGCTTTTACTAGTAATAAAATTGTTGGTATTGATGAAATAGAGCAACTTTATTTTAAGATGACCTATACACAATCATCATTGAATAATAATATTAATATTAGATCAGAAATATATGTAGAGGAAAATTCATTTGAATTAAGCGATTATGAAACTAGATACATATTAATCAAATTTATATCTCCATCCAAAGATGAATTGACAAAGTACATTAATAATTTTGAGAAAAAATCATTAAATATTTTCAAAGAAAATGTTATTAATAAATTACTAGCAAAACAAATTTTTCTCAGTATTCAAGAGAGTTATGAAGTAATTAAAAATATTTATTATAGTAAATATGATAATGAAACATCTTTTTTATTTGACTCCGATAAGCTTGTTGAAAAAATTGAAAATGTTAAACTTATAAATACAAACATTATAAGTATAGAAGATACTCATGGTTTTCAGAAATTAGTATTTTATATATTATTATCATCGGTTATTTCTTTATTACTTACTATACTCGTATTGGCTTTTTACAAAAAAGTTGAATGGTAAAAGTAGGCATTCTTGGGCCTAATGGTTTTGTGGGCAGCTCACTAGTAGATTTTTTAAAAAATAAAGCTAAATATAAACTTTATAAAATAGATAGAAATTATTTAAAAAGTTTTTCTACAAATCTTAAGTTAGACTGTTTATTCCACTGTGCTAATTCTGGAAATAAAAGAAGTGTAAATGAGGATAGTATTAATGATATCATAAATTCTTTAAAATTAATTCAGGTTATTAAAAAAAAAATTATTACAAAAAAATTTATCCTTATAAGTACCATTTCAGCTAGATTAGAAAATAATTCATATGGTTTGAATAGAAAAATAATCGAGGATTACACTCTTAAAGTCTTTGATAATTCTTTAGTTATAAGACTACCAGTATTATTTAACTCAAAACAAAAAAGAGGAATCTTATGGGATATTTTGAACTCTAAAAATATTTTTATTTCAAAAAGTAGTTTGGTCAATCCTATTTCAAGTTTGCAAATGTCAAGACTGGTTCTTTCAAAAATTAAACATAATGGTATTCTTGAAATAGGAGCTGATAAGTCCATTACCCTTGGAGATATTGCTAAAATAGTAAAGTCTAGATCAAATTTTACAGGAAATAAACTCAATCTCTTATCAAAAAATTATTGTGAGGATGCTAAATTAGACATTTTATTAAGACAAATCAAAAATTTCTAATGAACATACCCAGCATAAACATAAGTAGTTGAAATCCATCTTGAAACTCTCTTACCTTTTTTTTTCCACTAAATCTTTTTCTTTCATGCGAGGCAATATCAGTATATTTAGAATTTTCTAAGGCATTTTTAATTGGTAGCTCTAAGGCAAGATTAAATTTTTGAGACTTTAAATTTAGATATATAAATTTTTTTCTGTCAAACATTACGTATGAATACAGGATATCAGTAATTTTCACTTTAAATAATATCCTACCCATCAAAGAAAAAATCTTATTTCCAATATATGTCAAAATCGTATCATCATCACTTGAGCCATTTTTTTTGTATCTTGAACAATATACAAAATCATATTTTAGAAGTTTCTCGTACATATCTTTTAAACTTAATGGAAAGAAAGATCCGTCTGCATTGAAAATACAACAAAATTTTGTCTCTGATTTTTCAACACCATATCTAACAGCACCCGAATAGGAGGGGTATTGTGATACTATAAAACTTAAATTTTCTAAATTATTTTTTTTATAAAATTGACTTTGAAAAGTATTGTCTTCAGCATCGTCAACTACTACGAGTATTTTTAACTTTTGATTAAATTTTATGACTTCTTCTAAAACTTCATCTATAGACTCTATTTCATTTTTTGCTGGAATAATTAATGTTAAGTCATCCATATTGATTTAATTCATTCATAATCATTTCATCAATAAGTTCATCTAAAGAAATTGTTGGCTTCCAATTAAGTAATTTATTAGCTTTAGTAAAATCTCCTTTTAAATAGTCAACATCTGTTGGGCGAAAATAGTTTTTGCTTGTCTTTACTATAATTTGATTTTTAGACAAATGCTTAAATTCTTTTTTAATTTTATTTATATATCCAACTTCTTTGAGTCCCTTAAATTTAAAGGATAATTCAATTCCTAATTTTTTAAAAACGATCTTTGTAAACGTCCTAACAGACATTGTATTACCACTGCTTATTACAAAATCTTCTGGAATTTTATAAGTCAAAATTTTATACATAGCTTTACAATAATCATCTGCGTGACCCCAGTCTCTTTTTGCATCAAGGTTACCAAGTATTAAATCATTTTGTTTATTTTTTAATATTCTTACAGCTGCTCTGACAATTTTTCTTGTTACAAAAGTTTCCCCCCTATAGGGACTTTCATGATTAAATAAAATTCCATTCGAAGCAAATAGACCATAAGACTCTCTATAAATTTTTGTTATCCAATAAGCGTATGCTTTTGAAGCAGCATACGGACTTGCTGGAGCAATTTCAGTTTTCTCATTTTGTAATTTTTTTGCAGAATTTCCAAATATTTCAGATGAAGAAGCTTGATAAAATCGAATTTTTTTTAAATTATTAATTCTGATTGAATCTAATATCCTTAATGTTCCAAGAGCATTCACGTCAGTTGTATATTCAGGAATATCAAAGCTTGTTTTAACGTGACTCATTGCTGCTAAATTAAAAACATAATCAAATTTATATTTACATAAAATATTGCTTAAAAATAAAGGATCTGACATATCTCCTTGAAGAATTATGAAAAACTTGTTTTGTAATAAACTGTCAATTCTTGCAGTAGCATTTATTAGAGAGTTCCTTCTTTTTAAGCCATAAACTTTGTGACCTTTTGATAATAAATACTTCGATAAATAATATCCGTCTTGACCCGTTACTCCAGTAATTAATGATTTTTTCATTTTATAATAGGGTCAACTCTGTAAGTGTCACTTTCATAATCTTTACCACCTCTCATACCTGATGCAAATACTATAAAGTGATTTTCATTTGTTATTTTTAACGCATGTATCTCAAATGGTGGAGTAGAAATTAAATCATTTTCAACAGCCAAATAGGATTTAGCTTTTTCTAAAGGTTTATTGTAATCTTTATACCAATACTCCAAACTACCTTTCGTAATAAGTATATGTTGAGTGGTTAGTTTATGATAATGATTTCCTCTGATACATTTAGAAAAAGTTTTAATATAAGCTACATGTTCAATATTATTTTGATAAAAAACATCTGCAATTGTACCTCTATCATCTGTAAAGTCAGGAGTAACTTTTAATATTTTCATAAAAATTTCAAATTTCTATTAATCAATCTAAGTTTATTTACAATTATTGTTTTCATATTCCAAATTAATATCATTACGTAAGCATTTTTTTCTTTTTTCAATTCATCATCATGTTTTATAATAATTCTACTCATTGGGGTTAATTTATTAATTTTACTCTTTGATGTATCAGTAATATAATTTATGGTATTAAAATCTAATTTATGAAAATTAATAAACGTATTTGATTTTGCTGCTGCCCCAATAAAAATAATTTTTTTTCCTTTTGATTTTAAACTTATTATCTTCTTAATAAGCTTATTTCTACTTTCATTAATTTTTTTTGAAAACAATTCGTATTGTTTTGTATCAAAAAGACCAATAGCTCTCTCAGAATTTATAAATTTTTGAAACTTTAAATTTAATCCAGTGTATTTTTTCTTTGCTATTATTCTCAATGACTTTCCATGGTAGTTCTCTATTGATACTAGCTCGATATTAAAATCATTTTTTTTTAGTAAATTATATGCAGATTGTAATGTAAAGTAAGTGACATGCTCATGATAAATTTGATCATATCTCATGCTCTTAATTGTATCCAACCAGTAGGGCACTTCAAATATAAAAACTCCATTGGTGTCTAAAACTTTATAAATATTTTTAAGACATAAATTTGGATTATTCATATGGTTAAATACATTATTAGCTATGATTATTTTAAATTTAATTTTTTTTGATAAAAAAAATTTCACAATTTTTGAGTCAAATAAATTATGGAAAACTTTTAATTTATACTTTTTCCTTGAGTAATCGACCATCTTTTTTGATGCATCAATACCATATAAGTTTTTTGTATGTGTTTTATATTTATTCAAAAGATAACAATCATTACATCCTATTTCTAAAATATTTGAATTTTTATCCAAATTAATAAAGTTTCGAGTCTTTTTATAAAATTCATCCCAGTGTCTTCTTGAAAAATTTGAATTTGCTGATGTATATGAATATTCAAAATTGTTGTATCTTTCGAAAGCATCAGTAACAAATTTTAATTGAATATTTTTACAATTCTTACATAAACTACAAACTAAAGGATATAGTTTTTCAAGTTTATTCTTATTTTTTTTTGGGATAAAAGTATCTGCAAAAGGTTGCCAACCCAGATTAATAATGTCTTTAATACTTTTTGATCCACAGACTATGCAATTCGATCTAGTGCTCATTTTTTAATAAAAAATTTAACTGTTTTATTTATACCAGTATCTATATCAGTAAATTTTTTAAATCCTAAATGTTTAATTAAAAGTTTATTACTAAAACTTTTTATAGGATCCCCGTCTGCATAATTAATATTATAATTTATATTGCCATCAAATTTAAATTTATTTGAAATTACTTTAGCGAGTTTTTTGATACTTATCACATTATTAGATGAGACATTCATGGTTTTAGAGTACAGTTTATCTCTTTTTAATATAACTTCATGTATAACTTTGCATAAATCCTCAATATAAAGCCAATCTCTTTTTGGTTTTCCTGTTCCCCATATTTCTACCTCTTTACTTTTATTTTTCTTAGCCTCATAAAATTTGTATATCAAAGCTCCTAAAGCATGAGATTTATGTGGATCAAAATGATCACCTGGCCCATATACGTTTGCAGGAATTAAATTTATAAATTTAATAAGTTTTTCATCAGAGTAAGCTTGGGTTCCAGAATAAAGTGCTCTTCTAGACATCCCATACTCAAAAACTGATGGATGAACTGAGCCATTTAAAATGTCTTTTTCAAAAAACTTCGAAAACTTATGAGGGTATATACAATTAGCGAGTAAATTTATTAAAGTTATATTTTTACCTTTTATACTTTTAAGTAAGTTAAGAGATAGCTGATTATTTTCATCATAAATTTTAACTTTATTAACTAATCCCCACTGAATGCCACCAACTACACCTAGACAGTTTATTACAATATTAGGTTTTGAATGATTAATTAATTTATTAAAGTTTTTTACATTAAGTAAATTCAATTTTGTCTTCCCAGGATCATTAAAGATTTTGAATTGTAACTTATTAAAATATTTACTAACATTTGAACCAACAAATCCTTTTGATCCTAGTATTAATATTTTCATTTTTGAAAACCTTTTTTTAAACCATAAACTGAAAGTATTATGAATAACGGTTCAAGAGGCACTCTGAATCTCGAGTTTCCCACAAACATAAATAAAATTGTTGAAAAAATAAAAACAAGTATAAAAAAATAAAATATCTTATTTTTGTTATTAGTATAAAGATTGTAGAGACCTTTTATTGAAAGTATTTTTATAGAGATACTAAAAATTAAAGATACCAAAAATATTAATTGATTAATAACATTTCCAGAAATCAGTTGTTTATGACTCTTGAAGTCGATTTTTTCTTTCCATAAATTGTTACCTTTTTGATTAAATAATACTTTTAAGTTAGACGACCCTGCAGACAGATACGTGTTGATACTTGATAAACCAAGTGATTTTAAAATATCTTTTTTATCATATTCAAATATATTTTTCATGCTATATTCAAAAACAATATCTTTACATTCAATTTTTCTAATATTTTGTTTTTTCAGGCATATTCCTTTATATCCATTATTATCATTTTTCATTAAGATTGAATTCATTAATAATGCCATATCATAAGAATTATCATCACTTATATTCTCACTATATTTAATTAAGTTTGATAAGTTATCTAGAGCATAATAGCCTTTATTTGATGAAATAAATGACTCATCGAATATAACTTTATTTCTTACAATCCAAGGTCCAACAAAGATAACTATTATTAAAATAAAAATTGTATTAATCTTAAGAAAATTTTTAAGACTTATTTTTTCATATAAAAAACAAAAATTAAAAAATATGATAAATAGTAATAAATAATACTGAGATATAGGCCTTATATTTAAAGAAATACATAAAAAAATAATAGCTAAATAACCAGCATATACATTTTCTTGATTGTTTATAAACTTAATTGAAAAAAAAATTGAAATGATAAAAAATAAAGTAAATAAAATTTCGGTTTGAGCAAAAAATGCATTACTAAATAAATTTGGATTAAATATTAATAAACAGAAAACCAAAATTTTATCTTTTGAATTAAATTTAAAATCAACAATTGAAGTTATGTAAGCAATAAAAAATACAAATAATATTTGAACAAGTTGAATATATAAAAAAGATTTTTCAAAGTTGAATATTTTAAAAAATAAAGATAAAAAAATCGGATATAGAGCTGTATTATTATGCATAATAGAGCCATCTTTTTGCAATAAACTTAGTTTTTCTGAAAAACTTAATCCCGGGTATATATAAGAACTTGAGTCAGCACCTAAAAGAAAAACATCATTTGGTGAAATAATAAAAATTGAGAATAGCAAGACAAGATATAAGAAAAATAAAAAAATAATAAAATATTTTAAATTGGTTTTAATCATGTTTTGATGTAACTTTTACAGAGTTATGTATGTTTCAATATCGGAAGATTATAAAGAAAAACCGATTTATGAAAAACAAATACTTGGAAAATATTTACTATCTCATACAGATTTTGATAAAACCGAGGTATTGTTATTATGGAGAAGACTAGCAAATCAAGAGTATTTAGATAAATTTAAAAATCTTAAGTATATTATCCGTTATGGTACAGGATACGATAACGTAGATTTAGCCTATATTAAAAGTAAAAAAATCAAATTATTTAATAATCCTGATTATTGTATCAATGAGGTTGCAGATACTGTTATTGCTTTAATTCTGTCAAGAATGAGAAGAATTAATCAATATCATGAAATATCAAAAAAGATTTTGGATGACAATAGTCTTTATAATTTTAAAAATACTATCGATGATGTTGAGGCGCTAAAAGAAAAAAATTTTGGAGTTATAGGAGCTGGAAGAATTGGACAATTAGTTCTAAATAAATCTAAATTATTATTTAATAATATTGGTTTCTTTGACCCATTTGTTAAAAGCTCTAAATTAAACCGTTTTAAGAAGTTCAATAACTTAAATAAATTCATAAAGTGGTGTGATGTTATTTCCATTAATGCTAATCTCAATGATTCTAATAAAAATTTAATAAATAAAAATTTTTTAAATAATCTAAATAGAAAAACTATTATTATTAATTTAGCAAGATTTGAATTTATAGAAGATTTAAATGATATATTCAAATTTATTTCAAAAGGAAGAATAGATTTTTTTGCAATCGATATAGAGATGAGTGAGATTTTAAAAAAAAAATTAATGATCAAAAAATTTTTAAAAAAATTTCCTGATAGTCTATCTATACATCCTCACTCATCATTTTATAGTAAACAATCATATATTCTTATGAGAAAAAATACTGCTCTTTTAGCATTTGACATCATAAAAAATAAATCTTTAGTAAGAAATAGAATTCGTGTTTAGTATCCTTATAAATAGAATTTATTAAAATTTAAATATGAATACAGTAAATTATTTAATTCAATTAAGAAGAAAAATTCTTTTTTATTACATTAAATTTACAAAAAATTTTTTGTTTTTATTACAAAAAATTTTCAGCTTTGTATTATTTAAAAAAAGATGGAGAGATGAGCTTTTTTATAATTTTATTGATAATCATAAAATAATTAACATAAAAAATAATAATATAGATTACAAATTTTATTCATTAAGTCTGATGACCAATACAAGATATAATACAATGTTCACTAAAGAAATTGATACAATTAAATGGATTGATAAATTTGAAAATGGAAAAATTTTCTGGGATATCGGTGCTAATGTTGGTATCTACTCAATCTATTATGCAAAGAAAAAAAAGGGAAATAAAGTATACAGTTTTGAACCTTCAGTTTTTAACTTAGAAATTTTAGCTAGAAATATATTCATTAATAACATAAATGAAGACGTATGTTTAGTGCCATTATGCTTAAGTCATCAGAATGATATTGATAATTTTTATATGAATAACACTATTTATGGTGGAGCACTTTCAGGTTTTGCAGTTGACCATGACGAATACTTTAATAAAAGGAAAATTAATTTTAATTACATTACAAATAGTATTTCAACTGATACTTTTCAAAAAATATATAATCTCTCTATGCCTGATTACATCAAAATAGATGTTGATGGTATTGAGCATTTAATACTTGATGGATCTAAGAATATTCTTTCAAGTAAAAAATTAAAGTCCGTGCTTGTAGAAAACCCAACAAATCTTAATAAAATAAATTCGATTATGTTATCTAATAAATTTAAATTACAAAATACTACTGGTAATAATCAAATTTGGTACAAAGATTATTAATATAATTTTGACGCATAAATAAATCTCATGACTGCACGGTCAGTCTCTAAGCAACTAGAACCTCTATGAAAAGCTCTATCATCAAATATAACTAACCCTCCAGCTTCAGACTCTAAATCATAATTTGATGTATCACTTTTTTGATCAACAAATTTTGTATTTTCAAGAAATTCATCATAAAGCTCTACTGGTACCTCTTTTAAAATTTCAGCTTTAAAATTTTCTTTTTGAATAAGTGATCTGAATGACTTTAAATCCCAATATGGTTCATATTTCAAAGTACCGTTATAAAAAATTTTATTTATAGCTTTTACTAATTTTTGACTCTTTGGTATACATGCTAAAGAACCATTTTTAAATTTTACATCAGTTAAATATAAAAAAAATCTTAGTTTATAAAAGTTTGGATGATGAAGTTTTTTTTTTGGCTGTATACTTCCACTATAAGAAGTATCGTTGTGCCAATCAATTACTGGTTTATCATCAATTGGAGAAATATAGGAGTCAATTCTTCTTAATCTACTTTGTTCTAATATTTTTTTTGATATTTCATTAAAATTTTTATTTATTTTAGAGTTTATAAATCTAAGTGAACTCAGTAATGTTTTAAGTCTTAAATTTTTAGCGTGATCAATTAATTTTCTTTTTCCATTGTAAAAAGTTGTTCCGTTTCCTTTACCTTTTTCACTATTTAAAGATTTTATTTTTTGAAGAATATCATTTGCTTCATCTTTTTCTATAAAATTTGGATGATGATGAAAACCATTATTTTTTACATTTTGTATAATTATATCACTTAACATAAGAATTTCTTTTCTAGCATATAATTCTTAATTGATATATTAAAATGTTGTGAAAAAAAAATTTTACACCATAAGAGAAGCTGAAAAAATAGCTTCTGCCAAAACCAGAAAAGGGACATTTATTTGGGCTCAGTCAGGGTCAGAGGATGATTATACTACTAATAAAAATATTGCTGATTTAAATAGTATTAAAATTTATCCAAGAGTATTAAAAAAAATAATTAAGGCAGACACTACTGTAAGCTTTCTAAATAATAAATTCGAATCACCTTTGGTGTTAAGTCCTATGGGCCATCAGACTCAATTTCATAAAAGAGGTGAAATTGAAACAACAATAGGTCTTAAAAATATTAATATCCCAATAACTTTTACCACCCAAGGTAGAACCACTCTAAATGAGATAAGGAATTATTCTGTTCCAAAGAAATTAATTTGGCAATTTTTTTTATTTGGAGATAAAAGTTGGATTTTAAAACAAATTAGATTAGCCGAAGAAAATGAATGTTTAGCAATATCTATTTGCTTAGATGCACCAATCAGATCATTTAGATATAGTGATCGTGAAACAAAATATGATGCTAGAAAATATGGTTCTAGATCTCTAGAGTTAAGCCCTGATGTTTCGATGGCATTAAAATATAATTTTTCAATAATTGAGTGGATCAGAAGTAAAACAAAACTACCCATAATTCCAAAAGGAATTATGCATTTGAACGATACGAAAAGATTGGTAAATTTGGGTGCTGATGCTATTTGGTTATCAAACCATGGAGGAAGAATGTTTAATTCTGGGATATCGGTTTGTGATATATTGACTGATCACAAAAAATATTTAAAAAAAAATAAAATACCAATCATAGCTGATGGTGGTATAAGAAGAGGTTCTGATATAATAAAGTATTTAAGTCTAGGCGCAGATATTGTTGGTGTGGGCAGACCAGCACTTTACGGATTAATGGCTAATGGGAAAAAAGGTGTTGAAAATATCTTTAAAATACTTCAAGAAGAATTGTTTATTTCAATGACGAATTCAGGAATTAAAGATATTAAATCGATTAAAAGGCAATAATGACGAAAAAAAAAGTTATTTGTATTATTCCAGCAAGAGGAGGATCTAAAGGTATAAAGTCTAAAAATTTAAAGTTTATTAATGGAAAACCATTGATTTATTATCCAATAGCTGCTGCCAAAGAGAGTAAAGTTTGTGATCACATTTTTGTTAGTACAGACTCTGCGGAAATTGCAAAAAAAGCAAAAAGATATGGTGCTAATGTTCCTTTTTTAAGAAAAAAAGAATTTGCAATGGACTTAACTACAACAGAGGCAACTCTCCAAAACGCTTTGCTAGAATATGAAAGCTTTATGAATATTAAGTTTGATATTTGTGTTTTCCTTACCGCTAACCGTATTTTTAGAAAAGCTAAGTGGGTTTCAAAATGTGTAAAAAATTTATTAGATAATAAAAATATTGATAGCAGTTTTACTGTTCAAAAAATTTATAAGCACATGTGGCACAAAAAAAATAATAAATTTCAAAAGGTTCTTCCTTGGATGAGAGAATATACATCAAGACAAATAGCACCCGAGCTATATAGAGAGGATACCGCACTTGCTTGTGCAACCAGAGCAAGGTTTTGGAGAAAAGGTAAAAGAATAGGTAAAAATGTAAAGTTTGTTATACATGATGATTCTTTTGCTGAAATAGATATTCACTCTATAGAAGATCTTTTTATAGCAGAGCAAGCTATGAAATTTCGATTAAAATATTTAAAAGAAAAAGCTTTTTGAAAAAAAAATTAAAAACTGGAATAGGTTTATTTGCATATAATAGACCATCGCATTTAAAGCGCGTACTAATAAGTCTCGAAAATTTTAAATTAGAAAACATTATTGTTTTTCTTGATGGTCCTAAAAATGAAAATGAAGCCATTATTCAAGAAAATATTTTATTTATTTTGAAGAATTCAAAGATACATAATTTGAAAATCATTAAACAAAAAAAAAATATAGGCTTATGTAAATCATTAACCAATGGAATAAATTATTTATCTAAAAATTATGACTTTTTTATAGTTTTAGAGGATGACTGTATACCTTATAGAAACTTTTTTAAATATTTTGACATATGTTTTAAAAAATATGAATTTGACATGGAAATCAATTCTATTTGTTCATTCCAATTCAAAGAGCTAGCTGATAATAAACAGAATGTTTTAAAATTTATGAAACTTGATCATTTCATACCATGGGGTTGGGGCTCCTGGAGCTATAAGTGGAAAAGATATTTAAAGGATAAAAATAAAAAATACAAAAACTACCCATCATTTATGGATAAATTCAATAACATTAGATATAGAAAAGACAAAAAAAAAGATATTTGGTCTCTTAACTACATTCTTTACCAATATACATATTCACTCAAATCAATATTTCCAAATATTTCCTTAGTTAAAAATATTGGGTTCGATGGTACAGGAGTCAATTCAAAATACTCTTCTCTATTTCTCACAAAAGAGCAATTAATTAAAAAAATTGATAAAAATTCTGATTTATATTCATCTAAAATGTCAAACAAACAAAAAAAAATTTTGTCAAATAAAATAGAGCTATTTTTTTAATGAATATTGTTTTACTTGGATATGGGTCTATTGGAAAATATTATTTAAAACTACTAAAAAAATATAAATTTAATAACATATACATAATTGATACAAAAATCAGTAAAGATAAATTTCCTAAAGGTGTTTATTTTTCTGATTTTAAATCTTTTAAGAAAAAAAAAATTAAAACTAATTATGCTATTATATGTACACCTTCTTACAATCATTATGAACAGGCAAAATTTTTTATAAAAAATAATACTAATGTATTAATTGAAAAACCATTTGTTTTAAAATACTCAGATGGATTAAAATTAATTAATTTAGTAAAAAGAAAAAAATTAAAATGCTGGACAGTTTTTCAAAATAGACTTAATTCTTCCATTAAAATCTCAAAAAAATTAATCAATAAAGATTTTTTTGGAAAAATTAATTTAATTGATTGTAAGCTTACTTGGCATAGAGATAAAAAATATTATCAAAGTCTTTGGAGGGGAAAATACTCAACTGATGGGGGTGTATTAGTCAACCAATCTATTCACTTATTGGATATTTTAAATTATTTATTTGGTGAAGTAAGAAATTTTAATGGAAATATTCATTACAATAAAGAAAAGCTAGAGGCGGAAGATTACATATCTTTAAATATTAATTTAAAAAATAATATTCCTGTTACATTTTTAGCTACAACAAGAGCAAACAAAGATTATGAAATGTCAATTGATATATTTGGTTCGAGAAATAGATTAAAAATATCTGGAATAGCTCTCAATTCTCTAAACTTTTTTGATAGTAAATTAAATTCCAAATATAAAAAATTTTCTTTTAAAACTAAAAATGGATATGGTGTCAGCCATAATGAATTGTTAAAATATTTTTTATCACCAATGAAAAATGATATTTTCAATTTATCTATTGAAAAAAATATCTATTTAATTAAATTAATAAATTCTATTTACTCGAATTTGATTGATAGTAATAAGCTTCATTCTGTAAATAAAACAAAAAGTTTGCTAGGTAATGAAAAAAAGTAATAATATATTTGTAAAAAATTTAACAAATAAAAATCCTACTAAAGATATTTCTGATGAAGATTTAAAATTCAAACTTTTCTTATCTACCTCTAAAAAAAAAAGATCAATTAAAATAAACTCCAAAGTAAAGTTTACACAAAGTACCTTACCAGTTATTGCAGGTCCTAACGGAATTGAGAGCAAAGAACTTTTATTCGAGGTAGCCAAGTTTTTTAAAAAACTAAAAATAAATTTATTTAGAGTTCATGCTTTCAAGCCTCTTACTTTTCCATATAGATCAAACCAGTATCACGATGTTGGCATAGATGGACTATCATGGGTAAACGAGTTAAAAAAATACTACAATTTTACATATGTTTCTGAAATAACTGAAATCCAATACTTAGATAAATTAGCCTCAACAGTTGATATTCTTCAAATTGGATCAAGAAATATGCAAAATTTTGAATTATTAAGAGAATGTGCAAGATCAAAGAAAACATTAATTTTAAAGAGACATTTTGGTTCTAGTCTAAGAGACTTTTTAGGTGCAGCAGAACATATTTTAACTGAGGGAAATGAAAACCTTATTTTATGTGAAAGGGGTGTTTCAACTCCTCACACTCATAAAGATACTTCAAGATTTATGTTAGATATTCAAGGCATAGTTGCTTTAAAAGAAATTTCAAATTTACCTGTTATTTCTGATCCTAGTCATGCAAGTTTTTGGGCCCCATGGGTTCCCAATTTAGCATATGCTTCTGTTGCTTCTGGTTGTGATGGATTAATAATTGAAACTCATCCAAGACCGTCAAAATCGAAAGTTGATCCTTTGCAACCTCTAGATTTCAAGACTTTTGATATGACGTTAAGAACAATTAAAAAAATTTCAAAAATATTTAACAAAAAAATTATTTAATCTTGAATAATAACATAAATAAATTTGGAATTATTGGCTATCCATTAAATAAACCCAGATCTGTAGGTATATGGAGAAAATATTTTAAAGAAAACAATATTAAAGGACAATTCAATCCTTATGAAATTGATAATAAGAACTTTCAAAATTTTATGAAAAAAAAATTTTTACAAGATCAAAATTTCTTATCAATAGTTGTCACAATGCCATACAAGAAAAAAGTATTAAAGTTTGCTAATGTCCTTCATTTGTCAGCCAAAACAACAAGATCTGCTAATTTATTAGTTAAAAAAAAAAAAATAATTTATGCTTACAATACTGATGTAATTGGTGCTTTTTTTACTATTAAACCATTTATTTCAAAATTTAATAATATCACAATAATAGGGCTAGGTGGTTCTGGACAAGCAATTTTTTTTTATTTATTTAATAAGTATAAGAAAAAAAATTTTATACTTATTTCAAAATCATTTCTATTTAAATCTAATAATGTAAGAATATTTAAAAAATTAAAAATAGAACAATTACACAATACTAAATCTTTAATAATTAATTGTACACCTCTTGGAAGCAATTTAAATCACAGCTATAGAAATAAAACACCAATAAGTGAAAATTTAATTAAGTTGTTAAAAAAAGATAATATTATTTTTGATATAGTTTATAAACCAAATAAAACTAAACTCTTCAATATCTGCAGAAATCATAAAATTCAATACGTAAATGGCTTACTTATGAATACAATACAAGCAAAAGAGGCTTTAAAATTGACATTTAGTAAATGATTTTTAATAGAAAAAATAATATTTACGTTCTTTTGAATCCAAGGTTAAAAACTATAGATACTATCATTCCTATTCTAATGGAATTAGATAAAAAAAAAGTAAATGTTATTATTTACTCGCCCGATGAACTTACAACTAAATCAATTAAAGAAAATGTTGTAATAAATGATTGTGTAAATAAAGTTGGTAAACTAATTTACTTTAATAGAAGAAATTCAGTACTAAATAAAATTTTCAGATTTTTTTGGATTTTAAAGATATTATTTTTTATTTCTTTTAATCTGTTCTTTAATAAGGTTGACTTTATATATTTCTCTGAACTTAAGGGAAAAAAAAAGTTTTTAAAATTATTTAGATATAATGTTTTTCTATTTGAAAACGACCCTTATGGACATACAAAATTTATAGAATTTACAAAAAAAATAGAACGTGAAAAGTTGCAAGGTATCAAAATTAAAAGCTCTAGTTTTAAACTACCTAAACAAAATTTAGTATTATTCACTAACAATTTTTATAATCTTGAAAAAAATATGTACAATAAAAATGTTTCTTTTTGGTCATATACACAACCAAAACTCTCAACGAAATGGTTAAATTTTGTAATGAGTAATCAAAAAATATATTTTGAAAATGAGTTTAAAAATAATAACTTGCCTGTGCATGAAAAAATTATTTCGATTTCATTAGGAATATTTAACAAAGATTTTGGATGGGATAAATCTGGAAAAATTATGGAAACTCTTCTAGAGGAGTGTTTGATAGAAATTTTAAATTTAAAGTTAGACTTGCCTATTTTTTTAAAACCATATCCTATTTCAAGTAAAGGAAAAGATATTAAAAATATGGAAACACTGAAAAAAATTTTAAATAAAGTCAAATATGATAAATATATAATATCAAACCTACATCCGATGATATTAGCTCAAAAGTCATTATTTATGATTGCTAACAGCAACACAGCTAATTTTGCAGATTTTAAATACTTTAATGTTCCTAGTATTGAATATACACATTATAGTAAAGAGTTACTCAAATTATCTGGTCATAAATCTATAAGACCTGATTGGGCCACATATTTTATTAATCACGACAAAACTAAACTTAAAAAATGTTTAAAAGAAATTGTTTATAAAAATAAAAATGAAATTTTTCAACTTAGTTCAAAAAAAAATAAAAATAATCTTCTTATCAATCGATTGAATGGAAATAAAAAGTTATATTTACAATCATATAATGAAGTTTCAAAATATCTAAATTGAATTTTAGTACTTTAAATAAAATATACACTTTATTGAGATACTGCTTTAGTATTTATAAAATTTTTTATTTAATATTTTTATCTTTTGTAGTTATGTTTCTTGAAGCTTTTACACTTAGCATTATAATTCCATTAGTTTCATCTTTTTTAAGTGGTCCAAATAATTTTTTCTTAACAAAAATTTACTATCAGTATTTACCATCCTTTTTTGGTAGTTCAAATATTTATTTTATTTCCATGTTACTTTTAACATTTTTTGTAATTAAATTATCCTTCCTTCTATATGCACTAATTTATCAAACTAATTTCTACATAAAATTTAAAATATATTTATCAGAAGCAATCTTTAAAGGTTATTTAAAGATGCCCTTTAAAGAACATGTCAAAATTAATTCATCACTTATATTAAGAAATACAACTATTGAAACAGAAAGTGTTGCAGGAATAATAAGATTAACTACTCAAATTATTACAGAAACACTTGTACTAATTGGTATTTCAGTTGTTTTAATAATTTATCAGCCTATTGGATCAATTGTAATCATTTCATATATATCTTTAACAAGTTATTTATTCTATTTAGCCTTTAAAAAAAAATTATTAAACTGGGGTAATCTTAGACAATTACATGAAGGAAAAAGAATACAAAAAATTAATGAGGGTATAAATGGAATTAAAGAAGTAAAATTATCAAAAAATTTAAATTTTTTTTTTAATTCATTTAGAGAACATAATAACATCTCAAATGATGTTCATAAAAAAAGAACAATTATAGCAAATCTCCCAAAAATATGGCTTGAATTTATCTTACTTATTGCTCTTTTATCTTTGACAATAACACTTTTTTATCTTGAGAATGATATTAATTATATTGTTGCAAATTTAGCATTATTTGCTGCAGCAGCTTTTAGAGTCCTTCCTTCAATTCAAAGAATTTTAACAAGTTATCAATCAATAAGATTCCAAATTCCTGCAATTGATAAAACTTTTAATGAGCTTAATAAATTTAAAAAATTTGAGACATTAATAAATAAAAGCTATATGGGCTTTGACAAATCAATTGTTTTCAAAAATGTCACTTTTTTTTATCCCTCAAAGAAACAAATAAAAATACTTGAAAATTTTTCATTAGATATTCAAAAAGGAGATTTTATAGGAATAGTTGGTAAGTCCGGAACAGGAAAAACTACTTTTTTTAATTTATTATCTGGTTTGATTTCTCCTTCTTCTGGAGAAATTTTAATTGATGATAATGTATTGTCTTCCGAAAGTATAAATTGGACTAATAAAGTTGGATATGTGCCTCAAGAGACTTTTATATTAGATAGCTCACTAAGAAAGAATATAACTTTAAATGATAAACTAACTGATAAGGATAATAATTTAAATTATATATTAAAAAGTGTAAATTTAGATGAACTGATAAATAATCTAGATGAAGGTTTGGACACAAATATAGGTGAGAGTGGACAAAAAATATCAGGTGGTCAGAGGCAAAGAATAGGAATTGCTAGAGCTTTATATAAAAATCCATCTTTACTTATTTTTGATGAAATAACTAGTTCTCTTGATAAGAAAACTGAATTAAAAATATTAGACACTATAAACCACTTAAAAAAAGATAAGACTATATTGATGATTTCACATAGAGAAGAAACACTTATAAATTGTGGTAAAATTTA
Organism: uncultured Alphaproteobacteria bacterium; assembly: GCA_902575725.1. Next base: position 72,965 of record CACGSS010000001.1, on the reverse strand, counting down.
CTCATTTGATAAAAAAGAATTTCTAAAAAAATAAAAAATTCAATTTAATTGTAAACTAACGAAATAAAGGTATAAATTATGAAATTATTTTCAAAAAATAATATAAATTTAAATCAATAAATGAAACATCTTAATAATCTTAATAATAAGTCGGTACTTGTAACTGGAGGCACTGGGTCTTTCGGTAAAAAATTCATCCAGACAATTCTTGAAAATTCAAACCCAAAAAAAGTAATTGTTTACTCAAGAGATGAGCTTAAACAATTTGATCTATCAAATAATTTATCAAAATACAGTAAAGTGATGAGATATTTTATTGGGGATGTAAGAGATAAAGAAAGATTAAATTTAGCTACTAAGGATGTAGATTTTATTGTTCATGCTGCAGCTCTAAAACAAGTTGTTTCCTCTGAATATAATCCTATGGAAGCTATTAAAACTAACATTAATGGTGCAGAAAATGTTATCGACGCAGCATTAAATAACAATGTAGAAAAAATCATAGCACTTTCAACTGACAAAGCTGTTAATCCCTTAAATTTATATGGTGCAACTAAATTGGCTTCAGATAAATTATTTATTGCTGCAAATAATATTGTTGGAAAAAGTAAATCTAAATTTTCAATTGTAAGATATGGTAATGTTGTTAATTCAAGGGGTTCTGTTATTCCTATATTTAAAAAAATTATTGAAAATAAATCAAAATTTATTCCAATAACTCATAGTGAAATGACAAGATTTTTGATTACTTTAGAACAGGGTGTCAATTTTGTCATTAAATGCCACTCTCTCATGATCGGAGGAGAGACTTTTGTTCCAAAAATTCCTAGTATAAGAATTACAGATTTGGCTAAGGTAATAGCCCCAAACCTAAAACAAAAAATAATAGGAATAAGACCTGGTGAAAAAATTCATGAACTTTTATGTCCATTAGAGTCAGCTTATCAAACCCTTAACTTTAAAGAATATTTTTTAATTACACCATCAATTGAAATGAAATTTCAATTTAAAGACTATAAGAAAAATTATTTTAAAGAAACAGGGACGGTTGTTTCTAAAAATTTTCAATACGACTCTGGAACAAATAAAAATTTTTTAACTCATAAACAAATTGAAAAAATCATTAAATCAATTTCATAAAAAAATAATACTTGGATTAGCAAATATTAATAATAATTATGGTCTAAGTAATAAAAAAATAAGTTTTCAAAATAAAAATAAATTTTTGAATTACTTAAAAAAAAATAAAATTAATCAACTTGATTGGTCTTTTGATTACTCAAATTCCTATAATTCACTGAATTTGTTCAAAAAAAGGAGATTTTTCATTGATACCAAAATTAACAACAATAATATTTTTAAAGATTTGAATTTTTTAAACAAGATGATTGACGAGGGATATAAATTCAAGACAATATATATCCGATCACCAGAACTATTAACAAATAGACAGATAATTTATATCTACAATGTTTTGGAACGATACAAAGCATTTAATTTAATAAATAAAATTGGTTATTCCATATACGATATTGATGTACTTTATTCCAGAGACTTTCCTTTACCTGATACTATCCAATTACCACTAAACATATTTGACCAGAGATTTTTATTGAACCCTTATTATGACGTTTGTCAAAAAAATAATATTGAAATAATTGCTAGATCAATTTTTTTGCAAGGAAAACTTGTTAATTTCCAAAATATAAATTTTCATTCTTATGAAAAATATTATATTCAAAATTGGATCAATTTTTTAAATAAACATAACATGAACAGTTTACAAGCAATTAAATCTTTTTATAACTCTTTAAAAAATATTAATAAAATAGTTATTGGTATTGATAATATAAAACATCTTAGTGAATTTTTATCATCTGATTTCTATTATTTGAAAACGAATTTTTTCAAAAAATTATCAACTATTGAAAAAAAAATAGTTGATCCTAGGATATGGAAGCATTGAAACCATTAATAATAATTCAGGCAAGAGAAAAATCGAAAAGGTTAGACAAAAAAATATTAAAAAAAATTAAAAATAAATCTTTAATTGAAATTATGTTTAATAGAATTAAAGATTTAAAAAAAAAATATAAAATTATTTATGCAATACCAAAAAACAATTTTATTTTAAAGAAAGAAATACTTAAATTTCACTCTGAAATTTACGAAGGAGATGAAGAAAATGTATTGAGTAGATTTTATAATTGCGCATTATCTTTCGGTGCAAAAGAAAACACTGCCATTATAAGACTAACATCTGATTGCCCTTTAATTGAAAAGAATATTATTATTGACTTTTATAATATTTTTAAAAAAAACAAATATGATTACGCTTCAAATACTTTGAATCCAACATATCCAGATGGTCTTGACGTTGAAATCTTTAAATTTTCTGAACTTCAAGATGCTTATTTCAATTCGAGATCAAATCATGACAGAGAACATGTCACTCCTTACATTAAAAGAAAAAGTTTAAATAAGTTTAATTTTTATAACAAACATGACCTATCTGATGTGAGAATTACTTTAGATAATAATGATGATTATAAACTAATTAGTAGAATAATTAAAAAATATGGTCCTAATTGTAATTTAAATCAAATTATTAAATATTACTTCGAATTACGTAATCAAAAAATAATTAATTTTAATTCAAGTTTTAGAAATTTTGGATCTAACTCAAATAATGATAATTATTATTGGGAGAGAGCTAAACTTGTGATTCCAGGAGGTAATTCTCTCTACTCAAAAAGACCTGAACTTTATGCACCGAACTTATGGCCTTCGCATTATATGAGAGCTAAAAAGTATAAAATCTGGTCTCTATCTGGTAAAAAATATAGTGACCTTTCATCAATGGGCGTAGGTACAAATATACTAGGATATGCCAATCCTAAGATTGATAATGAAGTTATCAAAGCTATAAAAAATAGTAATCTTTCATCTTTAAATTCCTTTGAGGAAGTACTACTTGCTGAAAAGCTAATAGACCTTCATCCATGGGCAGATATGGTAAAATATGCAAGAACTGGTGCAGAGGCTAATAGTATAGCAATACGTCTCGCAAGAGCTTACTCAGGTAAAAACGAAATAGCAATATGCGGCTATCACGGATGGCATGATTGGTATTTATCAGCATCTGTAAAAAATAATAAAAATTTCTCAAAAATTTTGATGGAAAATGTCGGAAATTTAGGAACACCATCATATTTAAAAAAATATGTACATACATTTCAATATAATGATTTCAAAAGTTTAGAAAAATTAATAAACAATAATAAAAAAATTGGGGTCATAATTATGGAAGTGATGAGAAATTTTGAACCAAAAAATAATTTTTTAAAAAAAATTAGAAGATTGTGCTCTAAAAATAATATTATTTTAATTTTTGATGAATGTACAAGTGGTTTTAGAGAAGTATATGGAGGACTTCACTTAAAATACGATGTTTACCCTGATTTAGCAATGTTTGGGAAGTCTTTAGGTAATGGTTTCGCTATAAATGCAGTAATTGGTAAAAGAGATATAATGAATTTTGCAAAAAAAACTTTTATAAGTAGCACATTTTGGACAGAGAGATCTGGCTCAGTTGCTGGAATTAAAACATTAGATTTAATGCAATCTTTAAAATCGTGGGATGTTATATCGCACAAAGGTAGATTCATAAAAGAAAAATGGAGAGCAATAGCAAAAAAAAATCATCTAAAAATTGATATTTTTGGTTTAGACGCAATACCTAAATTTAATTTACCTTACAAAAATTGGCTTGCATATAAAACATTCATAACGCAGGAATTTCTTTCAAAAAAAATATTAGCCTCAAACACTATTTATTTATCTACTGTACATGATATGAAAATTTTAAACATCTATCTTGATGAGTTAAATAGGATATTTAAAATTATTAAAAATTGTGAGGATGGATTAGATATATTTTCATTATTAAAACGAAATATTTGTGCACATGAATTTACAAGATTAAATTGAAAAAAAATATATTAGTAAGGGTTGATTGTTTATCAGTTAATGGATTAGGTCACATTGTTAGACAAATAAATTTAATAAAAAAATTAAGCCCACGTTTCTTTTTCTATATTGTATCAAATAAAAACAAGATTAATGTTTCAAAAATACTTACTAAAAATTCAAAAATTATTAAGATTAACAGTCTTAAAAATGGTGATTTAGATCAGGATAAAGATGTTTTAAAAACACTGGACCTTATAGACAAATATAATTGCAGTGCTGTAATAGTTGATAATTATCAACTTTCTAAGAAATGGTATAATTCAGTATTTAAAAAAATTAAAAACTTAATCATTTTTCATGATTTTCAAAATAATTTTAATGGTAAATTTATATTTAATTATGAAAAAAGGTTAAAGCACCACTATAAAATAAATGAATTAGGATTCTTAAGTAATGAGATTTTGGAAAAAAAAATTTTTAAAAAAAATATTGATTTTACGAAATTCATTATTGATTTTGGCTCTATAGATAAATTAAATATTACAGAAAAAGTATTAAGTGCTTTGATAAAAAATAATATTAATTACACTAGAATTTCAGTCTTTTTAGGTCCATATAATTCAAATAGAAAAAAAATTATCTCTAATTTTTCAAATCAAAAAAATATTTTTTTTTTAAAATTAAAAATCCCTAAGGATATTGACTATAAATCAGGAATTTTTTTTGGGAGTGGCGGAATTACAAGTTTAGAAAATTTATATACAGGAAAAATAATTTTCTCTACTACAACATCTATTAATCAAATTAAAAGAATTAATTATTTAAAAAATTTTAAAAACGTTTATCATTTAAATTCAATAAAAAAAAATTACAAAATAAATTATAGTATGCTTATTACGAAAAAGTTCATAGCTGACGCTATTTCACGATATGAAATAAATTCTTTTAAACAAATTAAAAAAATTCAAATCTTTAAACTAAATAATTACATCAAAACAATAAATAATATCTTAAATTAATTGATGAAGATTCGTAATTTTAAAAGAAAATTTAAAACTTTAATAATTGCTGAGATAGGTATTAATCATGGTGGTAATATACAATTATGTAAAAAAATGATAACTGCTGCTAAGAATTCTGGCGCTGATGCAGTTAAATTACAATCTATTAGTCCTGATAATAGTTACATGAGAGACACAAAATCTTATGAAGATTTTAAAAATAAAAATTTTAATATTAATCAATTAAAAAAATTACAATATTATTGCAAAAAAATTGGAATACTTTTTTTTACAACACCTGGTGACATTGAAACGCTATTTGAATTAAAACCTCTTAATTTAAATATATTTAAAATTTCATCTGGTTTGTTTAATAATATCCCATTGATTGAGGAGATATTAAAATTTAATAAACCTATTATTTTATCAACTGGTATGGCCAAAAAAAAAGAGATTGATCAAATTTATAAAATAGTAAAGAAGAAACTAGGAAAAAATTTTGCACTATTAAAATGTACAGCTAACTACCCCTGTAAAGATGAAAATGTAAATATTAGTGCAATTTCTTCTCTCTCTAATTTTTATGATTGTGAGATAGGGTACTCTGATCATACATTAGATGATTTAGCCGTAATTTCTGCGGTTAGTAACGGTGCCTCTATTATTGAAAAACATTTCACTATCGACAATTATCTTGATGGTGGAGATAATTATATGTCTATGTTACCTCAAAATTTTAAAAAAATGGTCGATAAAGTTAGAAGAATAGAAAATATGATTGGCTCTTATAAATTAGAACCAGCAAATACTGAGATAAAAGAGAGGAACTCTAGGTTTAGATTTTTAGTCACTAGTACGTTTATTGATAAAAGTGAAAAAATTAACATACATAATGTAAATATGAAAAGAGTCGCTAATTATAATAAAAATCTTATTCCAGCAGTTGATTTTTCAAAATATCGAAATAAAAGAATAAATAAAGCTATTCTTCCAAATACTGTACTAAAAAAAGGATATTTTGATTAGAATCCTGTTAACTTCATGCTCAGCTGGTCTTAAAAAGTATGAGGCCTTGTTTTTTAAACAACAGTCTAAATTTAAAAGTCAAATAGAGGTATATGGCTGTGATAACAACCCAAAAAAAAATAATTTATATAAAAAATTGTTTAAAGTGCCAATGGGAGATGATCCAAGTTACATAGATATTATTGTTGATATTATTAAAATTGAAAAAATAAACTTTATTATTCCATCCTCCGATGAAGAAGCATTATGCCTTTCTAAGAATAGAGCATATTTAAAAAAAATTAATTGTATTCCTTTATGCTCGGATTATGAGAGTTTATTAATAGTGAATGACAAAATTAAAACATATAATTTATGTAAAAAAAATAATATCCCAATTGCTGAATTTGAAGTTTGTAAAAATAAAAAAGAAATTCTTTTTCAAATAGAAAAATTTAACGATAAGTATAAAAGTTTTGTTCTAAAGCCAATAGATAATAGAGGAGGAAGAGGAGTATTTATAATTTCAGAAGAATTTGTAAAAAAGAAATTAATTGGCAGGGAGATGCATTTAAATATTAACCATCTTAAATTTAATTTTGAAAATTATTTTAGACAAGATAGTAGTTACATTATATCAGAAAAATTAGAAAATTGTCATGATGTTGATATATTATGTGATAATGGTGACCTAGTAGAATTAATTTTTAGAAGAAGATTAAAAACAACACTTCCAAATGATGGTCACGAAATTATTCATGATCAAAGTATAATGGAAAATGTTAAGAAAATTTGTTCTATATTTAAATTAAACTACCTACATGATATAGATTTTATGTTGGATAATAACGGTAATTTTAAATTGATAGAAATTAATCCAAGATTGAGTGGAAGCGCGATCATTTCAAGTTATTTAGGTTATAAAATTTTTGACAATTTAATTGCTTTAGCTAAGAATCAATATAATTTTGAATTTGTTACAAAATTGGGTAAAGTTTTTCCAGAAGATTTAGAAAAGTTTTATAATTAATTATGAAAATTAAGTATGGCAAATCTTTTAAAGATATTTTTAAAATTAAACAGTCTTTTTTTATTGATAATGATAGATTTCTCAAAAGGCAAAAATTTGTTGGAAAAGTCTACTCTAGGCAACCTAAAAGAAAAAAATGTAAAGTTTGCAACTATCCATTACCAAAAGAGTCTATAATTTCTCATAACGTAAAATATACTATTTGTAAAAAGTGTTCCCATTTAAATGGTTTGTATCAAGATACAGATAAATTTTGTAACATTGTTTATAATAAATCTGCAGGACAAAATTATGCAGACAGGTATTTCTCTAAAAATTTACATTTATTTAATGAAAGAAAAGAAAATATTTATAAACCAAAAGTTGAATTCTTAATAAATTCACTGGGCACTAAGTCAAAAAAAATGAAAATATTAGATGTTGGAGCAGGTTCTGGTTATTTAATAGCCTCTTTAATAGATCATAAATTTAAAGATGTTCTTGCAATCGAGCCATCAATAAAACAGGTTAATTTTTTCAAAAAAGTTCTAAAAAAACAAAAGCAAAATGTAAATCTTATACAAAAAGTTGATATAGAAGACACTTTAGAATTTGTTAAACAGTCAAATGCTAAAATAATATCAATGATTGGAGTATTGGAGCATTTAAATTATCCGAGAGATATGTTAAGTACGATAAAAAAAAATAAGCATATTAAATATATTTATTTGTCAGTTCCCTTATTTTCATTTTCTGTTTTAATTGAAAGTTGTTTTCCAAATATTCACAATAGACATTTAGGTGGATCCCATACTCATCTTTTTACTGAAAAATCCCTAAAAAAACTTTTAGGTAGTTTTGGATTTACACCTATGTCTGAGTGGTGGTTTGGGACAGATTTTATGGACTTATTAAGATCAATTCATGTCACTAATGTTAAAAATAAAAATGGATTATTTACAAAAAAAATCTCCGAGATTTATGAATTAATTGATGATTTTCAAAAAATTATAGATCAAAAGAAGCTTTCTTCAGAAGTCCACATTGTATTTAAGAGAAAATAAGAAAAAAATTTTAATTTTAGGTGCTACTGGTAGGCTTGGTAATTATTTATTAAATAATTTTAATAAAGAGATTTATAATTTATATGTAAACGAAAATTCAATTGATTTATCAATCTTTGAAAATTTGGAGAATTTAATTACAAAAGTTAAACCTGATATTATTATAAATACTATTGCATTAACTAATGTCAATGATTGCGAAAAAAATATATATAAAGCATTTAAGTCAAATACTGAAGTTGTTAAAAATTTATCTGATATAATTAAAAATAGAAAAAAAAATATTTTTTTTTTACAAATATCATCTGATCAGTTGTATAACGGCACTGGTCCACATACAGAAAATTCTAAATGTCACCCGATAAATGTCTATGCTCTTACAAAGTTTTTTGCTGAGGTTTATGCTGGTCAAATTCAAAGCTGCATCATAAGGACAAATTTTTTCGATTTATTTGATCAAAAAAAACATTTTTCTTATATAAATGAGTTATCTAATTTATTAAGTAAAAATAAAGAAGTTACAGGTTATGGAGATATATACTTTAGTCCTGTTCATATATCGTCATTATTCAAACTGATCAATTATTTATGTGAGCATCCAATTTTTGGTATTTATAATTTTGGTTCTTCTAATGGAATTTCAAAATATGATTTTAGTATTAAAATATCAAATCATTTGAATTTTAATTCAGCGTTAATTAAAAATGTTCAATCAAGTGATTATCAGTCAATATTAAGGCCAAAGGATATGCGATTAGATTGTACCAAACTGAAAACTAAGATAGGTTGGGTATTAGAAAGTATAGAAAATGAAGTCTCAAAAATTAAACTACGATAATATAAATTTTTTTGGAGAAAAAATTATGATCATAGCTTCACATCCTGATGACGATATTCTTGGATGTGGTGGTTTATTAGCTAAATTAAAAGCTTACAATAAGATTAAGATAAAAGTTGTTTTTATAGCAGAGGGATCCTCATGTAGATTTTCTCCTGATGATGACATCAACCTTGTTAATAAAGAAATTCAATTAAGAAACAAATTTGCTTCTCAAGCCTTATTATATTTAGGTGTAACTAATTCCTCATTTCATAATCTAAAATGTGGTTCACTAAACTGTTATCCAATTATTGAAATAGGTAAAATAATAGAAAGGGAAATTTCATCATTTAAACCGCACACTATATTTACTCATAATGAAAAAGATTTAAATAAAGATCATAAAATAGTTCATCAATCAACCCTTCAAGCCACAAGACCAGGTGCCTTAAATTATGTTAAAAATTTATTTTCATATGAAATTACCTCATCGAGTGAGTGGAATTTCAATTCAGCTTTTAATCCAAATTATTTTGTCCATTTAACGAAAGTACATTTAAATAAAAAAGTTAAAGCTTTTAGTTTCTATAAAACTGAAGTAAAAAAATATCCATCCGCTAGATCTTTAGACTCGATAAAAACTTTAGCTAGATATAGAGGTATTCAAGGTGGATCAGAATTTGCTGAAGCTTATAAATTGATAAGAAGTTTACCTTAATCTATTATATTAAAATTTAAGCAGAATATATCTCAGTATATATTGATGGAGTTTTAGACTTTTGTTTTCTAAAAGAGTCAAAGTAGAAACTTTTAACCTTTGTATAGTTATTTTTTTTTAAAATATTAGTTAAATCGCTTTTTGAAAAAAGTCTTTGATCAGAAATATCATGAAAATAATAATATTCTGGCATAAGTGTGAAATCCAAATTTTTTCTTATTACATCTTCATTTACTCTATTAATTTCACATATTAGTAAATCATAATTTTTATTTTTTAGTTTTTTAATAAATTTTGATATCAAATTATTTTTTTGATTGAATATTTCATGTATAATAAACCAAAAACATATTATAGTTTTTTTATTTCTAGCTATTTTCTTACTCCAATTATTTACATCTAAAGCATTAGATCTGACATAATTTACACCTTTGAAATTTTTTAAATTTTTTCTTGTATTTTTTAGTGCTTCTTCAGAGATATCTGAGGCAACAGTAATCAAGTTTTTATGTTTATTTAATAAATTTTTAAGAAAAGTTCCATCACCACAACCTAAATCTACTATTTGTTCGTAACCATTGAAGTCAAATTCTCTTATTACAGGTAAAAAAAATTTTCTACTATGTGTGCCACCACTCCCAATAACATTCATAGTTCTTTCACACTCATAATCCTTATTTTTTAAAATATAATCATTTGTATTAGATAAATAGTTTTTGTATGAAAAGGGGATCTGAAATGCTGCTGACCTGTTTATCAGCAAAGATAATTCTTTTGTTATTTTGTACTTATTTGTTGTTTTGATCAGTAATCCTAAATTTGCAAAATAATCTAATGCATACTTTACTCTATTTTTATTTTTAATTTTTTTTAATGATTTTAAATCTATTATTTTTTGATTTTTTCCTAGAATACCAATTTCTACTAATGAACAAAAAATATTTGTAAAATAGTATCCTCTTACATAGGATATTATGTTTTTTCTAGTTTCTTTTTTATGTTTTTCCATATCTTTTAAAAAAGTCTTTTGCTAAAAATGCGAAAGCAACTCTATCTAAAAATTTACCATTTTTATAAGATGCTTCTCTAAAAATACCCTCTTTTTTCATTCCAATTTTTAAATTACTTCTAATGGATACCTTATTTGTAATCACTGCTGAACTATATACTCGATTCATCCCTAAAACTGAAAAAGCGTATCTTAGCAGTAATATTAAAGCCTCAGAACCATATCCTTTACCCTTAAAATTTTTGTCTCCAATCAATCTTCCATATACACATTCTTTGTTTATCCAGTCTATTTGACTAAGTCTTCCGTTACCAATGTATAAACCGTCATTATTTCGACAAATTGCAAACATTACAGAGTAGGGTAATTTTTGGAGTTTAAAATAATTTATTAATTCTTCTTCAGATACAGGAAAGCCACTAAATAGACCCTCAATTGACTCTTGATCATTCACCCAATCTAGCCATCCATTCTTCAAGTCAGATTTTTTAATATGTCTAAGATAAATATTTTTACCTTTTAAATATTTAGCTTCTTTAATTTTAATATTTTTCATATAAGTAATAGTATCACTAGTAATTAATGGAAAAGATCATCATAACCAACTTTTTGGAAGATATATTAGAATTCAATAAAATAAACAAGAATTTTACTATTTATACAAAAAATAATTACATATACGAGAAATTTAAAAATAAAAAAGAATTTAAGTGTATACATATAGAGTCATTAATTGAGAATGATGAATTTAATGAATATACAAAAAAATCTCCAGAATTTATTGAATATGTAGCACACTTAGTAGGTTCAAAAAATATCATTAAAAAAATAGAGATTGATGTTTTTAAAAGAACAATTCTCAACTCATTTTTTACTTTACTACATCATTATGTTTTGATGTCAAAAACAATTGCTTTAAATAATAATAAAGAAATTTTTGTTTACTCAACAAATTTTCCAAATGAAAATAATAATATAAATATAGAATTCGAAAGATACGATAATATTTTTTCTTATTTATCTTATTATGTATTCAATGAAAACATACAAAATATTAAGGTAAATAAATCTATCAAAAAAAATAAAAAGTATAATATTCTTCAAAGACTTTATCTAAAATCTTTAAATATATTGAGTTTAGATTTTGATAGTCTACTTGGTAAGTTAAAATTAAAAATATTTTCAGTAAAAAAATTAAATAGTAATAGATTTATTTATGGAGATAATTCAATATTTCCATACATTATAAATAAAAATTATAATTTTAAAAATTTAGATAAATTAAAATTTAATTTTATTGAGTCAAATCATATACTAAAGGATAAAAATTATGATCTCGAAAATGAAATATTAGAATTTTTCAATACAAACTTTAAAAAATATAGCAAAAATGATGATTTCATAAAACTTTTTGTTAAAAAAATTTATTTATTATTAAATATTTATCAATTGAATAAAGAAAAAATCAATTCTTATTTAGAAAATTATATTATTAAAAACTCATTAAATGGAAAAATTTATACAAATGGTTTTTTTAGAGAAATTGAGAAATTATTTTATCTTAAATTAAAAGAACATAATATTTTAGTCTATGGCTTTGAACATGGAATTACTTATGGAGTATCTTATTCTTACAAATTTTACAAAGATTATTATTCATTGATTTATTCAGATATAAAAATATTAAGATCAGGCCTTTCAGAAAACATCCCAAAAATTGCAAATTTTTCATCTAAAGAAATTTTATTGGGATCTCCTCCTAATCAATATGATAACTTTTTTTATAAATTTACTAATAAATTCATAGCAAAAATAATATTAGGTCTTAATCCAACATATAAATATATATCTATGTCAATACCAGTTGATAAAAATAACTTTATTTATGGACCTAATAGATTTACAGATTATGAAAATTTAAGGACTATTAAAATAGCAGTAAATTATCTTTTAGATAAGCATAAAAAACATAAAATAATCATTAAAAGATATGAATTTGATAGATATATTGATAATGATTATCTTGAAGAAATTTTTAAAAAAAATAAGAGAATAATAATTAGAAGAACACCTGATTATAAGTTTTATTTAAAAATATGTGATTATAACTATACAACAGTTTTCACTAGCACACTGGAATTAATGAAAAATAGATCTTTTCAATCATATTATTTATCTTTTCAACAAAATAAATTAAATGATTACTTTGAAAACAAAGGAAAGACAATAACCTTCAATGATGAGTCATTTAAAATAATTGATCTTAATAGTTTAAATTTTAATAATAATTGGTCATTGAACGAGTTAAATAAATTATGATGAAGATTGGTATAATTGGGTGTGGGAGAATTTTTAATAAACATATTGAGGCTATTAAAAATTTTGATTTTTTTAAATTATCATCTCTATGTGAAAAAGATAAAAGTAAAATTAATTTGCTAGAGAAAGAATATGACCTGCCTGTATTTAATAATACAAAAGATTTCCTAAATCATGGTGATTTAGATATTGTTAGTATTTGTTCACCTAGCGGACTCCATCCAAAACATTCCATAGACTGCGCTAAGGCAGGTTTAGATGTAATATGTGAAAAACCAATGTCAACAAGATGGCATGATGCAAAAGAGATGATATCTGTATTTGATAAATACAAAAAAAATTTATTTATAGTTAAACAAAATAGATTAAACCCTACTATAAAGTTACTAAAAGAAGCTCTTAAAAATAATGATTTAGGTAAAGTTTTTTCAGTTAATGCAAATGTTTTTTGGTGTAGACCTCAGAGTTATTACGATCAAGATACTTGGAGAGGAACTTGGGAACTAGACGGGGGTGCCTTGATGAACCAAGCAAGTCATTATGTAGACTTATTGGATTGGTTGTTTGGTTCAGTTGAGAGAGTTCACTGCTTTTCATCAACATTATCAAGAAATATAGAAGTTGAAGACAGTGCTGTTGTTAATCTAAAATGGCGATCTGGAACCTTAGGTTCATTAAATGTCTCAATGTTGGCAAACAAAAAAAATTATGAGGGAAGTATTACTGTAATTGGAGAAAAGGGAATTATTAAATTATCAGGTCAAGCTCTTAATAAGATTGATACATGGATAATTGAAGGTACAGATTTGTCAGATAGTTTTAGTAAAACTAATTATGAAATTGATAACGTTTATGGTAATGGACACAAGCTATACTATGAAGCTATAATGAAATTCTACAAGGAAGATATAAATGTACTTCCTTCCGGAAGAGAAGGTTTAAGGTCCCTCGAACTATTAATTGCATTTTATCTATCTTCAAGGGAGGAGAGATCAATTTCTCTACCATTGGATATTTAATTTAAATGTCAACTTCAAAAAATTATTTTATTCATGATTCTTCAATAATTGATAGTAATGTAAAAATTGGAGAGGGATCTAAAATATGGCACTGGTGTCACATCTCTGAAAATGTAAAAATTGGTAAAAATTGTATTTTAGGTCAAAATACATTTATTGGTCCAAATGTTTCAATAGGAGATAATTGTAAAATTCAAAATAATGTATCAATTTATGAGGGATTAATTATTTCTAATAATGTTTTTATTGGCCCTAGTGTAGTATTTACAAATGTTATAAACCCAAGATCTTTTATTGAGAGAAAAGATCAATTTATGGAAACAAATATCAAAGATGGAGTTTCTATTGGGGCAAATGCAACTATTATATGTGGCGTTACTCTTGGTAAATATTGTTTGATAGGTGCCGCAAGTGTAATTACTAAAAGTGTTATTGATTATTCAATTGTATATGGAAACCCTGCTAAACAGAAGGGTTGGATCAGTAGGGCTGGCATTAAATTAAATATTCCAATAAAAGGTGATAAAATTAATGATATCTGTCATTTATCAAAAAAAAAATATTACCTTAAAAATAATATTTTGTCTGAAATTGAAATATGAATACTAATTATTTAAGAATACAGAATTTAAAAATAAAAAAAAAATTAATTTTTTCTCTGTCTAAATCTATTTCTGATTCAGATTTTATTTTAGGACCAAGTGTAAAAGTTTTAGAGGATAAATTATCTAAAAAGGTGGGATCAAAATATTGCTGTACTGTCTCAAGTGGAACAGATGCACTATTAATAGCTCTTAAATGTCTTGATATTAAAAAAGGTGATGAGGTTATTACTTCACCTTTTAGTTGGATATCTGCTGCAGAGATGATTCTTTCTATTGGGGCAAGGCCAGTATTTTGCGATATTGATCCATTAACATTCAATATTAATCCAGATATGATATCAAAAAAAATATCAAAAAAAACTAAAGCAATTATACCTGTGAGTTTATTTGGTCAAATATGTGACATAGAAGAAATAAATAAAATTGCCAAAAAAAATAAACTAAAGGTTATAGAGGATGCGGCTCAGAGTTTTGGAAGTCAAGAAAATAAAATTAAATCATGTAATTGCACAGATATCTCTATTACAAGTTTTTTTCCTACTAAACCTTTAGGAACCTTAGGAGATGGTGGTGCAATATTTACTAATAATAAAAAATATTATGAATACTCTCTTAAGTTAAGAAATCATGGTCAACTATCTAAGGGTAATTATAGTTTAATAGGTGGAAATTCAAGGTTTGATACAATCAAATCAAAGTTTTTATTAGAAAAATTAAAATTATTTAATCGAGAAATATTTTTGAGAAAAAAAGTATATAAAACTTATTGTGATTTAATTCATACAAATGAGCTTAATGTACAGCATCCATTTATTAAACCTAACACAACAAGTGTATTTGCACAGTATTCAGTTTTGACTTCGAAAGAAAATAGAAAAAAAATTGAAAAATTTAATTTGACCTCTAAATCATTAAAATTTCCTATATTTTATCCAAGCCCAATTTATAAGTTAAAACCATATAAATCATCAATAAATTATAAGTTACCTGTTACTGAAAAAATATGTGAATGTATTTTCTCCCTACCATTTCATCCCTATATGAAAAAAAATGAACAAAAAGAAATAATTATGACATTGAAAAAAATAATCAATTAATGACAGTCTTAACAATTTTAGGGACAAGACCACAACTTATTAAGTCTCAAACAGTATCTAGAGAATTGCGTAGATTAAGAATAAATGAACAAATTATAAATACCATGCAACATTATGATGAAAAATTAAATAAAAATTTTTATAATAAAAATTTTAAAATTAGACCTCTATATAAAAAAAAAATTTCCACTAGTGCTGACGTTATTAAAAAAATAATAATTCAAATAAAAGAAATTAAACCAAATTTAATTATTGTTTATGGAGATACAAACAGCACTCTTTATGGAGCAATTGCTGCCAACTTGCTAGGAATAAAATTAATGCACATCGAGGCGGGACTAAGAAGTAAAAACCAAAAGATGCCAGAAGAGAAAAATAGATTAATTGTTGATACATTAGCAAATTATCATATTTGCCCTACTATTGAGTCAAAAAATAATTTGTTGAGAGAGGGTCACTCAATAGGAAATATTTATCTATATGGTGATCCTAGTTACGATGTTTACTTAAATCAAAAAAAAAAATTGATCAAAAAAGAACAAATTAATATAAAGTTTAAATTAAGCATTTCTAATTTTGTTTTGTTGACACTTCATAGAAATACTAACGTCGATAATAAAATTAAGCTTAAATTAATTTTTAAATTTTTAAAAAAAACCAAACTAAATCTAATATTTCCACTTCACCCAAGAACAAAAAAAAATATCGAAAAATTTAATTTATCAGTACCATCAAATATCAAAATAATTGACCCTGTTAACCATCTAGAATTACTTTCAATTATAGAATTTACTAAATTTGTTATAACTGATAGTGGCGGTATTCAAAGAGAGTCATATTTTTCTAATAAAAAATGTTATTTATTAAGAGATGATTACGAATGGGTTGATTTAATAAAGTATAAACAATCATCTATTATTACTAGTAAGTCTCTTAATAAAAAATTTATTTTTAATAAACCTATGAAAATCAAAAAATATTTGCTTGGAAATGGAAAATCATCTTTGAAAATCGCAAAATTAATTAAAGAGCTACTTAGTGATAGAAAAGTATCAATATAAAGATTTTTAATATAGAGATTTTTGATAATCAAAAAAAACATTTAATTATATTAAAACAAATAAAAAAGTTCATAGTTTCAAGAAAAATATATAAATTAAAAGAATTTTTCAAAACATTAAATGAGCACTATGCAATAATATTAAATTCACAAAAAATAAGTTTTGGCATTACTGATCATATTTCATCATTGCCTATATTTTTCAATTCTAAAAAAAAAATATTTTTATTTAAAAATTCAAAAATTGATAATTATCAGAATATTAATAAATTAGCATTTGAAACTTTAATCAGATCAGGTTATTGCATTAATAATCAAACTTTATTAAATCATATTTATCAACTATCACCTGGTACAATCATGGACTCATTTAGTAATATAACTAAATACTTTGAGTACTTACCGAGCAAACAGATTAATTATTTATCAAAAGATCTGGATAAATGTTTAAATCAAATCTTTAAAAATTACAAAAAAATTATAAACAAAAACTCAAAAATATATCTATCCTTAAGTGCTGGAAAAGACTCAAGATTAATTGCTGCAAAATTAAAAGAGCATAACTTTATTAATGTTATATGCTATACATATGGCGTAAAATATTCAAATGACTATGAAATATCTAAAAAAGTAGCTAAAAAACTTAATTTTAAACATCATTTCATTGAGATTAATAAAAGAAAATCATTTGAGATATTTGAATCTAAATTAAGAAATAATTACTGGAATAATTTTTTCAATATTAACTGTATACCTAATATGCAAGATTTTTATGCACTATTCATTTTAAAAGAAAAAAAAATACTTAAAGGAAAAAATAATTTTTTTATAAATGGACAAACTGCGGATTTCTTAACAGGTGCTCATCTATTTAACAATAAAAAAACAAATGAATTGATAAAAAATTTTTACTTAAAAAACTTCACATTGCTTAATCAATCCAAAATATATCCTAATATATATCAAATTCTTTTTAAAGATTATTTACAAATATCAAAAAAATATAAGTCAAAGAGAAATTATAATCTGAATTATATTATTTTAAATAAATGGGAATATGAGGAAAGACAATCAAAATTTATAATTCAACAGCAAAGATGTTACGAGTTTTTCAATCAAAATTGGCTTTTACCTTTTTGGGAAAAAAAATTTGTAATTTTTTGGAGAAATATTAATTTTAAAAGTTTAAAAGGACAAAATTTTTACAAAAAATATCTTTTAGAGTATGATTTTAATCAGTGCTTTAGCAAAATTCCTAATGAATATAATGTTAAACAGTTTGGCAAGTTTAATTTCATAATAAAAATTTTAGCTAATATTTTGAGATTTTTTGTTGGAAAAAAAATTGCTTACAACCTTTTTTTAGATTTTAACATCAATAACTATCATTACTTTTCAATGGGAAGATTTTTCTACATAAAAAACATCCCATATATCAGAAATATTAACTCTATATACCTTCAAAAATGGATAAAAAAAATAAAACTAAACTCCTAATAATATTAAGACTTTTTACTGGTTTAGAAAAATCATTAACAAAAAAAAAATGGGAACCAACAGGAGTACCTACAATTTACAAATTTTTAGAAAAAGCTGATAAACATTTTAATTGTAAAATAATTTTTATTTCCTTCGGAGATAATGAATTAAATATTTCAAATTATGACCAAAAAATAAAAATTGAAGGTTTGAATTCTGATATATATGTAATTAAATGTGATACACAAAATAAAAATATAATTTCAAAGGTTTTAGTTTATTTAGGTGCATTTGTGAAGATTTTCATTTATCACTTAAAATTCAAATCTCATATTATTTATCTAAATAATCAAAATATTGTATTTGCATCATTATTAAAAAGATTATTAAAAACTAAGATTGTCTTAAGAATTATGGGTGTTTATGAGCCCATGAGATCAATTTATTTTAAAAATAGCTTTAAAAATTTTATAATGAAAAAATTCTATAAATCTAATTTTGATCTTTCTATTTTAACGCAAGATGGATCAGGCGTAGAGTCATGGTCCAAAAAAGCTTTAACTGGTTCTAAAAATGTTCAAATTTTGATTAATGGCGTTGATCAACCTAATTATTTTAAAACCTATAAAAATAGTAAATTCAACAAAATTTTATTTTTTGGTAGATTAGAGGATGGTAAAGGAATTTTAGAATTTATAGATTTTGCAATCAAATTAAATAGTATTTTTCCAAATTTTTACGAATTTTTGATTATTGGTACAGGTCAATATGAGCAATTCATGATTTCCTCTTTTAATAGAGAATTAATAAAATTTAAACATTTTAAAAGGATATCTCATAAAAAAGTTAATCAAATCATTATTAAGTCTGATATTTATTTATCTCTTAATAAACGTGGTGGTTTGAGTAATACCAGCCTTGAAGTTTTTAAAATTGGAATTTTTTCTATAATTTTAAAAAGTGATAAATCAAAAAATATTGATCTATATACTGATAAATTAATATCCAAAGAAATTGTTCCAAGATTAAGTAGAGAAAATCCAGTAGAGGATTTAATTGTTTTATTTAAAGAAAAAAATTTAAAAAAAAATATATGTTTAAAAAGTAAAAAACTGAGAGAAATTATGAATAATGTAAATAACTGGAATGATAGAATAAACAATGAAATTAACCTTATTAAAAAATTATAATAAAATTTTATTTTTAACCCCAAATTTTGATAGGGGAGGTTCCCAAAATTTTTTTTTAAAATATATTAATTTTTTAAAAAGCTATATTAGCATACTAAATATAGTCGTTTTAAGATTTTCAAAAAAGAAATCTTATAATATAGATAAATTATCATTCAAAGAATTTAATAGTAGATCATCATTAAGTATTTTAAAACTACGTAAATATGTAAAAAATAATAATATTAAAATCATTTTTGCTAACCAATTTCAAACAAATATTTTGGCATTAATAATTAAAATATTTTTCTTTAAGAAAATTAAAATAATAATTAGAGAGACAAATTCACCATCTCAAATTATAAAATACGAGAAAAATCATATAAAAAAAATAATCCACTTTTTTTTTAGAAAACTTTATTTTTACGCTGACAAAATAATATCTCCCTCACAAGAGTTAAAGAAAGAACTAGTTAAAACTTACAATATTCCTCAAAAAAAAATTGAAGTTATTTATAATACAATTGATAGATATAAAATTGAAAAGCTATCAAAAATTAAATTGAACAGTAAATATGTCCATTTATATAAAAAGAAAACTTTCATTTTTCATGGACGATTAGAATTTCAAAAGGGCTTAGATATATTAATTAAATCTTTTAATATTTATAATGGTATGCAATATAATCTAATAATATTGGGTGAAGGATCGCAAACAAATTCTCTTAAAAAGTTAGTAAAGAATTTAAATTTATCTAAACAAGTATTTTTCTTAGGCTTTAAAAAAAATCCCTATAATTTTATTAAAAAAGCTGATTATTATATCTTCCCCTCTAGATATGAGGGAATGTCTAATTCTCTTTTAGATGCAGTCGCTTTATCTAAAATTATCTTAGCTTCAGATTGCAAACATGGTAATAGAGAAATTATGGATATTTATAGGAAAGGTATTATTTTTAAATCAAATTCAATAAGGTCTTTAGATAAAGCTCTGAAGAGTATTAATTCGATCAAGAAGATTAAAATTAACAACGAATTTTATAAAAAATTTAATGAGAAAATTAACTTTTCAAAAATTAATAATATTATCAACAATTTATGATTATCTTACATATTATTACTTCTTTAGAATTTGGAGGAAGCCAAAATATCCTTCTAAAAATGTGTAAAAATGATAATAAAAATAAACATATAATAATATCTTTAAAAAAAATTCCAGATAAAAGAAATTTTAATGGATTAACTATTTTTAATGTTGAAATTAATTTTTTAAATTTTTTGCTTGAATTATTTAAAATTTATAAAATTATAAAAAAAGTAAAACCAAATGTTGTTCAAAGTTGGCTTTACCATTCTGATTTTATTACTATTTTTCTAAAAATTCTATTTCCTAAAATAAGTATTTATTGGAACATTAGAAGTTCAAATTTAATTTTAAAAAATAATTTTATTACAATTATAATTAGATCAATCAATAGTTTATTTTCTTATTTTGTTCCAAAAAAAATAATTTTTTGCTCAAAAGAATCACAAAATTTTCACACAAAGCTTTTATATTATAAAAAAACTTTTATTTTGATTTATAACGGTGTAGATATCAATCATCTCGAAATTAATATTAATAATAATGAAACTTTAAATATAGGCTGTAATGCTCGTTTCCACTCAATGAAAGATCATGAGACTTTATTTAAGGCACTTAACCTCTTAAAAAAATATAATATAGATTTTAAACTCCATTTAATAGGGGATGGTATCAATTCGAATAATATAAAATTAATTAACTTACTAAAAAAGAATAACATCAAAGAGTTCACGCAAATTTATAGTGTTACAAATAATATTGGCAAATTTTATAAAAAAATAAACTTACATATATTACCTTCAATTTACGGAGAGTCCTTCTCTAATGTTATACTTGAGTCATTATCATGTGGTATTTTTAATATTTCAACTGATGTTGGAAATTCAAAAAAAATTATTGGAAAATTTGGATTTATATACAAAAAAAAGGATGAGGTAGACTTATTAAAGAAAATTTTGCTCTTTAACGAAAAAAAAAATAATTACTTATCATTGCCATTCAAAAAGAGTATGAGAGATTTTGTAAAAAATGAATATAGTTTTGAAAAAATGGTTTTAGATTATAATTCAGCCTGGTCTAATTAATGTGTGGCTTTACAGGCTTTGTCGGTGACTATAAAAATCCAAAAGAAAAATTGGAACAATGCAATAAAATTTTATTGCATAGAGGTCCAGATATGTCAGGTACTTTTTATGATGAGAAAAATAAAATAGGCTTAGCACATTCTAGATTATCTATTTTAGATATATCTTCAAATGCAATACAGCCAATCAAGGATAACTTGGGTAATGTTCTTATTTTTAATGGAGAAATTTATAATCATGAAACTATAAAAAAAAAATTAGATAAAACAATGTCTATAAGATGGAATTCTACATCAGATACCGAGGTATTGTTTAATAGTTTAATCAATTTTGGTGTTGAAAACACTTTAGAAAATATTGAGGGTATGTATGCATTTTGTTTTTTTAAAAAAGAAAGTAACACAATTTATCTCTGTAGGGATATTTCAGGGGAGAAGCCATTGTATTATTATCAATCTGATAATAAATTAATTTTTTCCTCAGAAGTCAAACCAATTAATTATCTAATCGAAGAAAAAAATATATCTGAGGAAATTCTTATGAATTATATTAATTTTAATTTTAATTGGAATAACAACTCAGTTTTTCAAAATATATTTAGTTTAAAACCAGGTAATTATATTAAATTTGATTTAAAAAAAAATAAATTTACTATAAATAAATTTTGGAAATACGAAGATACATATCATTCTTTAAAGAAAAACAATAATTCATCAAAAATAGATTTTGATGGTTTATTAAAAAATGAGATTAGAAAAGAACTTATATCTGATGTTCCTGTTGGGACATTTATGTCTAGCGGGCTTGACTCAACTTTAGTTACATCAATTGCTTCGACATTTAAAAAAGATATGCAAATTTATTCTATAGGATATTCAGATAAAAATTTCGATGAATCAGAACGAGCTGAAAAAATATCTAGATATTTAGATGTAAATTTTAATAAAATAATATTTGATTCCACTGATGTACCAAGTTTATTTGAAGAACTTACTGATAATTTAGATTTACCACATACAGATCAATCAGATTTAGCACTTTATCTATTATGTAAAAATGCAAAAAAAAATGGTTCAAAGGTTATTTTAACTGGTGATGGAGGAGACGAACTTTTTGGAGGATACAATAGGCACATATGGGGGAAAAATATATTAGAATTATCACCATTATTAAAAATACCTTTAAATTTCTTTCTAAATTTTAAATTAACAATCACTACGATTGAAATTTTAAATAATCTTTTACCAAGAAAATATTTCCAATTAGATTTAAAAAGTAAACTTCTTAAATTTTCTAAAATTTTAAAATATAAAAATTTAAACGAAATTTACCTTTATTTATTAAAAAATAATAAAGAAAGTGAATTGATTGAATTATTTTATGACAAAGAAATGTCAAATTTAAGAAATATGATGAAATATGATTTTCAATTTTACTTACCGAATAATGTTTTATACAAATCTGACCGATGCTCTATGTATAATTCAATAGAGATCCGAGCACCACTTTTATCAAAAAATGTTATTGAATATTCACTATCTATGCAGGATAAGAATATTGTTAATAATTTTCAAGGCAAATTAATTTTAAGAAAAGCTCTAAAAAAATATTTACCTGACTCATTAATACAATCAAAAAAAAGTGGTTTTTCTATTCCTCTTGCAAAATGGATAAGAGGTCCGTTGAATGAGTGGGGTAAAAATATTTTTTTTGATCCTATAATTACAAAAAACTATTTAATTAAAATTGATTACACAAAAGTTTGGGAAAATTATATAGAAGGTGACGATAATTATTTTCAAAAAGTCTGGAACATAATGATTTTAAACACTTGGATACGTAAAAACATATTTTTTTGAGTATTTATATTTATAATTTTTTTTATATCTTTTTATCAATTATGTATGTAATAAACTTATTTAATCCAATAAAGAAAATTTATAATGACTATATTTTATTGATTTTCTTCATTTTATTTTCTCTGATATTTGCTTTTACAATTAATATGGGAGGTGATTATGGGCTATATGAAAAAAATTATTATTTTAATGGTCAACTAGAATTCAGTGAATTATTAAAGAATAAAGAATTAATATATAATGTATTAGCAAGATTATTTTATGAATTGTCTTTCAATTATATTTCGTTCTCGATATTTGTAAAACTTTTAACTATTTCACTTATCTATATTTTTATTAATAATTGTTTTGAAAATAAATTTTTTATTTCATGTTTATTTTTTTCTTTTTACATTTATAGTTTAACACTAGGAATAGTAAGACAAGGTATTGCTATTTCCTTTTTCCTTTTGATTTTAATTTATTGGGAAAAATTAAATCTTATTAAATATGTTATAGTTACGTCAATATTATCTTTGATACATATATCTAGCGCATTTATGATTTTGTTAAAGGTAAATATAAAAAACTCCATAAAAGTCTCTTTTTTAATTCTAACTTTATTTTGCGCTTATTTTATGACACTAGGAATAGATCATTTCTATGGATTAATAGATGTTTATATAATTAGAAAGGAACACTATTCATATGGTTTTTATTCAAGATTTACACTAATTTTACCCATAATAGTTATCTTTTTTAAGCATAAAGACAAAATCAATAACTCTGTTTATTCAGATTTATTCAAATCTACAATTTACATAGTAATGCCTATTATAATTGTATTTACACTGGCAAATCCGACTATTAGTGATCGACTATTATTCTTTTTATTTCCTATTTTTTTTCTTGTTTTAGATAAAATTATTAGTGTTTTGAAGAATAAATTAAAGAAAATATATGCCTCTATTTTTTTGTTATTAAACTTTACATTTTTGAATGTATGGCTAACATTAGGAAATAACACTAAATTTTTCTTACCAATAAAACATTTATTCCAGTGATTTCTAACAAAAATATTAAAATAACAATCATTGGTTTGGGATACATAGGATTACCTTTATTATATGAATTATCTAAACACTTTTCTGTAAATGGTATTGATAATAAACTAAAAAGAGTCTCTCTTCTTAAAAAAGGTATAGACACTAATAATCAACTTACCAAAGGTGAATTAATAAAATTAAAAAATAATTTATTCACTAATTTTGGCTCAATTAAAAATTCTAATATATATATCATAACTGTGCCTACACCAGTTTTTGCCAATAATAAACCAAATATTAATGCCCTAGTTTCTGCTACAAAAAGTGTTTCTAAAGTAATTAGCAAAGGAAGTATTGTAATTTATGAGTCAACTGTTTACCCTGGATTAATTGAAGATTTAGCTAAAAAATACATAGCTAATAATAAATTTATTTATAATAAAGACTTCTTTCTTGGTTACTCACCTGAGAGAATGAATCCTGGAGATAAAATTAATACATTAAAAACAATAACAAAAATAGTTTCTGGTTCAGATTTAAAAACAACAAAACTTATAAAAAAAATTTATAGTAAAGTTTGTAATAAAGTACATATAGTGAGTTCAATTAAAATAGCTGAGTCATCAAAAATAATTGAAAATGTACAAAGAGATATCAATATTGCATTAATTAACGAATTTTCGCAACTATTTTTCAAATTAGATGTTCCTTTTAAAGAGGTTCTTGAAGCTGCAAAAACTAAATGGAACTTTATAGATTTTAGACCTGGAATTGTTGGTGGTCACTGTATTGGAGTTGACCCATATTATTTAACTTATATCGCTAAAAAAAATAAACATAATCCTAAACTTATTCTTAATGGAAGATCAATTAATGATAAAATGTACGTTTATATTACCAAAAGAATATTAAGTTTTTCAAAAAAAAATAAGCTAAATACTGATAAAATTAGCTTACTTTTATTAGGTCTTACCTTTAAAGAAAATTGTAATGATATTAGAAATTCTCAATCAATCAGATTGTATCATCAACTTAAAAAAAACTTTAAAAATGTTTATGCCTACGAACCACATTTAAATCATGAAATAACCTACCCTAATCTAAAAAATATTAATATAATCAATAAAATTAATAAAAAATTTGACATTATTTTATTATCGGTTTCACATAAAGAATTTAAGTTTTTAGATAAAAATAAAAAAATTTTAAAAAATCAATATAGTTTTATTTTTGACATAAAGTGGTTTTTAAAGCCTCACCCAAAAGTAGTTTATTTATGAAAAATCGTATCCTTATTACAGGTGTTGCCGGTTTTGTTGGCTTTAGTTTAGCTAAAAAACTCTTAGAACAGAATAAAAACATCGAAATTCATGGTATTGATAATTTAACCAAATACTATGACCCAAAGTTAAAAAAAAGTAGATTAAAAATTTTAAAAAATTATCCAAATTTTTTTTTTAATAACTTTTCTATATGTAATTATAAAAAACTATATGAATTAATTAAAAATAATAAATTCGATAAGATTATTCATCTTGCGGCTCAAGCTGGTGTAAGATATTCATTTGAAGATCCAAATTCTTATTTAGAAACAAATATTAACGGAACTTTTAATTTATTAGAAATCATCAAAAGTTTTAAACCAAAACATTTTATATTTTCTTCTACCTCTTCAACATATGGGCACTCAATTAAAAAAACATCATTTACAGAGTCAGACAATTCTAATTTTCCAATATCGTTATATGCATCTACTAAAAAAAGTTGTGAGGTTATGATACATAATTACTCTCATAATTTTGGCATACCAAGTACTGTTTTAAGATTCTTTACTGTTTATGGACCTTGGGGAAGACCAGACATGGCCTTATTTAAATTTACAAGGGCAATTTTAGAAAATAAGCCAATTGAAGTATATAATAGTGGAAAATTATGGAGAGATTTTACTTTTATTGATGATTTGGTAATTTCAATTATAAAATTATTAAAAAAAACTCCATCAATTGGCTCAAAAATATCTAATGATAGTATTTCAAAAAATGCTCCTTATAGAACAGTAAATATTGGTAATCAAAAATCGATAAATTTAATGAAGTTTATAAATTCGCTTGAGAAAATTACATCTAAAAAAGCTAAATGTATTTATGTCCCAATGCAAAAAGGTGATGTTCCATTTACCAAAGCTAATAGTAATTTATTATATAAATTAACTAATTATAGACCAGCTACTCCTATTGAAGAAGGTATAAAAAAGTTTTATGATTGGTATATCGATTATTATATAAAAAAAAAATATGACTAAAAGAAACGCCTTTATTAACTTTAATATTAATTAAATATTACTTTGCTTAAATCTTTTTTAAATATATCAGATCTAACTTTAGATGAATTAAAAAATATTATAAATGTCAAGACTGATGAAAATAATTTAGAGGGTATAAATATAGGGTTATTATTTGAAAAACCATCTACTAGAACAAGACTATCTTTTATAGCGGGTATTTCAAACTTGGGCGGAAAACCAATTGAAATTAGGTTTGAAGATTTAAATATATCAAGAGATGAGAGTTTTGAAGATACTTTTAAGGCAATGAATTGCTATCTAGATGGATTAATTTATCGCACAACGGACCATGAAAGACTAAATAAGGCCTCTAAATTTTTTTCTAAGCCCATAATAAATGCACTTAGTGACATATCACATCCTTGTCAGACCATAGGCGATTTACTCACCCTTAAAGAAAATTTTGGGTCTTTAAACTTAAACATTTTATGGATGGGGGATATGAATAACGTTTGTTACAGTTTAGTAGAATCGGTAAATTTAATTAGTGATTTAAAATTAATTATTTGCTCTCCAACTTCTATTACTCAAACAAATAATTGGAAAATGGGATCTAATATAACTGTGACTGATAATCTAGATAAGATAGATTTTAAAAATATCAATTGTGTCATGACAGATGTTTTTATTTCTATGAATGATAAAGAGAGTCAAAAAAAAGTTGAAATATTAAAACCATACTCAGTTACAACAGAACTGATGTCAAAGACACCTGCAAATTGTATTTTTATGCATTGTCTCCCTGCAAAAGTAGGTCTTGAAGTTAGTGAGGAAGTATTTAAATCTGACAAATCAATTGTATGGAGGCAAGCGTTTAATCGAATGATTGCTCAAAATAATATGCTTCAACTTATAAATTGGGATAAATAGTGAGAAAATTTTTATTTTGTTTTATTTTTTTTTTAAATTCTTGTAACGAGACAGCTTTTTCTATTGATAACAAAAAAAATCAGCTGCAAGAAATTGAATTTGATGTGGTTGAAAAAAAACTAATTCTCGATGAGAATTTACCTTTAAATCTCAAAAACTATATTTATTTTTGGTTTGATAATAAAGTCAAAATAGATGGCTTTAATGGAAATATGACATTCTCTATTTCTGATTATAATCAGGAGATAATTAATATCAACGATGGTAAAAGAGTTAATATATCTTTAAATTTCAATGTAATATTAAATAAACCATTACTCTCTAAAAAGAAAATTATTAAAGGTGAGGTTAAATCTTTTGGAGAGCTAACAGGCACATTTAGTTTAAATGATTTTGACATATTAATTGAAAACACCCAACTTGACTTAATTGAAAGATTAAATATTGAACTCAAACAAAAGATTTAATTTTTCCAAAAAGAAGGTAAAAATAAAACTAGTATAGTTAACATTTCTAAACGTCCTAAAAACATAGTAGCTATTAAAATTGTTTTAGAATAACCAGTAAGTTGGCTATAATTACCATCCGGACCTATGATCTCGCCTAATCCTGGACCCACATTAGAAATAGCTGACGCTGAGGCAGAAATACAAGTTAAAAAATCCAGCCCACTAAATGATAAAAGTAAAGCCGATACAGAAAAGGTTAGGATATATAAAAAAAAGAAAATCATAACTGACTCATATGTATTTTCAGTTACCTTTTTTCCGTTGAAGTGAGTTGCAAATATAGCATGTGGTTGTAACATTTTTTTGAAATGCAAATTTATGTATTTAAATAATATCTGAAATCTAAATATCTTTAATCCACCAGTCGTGGAACCAGCACATCCGCCAATAAACATCAGTAATAAAAATAAGACAGAAGCATAGTTCCCCCATTCTTCATAATTTTCGCTAACAAATCCTGTACCTGAAATGATTGATATTGTATTAAAAGCAATAGATATTGATTTGTGAATGAAATCACCATCAATATAGCTATTTGCCAAAAAGTAGATAATTATTATTGATGTTATAAGAATAATTAAAAAGACTTTTACTTGATTGTCTTTTAGTAAAGTTGAAAAATTATTTATAGATATTTGAGCTATTACTAGAAAAGGTAAACTTCCTATAATCATGAATATTATTGCAACTAACAAAATTTTATTACTTTCGAAATATGCAAAAGAGTCATCGTGTGTAGAAAAACCCCCAGTGGAAATAGTTGTAAAGCTATGAGCTAAAGCGTCAAAAAAACTCATATCATTTACGTAATAAAGTCCAAACAACATAAAAGTTAATATTACATAGAAAATTACAATCTTTGATATAACCGACGATATCTTTGGCAAAAATTTATCATAAGGATCATTTCCCTCTAGGTGAAATAATTGCATTCCGCCAATTCTTAAAAAAGGTAATATAAATAGAGCAATAACTACAATACCAATTCCTCCTAACCATTGTAAAAGCGCTCTCCAAATTAGAATTCCCTTAGGGAGATTATCAATATTATCTAAAATTGTAGCACCCGTTGTAGTAATTCCACTCATCGACTCGAATAATGCATCAATTACACCTAAATTAGTAGTTGAGTATATAAATGGAATAGCACAAAGTATGGATAATAGTAGCCAAGATAACACTGTGATAATAAAAGCTTCCTTTATAGATATTTTTAGATTTACATTAATATTGGATATAACTAATGACCCACCAACTATGAGATAAAGAAGAATTGGTACAGCATACGATTGCCAACTGCCAGTTTTATAAATTAGTTCAGTAATAAGTGGAATAAATAATAAGAAACCAACACTACATACTACCGTTCCTCCCACCAATGCAATCGGTTTTAAATTAAACATAAAATATAAAAATTAATGTAAATTTTTCTTATTATATGGGCTATCTAAAGAAAAAGTAGGTATGTCAATTTTTAATTGCTCTCCATCATCTTTAGACATCAGGTAAAAACCTTGCATAATGCCGTTATTTGTTTTTAGAGGAGTTCCACTCGTATATTCAAAACTTTCTCCAGGCTGCAAAGTTGGAAATTCTCCAACAACACCATCCCCTTGAACATTCAATATTTTTCCATTAGCATCAATAATAACCCAATTACGCTGACTTAAACGCATTGTCGTATTACCGAGATTTTTGATATTTACTTGATAGGCCCAAACAAAATGATCGTCTTGTGGAGATGATTGGTCATCAAGAAAATATGGAGTAACAGTTACTTTAATCCCATTTGTAGTCTTAGAATACATATTATTAATAATATAACCCATAAATTAGGCATAAAGAATTAAATTGATATATTAAAATAAACCCTGGATTAAACCTTTTTCATCTAACATTATAGAGTTTGCACTAGGGACTTTAGGAAGTCCAGGCATTGTCATAATCTGACCTGTTACAACAACTATAAATCCTGCTCCAGCTGACAGCCTTACTTCTCTTATTGGCACATTAAACCCCTTAGGCGCACCTCGTAGAGATGGGTTTGTAGAGAAGCTGTATTGTGTTTTAGCTATACAAATTGGCAAATCACCATAACCACTATCTTCAAATCCTTTTAGTTGGTCACTTACAGATTTATCGATAACTATGTCATCAGCTCTATATATTTTTTTTGCAACAGAACGAATTTTTTCCTCCAAAGATACATCATCTTCATATATGTACTTAAAGTTGGACGGATCACTTACTTCACAAATTTTTACTACTTCATTAGCAAGCTCTAGAGTACCATCACCACCGTTTGCCCAGTGAGAACAAAGTATCGCTTTTACTCCCAATTTTTCACAACCGTCAGAGATAACTTTTCCTTCAGCCTCAGTATCAAGGGTGAAACTATTTATAGCTACAATTGGCTGAAGCCCAAAAGATTGAATATTTTCAATGTGACGCTGCAAATTCTCAAATCCTTTTCCGACTGCAGCAACATTTTCATTATTTAGATCTGCTTTTTCCACACCGCCATGAGATTTTAAAGCCCTAACAGTTGCTACAATAACAACGACACTCGGAGTTAATCCAGCTTTGCGGCATTTTATATCCAAGAATTTTTCAGCCCCTAAGTCTGCACCAAACCCAGCTTCAGTCACGACATAATCAGCAAGTTTTAAGCCAGTTTTAGTGGCAATTACTGTATTACAACCATGAGCAATGTTTGCAAATGGACCTCCGTGAATTATTGCGGGGTTATTCTCTAATGTTTGAACCAAGTTAGGCATTAAAGCGTTTTTCAATAATACAGTCATAGGACCATCTGCTTTAACATCTCTAGCATAGATTGGAGATTTATCCCTTTTATAAGCGATAATAATATTTCCAATTCTTTTTTGAAGATCTTTAATATCATTTGCTAAACAAAATATTGCCATAATTTCACTTGCTACAGTGATGTCGAACTTATCTTCTCTGGGGAATCCATTTGAAACACCTCCAAGATTGACATTTACTTTTCTAAGAGATCTATCACCTAAATCAACAACTCTTCCCCATGTAATTCTTCGTTGATCTATTTGTAACTCATTTCCCCAATATATATGATTATCTATTAAGGAGGATAATAGATTGTGAGCAGCTGTGATCGCATGGAAGTCTCCAGTGAAGTGAAGATTAATTTCTTCCATAGGAACAACCTGAGCATATCCACCTCCAGCAGCTCCACCCTTCATACCAAAACATGGACCAAGGCTAGGTTCTCGCAGGCAAACAATAGATTTCTTTCCAATTTTATTCAGGCCATCATTTAAACCGACTGACGTAGTTGTTTTGCCTTCGCCTGCAGGTGTTGGATTAATTGCAGTAACTAGTATTAATTTCCCATCAGGGTTAGATTGACTTTTTTCAATAAAGTCAAAATTTATTTTAGCAGCATCATGACCATATGGAATGAGATTTTCCTCAGGTATATTTACTTTGGCAGCAACATCTCTTATGTGAATTTTTTTAGCAGCTCTTGCGATTTCTATATCTGACATACTACTCTGGATCCTTTCCAAAAAAACTGGTATACAATATACCAATTACTTCTTAAATTATTAAGTTATTTAAGATAAAAAAATCAAATTTTCCCTATTATTTTTAAGCCTATGTGTCGCATTAATAACTTAATCCCAATAAAAAAGTCATTGTTCAATAATAAATTTATAATAGTTTAAAAGTGTTGAAAATATTAGTAATAGGGCTTGGTTATGTAGGCACAGCGAATGCTGTGCTTTTATCTCAATACAATGAAGTTACCTGCTTCGATCTAGATAATTCAAAATCAAATAATTTAATTAAGGGTATCTCACCAATTCAGGACAAAGAAGTATCCGAATACCTATCTTCAAAGAAATTAAACTTAAATTCTTCAAATAACTTTCCAACTGAAGTTGAAAATTTTGATTTTGTAATTGTAGCTACACCAACAAACTATGATATTGAAACAAATAGATTCGACACTTCTTCAATTGAACAAACATTAGAAAATATTCAAATTTCTAAATCAAATCCAACTGTAATTATTCGATCTACTATTCCAGTTGGTTATGTGAATAAAATGAAAAAGAAATTCCCTGATCTTGAAATTATTTTTGTACCTGAATTTTTAAGAGAGGGAAGAGCTTTAAATGATAGTCTTTATCCCTCAAGAATTGTAATAGGTTCCCATTCTAAAAAAGGAAAAGAGTTTGCAAAATTATTAATCAAGGCATCGCTAAATAAAGATGTTCAAACTATTTACACAAATTCTACAGAAGCAGAGTCATCAAAATTATTTTCTAATGCTTACTTAGCACTGCGAGTAACATTCTTTAATGAATTAGACTCATTTGCAATGTCAAAAGGTTTAAATACAAAAGAAATTATTAAAGCTGTAAGTCTAGATCCTAGGATAGGAGATTTTTATAATAATCCTTCTTTTGGATACGGGGGATATTGTTTACCAAAAGATACTAAACAATTATTAGCAAACTTTGATAAAGTCCCTCAAAAAATTATGGAGGCAATCATAGATTCTAATTCAATGCGAAAAGACTTTATTGGTTCAGAGATTGCAAAATTAAAACCTAAAATAGTTGGTGTCTATAAATTAGTTATGAAAGAGGGCTCAGACAACATAAGAGAGTCAAGTATGCAAGGCATTATGAAAAGAATTAAAGCGAAAGGTATTAAAGTCATAGTTTACGAACCTTTGATAAAAGAAAAACAATTTTTCAATTCAGAGGTTTATCAAGATTTAGAATTATTTAAAAAAGATGCTGATTTAATTCTTTGCAACAGAAGCCATTTAGAGCTAAATGATGTACAAAAGAAGATTTTTACTAGAGACTTGTTTAACCAAGATTAAGTAAAAGATTAATATTTTCTTAAATTTATGCAAAAAACATATGAAATTCATAGTATTTTTATATTTTTGTTTCGCATCAGATAGGTCTATACTGCGCGAACTTATATATATAAGGAGGAAACGATGACGATAATTAAAACATTATTTGCTTCTATGATACTAACATTAGGTTTGGCGACAGCAAACGCTGGAACACTAGATGTTGTTAAAGAAAGAGGCAACTTAATATGTGGTTCTAACACAGGACTTGCTGGTTTTGGAAATCCAAATGATGCAGGTGTATGGGAAGGAATTGACGTTGATGTATGCCGTGCAGTTGCTGCTGCGGTTTTCGGTGATGCTTCAAAAGTTGAATATGTACCACTAACTTCAAAAGTAAGATTTACTTCATTACAATCTGGTGAAGTTGATATGCTCTCTAGAAATACAACATGGACATTACAAAGAGATGTTGAATTAGGATTAGAATTTGTCGGCGTAAACTATTACGACGGACAAGGTTTCATGGTTAGAAAAGATCTTGGTGTATCAAGTGCTACTGAGCTTGATGGAGCATCAGTTTGTATTCAAGTTGGAACTACAACTGAAATGAACCTAGCTGACTATTTTAGTGCAAACGGAATGTCCTATGAGTCAATCCCAGTTGAAACTAATGCTGAAGCTGATGCTGCATATTTAGCAGGAAGATGTGATATTTACACAACTGATGCATCAGGTTTATACGCAAGTAGAGCAGGTTATCCAGATCCATCCGCACACATTGTCTTACCTGAGATTGTATCTAAAGAGCCTTTAGGTCCATCAGTAAGAGGAAATGATAGCGAGTGGGCTGATGTTGTTAGATGGTCTTTAAATGCAATGATTATTGCTGAGGAAAAAGGAATTACTTCAGGAAACGTTGATGACATGATTGCTAATTCCCCAGATCCAGAAACCCAAAGACTTCTTGGTGTGAAAGCTGGTTATGGTGCTTGGTTGGGCTTAAGTGATGATTGGGCAGCAAACATTATCAGACAAGTAGGTAACTACTCTGAGAGCTTTGAAAAGCACATCGGTGTTAATACTCCTATCAATATTGCAAGAGGATTAAACGCTCTTTATAAAGATGGCGGTATTCTATACGCACCTCCATTTAGATAAAAATCTCTTATGTGGGCTATTACATGATAAATAGCCCACGTATTTAAAAAAACTTAA
Source organism: uncultured Alphaproteobacteria bacterium (assembly GCA_902575725.1). The sequence continues at coordinate 38,764 of CACGSS010000001.1, read as the reverse complement.
GCTAAAATACCAATAGATATGGAACAAAATTTTATTAGAAAGCTTATTTTTGATGAAAAAACAAGGGCTTTACTCATACAGACTTTAGTAATTGGTATATTTGCAGTTTTAATTTACTTAGTAACAAAACAAACAGCATATAATTTAGAAAAAAGAGGAATTGGCACTGGTTTTGAATTTCTGAATATTGCTGCAGGATATGATATTAGTATTAGTCTCATACCCTACGATAGCAATGACACTCACTTAAGAGCTTACTTTGTTGGATTACTTAACACTCTAATGATAGCAGTTTGTGGTTGTTTCCTCGCAACCATAATGGGTTTTTTAGTTGGCATAATTAGGTTATCTAGTAATTGGCTATTTAGAAATATAGCTTATGTGTATGTAGAATTTACAAGAAATGTTCCTGTTCTTCTTCAGATAATTTTATACTACACAATTCTTTTACATCTTCCCAAGGTGAAACAGTCAATAATAATTTTTGATAGTTTTTACTTATCAAATAGAGGTCTTTTTTCACCAGCGCCTATTTTTAAAGATGGATTTTCAGTTGTAATTGGGAGCTTAATAGTAATGATTATTTTTACTTTTTTTTTAAAGAAATTCTTAAAAAAAAAACAAGAACTTACTGGTAAGCAGTATCCCATATTTTTAATTAATTCAGCTCTGATTATTTTTACTCCAATAATTTTTTATTATTTAATGGGAATGCCACTAGAATTTGATCATCCTGTAATGAAGGGTTTTAACTTTAAAGGAGGAATGGTTATAAGACCTGAATTTCTTGGAATGTTATTTGGATTATCTATTTACACAGCTGCATTTATATCTGAGACTGTTAGGTCAGGAATTATATCTGTCTCTAAGGGTCAAAGAGAAGCCGCGCAAGCAATAGGTCTTAAAGCTAATTTCATCATGCGATTAATTATCATTCCTCAAGCTTTAAGAGTGATAATTCCACCTCTTACTTCTCAATATCTAAATCTTACAAAAAATTCATCTTTAGGAATTGCCATTGGGTATGCAGATTTAGTTCATGGATTTGGAGGTATTTCTTTAAACCAAACAGGAAAAGCAATAGAAATAATGCTTATTGTTATGTCTACATATTTAACTATAAGTCTAACAATTTCTTTTTTTATGAATTTATATAATAAAGCAGTTCAATTTAAAGGAAACATATGACACCGAACACATCTTCATATTTAAGCCCTAACAAAATGTTAAATTGGTCTAAGAAAAATTTATTTTCGTCATGGGTAAATACCATTATGACAGTTATTGCCTTAATATTCTTATACGAAGTTGGGACTTTTTTCTTAAATTGGGCAATTTTTAAAGCTGACTTCATAAATAATTTTAGAGGAGAAACAATAACTGATAGAACTTTTTGCTCCAAAAATATTGAGGTTGGCCAACATGGAGCTTGTTGGGCAATTATATTCGTGAGGTTTCATCAGTTTATGTATGGTTTCTATCCGGTTGAAGAGGCTTGGAGAGTTAATTTAGTATATGCATTTCTCCCATTTGCATTAATTGGAGTTTTGTTTGATAAGTTACCTTTAAGAAGAGTTTTTCTTTATTTCACTTTTGCCTTTCCATTTATAGCTTATTTCATGCTTTATGGAGGCCCAGGCCTGAGTGTAGTTGCAACAAACAAGTGGGGAGGATTGCTAGTTACACTATTTTTAGGAGTCACAGGGATAGCCTTGGCATTTCCATTAAGCATTCTATTAGCTCTAGGAAGAAGATCAAATATGCCTATTGTAAAATCTATTTGTGTCGTATTTATCGAATTTATTAGAGGCGTGCCTCTAATTACGCTTCTATTTACAGCTAATGTCATGTTACCATTATTTTTGCCAGAGGGTGTAAAGCCAGACAACCTTTTAAGAGCGTTAGTTGCTGTTACCCTTTTTCAATCTGCATATATGGCAGAAGCTATTAGGGGAGGGCTTCAAGCTATACCAAAAGGTCAGATTGAAGCTGCACAATCTTTAGGTTTGAATTACTGGCAAACTACTCGCAAAATAATCTTACCCCAAGCGCTCAAAATAGCTATTCCTCCTATAGTAAACACATGTATTGGTTTGTTTAAGGACACCTCTTTGGTATTGATTATTGGTTTATTTGATTTACTAGGAATTGGTAGAGCTGCTCTATCTGATATTACTTGGACAAAACTTTATTACGAAGTTTATGTTTTTGTATCATTAATATTTTTTATATTTTGTTTCGGTATGTCTCGCTATAGTTTATATTTAGAAAAGAAATTAAAAACGGACAACAGTTAAAAAAATGGAACAAGTTATTCAATTAGAAAAAGTGAATAAATGGTTTGACGATTTTCATGTACTTAAAGATATTGATTTAATAGTCACTAAAGGCCAAAAAATTGTAGTTTGTGGGCCTAGTGGATCAGGTAAATCCACTATGATCAGATGTATAAACAGATTAGAAGTTCATCAAAAAGGTCAAATAGTCGTTCATGGAACTGAATTAACCAATGACTTAAAAAATATTGATATGATAAGAAAAAATGTTGGAATGGTTTTTCAACAATTTAATCTATTTCCCCACTTATCAGTTATTGATAACATTACACTTGCTCCAATCTGGGTAAAAAAACTACCAAAAAAAGAGGCTGAGAATATAGCCATGACATATCTTGAAAAGGTAAAAATCCCTGAACAAGCTAAAAAATTTCCCGGGCAGCTGTCTGGTGGTCAGCAACAACGAGTTGCTATTGCGAGGTCACTTGCAATGAACCCAGATATAATGTTATTTGATGAACCAACATCAGCTCTAGATCCAGAGATGATCAAAGAGGTGTTGGATGTGATGATACAATTAGCAGAAGAGGGTATGACTATGTTAGTTGTCACGCATGAGATGGGATTTGCAAAAACTGTAGCTGATCAAATGATATTTATGGACGAGGGAAGAATTGTTGAACAAGCAACCCCAGATGAATTTTTCAATAATCCTAAAAGTGATAGAACCAAACTTTTCTTAAGTCAAATTCTTAATCATTAAAGTAATCTAAGATGAATGAAGTTGTTATGGCTTTATTATCTGGGTGGATAATATTTTATTTTGCTGTATTTTTGCCAGGACCCAACACGTTTTTTGTAGCATCTGTTGGAATTAGTGGACAAAAAAAACAAATATGGGGTGCTGCAGTTGGTACTGCTATTGGTTCTTTTACTTGGTGCTTACTTGCTACAACAGGTATTTCTTTTCTAATTTCAAATTTAATGGGGTGGGGTTTTGTTTTTTTAAAGGTCTTAGCTAGTCTTTATATGATTTATTTAGCATATCAAATTGGCAGCCAATACTTTAGCTCTGAAAATCAACTCATAAAACTATCTAATGAAAGAAATTTTTTAAATAGTATGAAGAAAGCGATAATTGTTGCTTATACCAATCCCAAAGCTTTCGCATTTTGGTCTGCTCTAGCAACTTTACAATTCAGTGAAAACCTAAATTTTAGTATCGCTCTAATTTTTGCAACAGGTAGTTTTTTTATTTCAGCAATGAATTATTCAATTATCGGCCACTTTTTTGGTATAAAAAAGTTTTCAAATTACTTCAATAGACCTAAAAATATTGTCAATTTAATATTTGCTGGACTTTTTATATTTGTAGCTATTGAAATTTGGGTGTTAGGCTAGGCAAAAAGCCCTAGATAGGGCTTTTAAAATTTTCTAATAAATCTTCTATCTATCTCTTTTTGTCTTCTTTCAAGATCAATCATGTCGATAGCTTGAGATAAATATACCTCTTCTTTGTAAGACTTTGATTTTTGGTCATTTTTTCCATTAATCATTATTTTTCTGATAGATTTAAATAGATTGCTCATTATGCAGCCTCTTTTAAGCTATTTGGAAATGACTTATTTCTTTGATACTCGGAGTAAGCCCATTGCCATTCTGTGCCATACTCAACTTTACAAAAATTTATAATACTGTCTTCTTTTTTACTAAAAAGAGATAACCAGAACTTTAAAGATCTTTCTGTAAATCCAAAAATTTTATTCATAATTTTATTTCCTTTCTTACATATATATAGTTTCAAAAAGAAGTTTTACTTTTGCTAAATATAGACAGCTGATGTCTTTTTATTAGACTTCAAACAAATTCATTAAATATTTTAATTTGCATGTAGTCTAAGTAACAAAAAAAATGATAAATTTATGACATGGAATATAAAATTTTTGACGGCCATAATGATGTATTATTTAGACTATTTTTAAAGAACAAACCTGACTCCTATGTTGATTTTATCGATGGAGATAATGAGGGACATTTAGATCTTCCTCGAATGAACCAAGCTAATTTTAAAGGAGGCTTATGCGCCATATATGTTCCTACCCCAGAACAAGATATCTCTGATTCTGATAAGTTGGTCAACTATAAAGATATGGAGAAAGATGAGTATTTATTACCACTTCCAAGACCCGTAGACGTAAATGATGCATTACCAGTTGTTTTAAATCAATTATCTATCCTTTCAAAAATTGAGAGAAACTCAAAAAATAAAGTTAAGATTTGTTTATCTGGCAAGGATTTGGAAACCTCGTTTAAACATGATGACCAATTATCTGTAGTAATGCATATAGAGGGAGCAGAGTGTATAGATAAAAATTTTTATAATCTTGAAACTTTATTTCGAGCTGGTCTTAGATCAATTGGTCCAGTTTGGTCAAGACCTACTATTTTTGCAGAGGGCGTTCCCTTTGCTTTTCCAACTTCACCAGATATTGGAGATGGTTTAACCGAAATAGGAATAGAACTTATAAAAAATTGTAATTCACTAAATATGTTAATTGACACCTCTCATTTAAATGAAAAAGGCTTTTGGGATATAGCAAAATATTCAAATTCGCCCCTAGTAGCCACGCATAGCAATGCTCATCAGATTTGCCCACACTCTAGAAACCTTACAAATAAGCAATTAGATGCAATCAAAGAAACTCAAGGGATGGTTGGAGTTAACTTTGCCCCAGCTTTTTTAAGGAAAGATGGAAAAATGGTTTCTGATACAGATTTACAAATAATAGTTGATCATTTTAAGTACCTTATTGACTATTTGGGAGATGATAAAGTTGGATTTGGCTCAGATTTTGACGGTGCAATGATGCCAAAAGAACTAAATAGTGTTTTAGGTATGCACAAATTAATCGATCTATTAATTTCACAGGGTTTTAATAAAAACTTAATGATTAAAATTTCACATTTAAATTGGATTAATCTTTTAAAAAGAGTTCTAAATTAATAAATATTCAATGAAGTGAAACTTTAGTATCAAAAAAATTCTGATATAATCTTTTTATGGGACTTCACTTTGACTATAAATCAAAAGCTGGTGAAAGAGCTATGGAGAAAGAGCGTAAGCGCCAAGAAAAACTTGCCGCTAAAAAGGCTAAAAGAGAAGCAAAAAGAGAAGCAGAAGAGTTAGCCGAATTAGAGCGCCTTACAGATCCAAATGCTCCAGCTGAGGGAAATCAGGAAAAGTAATCTGATTACCTTCAAATATATTAATTTTTTCGATCGCTAGTATCGACTCAGATTCTTTTTATCTTATAAATTTTTTGATCCTCTGTCATAGATCTGACTTGCCTTTTATACCAATCCTTAAAATCATTTGTTGTGTCATCATAAAACATCACTTTCTTTCGAATTAAGAAAATACCAATATCACTCTCTGGAATTCCAATAAAAGTCTGTCTTTCTGTGTGCATCACTTTTACACTTTCTTGCAAAGGTTCATGCTCACATAAATAATAACCATAATGTTCTCCCCAAACATATCTTATAATAGGAGTTGTTGCTTCAACCATCATCTGAACATATTTATCATCATTTTTTAAAAAATTTTCCATGCCTGGTACAGGTTGATGGATTTGAGCAAAGCTAAGACCAATTTTTTCTTTAGGCACCCAAACAGAGGGAAATGAAACATGTAAAGCTATAAGTTTGTTACATCTGTGAAAAATGGCTATATCCTCTTGAATATTATAACCAAGTTCTACAAAGTTATTAAAGTTAGAGTTTTTAGATGGATATTCTTTTTTTAATATAGAATTAAACTTCTCGCATACAGCTAAATCAATTTCTTTTGTAAAACAATCATCAATAAAAATATTTTCTTTACATTTTTTTTTCAAACTTAAATATCTTTCTTCATGCTCATCAAATTCAATAATTGGAAGGTCTTTAATTTTTTTTATTCCAGGAGCTACAGAGTAAATAGGTCCATATGGTTCCCAGTCGATCATTTTGTAAATAAAATAAATATTCCTATCAAAGTGATAGCAATAATAATAAGTCTTTTAAATAGGATTTCCGGTATTTGTTTATGTATGAAATAACCCAGCCAAACACTTAACATAACTAAAAGAGCTATTGTATAGTATATTTTCACTATCTCTAAATAGCTACCTCCTAAAAACATAAAAAATATTGCTCTCAAAGAGTTAATAATAAAAAAATATCCAGCCATAGTTGATCGCAACTCTTGTTTTGAGGAGAAATAATCTTTATACCCCATTAATACAAATGGTCCTCCAATAGTATAAATTCCTTGAATAAATCCACCTAGAATTACAAAAAAATTTTTCAAGAATTGAGGAAACCTAATATCAGGAAAAAATAAGTTGAAACATCCATAAATAATTAAAATTAATGCAAATATTTTTATTAAAATATCTGATGCAAAATAACTGATAAAATATGTTCCAATTAATGCACCAGGAATTGTATAAATTAAAATTTTTATCAGATGTTTTAAAGAGACATATTTGTATGATTGAATTAAAACAGCTAAACCGGAGGATAGCCCAACAATCATTGCAAGCTTTAACAAAGAATTAAAGTCAAAGAAAAATCCACTAATTCCCAGAAAGATTATCGTACCACCAAAACCAAAAATACTTTCAATGGCGTATGCAAAACAAGCTATTAATGCAATAGTTGAAAAATTTGGCATTTAATTCTATTTAACAATTTAGAATGTTTTATGTTAAAAGTAATCTATGTATTTAAAAGTAATATTTTCTTTTATGGTAATATTATTTCTTAAAACGAATTTATTGTATGCCCTTTCTCAAGATATTTCTTTAACAATCATGATTCGTTCTACATTGGGAACAGAATACATTCTAGCTAAAAGTATTTGCAAAGTATTGGACAGGGAACTTGAAATATCTCATAGTTATGGTGGCTCTAACACATTAGAATGCAATACACGCCTTGATGATAGCGTGGATGAAATAATTAAAAAAATTGAACAAAATCAATTTCAATATGCAATTATTAAAAAATCAGATTTACTCAATCGTCCCTCTAATTTATCGCTTCGTTCAATTTTAAATTTTCCCGCAGATAATGATTATGTTTTTATTTCAAACCAGAATGTTGATCCTAATGTGATTAAGGATATAAACTTTGGAATTATGAATCATTTGCTTGAGTTTCGCTATCTTCATAAATCTTTTTTTGAATTTTCAGAAAATAATCTAATTGTTAAAGAAAAAATACCATTACACTTAGGGACTTTAAAATTTAGTGATGAGTGGAGTAGTGGTAAAAGAAGAGGGTTTACAGAGGTAGACTAATTTTTACAAAACCATCAGTTACAACAAAAATAAATATTAAAGCAAAAAATACTCCACCAACAAAAACTTTCATCACACAAACTTACTAAATAGATTTTAGGTGTAAAGTATATAAACTGTGCAAAATTGTCATGAACGAGTTAATTTTTGGTTTTTCAACAGGTTTAAGTTTAATACTTGCTATAGGTGCTCAAAATTTATTTGTTATAGAGCAAGGTATAAAAAAAAATAATATTTTTTTAGTAACTTCAATATGTATTGTTGGTGATTTCTTATTGATTTTTTTTGGAATTTTCATATTTCACTTTATTAAAAATTTCATCAATGATCTAATAAATTTATTATTATCTATAGGGCTTGTCCTCTTTCTTTTAAATTTTATATGGTCGAAAATAAAAACATTTAAACATGATATTGTATTTTCACAAACACATACACAAACATCAAAGTCAAAAATAGCTCTCCAGACACTTGCTTTTACTTTTTTAAACCCACACGTTTACTCAGACACTGTCTTTATTTTAGGAAATTTATCAAAAAATTTTCTAACTATTTATGACAAGATTTTATTTGGATTAGGTGCAAGTCTAGCGTCATTTATTTTTTTTTATTTTTTAGGCTATGGTGCTCAATCACTAAGATTATATTTTTTAAACAAACAAGTTTGGAAATTAGTTAACATAATAATTATTCTTTATTTGCTTATACTTACCTTATCGATTATTTTCATGGAAATAATTTGATTATTAGTTTTTATTTACAAATTATTTAATCAGCTGTCTATAAGTTGCATAGTTGTTATGCAATCATAACACGAGTTTTTTTTAAAATATTATGTATAAATTTATTAGGAGCAGTTTTTAAAAGTTTCGATTAACTCCGTGTTGACATAGATTCTTAGTTATTCCCTCCTAGTTATAACAAACTGCTCCATTAAAAGTATGCCAAGCTTCACAACACTTTATCCAGCACTTTTGTTTCCAGCTATACCTTTAATGATGATATCATTTGGTAATAGATATACTTCTCTTGCTTCATTAATCAGAAAGATACATGACACAATAATTACAAATAGACCAACTAGCAATGTCGCTCAACATCACTTAGATCAAATTAAAGTACTTACAACCCGTTTAACATTAGTTAGGTCTGTTCAAACCCTCTCTGGGATCAGCTTTTTGCTGAATTTAATATCTATTTTTTTTAGCTATATCAAGATTTATGACTTAGCCTTAAACTTTTTTGGTTTAGGGATATTGATATTTTCTATAGCTATAATGTTATTTATCTATGAGATACAATTATCTACTAAAGCTCTTAGCAAGCATTTGGAAGATCTGAAAGATTTTAGTTAATTTATTAAGATACTGGATTCCTTTTTAAATAAATATTTCATATGAAAAAAAACAAACACTGAGCCAAGTAAATTTGTAAAGAATATAGCCCACCAAACACCAATTAGGCCTTTTTCAAGAGTCTCAGAAAATAAATAAATTACAAATGGGGGAAGAAATACCAATCTAATAAAAGTGTAGAACACATTTACAGAAGGTTTTCTTAAACCAGAAAGTACAGAATCACACCTATCAATAACCTGATATATAAAAGCCAAAAACGCTACCATAAACAAGTAACTACCAGCAATAATTATCACTTCACTGTCTCTTGAAAAAAAACTAGCAATTCTTTCACCCGCAAATATAAGCACTAGTGCTCCAAAAATCATCATTGTCATAGATAACCTTAATGAAATTAAAAAAGCCTCATAAATTCTATCAAAATTCTTTGAACCAAAATTTTGTCCTACCATACTTAATAAAGCACTACTAAATCCTATGGCAGGTAATAAAATAATCTGCTCAATTCTTAAAGCTATACCATAAGCCGCACTGGCTGAGGCACCATAACTTGTAACAAACTTTTGCATAATAAAGAAACCAACTGCAATCATGAACATATTCATACTAGAGGGTATAGATTGTCTTAAAATTCTTAATACGAATTTAGTTTCTAGCCAAATATAATTGTAATTGAAATACTTAAACAAAGGACTGCGAATAGCATAATAGCTTAAAAAGAAAAAATGAAATAGTTGAGATATGACTGTTGCAAGAGCTATGCCGAGAGTTCCCAATGCAGGAAAAGGACCGTAACCTAAAGATAAGAAAGGACTAAATATTAAATTAATAAAAAAGCTTATGATTAATGCATTTCTATTTTTTTTTGTATCTCCTTGTGCATATAAAAGAGAATTAACGACAAAAGAAACAATAAAAATTGGAGCACCAATTGAGAGTACTTTTATGTACCTTAGACCATTGTTAAGAAAAATACCCTCTGCCCCAAAATATAAAAATACAGGTCTAGATAATAGAAAGGTTGTTAGCCCTATGGCTAATGAAACCAATAAAGTGATAACTAAAGCTTGAGTATGTATCTTAATTGCCTCATTAAATTTTTTTTTGCCAATAGCTATTGAAACAAGAGCTGTGGTGCCTTGTCCAAAACCTACAGCGAAGGCTAATAAAATAAAATACAAGGGGTAAGATATTGATAAGCCTGCAATAGCCTCTGTGCTTATGAGACCTGCATAAAAAGTATCTACTACATTGTACAGAGTGTAAAACAAAAGACCTGTTCCTGCTGGAACAGCCATACCGATTAATTGTTTCTTTATATCCCCTTGGGTAAGATCCATAAAATTAAAAAGGTCTTACAACTACAAGTATTACAATTAAAATTAGAAGAACAGTAGGCACCTCATTGATAATTCTTAGATATTTTGAGGTATAGTCTCTAAAATTACTCTCTAAACTTTTTCTAATTTTACTTAAATACATATGAAATGCAGAGAGAATAAGAACTAATATAATTTTCAAAAAAAGCCATAATTCAAAACCTACATAATGGATAAGGGCTAAACCAAATACCCAAGTCAATATCATTGCTGGGTTCATTATAATTTTTAGCAATTTATATTCCATTTTTTGAAATACACTATTCATTTCAGGATTGGTTATGTTTTCTACATGGTAAACAAAAAGTCTTGGTAAATAAAATAACCCAGCAAACCATGATACAAAAGATATGATATGTAAAATTTTTAATAACTCATACATTGCGTTACCATTTAGCCTCTGGGGGCATTGACATTAATATAGCATCAATATTACCACCAGTTTTTAATCCAAATAATGTACCTCTATCATAAAGCAAATTAAATTCTACGTAACGAGATCTTTTTTTTGAGAGAGTATCCAAGTCATCTTGATTAAAGTTAAAATCTTTTTTCCTTTTTGAGTTTTCAATTACAAAATTAACAAAGAATTGCCCAACATCTTTTATAAATGATAGATCCTTCTCAAAGTCTGTATTGATATAATCAAAAAAAATTCCTCCTATACCTCTACTTTCTTTTCGATGCTCTAAATAAAAGTATTCATCACATTGTTTTTTAAATTTTTCATAATAAGTTGAATTATGTTGATCACATGTTTGTTGGAGACCTTGATGAAAATTATCTGTTTCTAATTTTTCAGGTATTGCAGGGGTTAAATCACAACCACCACCAAACCATTGTTTTCCTTTTGTTGTTATGTACCTAGTATTAAAATGAGCTGCTGCAATTTTCGGGTTTTTCATGTGAGCTACGACTGAGATACCACTGGCCCAAAAGCTTGGATCCTCTTCGGTTCCTGGCATTGATTTTCTAAATCCCTCACTAAAATTACCATGCACTGTTGAAATATTTACTCCTACTTTTTCAAATATTTCTCCTTTTAGTAAGGACATCAAACCTCCACCACCACCGTGTCTTTGCCACTCTTTTTCTATAAATTTAGACCCATCAAGCTTTTGTATTGATCCAACCATTTGGTTTCGAAGTTCTCGAAACCACTTTTCTGCTTTAGTTTGTTGATTTTTTATTTGATCACTCATACCCACCCATGTAGTTCGTTTTCTATCAACGAAGTGAGTAGGAGTATATGATCTTCTCGATCATTTAGACAAGGAATATATCCAAATTCCTTTCCACCATTTTCCATGAATATTTCTCTATTTTCCTCGTTAAGTTCCTCTATTGTCTCGAGACAATCTGAGGAAAAAGCAGGACTTATAACATGAATGTGGTCTGTACCATTTTTTGCTAAGCTCTCTATAGTTTTATCTGTGTAAGGTTGAAGCCATTCTGCTGGTCCAAATCTAGATTGAAATGTAGTCATGTAACTTTCCTCTGGTAAGCCCATGGTCTCTGCCACCAACCTAGTAGTTTTTCTACAAAAACAATGATAAGGATCCCCTTTGTCTAAATATTTTTTTGGAACACCATGATAGCTAAATATGATTTTTTTTGGTTTTGAATTTTTATTCCAAAATTCTTCAATACTATTTTTTAGAGCTTTAATATAAAGTTCATTTTCGTAATATCCGCCAATAAAACGAAGAGAAGGTACCCAACGCCAACTTTTTAATTCTTCTGCAACAGCATCAAATGTTGAGCCCGTTGTAGCCGCACAATATTGAGGGTATAAAGGTAAAATAATAATACGATCACAATTTTGATTTCTAAGATTATTTAAACCCTTAGAGATGCTAGGATTCCCATAACGCATTCCAATATCAAATACGATATTTTTATATTTCTTATTAATAAATTTTTTTATTTTCAATAGTTGGGATTTTGTGTGGAATAGAAGAGGTGAACCTTCCTCTGTCCAAACAGATTTATAATTTTTAGCTGACTTCGCTGGTCGAGTATTTAAAACTATTCCATTAAGAATTGGCCACCAAATAGCTTTTGGTGTTTCTATGACACGTTCATCTGAAAGAAATTGTTTTAAATAACTCTTTAAAGACGACTTAGTTGGTTCATCTGGCGTTCCTAAATTTGTGATCAGAACACCTGTCTTAAGACCAGAGCCATGAACGTAGAGTTTATTACCTTTGAATGAAGCCATTGAAACACATTACGATTTTTATGATAACTTAGTTCTTATCTTTTCTATGAATAAATGAACATTAGCCTCAGGAGTAGTTTTTTTTACACCGTGATCGAGACTAGCAATCCAGCCAGATCTATGAGATGGCTCACTCTGTAAACATTTCTCAATATATTTATCAATGTAATTAGAAAAGGATTTAGTGTCCTCCATAGCTAACAAATCATTTGAAAAATTTCCCTGCAAAGATAAATGTGTCTTTGGTAATTCAGTGAAAACTTCCAAGTTAGTTCCTAGAACTGTAAGTTTTAAATTTTCTAATTTTTGTAATTTATTAAATTTAGTTTGAGAAATTTCTTTAGTGAAATATCCAATTTTATTTGGATAAATATTTGAAATTTTAATTAAAAAAGGAATAACGAATTCATCAAAATCTTTATCATTTAGTTTATTAGCTTCAGTATCAAATATCATTAACAAATCAATGTCATTTTGTAACTGAATTTGTATATTTTTTTGTATTAACATTTCTAAAATGGGCAGGCTTTGTTGAAATAGTGCTTGTGATACAGGATTATTCCTCGTTGCAAAATGGTATAAGGTTATAGGTCCACCAGTAAATCCAATTAAGGACTTATCATTTGATAGTTCATTTCTAATAATTTTCAGAGATATATTCTGAAAATCTATAAAACTTTCAAATTCATCAATATTAAATTCGGATATCATTTTTGAACTTAAATTTTTTTCAAATATTGGTCCAGGATTAAACTTCAAACTCATACCTAAATAATCCAAAGGAAAAAGAATATCACTAAACAATATTGCAGCATCAAAATCGAATTCAACAATAGGTCCAAGAGTTACCTCACAAGCAAGCTCAGGCTCTTTACATAATTGTTCAAAAGAATATCTTTCTTTTAATTTTCTGTAATGCTTATGATATCGACCTGCCTGTCTCATAAACCAAATCGGAGGAACTTTTTGTTCAACTTTATTCAAGGCATTGAAAAAATTTTTGTTATAGGTATTTTGCAATATCTCTAGCTCCATAAGTAATAATAAAATCTGCTTGAGCTCTTTTGAGTACCGTTAAAGACTCTTGGAGCAAATCAACATAGTTGCCAAATTTAGCTTTGCTGAGCATTTGTAAACTAGCATATTCACCACTTACTTGGTACGCGCCCGTGGGTAGCAGTGTCTCCTTTTTTATATCTCTTATTAAATCTATTGAGGTCATTCCAGGCTTAACCATTAAATAATTTGCACCTTGAGCTGCATTACTAATTGAGCTTTTAATCGCCTTTGCTTTGTCTTCAACAGGTAATTGATATGATGACCGATCAAATCTCTGTGGTGATGATTTTGCAACATCTCTAAAAGGGCCGTAGAAGTGACTTTTAAATTTTGTTGAGTAACTCATTATTTGAGAATTTGAAAAACCATTTTGAACAAATATTTTTCTCAAATATTTAGTCGTATTTTTCATCATGTCACTTGGTGCAATTATATCAGCTCCCGCCTCAAGATATGTATTTGCCGCTAATCCTAAAGAGTAATGTGTCTTATTAAGATCAATTGATTTTTTATGAGTAACTCCACAATGCCCATCAACAGTTATTGAGCATAAGCATGTATCTATAAGTAAAACTATATCTTTTCCAAAATAATTTTTAATTTTTCTTATAACTTCATAGTGAAAGCTAAAATCCTCCGGATTTTTTTGTTTTTTATTTGGAACGATAAAAAGTAGAAAATTATTGATACCTTTTTTTAAATCCTTTTCAATTGCCTTAATTATAGATGAAGATGACCAACTCTTATTATCACCTAATCCTTTAATTTCCTTTGAATTTTTTACCTTTTGATCCACAAATAAAGGTTGAATTAAAATTTTCTTTTTAAGAGATTTAGACTGATCAATAGGGAAATAATTTTTAATCATTTAAGTTCAAAATTTTTAAAATCATCATAAGTAAGATATACATTTAATTGATTTTTAGGAATAAATTTAGAAATTTGAAGATACGTTTGACCAGGTCCACACGAATTACGCTTATTTAGTATTTCTGGTCTTAGTTGCATAGCTAATTTAAATGCAGAGAAGCTCATCCAATAAAAACTCTCCGCTACAAACAAATTATCAATCGTATTGTCATTAATCAAAGGGACTAAACTATAGTGTGATATGACAGGGAATTTTTTATTTAGCATATTCCCTTCATATGTAAGTTTATAAGTAGGTTTTTGATTATCTTTATAAAAATTTTCAGTTTCTCGATAATTTTCACCAAAACTATCGAGAGAAGAATTTACAAGAATGCCCATTTTACTTATTTTTTTCCAAGAACTTACGCCGGAAGTTATAAGATTTGATACACTTTTCAAAGATTTAAACTCTTTAAATTCTGATCTTGTGGCCAAAACATTTTTATTTTTTACTGTTTTATTAAATTCATGCAAATTTCTCTGAAACATTTGATATTTTGATAAGCTTGAAGGAAATATATTTTTAACTTTTTTAACTTTTTTATTATTTAGATATTTTTTTTCTTTAAAATATTTTTTTGTTTGATTATCTTTCCCTTGTGCAAATAAGATTTTTTCATTTAGAATATTTTCAATAGTTACACCTACATCTAAATTGCAACCACCTCCCCATTTGTATAAATATTTTCTCTCTCTTTGACAATCATTTAACGAAGGTAAATGATTAATTTTTTTCAATATTTTTTCTGTTTTTCGATCATCTCTCCTATATTCCAAAGCAATGCATCCTTGTGCTGCCGCACTAGGAAATTCAGAAATTGGTAAAATTATCTTCTCAAACTTTTTAAATTTCAATTTAAAATTTATATAATCTTTTTTATTAATTTTTTCTCCATATTTAAAAATTCTATCTATAGCAGCTTTAGCCATAAACACCCCGTCTTCTTTTGAGGAATTTAATATTTTTTCCAGCCTAGATGGTACGTTTCCCCTAATGTCAAATGGCTTCAATTCTTCAAACGGTAAAAACTTTCTTAATTTTTTTAAATAATATTTTCTTCTAGGAGAGGATGTCCCTATAACTAATTTTTTTTTATTTAATGAAGTCTTTTTAATAAGAATAACATCTCTTGGATCATCTCTTTTGAGACAAATAAAAGAAGTCTTATTAAGATTTTTAACAGGAAGATCTTTGAATGAATGAACTACCACATCTGCATCTTTTAAGATTAATTTTTTTGAGAGTGAATTTGTAAATATTCCAAATCCATGTTGTTCCCAAGCTTTAGCTGACATGTCCGTGTCACCAACGCTTGATGAGTAATGTGTATCAATTATATTTTTTTGTATTTTATTAATTTCTATTTCCGCAATGTGAGTTTGAATTTTAGCGAGAAAACTTTTTCTTGATAATAAAACAATCTTTTTCATAACCATTGATGACATTAAGAAATAACAAATAATCAACGCTAATACAATTTAAGCGAGACTTATTGGTCAATATGTACTTATTTCAAAATATGTTATGCTAAATAACGTTTGAAATTATGACACAAAAAGCAGTTTTAATTGTCGGAGCAGGTTCAGGTTTAAGTGCTTCTTTGGCTAGAGCATTTAATTCAAAGGGGATGAAAATTGTACTTGCTGCCAGAAACATAGACAAACTTGACAGTTTAAAAAAAGAGATCGACGCTTTAGTTTTTAAGTGTGACTCAACGGAAAATAAAAGTGTTCAAAATTTATTTTTGCAGACTGACTCAATTATAGGCACTCCAGAAATTGTTATCTATAATCCATCTCTTAGAATTGTAAAACCTTTTATTGAATACGATCCTGATGAAATGCTTCAATCAATAAAAGTAAATAGTTATGGGGCTTTTCTAGTAGCGCATGAATCAGTAAAAAGAATGTTAAAAATAGGAAAAGGTAATATTTTTTTCACTGGATCATCTGCAAGTGTAAAGGGTTTTGCCAAATCTGCGTCTTTTGCTATGGGAAAGTTTGGTTTGAGAGGCTTAGCACAATCTTTGGCAAGAGAGCTTCACCCACAAAATATTCATATAGGTCATTTCGTTATAGATGGAGGAATAGGTAAAGAACCAGTTGGAAATTATCAAATGATACACCCTGATGAAATTGCAAAACAATACCTAAATTTTTATTTACAGGATAAAAAAGCTTGGTCATGGGAAATTGAAATTAGAACAAACACTGAAAAATTTTAGAAGAACACCTTGGAAATCGGTATAGACAGTTTTGCAGATAAAAGAGAGGGCTCAGATAGTGTTAAAGCCATCAATAATGTTATTGATAGAATTATTTTTGCAGATGAAGTTGGATTAAATTCATTTGGGATAGGAGAGCATCATAGAAAAGAATTTTTAGACTCAGCACCATTTATGATATTAGCTGCAGCTGCAGCACAAACAAAAAATATTAAGCTAATAAGTGCTGTAACTGTTTTAAGCGCAGCAGATCCTGTTCGTGTATTTCAAAACTTGTCTACTCTTGATCTGATATCCGGAGGTAGAGCAGAAATGGTAGCTGGAAGAGGATCATTTTCTGAGGCCTTTCCATTGTTTGGTTTGGATTTCAAAGATTATGATGAATTGTTTATTGAAAAGCTCGGTTTGCTTTTAAAAATTAGAGAAAATGAATTTGTTAGTTGGTCTGGTAAATTTAGACCTTCGATAAATAATTTACCTATTTATCCAAGGCCTATTCAAAACCCTGTCCCAATTTGGTTAGGTGTTGGTGGCACACCTCAATCTTTTGCAAGAGCAGGTTCAATGGGCTTACCTCTAATGATTGCCATAATTGGAGGCAATACTCATCGCTTTAGGCCTTTGGTAGATATTTATCGACAGGCGGGTAAAGAAGCAGGACACCCCCCAGAAAAACTCTCCGTAGGACTTCATTCACTGGGATATGTCGCAAATAGTATGGATGAAGCAATAGATTTGTATTATGAGGGTTATCATAAAATGTTCACAAAAATTGGAAAAGAAAGAGGTTGGGGTCCTGTGACGAGAGACCAATTTGACAATCAAATTGGTCCATTAGGAGCTATAGTTTTAGGCGATCCTGATCAGGTCGCTGAAAAGATTATCAGACATAGTCAAGCCCTTGGAGGTATTGATAGATTCCAATTTCAAATGGATATAGCTGATATTACCCATGTAAATTTAATCAAATCTATTGAACTGATTGGCAAAGAAGTAATTCCTAGGATAAATAGGACAAAAAGCCCCTAATTAGAGGCTTTATGCGTCTTTATTGCAGTATCTTTTAGATTAGTAAAAAATAAATTAATACTTGTGAAAAATCACAACTGGAAATCTAATTATTTAAGCACCCTTCAATCTGAAATTGATAAAATTAAGGATGAAGGCCACTATAGAGTATTTAACAACATAGAAAGAAAAGCCGGACAGTATCCCAAAGCTACAAGACATAGTAATGGTCAAACCGAAGAGATTGATGTCTGGTGTTCAAATGATTACTTAGGCATGAGCCAGAACAAAGAAGTTATTTCCGCAATGCAATATGCTGCTGAGAAGTTAGGAGCGGGAAGCGGAGGAACAAGGAATATATCAGGTACTACTAATTTCCATATTCAACTCGAAAAAGAAATCGCACTCTTACATAAAAAAGAAAGAGCTCTAGCATTTAATTCTGGATATAGTGCTAATGAGTCTGCACTAAAGTCTATTATATCTGCTTTTGATAATTGTTTAGTTTTAAGTGATGAACTAAATCACGCATCACTTATAGAGGGAATTCGTACAAGTAAAAAAGAAAAAGCTATTTATCGTCATAACGATGTAAAACACCTAAAGGACATTCTAAAGGGAGTGGATTTTTCTCGACCAAAAATTATCGTCTTGGAGTCTGTCTATTCAATGGAAGCTGATTTTGCACCACTAGAGGATATTATTCAGGTTGCTCAGGATAATGGAGCATTAATATACTTAGATGAAGTTCATGCTGTAGGTTTATACGGTCCCAATGCAGCAGGTGTAGCAGATCAAAATGGATTATCTAAGCATATTGATATTATCAATGGAACATTGGCAAAAGCATTTGGTCTAGCTGGAGGTTACATTGCCTCGACTGAGACAATCATTGATTTTGTCAGAAGTTTTTCAAAAGGATTTATTTTTACAACATCCATGTGCCCAGCAGTAGCTGCTGGAAGTCTAGAGAGCATTAGACAAGTAAAGAAAAACGGTGAAATTCGATCTTCATTCTTTGAGAATGTTGATTTTGTTAAAAAGGAACTACGAACCGCAGGTATTCCTTTTTTAGACTCAGGTTCACATATAATCCCAGTACTAATTGGAGATAGCAAATTGTGTAAAGAGATTAGTGATTTTCTTTTAAATGAGCACCAGGTTTATGTTCAGCCTATTAATTATCCAACAGTCCCAAAAGGAACTGAGAGAATAAGAATAACTCCTACTCCATGTCATGACCCAGAGTCTACTGAAAAATTTGTAGAAGCTTTGAAAGATGCTTGGTTTAAATTTATGCCTCAGTTAGTTAAATTTGAAAATCAATTTACTAATAAAATCAAAGTAATTTAAACGCCTTATTTGATCAATCTATACATTTGTTATAAAACATACTAATGAGAGTCATTGCGTTTTATAGTTTCTTTAACGTATCCAATCCCAGATTATTAAAAGAGAGATTAAATTTACACTTTCTTTTAAAACAAATAAAAGGTTCGATTATTATCAGTGAGGAAGGTTTAAATGGTACAATAGTAGTCTCTTCAAAATTAGAAAAAAAAATTATCGACTATTTAATGTCTTTAGGAGTCACTAAAGAAAATATAAAATTATCAGACTTTAATGGCCAAAGAATTTTTAACGAGTTTAAAATTAAACTTAAAAAGGAAATAGTTACATCTGATTTTGGATTAAAAATTTCAGACATTAAAAAATCTAAGTTTATTGAACCAAGAGATTGGGATAGATTTGCCAATGATAAAAATGTAGAAATTCTTGATACAAGAAATGATTATGAATTTAAAATTGGTCATTATAAAAATGCTATCAACCCTAAAATTGAAACATTTAAAGATTTCAAAAATTATATAAAGAATAACAAAGAAAAATTTAAGAATAAAAAAGTTGGTATTTATTGTACAGGTGGTATTAGATGTGAAAAAGCAGGACCTTTAATGGAAAAATATGGTATTGAGACATATCAACTTAAAGGAGGAATATTAAAATATTTTGAAACCACATCTGCTGACTCATGGAAGGGTGAATGCTTTGTTTTTGACTACAGAGTATCTTTGAACAAGCAACTTTCTCAAGGTACGAGTAAGCTTTGTTATGGGTGTAACATGCCTTTAACTCCAAAAGAGAGAAAATCTCCTAAATATGAAGAAGGATATTCATGTTCCATCTGTTTTGATAATATGACAGAAAAAAAGAGACGTTCTCTCAAAGATAAGCGAGAACATTGGAAAAAAGTTCTTTAATTTCATTAAATATCAATGTTGACCAAATTCAAAATTAGTTTAGTTTACGCCAATGGCTAAAAAGTCCACATACCAACTTAAACAGTTAATACCTGAAGAAAAACCTGAAACTGGCACAAAATATATTGTACGTAAACCCACTAAAGGATTGAAAGTTTCTGACAAACTTCGCCAGAGAAAGTATGACCCTGTTTTGAAACAGCATGTTTGGTTTGTAGAAAAGAAAATGCCTCCTCATAGTAAATAATTTTGTTATTATTTTATCATCGAAAATAGAACTTTATATTGGCTGAGAAGAGACTTTAGGATTACTGATAATCCTTGTCTGGAATTTATATCGAAACAAAAATCCCCAGCATTACTTGTTTATATTTATGATGACATTGAAAAGAAAGCCACTGGAGATGCTGGTCAATGGTGGTTAAACAAAACTCTTCATCTGCATTCCAAGAATTTAGAACAAAAATTTAATGTAAAGCTTATTATAACTGATGGTGAAGCGAAAAAAAATCTCTCACACCTAATTGAAAAATACAAAATTTCATCATTAATTTGGAATAGGCTCTACTCAGACCAATCTATTAAAAGAGACACTGAGATAAAAAGTTTTTTTAAAAATAAAAAAATTCATGTTGAAACTTTTAATTCACACTTACTTAATGAGCCTTGGGAAGTACAAAATAACTCTGGTCAGTTCTTTAAAGTTTTTACTCCTTATTGGAAAACTGCTTTTAAAGTTTATTTGAACAAGAAATTTTCTTATCAAAAAAATACATCAATCAAATCATTTAAACACAGTGAAAAAACTAAAATCAATTTTTTATCTAATAGAAGTTGGTATGAGAAGTTTAATAATTATTGGAGTCCAGGAGAGGATGCAGCTTTGGAAAAAATTGAGACTTACATTTCTTCTCATATAGATAAATATGATGTAAATAGAAATAGGCCTGATTTTGACCAGACATCAAGAATATCTCCACACTTAAGATTTGGAGAGATATCCCCGCGGGTAATAATTGAAAAAATCCAAAATTCAAAAAAATCTAATAATGCTGTAAATACTTATTTATCAGAAATTGGCTGGCGAGAATTTTCTTATTCATTGTTGTATTATTCTGAAGATTTATCAACTAAACCGATTAACCCTAAATTTAAAAAATTCCCATGGAGAAGTAGTAAAAAAGATTTTGCTCTATGGACTGAGGGTAAAACAGGCATACCTCTTGTAGACGCTGCAATGAGTCAAATTTATGAAGAGGGATGGATGCATAATAGGCTTAGAATGGTTGTTGGAAGTTTTCTTGTGAAAAATTTATTATTAAACTGGACATTAGGTGAGCGGTATTTTCAAAAAAGTTTACTAGATTATGATGAAGCTAGTAATGCAGCTGGATGGCAGTGGATAGCAGGCTGTGGCGCAGATGCCTCCCCGTATTTTCGTGTATTTAATCCTGTGCTTCAGTCAGAAAAGTTCGATCCACAGGCTAAATTTATCTTGAAGTATATTCCACAATTAAAAATATTTAATTCATCAAAAAAAGTATTTGAGCCATATTTAGATAAAAAATTATTAGATAGTTTAGTCAAAGAAAAAAAATATGTTAATCCAATCGTTGATTTGAAAGAGTCTCGTAACAGAGCACTTGATGCTTATCAACAAACGAAATCATAATTTGAAAAAAAGCGTAGCTATAATTGGATCTGGTATAGCGGGATTATCTACAGCATATTTTTCACAAGAATATTTTGATGTAACACTATTTGAGAAAAATGATTATTTAGGTGGGCATGCAAATACAAGAGAAGTCAAAGATAGTAACGGAAATACTATACCAATAGATACAGGTTTTATTGTCTACAATGAACTGACATACCCAAATTTAACAAAATTTTTTGATCTTCTCAAAGTCGAAACTGTTAATAGCAATATGTCCTTTAGTTTTCTAAATGAGGAAAACAAATTTGAGTACGGGGGAGGAAGTTTAAGTGCATTATTTGCAGATCGTAAAAATTTTTTTAATTTAAAATTCTACAAAATGTTAAAAGACATCATTATTTTTTATAAAGTTTATCAAAAAAAAAATATTATATCAGATATTTCAATTAGAGATTTTCTTAAAACAAAAAATTACTCTGATGAATTTATTAATTTCCATCTTGTTCCTTTAATTTCAAGTATTTGGTCAACTCCCGATCAAGACTCTCTTAATCAACCATTAAAAAGTATTATTAATTTTTTTCAAAATCACAAATTGTTTAATTTCACGGATAGACCACAATGGAAAACAATAAGAAATGGTTCTAAACAATATATCAATTTATTAATTAAATCTGCAAAATTTAAAATCAAAAAGTCATGTAGAATTCAAAAAATTTCAAGAAATGATAAGATTGAAATTTTCTTTGAAGGAAAAAAATCTGTTTTTGACATTATAATATTTGCATGTCCTCCAAACCATTTTTTCCCTCTTTTAGATAAAATACACCAGAAAGAGCATGAGGTTTTAAATGAATTTGATTTTCAAAAAAATTTAGCACAATTGCATCAAAATAACTCTCTAATGCCAACTCATTTAAAAGCTTGGTCAAGTTGGAATTTTCATACGAATTTAAATAATAAATGTACTTTAAGTTATTGGATGAATAAATTGCAACCACTAGAAACTAATGACAATTTCTTTGTCTCACTAAATCAGGATCAAAATCAGAATCACTATCAAACAATTTACGAACATCCAATATTCTCACCTAAAACTCTAAGTGCTCAAAAAAATATTTCACAAATTCAAGGCTATGAGAATTCTTATTATGTTGGTAGTTATCTTGGCTATGGTTTTCATGAAGACGGTATTCAATCTGCTATAAAAGTTTGTAAAAGGTTAAATATAGATTTAAAGGAGTTTAAAAATGCGGATACATCAAGAGTGCAATGGAATTAATTTCTTCTCATTGTTTTGGAATAGGTAAAATAATTCATAAAAGAACTAGGGATACTGATAATTTTTTTCAATATAATGCACCTTACTTAAGTATAAATCTAAGTAACACAATAAACATCCATCCATTTATATCTCTAAATAGATTTAACTTTTTTTCAATTTTTTATAAACAGCACGGATTTAGAAATAAAAAAAAGAGTTTATATGATTTTGCAAAAAATGTTGCTGAAAAACACAATATTGTTTTTAATAGTATTCAATTTATATGTATCCCATCAATTGTTGGTTATTCTTTTAACCCTATTAGCTTTTATTTATATCTTGATAGTAAAAATAAAGTTAAGTCGATCATATATGAAGTGAAAAATACATTTGGAGACCAAGTTCATTATTTAACTTTGAATAAATTTAAAGATAAAGAGTTTAAAAAAAATATGTATGTGTCACCATTTATTGAAATGGACTGCACTTACAAGATTTCTTCAAAAAATAAAAGAAAAAACCATTTTTTTTGTAATATTAATCAATTTAACCTTAAAAAAGAGCAAATATTTTATGCCTCTATAGATTTAAATTTAAAAGAAATAACTTTCTATAATTTTATTTTGTTTTTAATTTTAAATATTTTTGGGAGTGTAAAAACAATCACTCTTATTCACTATCAGGCAATCAAGCTTTTTTTAAAAAAAAGTAAATTCTTTAAATATTCCAATAGAATAAAAGATAATCTATACTTAGATTAGTATAAATTAGGTAAAATCTTGTTTATTGATAGATATATAAAAAAAGTTTGTTCTAAAATCAGATATGGATCTTTAACTTTAAATGTTAAGGGTAAATCTTATGAGTTTTACGGTGAATTAGAGGGTCCTTCAGTGCATTTAACAATTAGTCGTATCTCTATGATATGGGATTTGTATTTTCGTGGTTCAGTCGGGCTTGGTGAAGCCTATATAAAAAAGAAATTTGAAGCAGACGATTTAAGTAAATTCTTAGAATTTGGTGCACTAAATGAAAGAGCTTTTGGTAACGAAATGAGTGGATCTAAGTTTTACAGATTTTTATCAAAAAAATATATGAATAAAACTAAAAACTCATTATTTCAGAGTAAAAAAAATATTCATGCTCACTATGATCTTGGTAATGACTTCTATTTGGAGTGGCTGGATGATACTTTAACTTATTCTTCAGGTTTTTTTAAAACAGGCTTGGAAACGTTATCTGAGGCACAAAAAAACAAATTTGAAAGTCTTATTGAGGGTAATGAACCTAGACCAGGTGATCATGTTTTAGAAATTGGGTCTGGATGGGGAAGTTTTGCATTTTATTTAATTTCAAAATTCCCTAATATCAAAATCGATACTTTAACTATCTCAAAAGAGCAATACGAATTTGTAAAAACAAAAATTAGAGAACATCATTTAGAAAATAAGCTAAATGTCATATATAAAGATTACAGAGAACATCAAGGAGAATATTCTAGAATCTACTCCATTGAAATGTTTGAGGCTGTTGGAATACAATATTGGCAAACTTATTTTGAAAAAATTAAAGACTTGTTAAAACCATCGGGGGTCTTTTCAATGCAAACTATTGTAATCTTTGAAGATTTCTTTGAGAGGTATACTCGAAAAATTGATTTTATTCAAAAATATATTTTTCCTGGTGGAATGTTACCATCAGTAAAAGCTTTAGAAAAAATAGCTAATCAAAAAAAATTCGACTTCCAAATTAAAAATCAAATGGCGGATAGTTATTATCAAACACTTGAGATGTGGAGAAAAAATTTTAACAATAAATGGGATATAATAAAAAATTTAGGTTACTCTGAAGATTTCAAAAGGATGTGGAATTTTTACTTATCATATTGTTCAGGAGGTTTTAAAGCAAAAACTATTGATGTATATCAAATAGATTTTATCAATAAGTAAATTAAATCTGTTAAAGATCTACTTTTATCAATGAGCGTATTGATTGTGTGTATGAGAAATGTATTAATAGCGAGTATTTTATTAATATTTGTCAGTGGGTGCAATAAAATGAAACTTGAAGACTTTGCCAACAAAAAACCAATATTTAAAATAGAAGAGTATTTTTTAGGAAAAACAACAGCTAGCGGTCTTTTTATTGATAGACTTGGAAAGGTAAGACGACAATTTACTGTTGAAATGGAAGGTATTCAACAGGAAGATAATTTTATTCTCAATGAGACCTTCCTCTATGATGATGGAGAGGAAGAATTCAGAAGATGGGAAATAAAAAAAACTGGTGAAAATACTTACGAAGGAATTTCTGATGATATTATAGGTGTAGCTTTAGGTGAAAGCTCAGGAAATGCTTTAAATTGGCATTACACATTAAAACTCAAGTATGGTGATGGAATAATGAATGTTAAATTTGACGATTGGATGATTATGCAAGATGAAAAAAATGTTTTCAATAAAGCTACTATGAAAAAATTTGGTATAAGATTAGGAGATGTTTATTTATTCTTCACTAAGCAGTAGTAGACTGTAATTTTTCTGCCTTTTCTTTTGCTTTTCTCTCGCGTTCTGCTTTTCGCTGACCTTTTTCAACTAGTGCTTCGAGCTCTTCATAAGTACATAAACCAAGATCAGTGGGGTTTCTAAATTCTGTAATTGGTTGAGATTGATTACCAGCCCTTATATTAGCAACAGTAGGCTTAGTAGAACTTGTAAGTTTAGCTATTTGCGTATCTGTTAGTATTTGTCCATACTCACGAATTAGCCAAGCTATAGCCTTAGGTCTTTCTTGTCTTACTGATAATGGTAAGTATTTTTTTGTTTTAACGCTTGATTGAATGGACTCAGATTTTTTATTTTGCAATTGAAGTTCAAGTGAATGATCTCCCTCACAACGTTTAATTTCATCCATAGTTAATTGACCACTGGCTATAGGGTTTAATCCTTGCATACGATAAGCGTCCTCACCATCTGCAATACTTTGAACTTCTAGCTCATGTAATTGACAGAATTGAGATATTTGGAAAAAACTTAAAGCGGTATTGTCCACCAACCATACGGCCGTGGCTAAGGGCATTAAAGGTTTGTTGTCTGACATGGTCTTGTTAAAATATTAAATATTAAATGACTTATATTTATTTTTAAAACGTGCAACTCTTCCACCTGAGTCAACCATTTTTCCAGATCCTTGATTCCAAGCTGGATGAGATAATGGGTCAATTTCAAGCTTCATAGTATCGCCAGCTTTACCCCAAGTAGATCTCGTCTTATATGTTGATCCGTCAGTACGTTCTACAGTAATTTCATGGTAATCAGGATGTATTTTTTGTTTCATGGTTATGAGAAAATAGAGATCAAAGGTTAAAAAATCAAGTAAATATTTATAGGCTTTTCAGCAATTCGCCGCTAATAGCTGCACTAGAGGCTATTAAACTTTCATCATTTAAGGGATCAAAAACATTACCTTTTTCATTTAGGCATATTCCACCAGCCTCATTTACTAAAATAATACCTGCTACGATATCCCAAAGATTTAATCTTAATGACCAAAATCCATCAAATTTTCCTGATGCCACATTCGCTAAATCAAGAGCTGAAGAACCAAGTATTCTGACACTTGTTTTCCTTTGAAGAGATCCTATTTGAGCAATTCCTTTTTCAATAATATCTTCATGCTTGATTTGCACACCAGATGTAAACATACATCCATCTAACTTATCTCTTTGGGAAACCCTGAGCCTTTGATTGTTAATCCAAGATCCAGAACCCTTATGAGCCCAAAATAATTCATTCAAAATTGGGTTATATGTAACACCAGCAATAATCTCTCCTTTTTGCATCAATCCAATGGTTACTGCAAAGTAACCATTTCCATGTATGAAATTTTTTGTTCCGTCAAGTGGGTCTGAGATAAAAACAGGAGTATCACCTTTAAGCTTATCTAAATCTTCAGCACCAAAAGTCTCCTCGTCAATTTGAAGAAAATCAGGTCTATCTTTTCCCAAAGTATAACTGATACTCTCAGATGCTCTAATATCTGCAGAGGATACAAAATCATTTTTATCTTTTTTAGAAATTTGAAGTTTCTCAAGCTCTCCAAAATCTCTTATTAAAGATTTAGCAGCATTCCTACATGCCTTTTCCATAACAACAATTACTGGTGGGACAATAGCCATAGAAAAAATTATTTTGCTTTTTCTATGTAAGTTAATTCAGACGTGTTTATTCTAATTTTGTCACCCGTTTCAATATGAGGTGGAACAGTAACTCTTACACCGTTAGTTAACAATGCTGGTTTATATGATGAAGATGCTGTTTGTCCTTTAACAACTGCTTCTGTTTCGGCTATTTGTACAGTAAGACTTTCAGGAGGATTAACATTCATTGGTTTTTCATCATAAAACTCAATAGAGACTTCCATTCCATCTTCGAGAAATTTTGCTGTATTTTCATTCACTTGACTAATATTCATAACTATTTGCTCATAGCTTTGGTTATTCATAAAAGTAAAATCCTCTCCACTACGAAATAAAAATTGATGATCTATCTCTTCAGCACGAATTTTTTCAAGAGACTCTGAACTTCTAAATCTCTCATTTAATTTTGACTGGTTTGAAATATTTTTCAACTCAGCTTGAATGTATGCCCCACCTTTTCCAGGTTGTGTATGGGATAATTTAGCTACTTTCCAAAGCGAATTATTATGCTGAATTATATTTCCTATTTTTAAGTCGTTAGCATTAATTTTCATTTAGATTTGTAAATTTGAGTCATTCGCTCTAATAAAGCCAACGCATCTACTTTCGATCTTTGAAAACAATTTCTTCCAATAATTGAGCCGTTTCCATCTCCCTGGTGAATTGCAAGTACTTCATCCATTAAAGCTTGATCATCTTTTGCATCCCCACCCGAAAATACCACTAAGCGTTTTCCATCAAATGCAACTTTTTTGATATGAGCCACACGATCCTTTAAAGTGCTTATAGGTATATTATTATCTTCAAATGCTTTTTTAGTTGGGTCTTCTTCTAAAAAATCACTAGGAAGTTTTACTTTAATAATATTTGCCCCCAATAGAGCAGACATGTGTGCTGCATATGAAATTATGTTCATTGCTGTTTCACCTTTTTTGCTAATCTTTGAACCTCTCGCATAAGCCCATAAAACCACAGCAAGTCCTTTTTCTTTAGCCTCGAAACTAAGTTTTTTAAATTCTTCCATTAATTCAAAATTATGATCAGACCCAGGATATATCGTAAAACCTATTGCAGCACATCCTAATTTTAATGCATCATTTACACTCCCAGTAACAGCTTGATCAAGAGATGTTGCAAGAGTATTAGAGCTATTAATTTTTAATATAGTTGGAATTTGTCCATTATAATTCCCAGAACTCGTTTGCAGTAAACCAAGAGGAGCAGCATAAGCAGATAAACCAGCATCTATTGCAAGTTGGTGATGATAGTTTGGATCGTATGCCGGGGAATTTACAGCAAAACTTCTATCGGGCCCGTGTTCAAAACCTTGATCGACAGGTAAAATTATCATTCTTCCAGTTCCGCCTAACTTTCCATGTCCCAAAATTTTCATAAGATTTGATCTCACTCCAATATTTTCGTGAGTGTAGTTTGATATAATTTTTCTTGTAGTATTTGTTACTTTCATAATAGCCCCTATAAATTACACACTTGAGCGGTTGTCTCAAGCATTCTATTTGAAAATCCCCACTCGTTATCATACCAAGTCAATACTCTACCAAAATTATCTGACACTGTTGTTGTTTCACTTAAATCTAAAATAGAACTCCTTGCGTCATGATTATAATCACTTGATACTTTAGGGTCTGTATCCACTCCTAAAATACCTTTAAGAGAACTATTTGCATATTCTTGGAATTTATAATTTAAATTTTCAATTGTGATATTTTTTTTTGTGTTAAATTTAAAATCTACTAGAGATACATTTGGCGTTGGAACTCTTATAGCTGTGCCATCTAATTTTCCATTTAAATGAGGAAGGACGAGACCGACAGCTTTTGCTGCACCCGTGCTTGTTGGTATAATGTTAATTGATGCAGCTCTTGATCTTCTAAGATCTTTATGAAATGTGTCTACTGTATTTTGATCTCCTGTAAAAGAGTGAATAGTTGTCATGTATCCATTTTCAATTCCGAACTCTTGATCTATAACAAAAGCTACAGGAGCCAGACAATTAGTTGTACACGAGGCATTAGAGATTATTTGATGATCTAAATTAATATTTTTGTTATTAACTCCTTGCACAACCGTTATATCAGCACCAGAACATGGAGCAGAAACTATAACTTTACTTGCACCGCTTTCGATATGAGACATTGCCTTTTCTTTAGATGCAAAAACACCTGTGCACTCTAAAATAATGTCGACATTCTTATCTTTCCATTTCAAATCAATAGGGTTTCTCTCAGATGTAACAGTAACTGTACTTTTATCTATTGAAAATTGTTCACCGGAGGTTTTATTAATCTCCATATTGAGAGGTCCGTGAATAGAATCATATTTAAGTAGGTGAATATTTGAGTCAATATCAGCCAAGTCGTTTATATAGCTTATTTCATATTGATTACTAAATTCATTGAATCTCTCCAAAAATGCCCGATAAACAAGTCTGCCAATTCTACCAAAACCATTAATAGCTACTTTTTTTTTCATTTTGTTCTAATTTTCCTTATTATTTTACTAGATACAGTATCTGTTGTTAAACCAAATTTTCGAAAAACTTCATTTCCGGGTGCACTAGCACCAAAATTATCTAATCCAAATATATTTTCATATTTTGTGTACTTATTCCAATACATTGTTGATCCAGCCTCAATTACAAAAGTTTCGCTAGAATTTGATTTTAATAAATTGTTTTTAAAAGTTTTTGATTGTTTTTCAAAAACAGAGGTTGATGGCATAGAAATAACTTTTGCAATAATACCATCACCTCTAATTCTTACAGCAACATTGACAGCTAAAGATACTTCAGAACCAGTAGCTATAATAGTAATATCATTATTATTTTTTGGACCATATATAACGTAAGCACCTTTAAATTTTTTTGAGTCTAAATTTTTATTTGAAATTTGTGGTAGATTTTGCCTTGAAAGACAGATAAATGAGGGTGCATCATAAATTTTTAAAGCCTCTCTCCAACACACAATTGTTTCTTTAAGATCGCAGGGTCTAAAAACATAACTATTTGGTATGAGTCTTAACATATTAATTTGTTCAATAGGTTGATGAGTAGGTCCATCTTCACCTAAGCCAATAGAGTCATGTGTGAAAACTTGTATTGGATTAATTTTCATTAGTGCAGCTAAACGAAGACTTGGCTTCATGTAATCAGCAAAGCTCAAAAAAGTTCCTGAATATGTTTTGTAAATTTTGGTAGCAGCTATACCATTCATAATGGCAGCCATACCATGCTCTCTTACACCATAATGGATATATTGTCCCGTTGTGTTCATGCTATCCATAACAGACATTTCTTTACCTTTGGTATTATTGGAGCCTGTTAAGTCTGCAGAGCCTCCGAGTATCGGATGATCTTCTTTGAAATAATTTAATATTGCTTCAGAGGATTTTCTAGTAGCCTGATCAGACTTAAAATCTTTCAAGTCTATTTCTATTTTATTAAATAAATTATCAATGTATTTATTTGAAAGATTTGTGTGAGATATTAATTTAGTTTTTTTGTATAATTTTAAATTTTTGGTAGATGAATTTCGCCACATCTTTAAAAGTTTACCTGGAATTTGAAAAGGTTTTTCATTCCAAGATAATTTACTTCTAGTTAATTTCACTTCCTCTGAACCTAAGGGTGAGCCGTGTGATGATGATTTTGCAGACTTATTTGGAGAACCAAATCCAATAGTTGTTTTAAAATTTAGCAAACAAGGGACTTTTGATACTTGTGCTTTTTTTAAAAGTTTATAAATATTTTTATGATCATGACCTTTTCCGCTGTGCACTTCCCAATTTACTGACTTAAATCTAAGGTTTGTGTTATCACTAAAAGCTAGGTCTGTAGATCCGTCGATACTAATATTGTTGTTATCGTATATTAATATCAAATTATTAAGTTTTAAGTGCCCAGCTAGGCTTATTGCCTCTTGGCTAATACCTTCCATTAAACAACCATCACCGCAAAAAACATATACCTTTGGGGCTTTAGACAATTTTTTCTCTTTTGATAGCTTTTTAAGAGCTATGGCCATTCCTACCGCATTCGAAATTCCTTGTCCAAGAGGACCAGTCGTTATTTCTATACCAGCATCTGGTTCATATTCAGGATGCCCCGCTGTAATATAGCCCAATTGTCTAAAATTTTTAATTTGAGAAATTGTAATTTTTTTATAACCGGTGAGGTATAAAAGTGAATAAAGCAACATCGAACCGTGTCCATTAGATAAAACGAATCGATCTCTAAGTAACCAGTTTGGATCTTTGGGATTATGAATAAGAAAATCGTGAAAGAGCACTGTGGCAATGTCAGCCATTCCCATCGGCATACCAGGATGACCAGATTTTGCTTTTTCTACAGCATCAATTGATAAAAATCTGATACAGTTCGCTAATTTAGTATAATTTTTCAATGGAATAACTTTTCTTAATAACTAATAATTAAAGTATGAACGAATTTCAACAACAAATACTCCAAAAAATCGAGCAAATTGCATCAAAACTTCAGAATTATAAAACTTACAATCAAGAATTAATTAATGAGAAACAAGAATTAAAAGCCAAGATAGAATATTTAGAAAGAAGAGAGTCAGAATTAGTAACCGAATTAGAAAATAATAAACTTGAGCTATCAGAAAAATCCCAACTTATTGATCAAGCAACTAATAAAATTGAGGAATTACTGGGTTCAATAGATATAGATGGCTAATTTAACTTTAACAATTGGAGGAAGACCACTAAAAATACAATGCTCCGAAGATAATGTTGAAACAGTAAAAGAGATCGCCTCGTCAATTAGTAAACTCATAGATGATGAGAAGAAAGAGAATGTTCCTTTTTTAACATCGACACTTATTGCCTATCTTAAATCTATGGAGGATGTTTTAAAAAAAGAAAAAATATTGAAAGAGTCTTTGAACAAGAAATTATTTTATGAGAGTCGTATTCAAGAATTACAAAATGAAAATAATCATCTAAAATCTGACATTGAGCAAATTTTCAAAAAATTAAATGATAATATAATCATTGAATAAAAAACATTTACGAAAACATCATCTAGATCTAAGAATGCAACTGAGCAATTCGGATTTAAATAATTTTTCCAATAAAATTAATTTAAAAATAATAGATTTAATTGAAAAAATTAATCCAAATAATTCTGTTGGCTTATTTTATCCATATAAAAATGAGGTAGATGTATTAAGAATTTCTAATGATTTAATAAATAAAAATATCAAATGTTCACTTCCCAAAGTAATATCAAAAGGATCTTCTTTAAAGTACTTTGAATATAATCCTCATTTTCCAAATTTGGAAAAAGGTTTTGGCGGTATCATGGAACCCAAGGGTGAAAAGACATTAGATCCTGATATAATTATAGCATCATGCTCTGCATTTAATGAAAAAGGTTTTAGGGTGGGCTATGGAGGAGGTTTTTTTGATAGGACTATTAAAGAATTGAAAAAAAAAGGAAATTTAAAAACTATTTTAGCTGCTTTTGAAATTCAAAAAACCAAATATAATTTTCAGGAGAGTTTTGACCAAAAAGTAGATTATATTTGTTCAGAACAAAAAATCTATTCTTTATGAATTTTTTAGTAATAGGAGATGTTGTTGGAAGAACAGGTAGAACAGCTCTCAAAGAAAATTTAAAAAAGATTCAAGATCAGTTTAATATTAGCTTTACAATAATTAATGCTGAAAATTCAGCTGGTGGTTATGGACTTACAGGAAAAATTTACGAAGAGCTTATAAGTTTGGGAGCTGATGCTATCACTTTAGGAAATCATGCCTGGAAACAAAAAGAAATTATAGAATACATGGACAAAAACCCAAATCATAATATTATCAGACCTTTAAATTTCGAAGTTGGATCTCCTGGTAGGGGATTTAAAATTTTTACTCATAAAAATGGAAAAAGAATATTGGTAAGCCAAGTTCACGGTCAAACATTTATTGACCTTCCCTTAAGTAATCCTTTTCATTCCATTGATACTCAACTTTTATCTATTATTAATGACCACGAAATAGATTATTCATTTTTAGAGGTACATGCTGAGGTGACATCTGAAAAAAATGGTATAGCTCAAAATTATGACGGAAAATTTACAGCTATATATGGAACTCATGTTCATATTCCAACCTCAGACGCTAGGGTATTAGAAAAAGGCACTTGTTTTCAAACTGATATAGGCATGACAGGAGATTATAATTCTGTTATTGGTATGAAAAAAGAAAACGCTATCAAAAGAATGAGAACCGGATCGAACTCACATAGATTAGAACCCGCAGAGGGATTAGCCACTATTTCTGGAGCAGTTATAACTACAAAAGAGGGAGACACGAATTCAATTCAATCTATTCAAATAGGTGGTGTTTTGGATAGTAATTTATTATCTTAGCTCATGGCAGGACATTCAAAATTTAAAAATATTCAATATCGTAAAGGTGCTCAAGACAAAAAAAGAGCAAAACAATTTGCAAAAATAGGAAGAGAAATTCAAATAGCCGTGAAGATTGGAGGAACTGACCCAGAGTCCAATCCAAGATTGAGACTAGCAATAACAAACGCTCGTAGTGTAAATATGCCAAAGGATAATGTAGATAGAGCTATTAATAAAAATAATACTGAAGCTTCTGATTATTCAGAAGTTCGCTATGAGGGGTATGGTCCATCTGGAACGGCTTTTATAGTTGAGGCCTTAACAGATAATAAAAATAGAACTGCTTCAGAAATTAGATCTATTTTTTCAAAGAATGGGGGGAATTTGGGGGAGACAGGAAGTGTGAGTTTTAATTTTAATAAAGTAGGAGAGATACAAATCAAAAAAGAAATAGATGATAGTGCACTGGAGGATTTACTTGACCATGGTTTAGAGGATTACAATACAGATGACGATGTAACATATCTTTATTCTTCTTTTGAGGAATTAGCATCTTTTGAGAAAATACTAGTAGATAAAAAATTTGATATTAAAAGTGCAAATATTATTTGGAAGCCAAATTTAACCGTAAAAATTGAAAAAAAGGAAGATCTTGACAAGCTTATTAGATTAAATGAAGAGTTAGAGGATAACGATGATGTTCAAAATTGTTTTTCAAATCTTGATTTTGATAGTGAACTTTTAGAGGTTAATAATGCCTGACAAAGCTTGGAAAAATAGGGAAAGACTTGTAGCAAAGTTTTTTGGAGGTATGAGAAATGCCCTTAGTGGGATTAATTCAAAAGTTACTCATTCAGATGTTATTCACGATAATTTATTCATTGAGTGTAAATTAAGAGCTAAGCATACAGCTATTAAATTATGGGATGATACAAAATCTCTTGCAGACAAGGAAAAAAAGACCCCAGTCATTGCATTATGTGAAAAAAATAGACCTGGTTTTTGGATAATGTTACATTCAGATGATTTTGAGAAAGTCTCTAAAGAACTTAAAAATAAAAATATAATAGATGAAGAATAATTAATGGAAGAAGTAGTCAACTTAGCATCCCTTGAAGGTTCGGTAGATTTCTCAATGATGGGAATGTTTCTAAAATCTGACTGGGTTGTAAAATTTGTAATAATATTGCTAGTGATTTTTTCAATTCAATCTTGGAAGACAATCATTCAAAAAATTTTGTTAATAAATAAACTTAAGAAAATATCAAAAAAATTTGAAAACCATTTTTGGTCTGGGGTATCTTTAGATGAGCTATACAAACAAATTGACGAATTTGATCAAGAAAGTTTCTCAAATATATTTAAGAATATTATGAATGAATATGAAAAATCTCGAATTCAGAAAAATAAAATAGACTCAGCTTTCATTCAAAGACTTTATACCTCTCTTGATTTAAGTATTGCTGTTGAAGATACAAATTTAAATAAAGGATTGTCTTTTTTGGCTTCCTCTGGATCTGTAGCACCTTTTATAGGATTATTTGGAACAGTTTGGGGAATTATGAATAGTTTTCAAGCAATAGCAATTGCTCAAAATACTAATCTCGCTGTAGTTGCACCCGGTATTGCAGAGGCTCTATTTGTAACAGCTTTGGGACTTTTCGTAGCTATCCCCTCAACCGCTTACTACAACCTCATAACTTCTAAAATTGATAACTATTTGTCAGAGGCTGAGAGTTTTGGGAAGGATTTAGTTAATATAATTTCGCGCCAAGTTAAATAATTAAATGAGAAAAAAACATCGACCTGTTTCTAATATAAATGTTACTCCGATGGTTGATGTTATGTTGGTTTTACTTATTGTGTTTATGGTCACAGCTCCTCTCTTAACTGTGGGTGTCCCAGTTAATTTGCCAAAAGTTGAGGCTAATTCTTTAGATGCACAAAAGGAACCACTTGAAATCTCAATTAATGAAAATAATGAAATTTACTTAGGTGAAGAACTAATACCTTTTGATGAGTTAATATTGAAAGTTAAAACTATTGCAGGCTCCAATAATGACATAAGAATTTTTTTAAGAGCTGATACCACAATTAATTATGGAGAAGTAATGAAGGTTCTTGGTGCTTTGAACACATCTGGTTTTCTAAAAATTGCTCTTGTAACGAAAAAACCAAGTTAAGTGTCTACTATTTCACTATTTAATCCTTTTAGAAACTTAATATTATTCATTGAAAATTTCAGTTACAAAAAAAGTGATTTTTATTTTCAAATATTCTCTTTTCTATTACATCTACTAATTTTGATACCAATGATAAATTTTACTTTTGAAAAAAAAATCAGTGATATTCCAATGATTTTACCAGTTGAAATGTTCATTATTGAAGAAGAGACAGCTGCACCTGAATTTGTCGAGGAGATAAATGAAATTGTTCCAACATTTCAAGAGGAGACTCCAAAACAGAATGAAACTGAGGCTATTGAACCAGATATAAAAGAAATAGCATCTCAAGAGTCAATTGATCCAATAATTCAAGATACTAATGAAGAAGTATTAGTTGATAACTCTGCAGACAAAACAAATGAATTTATCATTGATGAGAAAGTAAAACCTGAAATTAAAAAACCAGAAGAGGAGACACCGCCACCTATAGAAAATGATTTTGAAATTAAATTAAAACAAAAACCTGAACCTAAAGAAATACCTGAGCCTGATAAGGAAATTGAGATTGTTGTTAAGAAAAAGCCTGTAAAGAAAACTTTCAATGTTAGTACTGTTCTTAAAGATCTAGAAAATCAAGATAAAGTGTTTAAAAAAGAGCAGGAAGCATTTGAAGTCAAACAAGAGGAAGTTTTCACAGAAAAAGTTGGACCAACGATGACTATTTCAGAGATTGATCTATTAAGGCAACAATTACATGGGTGTTTAAATCTTAATGTTGGTGTCGCAAATTTAAAAGAAATAAAACCTGTCATTTACATTGAAGTTAACCCTGATCGAACTGTAAAAAGTTCTAAAGTGGTAAATAAAGAGAAATTAAATGATCCATCATTTAGAACTGCTGCTGAAGCTGCAATGAGAGCAGTAAATAATCCAGATTGTAGCCCTCTTTTATTGCCCGCAGATAAATATGAACAATGGAAAGAAATTAACTTTACTTTTGATTTCAGCTGGATGTTTGATTAATAAAAATTTAAGATAAGTACTTAGTAATCGGCCACAAATATTCTTATGATTAAAAAAATCCTAATAATTTTGTTTTTTTCTCTTAATTCAAACGCTGCATTAGAGGTAACAATTGCACAAGGTAAAGTTGAACCTACTCCCATAGCTATAACTCAAATTTTTGGAGCTGACTCAGACACAGCTAGATACGGAAACACACTTAGACAAATTATTTCAAATAATCTTACTAATTCTGGACTTTTTTACACTGTGAATGAGGACCTTTACATTCAATCAGACAATTTAGTTGAAAAAGTTCCACGTTTTGAAGACTGGAAATTAATCAAAGCACAGTTTTTATTAAGTGCAGATGTCAGTAAAAGCGATAAAGGTATTAGACTACGAATGAGGCTTTATGATGTTTTTAATGCAAAAGAGATAGAAAAATTACAACTAACAATACCCGATGAAAATTTAATTAGAAGAATGGGTCATACAGTAAGCGACATTGTTTATGAAAGGATTACTGGTGAAACAGGTTACTTTGATACAAGGATTGTTTATGTTTCTGAAATTGGCCCGCTAGACCAAAGAGTAAAAAGACTAGCAATTATGGATCAAGATGGGCATATAGATAGTCATCAATTTTTAACAGATGGAAAAAATATGGTTTTAACTCCTCGCTTTGCACCAAATAAACAATTAATAACTTATATGGAATACAAAAATAATCTTCCAAGAGTTTATATTTACAATCTTAAAACAGGTGAAAGAGAAATTGTTGGAGATTTTCCTGGAATGACTTTTGCACCGAGATTTTCACCAGATAGCCAGAATGTCGTAATGTCTTTTTCAGATCCTAATAATGCAGCAAATTCAGAAATATATCTAATGGATTTAAACACCCGATCTCGCTCAAGATTAACAAATGACTCTGGAATTGATACATCACCCTCTTTTTCTCCTGATGGTGAAAAAATTGTTTTTAATTCTGATCGTGGAGGAAGTCCCCATTTATTCATTATGGATAAGAATGGAGATAACATAAAAAGAATATCAAAAGGTAGAGGTGTGTATGGAAACCCAGTTTGGTCTCCAAGGGGGGACTTGATAGCTTTTACCAAGTTAACCCAGGGCAATTTCCACATTGGCGTAATGGACGTTAATGGTAATAATGAGAGAGTGATTGTTAGAGATTTTGCTTTAGAGTCACCAGCTTGGTCCCCAAATGGAAGATATTTAATTTTTCATAGACAAAAAAGATCAAATCTTGATGGTACTGGCGGAGAAGTAACAATACATTTTATTGATATAACTGGTTACAATGAGAGGGTCATTCCGACTCCAAGAGATGGAAGTGACCCGGCTTGGTCACCTTTATTGTAAAAATTCATTAGAAATCAACAAAATTCAAAAAAAATTTAATAAGAATTGTCTTGATTTCATAAAAATTCAGTGTTTATTTAGCTAAATTATAGTAAAAATATATTTACTCGGAGATTTATAATGTTGAAAAATTTGTCTATGCTTATTGTTGCGGGTTTTTTCCTTGCTTCATGTGCTGCTACTAAAACAGAACAAGGCGGAGGCGCAGATGCAGCTTCGGCTAGTGCAAGCTCTTCTTCTGGTGGCGAAATAACAGCTGGTACACAAGAAGACTTGATCGTTAACGTTGGCGATAGAGTTTTCTTTGAATTTGACAGCTCAGAACTCACTGTTGATGCACAAGCGACACTTGATGCACAAGCAGCTTGGTTAATGCAATACCCTGACACTAACATAACTGTTGAAGGTCATGCAGATGAAAGAGGTACTCGTGAGTACAACTTGGCCTTAGGAGATAAAAGGGCATTTTCTGTTTACTCTTATCTAGCCCAGGCTGGAATTGACACTAATAGAATGGAATATGTAAGTTGGGGTAAAGAAAGACCAGAAGTCATTGGATCTGATGAAACTGCTTACAGTCAAAACAGACGCGGCGTAACATTAGTAAGTAATTAATTAAAATTTCATCATGGTGCTCTTTAAAAAGGGCACCAGTA